>CP116226.1:1828921-2438562 GCA_038182865.1 Microbacterium enclense | reverse complement strand
CTCGCCGCGGTGGCCCGGCATGCGCGGCGCTTCCCGGAGACGCACTACGTGATGTGCGGCTCGGGAATGACACGTGACAATGCGGCCTTCGTCTCGCTCGTGGAGGAGAGCGGCGTCGATGGCGATGTGGGCCTGCACGCTCTCGGCCTGCGCGAGGACATGCCGCAGCTGTACCGCGCCGCAGACGTGGTCGCGCTCACCAGCGCCTTCGGGGAGGCGTCCCCCCTCTGCCTGGCCGAGGGGGCGGCATCCGGAGCCATCCCCGTGACCACCGACGTCGGCGATGCCGCGCGTGTCGTCCAGGGGTTCGGCCTGGTCACCACGCGCGACGCGGACGACATCGCGGGCGCGTGGGAGCTCGCCCTCGGCAACCGACTCAGCCTGCGCTCGGCAGCGATCCGCGCCCGCGGGCAGCTCGATCGCCGGCGGATGGTCGAGGACTACCGCGGCGCGATCTCGGGCCTTCTGATGCGGGACGAGCTCGCGGCGTAAGCGTCGCATCCCCGCCGCACCATAGACGCCGTGCGAGATCCGCACCATCCCCGGCGCCGGGGGTGAGAACGGTGTCTACAGTGAGGCATGACCGCGCGCATCCTCTCGATCGGCACGGCCCTGCCCGACACGCGAGTCGACCAATCCACCCTGCGCGATCTCTTCGCGGCGCAGCCCGGATTCGATCGCAAGGCGCAGCGTCTGGTGGGTGCTGCCTTCGATGCGGCGGCGATCGACACCCGCCACGTCGTCCTTCCACAGCTCGCGGGAGGCGCCGGCACCGGCCTCGACGCGCGCGACGGAGACACCCTCCTGATGCCTCCGACCGGGGCCCGCAACGACGAGTACCGTCGCAGCGCACCGGCCCTGTTCGCCGAGGCTTCACGGGCCGCGATCGCCGGTTCGGGGTTCACCGCCGACGCGGTCACCCATGTGGTCACCGTCTCGTGCACGGGCATGTTCGCCCCCGGTCCCGACTACCATCTCGTCCGCGATCTCGGCCTCCCGACGACGGCGGAGCGCTACCACCTCGGATTCATCGGCTGTGCGGCAGCGATCCCGGCGCTCCGCCTGGCCGCGCGCATCGTCACCGCAGATCCCACCGCGGTCGTGCTCGTGGCGTGTGCGGAGCTGTGCTCGTTGCACTGGCAGACCTCGTCGCACCCCGATCAGATCGTCGCCGCGTCGGTGTTCGCCGACGGAGCCGCGGCAGCGATCGTGGCATCCGCCGACATCGGCGCGCCCGGCCTCGATCTCGACGGCTTCGCCACACACCTCACCGACGACGGAGAGCGAGACATGGCGTGGACGGTGGGCGACTCGGGCTTCGAGATGACCCTCACCCCCGAAGTCCCCCGCATCATCGGGCGCGAGATCGTGGAGATCGCCGCCGATGTGATCGGCGACCTCGCCGAGATCGACGCATGGGCCGTGCATCCCGGCGGTCGCAGCATCCTCGACCGGGTCGAGAACGCCCTCGACCTGGATGCCACGGCCCTCGCGCCCTCGCGCGAGGTGCTGCGCGCGCACGGCAACATGTCGAGCGCGACCCTGTTGTTCATCCTGAGAGACCTCCTCGCCGATGCCGCGCGCACCGACGGCGAGAGGATCGCCGCGCTCGCGTTCGGCCCGGGTCTCACCGTGGAGGCGGCGCGTCTGACGCTGCGCCGCCCGTGACGCGCGCCGGCCTCGCGCAGCGCGACACGACCCTGTCCGAGCTGATGGACGACCCCGACTGCGACCCCCGCGCGCTGGCCGCGACCTACCGTCGATTCGGGCTCGTGAACCGGCTTGTCTCGGCATGGGGCCAGGTGTATCGCCGACGCGTGCGGCCCGAACTGCGCGCGCTCGGTCGCCCCGCTCGCGTGCTCGACCTCGGGTGCGGCGGCGGGGATGTGCTGGCCCGCCTCGCGACCCTGGCCGCGCGCGACGGGCTCGACGTCGAGTGGGTGGGCGCCGACCCCGACCCTCGCGCGCTCGACGCGGCGCGTCAGAGGGAGCGGCCGGGGGTGCACTTCGTCGCACAGGGCTCGCGCGAGCTGCTGGCGGCGGGTGAGCGCTTCGATGTCGTGCTGTCGAACCACGTGTTGCACCACCTCGACGCCGAGGCACTCCGCCGGTTCGCCGACGACTCCGTCTCCCTCTCGCGCGGACCGGTGCTGCACGCCGACATCGCCCGCGGACGCCTCGCCTACGGGCTGTACGCCGTCGGCATCACCCCGCTGTCGCTCGGCACCTTCCTGCGGGTCGACGGGCTGCGATCCATCCGCCGCAGTTACCGCGCTCCCGAACTCGCCGCGACCCTCGGTCCGCCCTGGCGGGTCGAGACGCCCGCGCCGTTCCGTGTCCTCGCCACGACGAGAGGGCGCGCGGGCGATGCGTGACGTGCTCGTCGTGGGCGCGGGTCCCGTGGGTCTCGCCCTCGCCGCGGATCTGCGCACGCGCGGTGTCGACGTCGACGTCGTCGAGAAGCGCCCCGGGATCGACGGCGGCACGCGGGCCATCGGCATCCATTCCCCCGCTCTGGCACACCTCGAGGCCTCCGGAGCGACCGACGGCCTCCTCGCGCGGGCCGTCCGCATCGAGCGCGGCGAGGCGCGGGCTGACGGCCGCCTCCTCGCGGCGATCCGCTTCGACCGGCTCCGGGCGCGCCACCCGTACGTCGCAGCCCTCCCGCAGGCCGACACGGTCGACGTGCTCACCCGGCTCGCTCCCCGCGTACGTCGCGGCGTCGCCGCCGAGGCGATCGTGGACGACGGCGTGTCCGTGCGCGTGCACGCGAGCGGTCCGGGCGGTGAGGAGGAGATCCGCGCGCGCGTCGTCGTCGTGGCGTCCGGCTGGGCGGGGCGCGAGCTCGTGTACCGCGCGGGGGCCGTCCGCACCCACCAGTACCCCGACCGCTACGCGATGGCCGACGTCGCCGCCCCCGGTGGCCCTGTCGCGCGCGTTCACCTGGAACGCGCGGGGGTCGTCGAATCGTTCCCCCTGCCGAACGGCATCCGTCGACTCGTCGCGTGGGCCGGCACGACGGAGGTCCCGGATGCCACGGCGTTCCTCCGCCGCGCCGTCGACGAGCGTCTCGGACTCGACGTCGACATCCCCGCGGCCTCGACGTTCCGTGTGCGGCGGGCCGTGGCCCCGGCGCTGCGCCGCGGACGGGTCATCGTCGTGGGCGACGCCGCACACGAGGTGAGTCCGATCGGCGGCCAGGGGATGAACCTCGGACTGCTCGACGCGCTGACGCTCGCACCCCTGCTCTCCGACTGGCTCCGATCGGGCACGCCCGACGGTCTCGACCGGTGGGAGCGGGACCGACTCGCCTCGGCGCGGCACGCCGCGCGCCTCGCCGCGCTGAACACCGCGCTGGGACGGGCCACGCCGGCGCCGGTGCACGCCGTGAAGAGGTCCGTCCTGCGCGTCGCCCTGCGCGGTCCCGGCGGGGCGGCGTTCACCCGGGCCTACGCGATGCGGTTCGATCGCGCCGCCCGCGGCTGATCCCCGACGCGCTGCCGCGCACACCCTCGCGATGACGCGCCCGGTACCCGAAGATCGCTCGGGCATCGGCGCACCTCATCGGAGCGTTCGCGCCGGCGAGAACGCGCGCCGGGGGCGACGTCGGCTCAGTCGAGGTGGAAGATCTCCGGCAGCTCGTGCCACCACTCGCCCTCGTGCCGGTCGGGCACGGGGCTCTGCAGCGGCTCCTGCACCGACCACCAGCGCTGGGTCTCGGGGTCGGCGGCCATCGCCGCCATGTCGGCCTCGTAGTCGTCGCCGACGTACTCGTAGTACGCGAACAGCAACTCGCCGTAGCGGTAGATCGAGTAGTTGCGGATGTTGCTGCGGGTGATCTGCGCGAGCACCCCCGGCCAGACCGCGGCGTGGTACCGCTCGTACTCGTCGCGGTTCTCGGGTGAGACGCCGATGACGGATGCGAACCTTCTCATTCGTTCTCCTGGGGGTCGGGCACGATCACGGGGATGCCCTCGTGATCCTCGGACGCGTAGGCGGCCTCGACGACGGCCATGGTGTGCAGGACGTCCTCGACCGAGGTCGGCAGTGTCGGCACCGTCCCCTCGACGAACCGCTGTACGGCACCCATCGAGCCGATGAACGCATCCGGAAACCACGAGCCCTCGAACGGCACCGGTGTCCATCCGGCATCCTTCTCGTCGAGCAGCACCATCTCGAGACGGTCGGGTCCCCCGTCGGGGTAGTCCAGCAGTAGACCCATCTGCGCCCGGATGGCGCCCCGCGTCCCCTCCCACTGCACGAAGCTCTCCTCGTGGCCGGGACCGAACGCGTGGTCGTGATTCGTGCTCACGGTGACCCGGAGCGGACGATCGCGATAGCGGAGGAGGATCGTCGAGCGGGTGGTCGCCACGTCGGTCTTCTCCGGATGCCGCACCGTCACCGCGCTGATGGAGTCGGGGTCGCCGAAGAACGAGCGCACCAGGTCGAGGTAGTGCACGCTGTGCATCGTGATCTCGAGACGGGCGAGTCCGAAGACATGCGGGAAGAGATGCCACGGGGTGTCGACGGCGACGCGGACCTGCATGTCGTACACCTCGCCGATGACTCCCTCGGCGATCAGACGACGGGCCTCGGCGATGTACGGCGCGAAACGCAGCTGCGTGTTGACGGCGGCGACGAGGCCCTTCCGCCGGCAGACCTCCCGCAGGGCGATCCCCTCGTCGAGGGAGTGACCGAGCGGCTTCTGGATGAGCACCGCCGCACCGTCGGGCAGCGCCTCGAGAGCGTCGAGGTACTGCTCCGGCATGAGCGCGATGTCGTACACGGCGTCGGCCGGCGCTTCCGCGACGGCCTCGGCGACCGTGCCGAAGACGTGGTCGATGCCGTACTCGTCGGCGAGCGCCTGGGCGCGCGCGACCGTGCGGTTCACGAGTCCCCAGACGGGGAGCCCCGCTTTGCGGTACGCCGGCAGGTGGGCGTCTTTGACGATGCCGCCGGTACCGATGATCACGATCGGTCGCGGATGCTCCGCCGGCCGGACGGTGTATGCCGCCGCGGGGTGCGACTCTGGTCGGTCCTCCATGCGCTCAGCCCTTGACCGCGCCGACGGTCTGCCCGCGCACGAGGAAGCGCTGCGCCCCGATGAACACGATCAGCAGCGGGATCATCGAGATGACGGTCGCGAGCGCGAGCTGAGGCATGTAGAGCTTCACGTCGAGACCGGCGGCCACCGTGGCGTTGAACAACGGGCTGGCACCGATGAGCTCCTGGATGCCGATCGAGATCGTCTTGTTCTGCTGGTTCGAGGTCAGCAGGGCGAGCGGCAGGAAGAAGTTCGTCCAGTTCGCCACGAAGGAGAAGAACGCCACGAGCGCGATCGCCTGCTTCGAGATGGGCAGGCCGATCTTGAAGAAGATCGCCAGCTCGCCGAGGCCGTCGATGCGGGCGGCCTCGACGAGCTCGGGCGGCATCGTCGTCATGAAGTGGATGTAGCTGAGGTACACCCCGAACGGGAAGAAGCCCATGATGACCGCGACAGGCCACAGCTGCCCCACCGCTCCGATCGCGTTGACCTCGAGGAACAGCGGGATGACCAGGACCGTGTTCGGCATGACCATCGCCAGCAGGGTCGCGAACAGCCAGGCCTTGCGCCACCGGAAGCGCAGTCGGGCGAGGGCGTAACCCGCGGGCAGCGCCGCGGCCAGAGCCAGGATGCCGCCGGCCACCGCGAGGATGAGGGAGTTGACGATCCACCGCTGGAACAGCCCTCCGCCCGACGGGCCGAAGCCGGTGATCTGCGACCAGCTGTAGACGGCGTGGTCCCACGAGAGTCCGCCGAGGCCGAGGAAGCCGTCGGTGCCGGCCGCGACGTTGTCCTGGTCGCGAAAGGCCATGGCGATGAAGCCGACGATGGGAATGACGAACATCGCGGCGACGACGAGCATCACGGTCACGCGCGAGACGCGTCCGACGCTCCATCGGGTGGACGGCGCCTTGTTGCCGGACGGGGTGCGGGTTGCGACGCTCATCGGGACTTCTCCTCTTCGCCGAACAGGCCGCTCTTGAACACGATGAACATGCCGATCGCGAGCGTGATGACGAGCAGGATGATCGACATCGCCGCCGCGGCGGGGAAGTTGCGGTTGGTGAATGCGAACGCGTACCCGAGCTGGGTGGGCGCCCATTCGGCATCCACGGATCCCGAGGAGATCTGCCGCAGCAGGTAGGGCTCGAGGAAGAGCTGGAAGCCGTAGGCGAGGTTCATCAACGCGGCGTAGCCGATCCACGGCCGGATGAGGGGCAGCTTGATGCTCCACGCCAGTTGCCAGGCGTTCGCCCCGTCGATCTTCGCGGCCTCGAAGACCTCTTCGGCGATGCCGTTCAGGCCGCCGTTGACGATGACGATCCACGTGCCGACGCCCTGGAAGAAGAGCATCGCGGTCAGGATCCACGGCAGGTTCTCGGTGGTGGTGACCTCTTTGAGGTTGTTCACGCCCATGCCCTGCCAGAGGAAGGCGATCGGGGAGATCGAGGGGTTCAGCAGGTACACCCAGAGCACGAAGTTCGCGATGCCGGCGAGGGCTCCGGGGAGGAAGTAGACGAAGCGCATCGCGCCGCCGAAGCGGCCGGGGCTGGCGTGCACGAGCAGAGCGAGCCCCACGATGCCGACGATCATCAGGGGGAGCCACACCAGCATGACGGTGAAGATGTTGATGAAGGTGTCGAAGAAGCGGAAGTCGGAGACCGCGGTGATGTAGGCGTCCAGACCGCCGAACCCGGACTTCGGGTTGACCATCGTCGGCGCCTTCTGCAGCGAGATCCAGAAGGCGTAGCCGATGGGGATGGCGGCGGCGACCAGGAACAGGATCGCGTAGGGCGCCATGAGGATCCAGGCCCCGCGAGCCTCGACACGATGGGGGGCGCGCCGACGCCCCGAGGGGCGGCGTGGCAGGGCCCCGCGGCGCTCGGCGGTAGTGAGCGTTTCTGTGGCGGTGACGGTCATGACTTCTTCCTGGGGAATCGGGTTCCGGGGAAAGCAGGGGCCAGGGCGTCGGTTCTCACCGACGCCCTGGCCGCGTGCTCAGTTGACGGTGTAGCCGACCGACTTGGCCTGGTTCACCAGTTCGTCGCCGAACTTCGTGATCGCGTCCGTCACGCTGCCACCCGAGATGAGCGTCGGGCTGACCGTCTCAGTCCACACCGAACCCGTGTCGTACAGCATGTACGAGTAGGGCTGCACCTCGCTCAGGGCGGACTTGAAGGAGGCCTGCGTGGTGGCGACGTCCGCGAAGTACTTGTCGGCCTCGAGCTTCGCGAGCCACTGGTCCTGGACGGGGCCGTAGCCGGGAAGACCGGTGCTCAGGTCGACCTGCCAGCGCGGGTCGGTGGCGACGAATTTCATGAAGGTCAGGGTGTTCTCGAGCTGCGTGCCGGTGATGTGCGAGGACGCGCCCCACAGGCCACCGCCCTCGTTGCCCGTCGAGGGCTTCGACTCACCGCTCCACGGCAGCGGGGCGGCCGCCGTCATCTGACCCGCGGGGATCTTCCACGTGTCGCGGAAGAGGTAGTTGCCCCACCATGCCGCTCCGGGGCTCATCACGAGGTTCTGACCCTCGGTCGCAGCGTCGCCGTCGAAGATGCCCTGGGTGCTGAGCGCCTTGCCCGTGTACATCTTGTCGAGCAGTTCCGTGGCGCGCGTGCAGGTCGGGTCGGAGAGGTCGATGTGCGCTTCGCTCTCGGACACGCGGTCGTTGGTCGGGCAGCCCGAGGCCTGCAGGTACCGGTTGATCGCGTACGCGTCACCGAGGAAACCACTGATCTTGCCGGGGTGCTCGGCGGCGATCTTCACGGCCAGGTCGCCGTACTCCTCCCACGTCGTGGGCAGCGTGTAGCCGTTCTCTTCGAAGAAGGCCTTGTTGTACCAGAAGACGTCGGGCGCCGCGTCGTTGCGCAGGCACCGGATCTTGCCGTCGATGTCGCAGAACGACAGCACGGCGGGGTCGTACCCTTCGATGGTGTCGGCCATGATGTCGGTGAGGTCGGCGGCGTAGTTGCTCGTCGAGTTCGTCGCCCAGGCGATGTCGTCGTTCGAGGGGAAGAAGATGGCGTCGGGCCACCCCGACCCGGCCGCGTCGAAGTTCGCGAACGACTGCTTGACGGTCTTGCCCCCGACCGTGCCGTCGATCTGCACCACGTCGATGGGGATGTCGGGGTACGCCTTCTGGAAGGCCTCGGCTGCGGGAACACGGGGCGGGTCGACCCACACCGTGATCTTCCCGCCCGAGTCGGTCTGCGCCTGCGGGGCCCCGCCCGTCGCGTCGCCCGAACACCCGGCGAGGGCGAGGGCGGCGACGGCGACCGCCGCACTCGCCGCGAGCATGCGTGTGGTCTTCATTGACACTCCTTCGTGTGAACGGCCGCTCCGACCGGCTGATCGGGAGTTGTGACGCCCCGGTCGGATTGGTCAAACGTTATCCCGCAACTCCCCTATGATCAAACGTTTGCGTAGGGATCTGATCCGAGAGGGTCGGGCTGTCCACGACGATACATCAGATGAATTGCAGATTCCAGAGAATTTCGAGGATTCTGCGCCCGCTCAGCCCGCCAGCCCGAGACGGCGTGTGTCCAGGCGGTAGAACTCCGCGGCCGTCCGCCCGAGAACGCGCTCCCGCGCGTCGGTGTCCAGCGCGTCGAAGAGCGGCCGCAGACCCTGCCACACGCGGGTGTAGCCGCCGGAGAGCACGGAGATCGGCCAGTCGCCGCCGTACATCAGGCGCTGCGGACCGAACATCTCCAGCGCCCGGTCGACGAACGGCCTGATCTGATCGGTGGTCCACGCGGAGCTGTCGTCCGTCGCCGAGTAGAGTCCGCTCACCTTCGCGAAGACGTTCTCGTTCTGCGCCGCGACACTCATCAGACGACTCCACTCCTCGCCATCGCTCACGCCGATCGGAGGCTTCGCCAGGTGATCGATCACCAGGCGCAGGCGCGGGTGACGCTCAGCGACGAGGGGGATGATCTCGACGTGGCGCGGGAGGACCGCGACCACGTCGAACGGGAGGCCCCGCTCCTCGAGCATCCCGAGAGAGGCATCCACGTCAGGACGCAACAGCCAATCGGGGTCGGCCTGATTGTGGATGAGGGTGCGCACCCCGACCATCAGGAGATCCCCCTCCCACGATGCGAGCGTGCGCTCGGTGGCCTCGGGATCGTGGAGCGGGGCGTACCCGACGATGCCGGCGACCTCCGCGTGCGCGGCGGCGGACTCGCGCATGAGCTCGGTGTCTTCGGGATTGTCGGCCGACTGCACCTGGACGGTGTAGTCGACGCCGGCGGCACGGAGCTCGGGCGCCAGGTCGGTGAAGGTCATGACTCCGTCGATGGGGGCGGCCTCTGGCCCGAGCCAGTCGTACTCTGCACGGGACGGGTCCCACACGTGCTGGTGGGCGTCGATCATGGGAAAGGTCATGCGGGCCTCCTCGAGGGCGTGGGGACTTACATCATCGGAGGTTTCAACCCCGATTGACGACGAAAACGGACGAATCACGGGAATTCCTCCGATGAATCATGCCAGTCCGTAGACTGACCGCCATGACCGACGACTTCGTCTCCGTACCGCGTTCCCAGACGGACGTCGTCATCGACGGCATCAAGGCGATGCTGACCCGCGGCGAGCTCGGCCCCGGTTCGCGTCTGCCGATCGAGAAAGACCTCGCCGCGCAGCTGGGCGTCTCGCGCGGGTCGCTGCGCGAGGGTGTCCGTGCCCTGGCCACCCTGGGCGTCCTCGAGACGCGCCAGGGCGACGGGACGTACGTCACGGCCCTCGACCCGCGCACCTTGCTCAGCCCTCTGGGCTTCCTCGCCGACCTCCAGCAGCCGGCGCACGCGGCCGACCTGCTCGCCGTGCGACGCATGCTCGAGGCCGAGACGGTGTCACTGGCCGCGACGCGCCTCACCGACGAAGAGCTGGCGCAACTGGACCGCACGCTCGGGGTCGTCGACACGATCCTGCAGAACGACCCCGACATGGACCTCGAGGGCTTCATCGACGCCGACACCGAGTTCCACCGCATCATCGCCCGGGCCAGCGGCAACCCCGCGCTCGCGGCGATCATCGACACGCTCGTCGGACGCACGTTCCGCGCCCGCCTCTGGCGCGCCATCACGCACCGCGGATCGGTGCGCGAGACGCAGGCCGAGCACCGGGCGATCCTCGACGAACTCGTCCGTCGTGACCCCGCCCGGGCTCGCATCCGCATGCAGGTACATCTGCTGGGCGTCGAGGAGTTCAGCGCCGCTCACGCCGACGAAGACCCCGAAGCCCAGTAGTCGTCACCGGCTCGCCCAGTACGCGCCCTCGGGGAACGAGTACTCGGCGACCGAGTCGTCGTGCATTTCAGCGCTGTAGCCGGGCAACGAGGGCAGGACGTACGCGCCGTTCTCGACGATGCACGGGTCGACGAAGTGCTCGTGCAGGTGATCGACGAACTCGGTCACGCGGTTCTCGAGTGTCCCCGACACGCAGACGAAGTCGAAGATCGACAGGTGCTGCACGAGTTCGCACAGACCGACGCCGCCCGCGTGCGGGCACACCGGTACGCCGAACTTCGCCGCCATGAGGTACACCGCGATGATCTCATTGACGCTCGCGAGGCGCGCGGAGTCGAGCTGGCAGAAGTCGATGGCTTCCGCTTGGAACATCTGCTTGAACAACACGCGGTTCATGCCGTGCTCACCGGTGGCGACACCGATCGGGGCGACAGCGCGGCGGACCGCCGCGTGACCGAGCACGTCATCGGGGCTCGTCGGCTCCTCGATCCACAGCGGCTTGAACTCGGCGAGGTGGCTCATCCACTCGATGGCCTCGGGCACGTCCCAGACCTGGTTCGCGTCGATCATGAGGTTGGCATCCCACCCGATGACCTCTCGCGCGATGCGGAGGCGCCGGACGTCGTCGTCGAGGCTCGCCCCCACCTTGAGCTTGACGTGCCGGTAGCCCTCATCCACGGCTTCCTGCAGCAGGCGGCGCAGCTTGTCGTCGCTGTAGCCGAGCCAGCCGGCGCTCGTGGTGTAGCAGGGGTAGCCACCGCGTCCCTCGAGCTCGGCGATGCGGGCGGCGCGGGTGGGGGCGAGGTCGGTCAGGATGCCGATGGCTTCCTCCCGCGTCAGCGCATCGGAGAGGTAGCGGAGGTCGGCGACGTCGACGAGCTCTTCGGGCGTCATGTCGGCGAGCAGTCGCCAGAGCGGCTTCCGCGCGACCCGGGCGGCGAGGTCCCACATCGCGTTCATGACCGCGGCCATGCCGAGGTGGACGACACCTTTCTCAGGGCCCAGCCAGCGCAGCTGCGAGTCGGACGCGAGGTCGCGGTACACCCCGCCCAGGTCGGCGACGGCGTCTTCGACCGAGCGTCCGATGAGCGGCAGTCCACGCTGACGCGCCGCCTCCACGCACAGGTCGTTGCCGCGGCCGATCGTGAACGTGAACCCGTAGCCCTTCAGCTCGGGGTCGTCGGTGTGGACGACGACATAGGCGGCGGAGTAGTCGCCGTCCTTGTTCATGGCGTCCGAGCCGTCCATGCTCAGCGACGTGGGGAAGCGCACGTCGTGCGCGGTGACAGCGGTGATGGTGGTCATACGTCTTCCTTGGAGATGAGGTCGTTCTCGGCGAGGTCGCGCCAGAGGTCGTCGGGAATGGGGGTGAGGGCTCGCTCGAGGTTCTGCGTCACCTGGCGACGCCCGCGCGCGCCGAGGACGACCGACACGACGGCGGGGTGGCGCAGGGCGAAGGCGACCGCCACGTCGGGCAGGGTGACGCCGTGGCGCTCGCTGACGTCGGCGATGGCGTGTGCGCGGGCGAGCATCTCGGGCGGCGCGGGTTGATAGTCGTAGGTCGCATCGGCGGGAGGCCGCGGGGCGCTGAGGAGCCCGGAGTTGAAGACGCCGGCAGCCACCACCCCGACACCGTGCTCCTGCGCGAGCGGCAGCAGTTCGGCGGCCGCGGAGTCGTCGAGCAGGGTGTATCGCCCGGCGCACATCACGACGTCGATGTCAGCGCGCCGGATGAGCTCGGCGAGCGGATCTGCCGCGTTCATGCCAGCGCCGACGGCGGAGACAACGCCCTGTTCGCGCAGCTCGATGAGGGCGCCGATGCCCTCGGTCGACGCTTGTTCGAAGTGATCGTCGGGGTCGTGCAGGTAGAGGATGTCGAAGCGGTCGAGCCCCGTGCGCTTCAGGGAGTCCTCGACGGAGCGGAGGATGCCGTCGCGGCTGAAGTCCCATCGCCGTACGACGTCTCGCGGGACGTCGAATCCGTCGTCGTCGCGGAGGTGCGCGGTCTCGGGGCTCGCCTCGAGCACGCGTCCGACCTTCGTGGAGATGACGAACTCGTCTCGCGGGCGGGTGCGCAGGCGCTCCCCCAGACGGCGCTCCGACAGCCCCAGACCATAGTGCGGAGCGGTGTCGAAGTACCGGATGCCACCGTCCCAGGCGGTGTCGACGGTCTCATCCACCTCGACCTCGGTCGTTTCGCGGTAGAGATTGCCGAGTTGTGCCGCCCCGAGACCGGTCTCGGTGAGCAGCAGTCCGTGCCGCAGTGCACGAGTGCGCATGGAGCCTCCTTCTTCCCCGTCAGCCTACAACAGATTCATCTGATGACTGAGAGATTTAAGAGGTCCCTGCGCGCGAGCAGGCGCCCTATAGCCCGGAAAGATCAGGTCTTTCGGGGCGCCGTCGATGCGCGCTCGACGAGGACGGGGGCGGGATCGTGCACCACGGCGTCTGCCGTCACCCCGGACGAGATGTTCTCGACCACCGCGCGCAGCGCCGTGGCCCCCAGCTCGCGCAACGGCATCCGTACCGTCGTGAGGGGTGGCCACGAGTGCTCAGCCGTCCAGGCATCGTGCATCGCCACGACCGACAGGTCGGTCGGCACGACGACGTCGCGGCGACGGGCTTCGGCGAGCACCCCGTAGGCCGCGTTGATGTTGGCGACGACCACGGCGGTCGGTCGCTCGTGCCGCTCCCAGAGCTCCCCCAGCGCTTCGGCACCCTGCCGCGGTTCGTAGCCCCGGCGGGTGATGCGATCGTCGTCGACGGCGAGGCCTGCGTCCGCGAGGGCCCGCCGGAATCCCGTCTCGCGCCGTCGCGCCGTGTCGGAGGACGACACCCCGTTGATCAGCGCGATACGACGGTGACCGAGGCCGATGAGGTGCGCCGTCGCGATGCGCATGCCCTCCTCGTCGTCCAGGACGACGGAGCCGACCCCTTCGGGATGGATGGAGTTCACGAAGACCACCGGGAGGCGCGAGGAGATCAGCCGGTCGATGTCGTCGGCGTCGCTGCCGTCGCCCACCTGGACGAGAAGGCCGTCGACGCGTCCCTCGCCGATTAACCGCCCGATGACGTCCACCCCCTCGGGCAAGCCGTCGGCGCGAGCCAGCAGCACGACGTACCCCTGCCGGTACGCCTCGTCTTCGACGCCGCGGAGCAGGTCGGTGAAGATCGCATTCGTGACATCGGGGACGACGAGACCGACGACGTTCGTCCGCGCGGACTTCAGCGCACGAGCCGCGAAGTTGGGGCGATAGCCGAGCTCGGCGGCAGCCTCCTGGATGCGCCGGCGGGTGTTCTCGCTGACGCGCGTGTGCGGGGCGTCGCTGAGCACGCGCGACACCGCCGACACCGACACTCCGGCACGCGCGGCGACATCGCTGAGCCTGACCATCCGCCCAGTGTAGGGACGACGCGGTTCACACCCTCACGCCGCGGGCGACTCGGCGACGACGCCCCGACGATTCACGAGGTACACGTGGGTGAGCACCATGACCGTCTCGCCGCGCTGATTGCGCACCGTGACGAGCTCATCGATGTAGCCCGCGGCATCCGGGGTCGTGGCGTGCGGGCGCAGGGCGACGATCTCGGCCGTCACCCTCAGCGTGTCGCCGATGAAGACCGGACGGATGAAGCGGATCCGGTCATAGCCGTAGCTCATCGACTGCGGGTTGATGTCGCCCGCCGTCATCCCCACGGCAACCGAGAGCACGAGCGTCCCGTGGGCGATCCGCTGACCGGCGGGCTGCGTCGCCATCCACTCGGCATCCATGTGGTGCGGGAAGAAGTCGCCGGTCTGGCCGGCATGGAGCACGATGTCGGCCTCGGTGATCGTGCGGCCCGTCGTCTCGCGGAGCTCACCGACCTCGTGATCCTCGAACCAGCGTTCGGTCGTCCTCATCGGTCCTCCTCGTGGGCGCGTACGCCCGCATCCAGTCGCGCGCAGAGCTCGTCGTCGTCCAGGTCTCCGCACAGCGCCGCCGTCACCAGCGGCGACAGGGCGTTCTGCACCTCGATGTAGCTCGTCCACCGCGGCCGGAGATACGCGCCCTCCAGCGTCGCGCGCGTCGCGCGGAAGAAGTCGAGGGTCTCGGCGTTGGTGTGCTCGTCGTCCCATGCCACGGCGTTGCCCGGCTGCCCTCCGCCGTCGAAGTAGGCACCCGCCTGCACCTCGGCCGAGGCGAGCCAGAACGCGTGGGCGATCGCCTCGGCGGCGTGCGCCGTTCGCGCCGAGACCGCGACGCCGGCTCCGCCCAGCAGCGAGCCGTGGACCCCACGACGGGATGCCGGGATGTCGATGTAGCGCAAGCGGTGGGGCCGGAAGCCCGCGCGACTGTAGTTCGTGTAGCCGAAGAGCAGCGGCGCGTAACAGAACCGGTCGCCCTGGCTGAGCGCGTCCGCCGTCTGGATGGGGTTCCACCCGGCGCACTCCGCGGGGACGGCCCGGGCCAGGGCCCGCAGCGTCTCCATCGCCTCGCCGAGAGCGGCGCGCGAGAGGAAGACCCCCGGGGTGCGCAGGGCGTCCTCGCCGTTTCCGGCTGCGACGGTGATGAGGCTCGAGTAGGCGTCGACCGGTTTGTACGGCCAGAGCACCCGCCCTTCCTCGGCGAGGGCGAGCACGCCCGGCCAATCGCGGGGCGGGTCGGCGAGGAGGTCGGGGCGGTACGCGGCGACCTGGGCGGCGGCGTCCGTCGCGAGACCCCACTGCCCCCCGGCGTGCGCGTACGAGGCGTGCGACCGGCCGACCGACTGCGTCGCGAGGACCGCGAGCTCGTCGTCGTGCCCGGTGCCGTCGAGCCGCGCGAACAGACCCGCCTCGGCCGCGTGCGGGATGTGCGGGTGATCGATGACGAGCAGATCGTAGGCGCGCACCAGTTCCTCGAGCGACTGATCGGCGAACGCCTGCAGCGAGCGGTGCTCCCACCGCACCTCGACGTCGGGGACGACGGCGCGGGAGGCGACAGCCGCGGAGGCGACACTCCCGTATCCGCGGGCGTGCTCCCACGTGATTCCCCGCAGCACGACGCTCATACCCGCACCTCCCCGTCGCCGCCGTGGGCCCCCGCCGCAGCGGCCCCGACCGGCGCGCCCGCGGAACGAGGGGGGAACTCGGCGCGGACACGGTCGTCGTCCTCGCCCAGCAATGGCGCGGCCTTGTCGCTGCGCAGGACCTGCCCGTCGATGCGCAGGGGGCTCCTCGTGGTCGCGATCGTCGTCCCGCGGCGAGCGACCTCCTGAGTCATGTCGATCGCGGCGAACCCCTCCGAGGCCAGCAGCTCGTCGAGTGTCAGGACCGGCGCGCACCAGACGTCCGCGGCATCCAGGATGCCGAGCCAATGCACCGTCGTGTCGGTGGCGAAGCGCGCGGCGAGGATCCCCTCGATCTCCTCCTGACGGTCCCACGCGTCGCGCGGATCGGTCAGCGCCTCCAGGGCGGGGAGGTCGAGGAGTCTGCCGAGGTCGGGGATCGGGTTCATCGCGAGAGCAAGGTAGCCGTCGCTCGTCGGGTAGGTGCCGTAGGGAGCAGCGAGGAACGCGTGCGCGGAGTGCTCGCCGTGGCGCTGCACCTGGATCGTGTCGTCGTTGAGCTTGGTACTGAGCAGCTCGAACTGCAGGTCGAGCACCGCCTCGAGCAGGCTCGACTGCACCAGACCCCCCTCCCCCGTGCGGAAGCGCCGGACGAGAAGGGCGGTCACCCCCTGGGCGATGTGACAGCTCAAGAGGTGGTCGGCGATCGAGAGGCCGAGGGGGACGGGGCCGTCGTGACGCGACCCGCTGAGCCAGGGCAGGCCCGCGATCGACTGCGCGAGCAGGTCCTGCCCGGGGCGGCCCCGCCACGGCCCCTCGTCGCCGTAACCGCTCGCGCTCGCGTAGACGATCGACGGGTTGAGCTCTTTGACGGAGGCGTAGTCGAGACCGATCCGCTCCATCACGCCGGGGCGGAAGTTCTGGATCACGACGTCGGCCCGGGCGACGAGCTCGCGCACGTAGGCGAGGTCGTCGGGGTTCTTCAGGTCGGCGGTGACCGACTCCTTGTTGCGGTTCATCGCGTGGAACGACACGGTGTCGCCGTCGATCGCACGGCCGGCGAAGGCCAGGGTGCGGCCGATGTCGCCGACTCCGGGTCGTTCGATCTTGATGACGCGCGCTCCCAGGTCGGCGAGGCGGAGCGCCGCGACGGGGCCGGCCAGGAACTGGCTGAAGTCGAGCACGAGGAGACCGTCCAAGGGTCTGATGATGTGTTCCGCCATGAAATGTGTTCCTCCGCGTCGAGGGTGTCGGCGTGATCAAACGCCCGTGATCAATCGTTTGCTCACCGTATCGAGAGGGTCGGAGCAGCGCAACCAAGACATATGACGATTTGTGAGGCATGATGGACCGGAGAATTCATCCGACCTTTGGAGAGTCAATGCTGACAGCGACCTACGTGGGCGATCACACGATCGACGTGGTGGAGGCGGAAGCCGCACCTCCCGCACCGGGCCAGGTCCAGATCCGCGTGGCCTACACGGGCCTCTGCGGAACCGACCTGCACATCCTGCACGGCTCGATGGACGCGCGGGTCTCGACCCCCCTCGTCTTCGGTCACGAGATGAGCGGCACGATCGCCGCCCTCGGCGAGGGCGTCGAGGGCTGGAACCTCGGCGACGGCGTGACGGTCATGCCCCTCGCGTGGGACGGCACGTGTCCCGCGTGCCGTGCGGGAGATCAGCACATCTGCCAGAACCTCGACTTCATCGGGATCGACTCCCCCGGCTCTCTGCAGGGGCTGTGGAACGTGCCCGCCGAGACGCTCGTGCGCCTGCCCGAGGGCATCGCGCTCGACCACGCCGCGCTCGTCGAGCCCGTCGCCGTCGCCGTGCACGACGTACGGCGAGCGGAGCTCGCCCCCGGCGACAAGGCGGTCGTCATCGGCGGCGGCCCGATCGGCGTGCTCATCGCGTGCGTCGCGCGCCACGTCGGCGCCGAGGTGCTCGTCATCGAGCTCGACGAGAAGCGTCGCGCGCAGATCGAGGGGCTCGGTTTCTCGACCCTCGATCCCCGCGAGCGCGACCAGGTCGCGGTCGTCGAGGAATGGACCGAGGGAGCCGGAGCCGACGTGGTCTTCGAAGTCTCGGGTGCCGCCGCGGCCGTGCGCGGCGCCACGGGTCTGGCGAAGGTGCGCGGCACGATCGTGGTCGTCGCGATCCACCCCACTCCCCGCGAGGTCGATCTGCAGCGCATGTTCTGGCGCGAGCTGCGCCTGCTCGGCGCACGCGTGTATCAACGCCCTGACTTCGAGACCGCTGTCGAGCTCGTCGCCGACGGCGTCATCCCGACCGACCTCCTCATCACGCGCATCGTGCCGCTGAGCGCGACCGCCGAGGCGTTCGCCGACCTCGAGGCCGGCCGCGCCATGAAGATCCTCGTCGACGTGGGGGGCCAGGCATGAGCGGGATCTTCTCCCTCGAGGGAACCACGGCCGTGGTCACCGGTGCGCGCCGGGGCATCGGCTTCGCCATGGCGCTCGGTCTCGCCGAGGCGGGGGCCGACATCATCGGGGTGAGCGCCTCGCAGACGTCCTCGGGCAGCGACATCGAGCGCGGCGTCACGGCTCTCGGTCGCTCGTTCACCGGAATCGCGTGCGACTTCGGCGACCCGTCGGCCGTCGACGCGCTCGGTGCGGATCTCGCGGAGCGCCACATCGACATCCTCGTCAACAACGCCGGCACCATCGAGCGCGCTCCGGCTGCGGAGCACCCGCTCGACGCGTGGGACCGTGTCGTACAGATCAACCTCAGCAGCCCGTTCCGCCTCACCCAGGCCGTCGCGCAGCAGATGCTCGCGCGCGGCCGGGGGAAGATCATCTTCACCGCGTCGTTGCTGAGCTTCCAGGGCGGCATCAACGTCCCCGGGTACACCGCGGCCAAGTCCGGTATCGCCGGCCTCACCAAGGCCCTCGCGAACGAGTGGACCGCGAAGGGCGTCACCGTCAACGCGATCGCTCCGGGGTACATCGCGACCGACAACACCGAGGCGCTGCGCGCCGACTCCGCGAGATCGACGGCGATCCTCGACCGCATCCCCGCGGGACGGTGGGGCGAGGCCTCCGACCTTGCGGGAGCGACGGTGTTCCTCTCGTCGCGCGCCTCGGACTACGTCTCGGGCATCACCCTGCCGGTCGACGGGGGATGGCTCGGACGATGACGACCGTGGCATCCGAGATCCCCGCCCTGATCGCAGACATCGGCATCGTTCCCGTCGTCGTGCTCGACGACGCGGGGCGAGCGCGTGACCTGGCCGTCGCGTTGCGCGACGGGGGTGTCGCGTGCGCCGAGTTCACCCTGCGCACCCCCGCAGGCCTCGCGGCGATCGCCGCGGCCGCCGACGTCGACGGGTTCCTCGCCGGGGCCGGGACCGTGCTGACGGTCGCGCAGGCGGATGCCGCGATCGACGCGGGCGCCCGATTCGCCGTCACGCCGGGATACGACCCCGCCGTCGCCGACCGTCTGCGTGGGGGCGGGGTCGCCGTCGTGCCGGGGGTGGCGACGCCGACGGAGGTGCAGCGCGCTCTCGGCGACGGGTTCACGGACGTGAAAATCTTCCCGGCCGGGCACCTCGGCGGCGCGGGCTACCTCGACGCGCTGCACGGGCCGTTCCCCGATATGCGGTTCGTCCCGAGCGGCGGCGTGTCTCCGGACAGCCTCGGCGACTACCTGCGCCGGTCGTGGGTGCTCGCCGCGAGCGGGAGCTGGATGGTGCCCCGCGACGCGATCGCCCGAGGCGACGTCGACACGATCACGGCCGCGGCAGCGGAGTGCGCGCGCATCCGCGACGCCGCGCGGGCCGCCCGATGAGCCGCGTCGTCACTCTCGGCGAGAGCATGGGGCTGGTCCTCGGCGACGGCGTCGGCGGCTGGGAGCACACGTCCGAGGCCCACGTCGCCACCGGCGGAGCCGAGGGCAACACCGCCATCGGACTCTCGCGCCTCGGTGTCGGCGTGACCTGGCTGGGGCGGGTCGGCGACGACGCCCTGGGACGACGCGTCGTCGGCGACCTGCGCTCCGAGGGGGTCGACGTGCGCGCCCGCATCGACGCCGAGGCGCCGACCGGGCTGATGCTGAAGTCGACGCCGCGCGCCGGGGCGACCACGGTGGACTACTACCGTCGAGGGAGCGCGGGAAGCCGGCTCGAGCCCGCCGACCTCGACGACCTGCCGCTCCGGGCGGGCGACATCCTGCACGTGACGGGTGTCACGCTGGCTCTGTCGGCATCGGCGCGCGAGACGGTGGTCGTCGCCGTCGACCGGGCGCGCGAGGTCGGCGCGTTCGTGTCGTTCGCGATCAACCATCGCAGCCGGCTCTGGGGCCACGCCGAGGCCATCGCCGCCTACGCGCACGTCATCGCCCGCACCGACATCCTCTTCGCGAGCGACGATGAGGCGCGGATGATGCACCCGCACGTCGACCCCGCGGACCTCGCTCGCGCGCTGTCAGCCGCCGGCCCCGCCGAGACGATGGTCACCCTCGGCGGCGACGGCGCCGTCGCGGTCATCGACGGCGAGGTGCACCGTGTGCCCGCCGTGCCCATCACCCCCGTCGACACCGTCGGTGCGGGCGACGCCTTCGCCGCCGGCTATCTGTCCGAGCGCGTGGCCGCGAGCGACGCGACGACCCGTCTGCGCACGGCGGCTGTGGCCGGCGCGTACGCCTGCCTCCACCCCGGCGACTGGCAGGGCGGCATCCGTCGATCCGAGCTCGCGAGCGCCGGATCCACCGATCCCGTGACCCGCTGACCCTTCCCACCCCAAAGGAGACCCCATGACCTTCGCTCGCCTCGGCGACCCCGGCGCCGAGATCCCCGTCCTGCGCCACGACGGGGGCGTGTACGACCTGCGCCCGCTCACCGCCGACATCGACGGCCCCTTCCTCGCCGCCGACGGCCTCGCCCGCGCCCGGGCGGCCGCGGAGCGGGGCGAGCTGACGCCCCTCGCCGACGCCGAGGCACGGCGCGTCGGAGCCCCCATCGCCGCCCCCGGCAAGATCGTCTGCATCGGTCTGAACTACCACGATCACGCGGCCGAGACGGGAGCCGCCGTCCCGGCGGAGCCCGTCGTCTTCATGAAAGATCCCTCGACCATCGTCGGACCCTTCGACGACGTGCTCATCCCCCGCGGATCGACCAAGACCGACTGGGAGGTCGAGCTCGGTGTCGTCATCGGCACGACAGCGCGCTACCTCTCTTCCCCCGACGAGGCTCTCGCGCACGTCGCCGGTTTCGTCGTCTCGCACGACGTCTCGGAGCGCGAGTTCCAGCTCGAGCGCGGCGGACAGTGGGACAAGGGCAAGAGCTGCGAGACCTTCAACCCTCTCGGCCCCGACCTCGTGCCCGCCGCCGACATCGCGGATCCTCAAGCGCTCGGTCTGCGGCTCCGAGTGAACGGCACCCTGCGGCAGAACGGCACGACCGCGTCGCAGATCTTCTCCGTCGCCCACGTCGTCTGGTACCTCTCGCAGTTCATGGTGCTCCGGCCGGGAGACCTCGTGAACACCGGCACCCCCGCCGGCGTCGCCCTCGGCCTGCCCGACGAGCCGTACCTCCGCGCGGGCGACGTCGTCGAGCTCGAGATCGACGGCCTCGGCCGCGCTCGTCAGACGCTGGTGCAGGCATGAGCGCCGCCGAGTTCGCCGGCCTCGTCGTCGCGGTCACCGGCGGTGCGTCCGGTATCGGTCTGGCCACCGCGAGCGCCTTCGCCGCCCGCGGGGCACGGGTGGCCGTGCTCGACCTCGTCACCGACGGTCTCGCCGACGACCTCACCGGATTCCGTGCCGACGTGACAGACCGGCAATCCGTGGATGCCGCGATGGCGGCCGTCGCGGAGAAGTTCGGCGGCGTGGACGTCCTCGTCAACAGCGCCGGCGTCAGCTGCGTCGGAACGGTCGAGGAGGCCACCGAGGCCGATTGGGACCGCGTGCTGAACATCAACGTGCGCGGGACCGCCCGCGCGTGTGCGGCCGCCTTGCCGTATCTGAAGCGGTCTGCGCACGCGGCGATCGTGAACGTCTGCTCGATCGGAGCGCTCAACGGCCTCCCCCAGCGTGCCGTCTACAACGCCTCGAAAGGCGCGATCCTCTCGCTCACCTACGCGATGGCCACCGACCACGTCCGCGAGGGAGTCCGGGTCAACTGCGTCAGTCCCGGCACCGTGTCGACGCCGTTCGTCGAGCGGATGCTGCAGAACTTCCCCGACCCGGTCGCCGAGCGCGCCGCCCTCGACGCCCGTCAGGCGACGGGACGCATGGTCACGCCCGAGGAGGTCGCGGGCGCGATCCTCTACCTGGCGAGCCCCGGCGCCGGCTCCACCACCGGCACGGCCCTCGAGGTCGATGGGGGTGTCACGCACCTGCGCGTGCGTCCGCGGTAGCCGTCGCCTCGGACGGCATCCGGTTGTCGAGATCACCCGGCCGGTGCGAACGCACACGCTCCCCGCCTCGAAGGAGCGTGTGCGTTCGTCACGTACGGGTGATCTCGACGCGGCGCGTCACGTCGCGACGAGCTGGGCGGCGAGCAGCAGGGCCGCGAGCATCGTCAGCTGGAACACCGCGCGCCCGGGCGAGCGCACGAGCACCGTCACCACCGCGGCGACGGCGACCCCCACCACGGCGACGAAGAAGACGATGCCGATGACAGTGGCATCCGTCCCCACCAGCACCGCGACCGCCCCGGCGACGATTCCGACGGCCGCGAGGACGACCGACGCGCGCGCCCCCAAGCGGTGCGGCAGGCCGCGCACCCCCGTGGCGCGGTCGTCCTCGAGGTCGCGCACGACGTTGGTGAGGTGCACCGCCGCGCCGAGAGCTGCGCCCGCCAGCGACGCCCAGGGCGCGGCGAGCGCCGGCGGCACGAGCGAGAGCGTCGCGAACGACGGGAAGAGCCCGAAGCTCACCACGAACGGGGCGATCGAGAGCGGTGTCGACTTCAGCCCCGCGTTGTACGCCCATGCCGAGGCGAGGGCGATCGCGTGGGCGGCGACGAGACCCGGACCGAGCGGTGCCGACAGCACCACGGCGAGGATCGCGGATGCCACAGCCACCGCGAGCGCGCGTTCCGGGGTGATCGCTCCCCCGGCGATCGGCTTGTCGGTGCGGCCGACCGCGGCGTCGCGCGCGCCGTCGATCGCGTCGTTGGAGAGACCGACCGACACCTGCCCGGCGAACACGGCGACGACGAGCAGCACGAGCCGGACCACCTCGACTCCGGCGGCGATGCCCAGCGCGAGCGACAGGGTCGTCACGACGAGGGTCGGTCCGGGGTGGGTGGCGCCCCACAGCGCACGCACGAGGTGCGGCTTCGCCGCGGCATCCGTCACCCGACGACGCTATCGCGCGAGCGGTCGGCAGGGGGCGGGCTGGGGGAGACGGGGCCGGACCGTCCCGCGGAGTTCTCGCCCGACACGCCGGTTCCGGAACCGCAGCGGCGGCGGGTCGTCCCGGAACTGCGCGGGACGGTTCGCTCGTGGGGACCTCGCCTCGCTCCGTCGCCCGACGCACCCGTCGTCAACCCCCGCCGCGCCGGGCGATCTCGCACCCAGCGTCGAGCGGACGTTGCGCCGGCCACCACGGTCGTCCGCACAGAGGGGGCAGCATGGACGAGGTCGTCGTCATCACGGGAGGGTCGCGCGGCATCGGACGGGCGACGGCGCTCCGATTCGCTCGCCGCGGAGTCCGCCTAGTGCTGGTCGCGCGCGACACGGTCGCCCTGTCGTCGGCGGCGCAGGAATGCCGTCGCCAGGGTGCGCGGGTGCTCACCCTTCCCATCGATCTCTCGACCGCTGACGGCCCCCAGCGGGCGGTGGATGCCACGATCGCGCACTTCGGCCGGATCGACGTCTGGGTGGCCTCGGCGTCGGTGTTCTCCTACGGCTCCGTCGAGGACACCCCCGACGCCGTGCGCGACCGCGTGATCGAGACGAACCTCGTCGGCCACATGCGTGCCGCGCGGGCAGTCCTCCCGCATTTCCGCGCGCGCGGCGGCGGAACGATCGTCTTCGTCGGGTCGCTGTACTCACAGGTGGCGGGGCCCTACGTCTCGTCCTACGTCGCCGCCAAGCACGGACTCCTGGGGTTCACGCGGTCGCTCCGCCAGGAGATGCTCGGGCACCGTGGCATCCGGGTGAAGATCGTGCTGCCCGCGAGCATCGACACCCCCATCTATCGGCGCGCGGCGAACAACACCGGCCGCACGCCCTTCCCGCTTCCGCCCGTGGTGTCGGCGGATCGGGTGGCACGGGCGATCGAGAGAGCGGTGCGCGGTCGCCGACTCGAGACGGGGGTCGGAGCCGCGCAGTTCGTCGCGCGGCCGCTGCAGTTCCTCGTCCCTCGCGTCTGGGATCGTGGCATCCGGGCCCTCCAGCGCACCCTCGGCCTTCGCCGCCGTCCCGCCCCCGTGACGCCGGGCGCGGTGCTGTCGGCGCAGCACGACCCCGGCGCCGTGAGCGGCGGCTGGTCCCGCATCCCCCTCCGCTCCCCCCGCTGATCGCACCCCCGCCCTGCCGCGCCGTCACGCGGACTCCGACCGCGACACCCGCCCACCGCTCTGTCCACCCCGGCGAGTCGCTCGCGAACTCCGCACGACGGCCCGCGCCGACGCCACGGGCGGGAAGCGGGACGGATGCCGCGGCATCCGTCCCCGGAGAAGGCCACGGGTCACGCCGTCTCGAAGCCCTCGCGCTGGGTGTTCTCGTCGGCGACGCGAACGCCCCAGCGGTACGCGAGCTTGCCGCCGAGCCATCCCGAGACGCTGAGCCCGAGGGAGGCGACGACGCTCAGGACGAAGGCCACCCCGGGAATCCGGCCCGCATCGAGCAGGCGCACCAGGAGCCCGAGCGAGAAGAGAACCATGGCCGTCACATTCAGCCCGAGGTGCGTCAGCGCCGTCCGGCGCGCGGGCGTGCCCGGGGGGATCCGCGAGAGGTCCAGAAGGCCGAGCACCGAGGCCCCGACCGCTCCCCCGAGACCGATGGCGATGAGCCACCGCGAGCCCGTCGCGAAGGCCCGCGGGTCGTCGGCGGCGAGACCGAGGAGGTCGAAGACGAGGCTCGACGACCAGGCGCCGATCGGGATCGTCACCGCGACCGGGTGGAAGGGGTGCCCGTAGGGCCCCGCGACGACCGCCCGTGGCACCTTGGCGGCGCGCATGGTGGGAAAGCTGGCGCCGCTGCGCGGTGCCGAGACCGTCGACGGCCCCGGCGCCGCGGCATCCGCCCCGCTCATTCCTTGTGCAGCGCGTCCTGGGCGCGCCCGGCGAGCTTCTCCACCGTGTTCGGAAGCTCGATGGTGCCGTAGAAGCGCACGTCCGGGTGCGTGGGCGGGGGCATCGGAACGCCCGCGGGAGGCTCGGGCAGGTACGAGAACTCCCCCTTGCCGTCGGGGGTCGGTCCCGAAGCCCAGGTGCCGTCGCCCGCCTGCGTGCCATTGCTGAAGTTGATGTACTGGTACGACACGTCGCGGTCCTCCTTGTCGAGGGGGAAGTTGCTCGGCACGGGGAGCTGCTCGTAGCCCTCCGCCTGGAGCTCGGCAGCCGCAGCGGCCCACTGGTTCTGGTGCATCGTGTCGCGGGCGAGCAGGAAGGCCAGGAGGTCCTTCACCCCATGGTCGTCGGTCTGGTGGTACAGCCGTGCGACCTGCACACGACCCTGCATCTCGGCGTTCGCGTTCGCGGTGAAGTCGGCGAGCAGGTTGCCGCTCGCCGTGATGAAGCTGCCCTGCCAGGGGTTGCCCATCGAGTCCACCGGACGTGCGCCGGCACCCGCGACGATGCCGTGCTGGATGTCGGTGCCACCGATCACCGCCGCGACGGTCGGGTCGTCCTGCACCGCGTCCTCGGTGATGCCGAGGGGCGCCTTCTCGAGCAGTTGCGCGATCATGATCGCGAGCATCTCGACGTGGCCCATCTCCTCCGCACCGATGCCGAACACGAGGTCGCGGTACTTGCCGGGCATGTGCATGTTCCACGCCTGGAACTGGTACTGCATCGCCACCGAGATCTCGCCGTACTGTCCGCCGAGCACCTCCTGCAGCTTGCGGGCGTAGACGGCATCGGGCTTCTCGGGCGTCGCCGAGTGTTGCAGTTCTTGCCGATGGAAGTACATCGTGTCTCCTCGCCGCGCCGTAGGGGGGAGGGCGGTCGGTCGACCGCGACGGCGCGTGCAGGTCACGAAACGCGCCGCTCCGGGGGCTCGGCACGGGGGTTGCCTCAGGTCGCCGAGGGGGCGAGAATCGCGCGCCCGACTATTGGCACTCTCATACGTCGAGTGCTAATCTGTTCGTGGTTGAGCGAACACGACTCAACTTCACACGACCCTCCGGATGCCGGTATCCGGACCGACCGAAAAGGAGAAACGACCATGGCCACTTATGACCCCTTCCGCGACCTCGACCGCCTCGCGTCGACCCTTCTCGACGCACGCCGCGGCGGCGGACCGCGACGGATGCCGATGGACCTCTACCGCGACGGAGACCACTACGTGCTCGCCGCCGACCTGCCCGGCGTCGACCCGGGCTCGGTCGACATCGACGTCGACGGTCAGCTGCTGACGATCCGCGCCGAGCGCACTCTGGCCTCGGGCGACGACGTCAAGTGGATCACCCGCGAGCGCGAGACGGCGTCGTTCGTCCGCCAGCTCAACCTCGGCCAGGGCATCGACACCGATCGCATCAGCGCGTCGTACCGCAACGGGGTCCTGTCGGTGACGATCCCCGTCAGCGAGAAGGCGAAGCCGCGACGCATCGCCGTCTCGACCGAGGACCACGACGGCGTCATCGAGGCGCACGAGAGCACGCCGCAGCTCATCGAGCAGTGACCCACGCGGAAAGGGGGCCGGTCCTGGGGGCCGGCCCCCTTTCCATCGGGGCGGGGATGTCAAGGGCCTCGGTCATGCGTGGATGAGCGACGCAGAGTGCCGGGGTGTCTTCCACCCTGCCCTCCCCCCTGATCCGCCGAGAACGTCGCGAGGATGCGACCGATCTCCCATTCCAGCCGCGCGGCCCCGTCAGTGCCGCGGTGCTGGATCACCTCGTCGACGGCTCCGCGACGGAGCACACCGCTCTCGCCGACGCGGCCGTCGCGGCATCCGTCGACATCGCACGCGACGACGACCTGCAGCTCGCGCTCTTCGCGCTGTACGCCTCGTCGTACGGCGCGTTCGACGCGTTAGATCCCGCCCTCGAGTGGAACCCGACCCTCATCGCGACCCGCGGGGTGATCGAGACGGCTTTCGAGCGGTCGCTCCGCCGCACCGTCGAGGTTCCGGCCCTTCCCGCACCGACGGCGGATGCCGTGGCCCGTACGCTCTTCGAGATGACCGGCGCCGACACCGGCCCGAGCCTCTCGCGCTACCTCGCCCGGAAAGCCTCGCGGGACCAGGCTCACGAGTTCTTCGTGCAGCGGACCGCCTACACCCTCCGCGAGGCGGACCCGCACTCGTGGGCCATCCCCCGCCTGACCGGGCGCCCGAAGGCGGCGCTCGTGGAGATCCAGTCCGACGAGTACGGCGGCGGCCGGCCCGACCGCGTCCACGCGACGCTCTTCGCGCGCGCTGTCCGCGCGGCCGGCCTCAGCGACCAGTACGGCGCCTACCTCGACGACGTCCCGGCCGTGACGCTCGCGTCGCACAACGCGATGTCGATGTTCGGCCTCAACCGACGCCTGCTCGGTGCGATCGTCGGCCACCTGGCGGCCTTCGAGATGACCTCGTCGATTCCCAACCGCCTGTACGCCGAAGGGCTGCGCCGTCTCGGGTTCGGCGACGACGTGTGCGAGTACTTCGATGAGCACCTCGAGGCCGACGCCGTCCACGAGCAGATCGCCGGTCGCGACCTGGCCGGTGCCCTCGCCGAAGACCGTCCGGAGCTCCTCGCCGACATCGTGTTCGGCGCCGCCGCGTGCCTCGAGGTCGACGCGCGCGTCGGACAGCACATGCTCGACGCCTGGTCGCGCGGCACCTCGTCGCTGCGTGGAGAGGACGAGCGATGAGCGACGAACGCGTCACCATCACCGCCTACCCCGACGGCCCCCTGCTCGTGCGCGGGAATGCCGAGATCCGCACGAGCGACGGAGCCGAGGTCGCGCGGACGCGACGCACCGTCGCTCTCTGCCGGTGCGGACTGTCGACGATCAAACCCTTCTGCGACGGCACCCACAAGGCATCCGGGTTCCGTACCGACGACTGAGCGATGCGCGTCGAGGCCGAGTACGTCCTGGCCCTGCGCTGGCACGACGACGGGGAGTTCGACGATCTGACCTCGTATCTCCGCCGACTCTCCACCTGGGTGAAACGGGCGCCCCGGTCACCGCTAAAGGCGACCGGGGCGTCCGGGGGTGACTCAGAGGTCTTCGGGAGCGAGGTCGCCTTGGCCCTCCTCACCGAGCTCGACGATGCCGGGCTCTTCGCCCTGCGAGTCGGTGCCGGTGGACTCGGGGTGGATGTCTTCGAGGGGGATGTCGCTGTCGTCCGCGGGGATCTCGGCCGGGTCGGCGCCGGTCGCCGTGGCCGGGTTGATGTCGTCGGGGTCGACGCCCTCGTCGAGGGCTGTCGTGGCATCCCACTCCGCCTGCGCCGGGTCGAGAGCGGGATCCGGCTCGATGGACGTGTCGCCGTCGCGCAGCGGTTGCACACCCGCGATGTCGCCCTCGGGCGCGGTGACCGGGACGTCGGGGGTGGACGGGTCGATCGAGGCGTCGCTCATGGAGATCCTTTCGTCGCACGCGTGGAGCGCGTCACCGCACGAAGCAGCGGCCTCTTCATCCCATCGCCTACGCGGCCTCGGGCCCCTCCCCCTTGACAACACCCACCGCCCGGCGTGCGCAGGCCGATCGACGCATTCCTGCGTGTCCGACGCCGATCGGACGGTCACGGGCGCGTGGTCGGGATCAAGATAGGGATGCCGCGCCCCCCAGCGGCGGAAAGGAAGACCGATGGGCCAGGTCCTCACCGTTCAGAGCGAAGGAGTCGACGACGTCGAACGGACGTGGCGGCGCTTCGTCCCGAGCGCGCGCCTCGAGCGCGCCGACCCCCGCCGCGTGCGCTTCTCGTGGGCGTCGATCGAACTGCCTTCCCTCATCGTCGTGTCGTGGGATCTCGCCGCCTCGGTGCGCGCCTCCATCCACATGCGGGATCAGCTCATGGCCTGCCGGATGGCGGGGCCCCACGTGCGACTCGACCACGACGGCGCTCCGCTCGACCCGACACGGCCGTGGATCGGTGCCGACGCGACCGTCGAAGCACGGTGGGCGAGCACCGCTCGCGTCCGCGCGTTCGTCTTCGATCGGACGCACGCCGAGCAGATCGCCCGCGTCTCCTCGGGCGACGACAATCTCCGCCTCGGGGGGAGCGATTCCCCCTCCCCCGACCAGGAACGCTCCGCGCAGTGGGAACGCAGTTTCGCCTACGTCTCCTCCTCGCTCGCGGCGGCGCACGACGAGCCCCTCGTCGCGGCCGAACTGCAGCGCCATGCCCTCCTCAGCACTCTCGCGGCCTTCAGCGACACCTACCGCGACTCCGTCGGCCGAGCCACTCAGCGCCGGGCCGCACCCCGGACCGTGCGTCGCGCGGTCGCCTACATCGAGGCGCACGCCCGGGAGGCCGTCACGCTCGACGACGTCGCGGCCGCGGCCGGAATCTCCACGCGCGGTCTGCAGCATGCGTTCCGGCGAGCCCTCGACACCACGCCGTCGGAGTACCTGCGTCGCGTCCGCCTGGCCGGCGCCCGCGAGGAGCTGCTGACCGAGGCCGCCGTGTCCGTGCGCGACGTGGCCCGTCGCTGGGGCTTCACGAGTGCGTCGCGCTTCGCGCGGTACTACCGGGAAAACTACGGGGAAAACCCGGCCCAGACGGCGCGAAGGTTCTGAAAGTCGTACGCAAAGCGGTCCCCGGCGGCGCGAGCCGTTCCGCTTCCCTCTCCGATGACGACTTCGATTGCACAGTGGCAACAGCGGACATCGGGTCCGCGGGGAGGGATACGTGGGCAAGTTCATCTACGAGGGCGGAGTCCGCAACGAGTTCGAGGACCGCCTGTTGGCGCACCTCCACGTTGTGATCGGCAACAAGCTCCGCCGCGGCGAGCCGTTCTACTTCGCGTGGAAAGACGACGTGAGCACGGGCGGCGGGCGGACATCGGTGTGGTTGCATCCGCGGGCGAACCTCGTGTTCAAGTTCAACGGCGGTCGTCCGCCGACGCTGAACCGCGCCTGGCTCGAGGCTCTGATGTCGACGGCGAACGCCCCGACCGGCCTCTACGTGGTCCCCGAGCCCGCCGAAGAGAGCGTCGCCCCGTCGCCGTACGCCTGAGATCCGGTCACGGGGCACCACTCGCGCCATGCCGATGAGGCTGTCAAGCCGGTGGCGTGGCCGGTCCTCGTGGCGTTGCGTGAGGTCATGACGACTTCCCGCCACCCGAAACCATCCCGCATTCTCGTGATCGGCGGTGGCAACGCCGGTCTGTCGGTGGCCGGTCGTCTTCGCCGCGCCGGAGTCGGAGACGTCACGGTCATCGAGCCGCGCACCCTGCACGTCTTCGCCCCCCTCCAGTCGCACATCGCCGGCGGGGCCACCCGGGCGTCCGAGGCCGCCCGTCTCCAGGCCGACGTCATCCCTCCGGGGGTGCGGTGGCTGCGCGACGAGGTGTTCACGGTGGATGCCGAGACCCGCCGCGTGCACCTCGTCTCGGGCGGGCACGCCGACTACGACCAGCTGATCGTCTGCGCCGGGATGCGTATGGCGTGGGAGCAGGTGCCGGGCCTCCCGGAAGCGATGGCCGCGCCCTCCGGTGTCTCGAACTACGACTACCTCCTCGCCGCCAAAGCCTCGACGGTGCTCCGCGACCTGCGCTCCGGCACGGTCGTGTTCACGCAGCCGCCGGAACCGGCGTCGTGCGGGGCCGCCGCGCAGAAGCCGATGTACCTGGCGTGCGACTGGTGGCGGGCGATCGGCGTGCGCGACGACATCCGCGTCGTCTTCGTCGCCCCCGACCCCGTGCCGTTCGGCATCCCGGCGATCGACCGCGAGCTGCAGCGAAAGCTCGACGAGTACGGCATCGAGGTGCGGTACAGCCGGGAGCTGCGGTCGGTGGATGCCGAGGCCCGCACGATCACGATCGGCCACGGCGAGGCGGAGGAGGTGCTCGACTACGACGTCCTCCACGCCGTCCCGCCACAACGCGCGCCGGAGTGGATCGCGGGCAGCGGGCTCGCGGCATCCGATGATCCCTACGGCTTCGTCGACGTCGATCCCGAAACCCTGCAGCACGTGCGGTACCCCGAGATCTGGGCGGTCGGCGACGCCGCGGCCGTCGCCACACGGCGCTCGGGCGGCGCCATCCGCCGGCAGGCGAAGGCGCTCGTGGCGAACCTCCGCGCGGTGGTGGCGGGAAGGGCGCCGACTCAGAAGTACGACGGCTACAGCGTCGTACCGTTCACCGTGTCGCGCGGGACCGTCGTCTTCGCGGAGTTCGACCGCTGGGGCCGCCTTCAGCCGACGGTGCCGTTCTGGCGTTCGCTGTACCGGGAGCGGGGGCTGTCGTGGATCGCCGACCGCCGCGTGCTGCCCTGGGTGTACTGGCACCTGATCCTGCGCGGCCGGGCCTGAAGCCCTGGCCTATAGGGCACGATCGCCGATCCCTCAACCCCGGGGGCACCTCGACGAGGTCGCGCGAAGACTTGGGGGTAGCCCCGGAAACCACACGAAAAGAGGACACCATGGCTCAGGTCATCGAAACCATCGACGTCAACGTTCCCGTCCGCGTCGCCTACAACCAGTGGACGCAGTTCGAGGAGTTTCCCCACTTCATGAGCTTCGTCGAGTCGATCACCCAGAAGACCGACACGCTCACGCACTGGAAGGTGAAGATCGCCGGTGCAGAGCGGGAGTTCGACGCCGAGATCACCGAGCAGCACCCCGACGAGCGTGTCGCGTGGAACAGCATCGGTGGCGACGAGAACCACGCGGGCGTGGTGACGTTCCACCGTCTGTCCGACGACGAGACGCGCGTCACCGTGCAGATCGACTGGGAGCCGACGGGTCTGCTCGAGAAGGCCGGTGCCGTGTTCGGCGCCGACGACCACTCGGTGAAGAAGGATCTCGCGAACTTCAAGGAGTACATCGAGTCGCGTGGCGCCGAGTCGGGCGCCTGGCGCGGCGACGTCAGCTGAGGTTCACCTCGACCGAAAGCCGGGCCCGTCCACGATGGACGGGCCCGGCTTTCATCAGCTGCGGATCACCACTGCGGGTGGATCTCCGCCCGCAAGCGTCGGTCGTAGACGTCACGCACGAGCACGTCGAAGGCGTCGAGATCGAAGCCTCCGTCGAGCAGCTCGCCCGCCTGGGCGTTGGCCGTCGCCTGTGCCACCGACCGGGCTCCCGGGATGACGGAGGTGACGCCCTCGCGCGAGGCGATCCACGCCAGCGTCGCGGCCGGAAGCGTCACGCCCTCCGGCAAAGAGTCCTTGAGTTCGTCGGCGGCGGCCACGCCCTCCTCGAACGGGACGCCGGAGAACGTCTCGCCCTTGTCGAAGGCCTCGCCGTTGCGGTTGTAGGTGCGGTGGTCGTTCTCGTCGAACGTCGTCGCCCGGGTGTACTTCCCTGACAGCAGGCCACTTGCAAGCGGTACCCGCGCGAACACGGCGACGTTCTTCTCGGCCGCGAGGGGCAGCACCTCGTCGAGGGGCTTGAGGCGGAACGGGTTGAAGATGATCTGCAGGTTGGTGAGGTTCGCCCGCTTCAGCGCCGACAGGGCTTGATCCATCGTCTCGACCGAGGCGCCGTAGGCGGCGATCACCCCCTCCGTCACGAGCTGATCGAGGGCGTCCCACGTGGCGTCGTCGTCGATGACCGCCGACGGCGGGCAGTGCAGCTGCACGAGGTCGAGCGTGTCGGTGTCGAGCAGACGCCGCGAGCGATCGAGCCACCCGCGGAAGTTCTCCAGCACGTAGTTCTCGGGCACCTGGTCTTCACGGCGGCCCATCTTGGTCGCCACGGTGATGCCCGCGGCATCCGTGCTCTTGAGGAAGGCGCCGATGATCTGTTCGGACCGTCCGTCGCCGTAGACGTCGGCGGTGTCGAAGAGCGTGACCCCGGCGTCGACCGAGGCCGCCAGCACGGCGCGAGCGTCGCTCTCGCTGACCTCACCCCAGTCGGCACCGAGTTGCCAGGTGCCGAGGCCGATCGCCGAGACCTCGCGGCCGGTACGGGACAGGGAGCGTTGCTGCATGGAGTTTCCTTTCGACGCTGTCATCGAGCCTAGCCAGCACCTCAGACATCGGGGCCGACGGATGCCGCGGCCCGGCAGGACCAGGTCAGCCGATGTCGCGGGCGCCCACGAGCTCCACCTCGGGACCGTCGATCCGCGCGACACCGATACGCGTGGACCGAAGAGTCTGTCCCTCGACGACCGTGATCTCGCGGGTCAGCGTGACGTGAGGACGATAGCCATCGCGCCAGTGCGCTGGCGCGTCCGCAGCGAACCCCGGCAGGCCCGCGAGACGGTCGGCGAGGATCGCGTGCGTGCGCTCGGCTCCCGCCGATTCCACGAGCCGTACCGGTATGTCCCGCCGGGGCCCGAACATCGCCGTACCCGTCGCGCGGAACGTCAGGGCATGATCGGCGACGACACCATGTCGCAGGAGGTCCACGAGAGTCTCCGACGACACCTCCGCCTGGAAGTTCGAGGCCAAGGTCACGTGCGCCGGCCAGGCGCTACGCGCGATTCGGTCACCTACCGCCAGCGGAGCCAGAAGGGCGACGACGCAGAACCGTTCGATCGAGGGAGTCGACGTCATCCGAGAATCCTGCCATCGCGCGCCCGGCGCGGCACGTCAAGCCCGTCTCGGGTGGCGGTCGCCGCACCTAGCGTGGCCGCACACCCCACGGAAGGACTCTCATGAGCATCCCCACCCCCGATCATCTGCCCGGCCGCGACCACGACGACACCGTGGCGGACTCCGACGGTCTGACCGCCGAGGTCCCCGCGGGCGGGGCAGGAGCCGACAGCGGCGCGGTCGCCGCGACGGAGATCGACTCCGACGACGAGGCGCGCGTACAGAACGTCTCGAGCCAGAACGACCTCCCGGGCGTCGGCACCCGTTCGGCCGATGGCGGCGTGGAACGCGGCACCGACGACGCTCGCGGTGGCAGCGGCTCGACCTCGCGACACATCGAAGACACGGCGCGCCCGGAGCACGACGCGTCCGAGGCCGACCACCGCACCCCCGCGTCTCCCCCGCCCGCCGACAACGGCCCCGAGCCCCACGTCGACAGCGATGACCCGATCGCGAAGTATCAGCCGGGCGTGGGCCGCGACTCCGCAGCGTCGAGCCGCATCGCGCAGAACCTCCCCGATCCCGACGACGCCTGACCGTGCGGCGGGGCGGCCGTGGTTCCCGCCTCGCCTCACGGCACGTCATGCGCGACAGTGGACGCATGGACGATCTCCGCCTCGAAGCCCTCGCTCCCACGCTCGAGGACTACCTCGAGCTCCGTCGCGCCTCGGGTCTCACCCCCAAGCGCCTCGACCAGGGCGCGCCCGCGCTGATCAACAGCTGGGCCTGGCGGCGCATCGTCGATGCCGGGGGCCGGGCCGTCGCGATGGGCCGGGTCATCGGCGACGGCGGGTGGTACTTCCTCGTGGCCGATATGGCGACCCTCCCCGGTTTCCAACGTCGCGGGCTCGGCCGCAGGATCCTCGAGGACCTTCTCGCGGAGATCCGCGCGAAGGCCCCCGAGGGCGCCTATGTGACGCTGTTGGCCGACCCGCCGGGGCAGGCGCTGTACCGCAGTCTGGGCTTCATGGAACCGTCGAACGGGTCGGTCACGATGCACCAGCTCCTGACCTGACGGGCGGCGGGGCACCGCTCCCGCCGGACCGTCACCCCGTGCCCCGCTGAAGCCGTGTCCGCCGTCGGCTCCCCCAGCCCCACAGCACATCGAGCACGACGAAGACCGCGAGCGTGTAGCCCACCAGCGGCAGCACCAGTCCGATCACGACCGCGGCGGCGAGGACGGCCCCGGTCCCCCACCACGGCGCATCCCGTAAGGCGCCGCGAGCGGGAGCCGCGGCGAGCCCCCGTGTGGGGCGCCGCTTCCACCACATCGCGTACCCGAGTACGACCAGGACCGCGATCGCGATCGCGATCGCGAAGAGCACCAGTTGGTTCGCCAGGCCGAACATCGTGCCCATGTGCAGGTCGATCCCCCAGCGCGAGAGTTTCGCGAGCAGCGGGAAGGTCGCGAAGTCCACGCGGTCCACCACCTGCATGCTCGCGCCGTCGATCGCGACGGCATCCACCTCGGTCGGGAAGCTCCGGTGGATCTCCTGCACCACCCAGGCCGTGCCGGGGGCGCTCGGTGGTCGGATCTCGACATCACCGGTGTTGACGTTGACCCGTTTCGCGATCGCGAGCATCGCGTCGAAGGTCGGCGGGTTCGCCGCTCCCGTGGGTGCGCCGGGAACAGCCCCGCCGTGTTCCGCATGGTCGCCGCCGGGCGCGGAGGCACCGTCGAGCGAGGTGTCCAGCGCCGGAGTGCCCCCGCCGATCGCCGCACGCAGGTCGGTGACGTTCTCCCCGGCGAACGTCGACCAGGTGATGCCGGTGGCCGACAGGAACAGCGCCCCGAGCACCACCCACACACCGACCGCGGAGTGCCAGCCCGACAGACGCCGGTAGCCGCGGTGCGCGCGGTTCGGGCGGAGCAGGTCACGGCGTCCGCGCCGCTGGCGCACGAACCGTCCGATCCACAGCCCTGCCCCCGCGAGGGCGACGATTCCGAGCCAGGATGCCGCGAGCTCGCTGTACCACCGGCCGGGAGCCCCGAGATGCAGCGAGCGGTGCAGGTCGCTGATCCAGTGCCGCAGCGGCAGAGCACCGCTGGTGCCGTAGGCGGGCAGGTCCCCGCGGATCTCGGTGGTGACGGGATCGACGAAGATCGCCCGGGTCGTGCTCTCCCCCAGGGAGTCGTCCGCGAACATGACGCGGGTGGTGTCACCGGGGGCGGGCGCCGGTCGTACGGCGACGGGCGACGCCCCCGATCCGACGTAGGCCTCGGCTGCCTCGATCTGGTTCGCCAGCGGCATCCCGGCGAGCGTCGACGTCGCCGACAGCTCGGGGGCGTACATGACCTTCTCGAGCGTGGGCGTGAGCGCGTACAACGCCCCGCTCAGCGCGGCGACGAGGATGAATGGCCCGACCAGCAGGCCCGCGAAGAAGTGGAGTCGCCGCAGCAACGCGGTGAACCACCCCTTCCGGGGGATCCCGGATGCCGCGCCCCCGGCGCCCCGAACGGTCTGCGCGTCCTGCGCACTCGGAGGCAGCGGTCGATCGCTGCGGGTTTTGTGGGCGCCCGGGGAGGCGGGGGCCGCGCCCGCGCGGGCGCGGTCGGTCCCGGGAGGACCCCCCTCACCGCGAGCGCCACCGGAATGCGTCGTCGTCATGACAGGATCCCCTCTCCGATGAAGCCGCCGTCGTCGCACCCCGGGGGCACGGCGAACACCGCAGACCCGATCGGGGTCGTCCATCTGTTCAACAGGTCGAGCTCGTCGAGTCGGCGCTGAAGAGGAACGAACTGCCGGTCGATGTCGGCCTGGAACGATACGAACAGCAGGCCCGCGTCGCTGACCTGCCCCGCTGCCGGGCTTCCGTCGTAGTTGTACCCGCGGCGGAAGATGCGCTCCGCGGGGTCGTCGGACCGAGAGCGTCGCACGTGCGAGAACTCCGGGATCACGGGGAAGCCGATGGCATCCTTCGCCGCGAAGTCGGGCTCGTCGAACTCCTCGGTGCCGGTGAGCGGGGCGCCGGTCGCCTGGAACCGTCCGACGGCCTGATCACGCCCGGGGCGATCGAGGTGGTCCCAGGTGTCGAGGTCCATCGCGATCCGCCGCACCACCAGACCGGTTCCCCCGGCGAGCCAGCCTTCGCGGGCCCAGACGACCTCATCGAACGCCGTCGTGCCCGGCACGGGGTTGGCTGTGCCGTCCACCTGCCCGAAGAGATTGCGCATGGTCGTCCCGGGGCGCTCGGTGCCATAGGCGCGACGAAACCCCTGCTGGACCCAGCGCGGGGAGGCGAAGGCCCGCGCGTCCTTCAACAGCATGCGCGCGGCGTGCGCGACGGTGACCGGGTCGTCGGCGGCGACCTGGAGAAGGAGGTCGCCGTCGCCGAACTCCGGGCGGAGACGGTCGATCGAGAACGCCGGCAGCGGCCGCAACCACGACGGGGCGACGGCTCCCGCGCGAGCGACGAGCCCGGGGCCGAACCCGAAGGTGATCGTCAGACGAGCGGGCGCGGTGGCGAGTTCCGGTTCCGTGTCGGCCAGGGCAGCTTCTCCCCGGGTGAGACGGGCAGCGTCGTCGGTGAGCGTGCGCAGGAGACGCCGGAGCCCGTCCCGATCCACATCGCCGAGCAGGTCGAGCGCGATGAGCGACACGTGCGACTGGGCGTCGGTGTCGATACCGGCCTGGTGAGCCCCATAGAAGGGGACCGTCGCCTCCCCGTTCATGGGGGTGGAGGCAGAGGCATCCTGGGCCCGCGCCGAGACGGCCGCGTCGATGCCGATCGCGGCGACCGCCCCGACACCGGCGACCGCTCCCCCGAGGAGGAACGTCCGTCGACTCGCCCCGCGTGGTGCGTCACGAACAGACATCAGTGCCCCCTGTCCATGTCGCCCGAACCACCCTCGTAGTTCTCGTTCGCGCCGGCGAACTCCTTGATCGGCGCGGTGATCTCCGCGGTCGAGGCGTCGGAGAAGGTGAGGGTGATCGTCGTCTCGTCTCCCGCGCGCAGGGGGCTGGTGACGTCCATGAACATCAGGTGGTTCCCGCCCGGGGCGAGGTCGATGGAGCCGTGCGCGGGGATGACGAATCCTCCCTCGACCTCCCGCATGACCATCTGGCCGGCTTCGTTCGGCACGGTCTCGTGCAGCTGCATCGACGACGTGGCGGGGCTCGTCGCCGACACCACCGTGAGGTCGCTGTCGCCGGTGTTGGTCAGTTCGCCGAAGCCCGCGGTCATGGCGTCATCGGCGGCTTTCACCCAGACGTCGGTACTGGCGAACGACGCGGACTGAACGGCCGGAGTGGGCGCTGAAGTGCCGGCGCACCCCGAGAGAGCGAGGGCGGTGGCGACGGCGAGAGCGCCGAAGCGCGAGGAGCGGGTGTTCATGAGGAGGCCTTTCCGGACTGTCGGCCGCGCGCGGCGCGGCGGACGAGAGAAACGAGGACGAGGACGACGAGGGCGATGCCCGCGCCGAGGGCGCCGATCACGACGGCGCGCGGAACACCCGGGCCGTCCGAGGTCGGAACGGAGGACGCGGCGGGACTCCCCGAGGCGGGTGCCCGCTCGAGAGGAGCCGCGTCACCCACGGTGAACGGGATCACCCCCGAAATGGGATGCCCGTCGCTGGAGACGACGCGCCAGCGCACCTCGTACCCCGCGTCGGGCATCCCCTCCACGAGGGGGACGGTGACCGTCCCCGAGGAGACGACGGGGTCTGCAGCGGCCCAGTCACCCCCGTCGGCGTCGGCGACGATGACCTCCGAGCCGACGTCGAGCACGTCAGCGGAGAAGGTCAGGGTGATCTCATCGGGAGCGGAGGGCAGACGCTCACCGTCGGCCGGTGAACTGGAGAGAAGGTCGTCGTGGGCGGAGGCCGGGACCACCGACGTCAGAACGACGACGGCGGCAACGACCCATCCGGCCGCGACGGTACGGAAACGGATCATGGAATTCTTCCTCTCGGCGTCGACACCCGCGAACGGGCGGTCGACGTCGTCGCGTGGCACGCCGAGACGGACGGGGCGGGGCAGCGTGGGGCGCTGTCCGCACCCGTCACGGCTGACGCGGCACGACGGACACGGGCGTCCCGGAGGACGCGAATCCCGCCGCACGGAGCGCAGCGGGACGGTCAGCGGCCCGGCTCCCCCCGCGTGGCGTCAGAAGAACCGGATGCCGACGACCGAACGCCCCGCGACGAGTCGGGCGGGGCGAGCGTCAGAGGGCGCTGAGAGGGGGACCGCGCCGCCGAGCGGTCCCCGCCAACAGCACCGAGACGGGTCGCACCTCGGCGACGATCTCGGCGATGACGCGTCGCGCGGGCGCGGGACCGGGCGCGACGGTGAAGATGCGCACCCGCACGCGCAGCCAGGCGCCGAGGCGAGCGGTGAGTTCGCGGAGGTGGGTGACGGTCCGCTCACCGCGATGCAGGACGACGGTGGTCACCGCGGCGGCGACGACGTGCCAGAACCACATCGTGGCATCCGGGGCGATCATGACCGCGGACGCGCCCGGCTCGAGGGCCGGCATCGCCACGGCACCGTGCACGTGCCCGGACGCGCCGGGTTCGTAGCTGCCGAGCACGAACAGCGTGTGGAAGAGCGCTTGGCTCAGCGCCACCGCGATGCTCAGACGGATCGCCGACAGGCGACGGCCCGCGAGCGCCGTGCAGGCGACGAACGACAGGGCGAGCGGCACGAGGATCCCCGCCGCGCCCGGCAACGCTCCGCCGCCGGTCACGTGCGAGAGCAGGGCGACGAAGGTCGCCACGGCGGCAGCCACGGCACCGCGCGCAACACGCGTTCCCCGCTCCTGCCGTCGCATGGATCCCATTGTGTCAGGCCTCGGCGCCGCGCCTCATCGGACGAACAGCGCCAGGGCGATGCCGAGCACCGCCACGGCGGCGACCACCGACCCGTAGAAGAGGAGGGCCTTCCGACGACCGCCCTTCCAGGGCCGGTCCGTCATGGGGAGGACGACCGGGGCCCCGGATGCCACAGCGCTCGCGCCATCGGCCCTCTCGACCGCCTCACGCACAGCCGCCACCACCCCGAGGGTCCGCCGCCACACGCGCGGATCACCCACGGCGAGCTGGCGCGGGCTGTAGAGGAAGAGCCATCCATCGATGATCTCGAGATCGAACGGCAGGTCGGCCTGATCGAGGAGGGCGAGGATGTCGGGATGCAGGATGCCACGTGCCCACGCGGTCGCGCGAGGATCGACGTACACGTGCGTCTCTCCGCCGAAGGCCAGTGGCGCCATCGCCGTCGGGGTGGCCGGGAGGAGCCGCGTGGCGCGCGCGCTCGCGGTCTCCACCAGCAGCGCGGGCGCCGGCGCTGACAAGCGGACGGCCGCATAGCCCCACCCGGAACTCATGACGTTGAGGTCGATGCTGTACAGGAAGACGGCATTGCCGATCTCGATCTGCGGCTCTCCGGGGAAACGGACCACACGCCCCGCGGCCTGCATATGACGAGGGGTGCCCGCCTCATCACGGAAGATCACCCCGGGCAGAGGCTGCCCCACGGTGAGCGGCCAGAACTGCGCGCCGTTCGCCTCGGCGAACAGCCGGACGGCCTCGGACTCCTCGCGGTCGCCATAGCCGTCTTCGAGCGCGAGAAGAGGGCCGACGTCGAGCGGTTGGTCCATACGTCTCATTCTGTCGGCGCGCCGCCCCTAGGCTGAATCCCTGTCGGCGCGCCGCCCCTAGGCTGAATCCGAGCCAGGAGGATGCCGTGACCAGACGCCGTGTCGTCATCGCCGGAGCGAGCGGATTCGTCGGTCAGGCGGTGGCTGCAGCGTTCCGCGACGACGGTTACACCGTCGACACGATCGGCCGCACCGGCACGGCGACCTGGGGCGACCAGCGGAGCATCGACCGTCTCGTCGACAGAGCCGAGGTGCTCGTCAACCTCGCCGGGAAGATCGTCTCGTGCCGCTACACCGACACGGCGCGCGACGAGATCCTCCGATCGCGGGTTGAGACGACGCGTGCGCTGCACCGCGCCGTCCGCCGCGCCGAGACGCCTCCGCGCGTGTGGTTCAACGCCTCGACCGCGACCATCTACCGCCACGAGACCGAGCGCGGGAACGATGAGCGCGACGGTGTCATCGGCGACGGGTTCTCGGTCGATGTCGCCACGAGCTGGGAGAGGGCGTTCTTCGACGGCGAGCTGCCGGCGACCCGTCGCGTGGCTCTGCGCATGGCGATCGTTCTGGGCGACGGACCCGCGACGCGGATGCTCTTCGCCCTCGGGCGCCTCGGACTCGGCGGCCCGCAGATCGACAGCTGGTGGTTCCCGCACCGGCGGTACCGCGGGATCGGCTCGCATCCGACGGGCGCGGTGTGGTCGAGCTGGCATCGGACGTCGGGTCGGCAGCGCTTCAGCTGGATCCACATCGACGACGTCGTGGCATCCGTTCTCTTCCTCCGCGACCGGGACGACGTGGAGGGTCCGGTGAATCTGTCGGCGCCCGGAGTGAGCGACAACCTGACGCTGATGCGGCATGTTCGGCGGGTCGCACGACGGCGGGTCGGGCTTCCGGCTTTCCGGTGGATGCTCGACCCGGCGATGGCCGTGCTGCGCAACGAGCCCGAACTGGTCCTGAGGAGCCGATGGGCGGTGCCCGGGGTGCTCACCGACGCGGGATTCGTCTTCCGGCATGAGGAGCTGGGCGCGGCGCTCGATGCGGTGGCGGAACGGCACGCTCCGCGCGCCCGCGACCTCTTCTCAGCCTGACGTCTCGCCCCGCCCGGCCGAAGCGCGAGCGGGGCGACGACGCGTCAGGCGTTTCGGCGGATGAAGCGCATCAGGGCGGCGATCACACCCACGATGAGGATGACGATGCCGATCCAGAGAAGGAACTTCACGGCCTCGACGAAGACGCCGAGGAACAGAAGGACGAGTCCGACGATGATGAGGATGATGGCGAGTGCTGGCATGTGTCCATGCTGGCCCGCCCCTCACGCCCGACGCCCGGCCTTGACACGGCAGCGATCGAGAGTTCCTGTCAAGGCCGCGCACCGGGCCAACACGAGGGCTAGCGTCGGAGACATCACGACGGCGGGAGACCAACGATGAACGAACGCGAGACCACGGGCGCCGGAACCGGTCCGGACGAGGGCGAGTACACCGACGTGCAGCTCTCCGACGGAACCGTCGACCACGGCAGTGCCGACCAGCCGGGCGAGTACGTCGACCGTGAGAACGCCGACGGGTCGGAGTCACGTCCCCGCGCCGACGAGGCCGGCGCCTACACCGATGTCGAGCTGCCCACGGGCGAGGAGACCCGGGAAGACCTCGAGAATCCCGGCGAGTACACCGACCGAGATCGCTGAGACCTCAGCGGTCGAGGGTCACCTGCGGATGCACGCGGTAGGCATCGCGGTAGGCCTCGATGAAGACCTCGCAGGCCGCGAACCCCCACCGCGCAGCGACCTGCTTCACCGAGGCCCGTGCCGGATCCGCCGCGACGAGATCGGCGTGCGCCGCACTCAGGCGCGCGACGGCGAGGTAGGCCTCGGGGGTCAGGGCCAGCTGGCCGTTGGCCGCGAATGCGCGCCGCAGGCCTCCGGTCGAGGTTCCGACGGCACGAGCGGCATCGTCCACCGTGATCGGGAGGGACGCGTGATCGTCGAACCAGCTCGTGGCCGCGGCGTAGACGGCCGCCTGCTCGATCGCCGACGCGCGGCGCTCCCGGGGGTCGCCCGCGAGGGCGAACGCCTCGAGTGTCGCCGCCGCGAGGGAGCGATGCACCTGCGCCCGCACGAGCGGTTCCGCCATCACCGGTCGTTGGGTCAGCGCCCATCGCAGCGTGGCCAACCAGTACTCGCGCATGCGCCGCGACACCGGGGCGGACCCCTCGAACCGCACGGCGAGTGCCTCATCGCCGTAGATCGTTCGCGCCGTCTCGGTGAGGTGCGGAGCGTCGAAGGCGACCAGCTGCAGGCGCGTCGACTCGGGCCGCCCGATGAGCTCGTGACCGGGCTGCACGATGCCCGGTTCGACGCTGTACTCCCCCGCCTCCGAGCCGATGCTCCAGGCGTACCCGGGGGTCGAGGTCGCGACGAAGAAGCGGTCCGCTTCGTACACCACCTCGGCCCGGCACTGCCAGTCGAGGCGACGGAGCGAGAACACGGCATCCCCGACGGCATGCTCGGCGAACGAGGCGTCGTCGGCCTGGACGTCGACGCGCCCGTACTGCGCCTGCAGCCAGGCGAGCGTGTCGGCGACGTCGCTGGTGCGGACGCGCGTGTCGAAGAAGTCGTTCATAGCGGGCGGCCCCGCGTGACGTCAGGGACGATGGTCCAGTGTAATTAAACCCACCCGCCTCGAGCGCCGCCGTCGCGGCGAAAATCGTTCACCTCGACCCGAAGGACCGATCATGACGAGTTCCCCCACCCTTCGCCCGATCACCCCGGATGACGCCGGCGAAGTGCTCACGATCCAGCGCGCGGCCTTCGCCAGCGAGGCGCTGATCTACGGCGACCCCGACATGCCGCCGCTCACGCAGACCCTCGACGAGCTGCGCGCGGAACTGGTCGAGAACCTCGGCTGCGTGGCGGTGACGGGTCACCGCATCGTGGGCGCCGTGCGTGCCCGCCGAGACCGCGACCTCCTGCTCATCGGGCGACTCGCGATCGCCCCGGACCAGCAGGGCGAGGGCCTCGGGACCCAGCTGCTCGCCGCCGTCGAAGAGCGCGGGCGAGACGACGGCGCGACCGAGGCCGAACTCTTCACGGGAGGACTCAGCGAGGCCAACCAGCGCCTCTACGAGCGCGAGGGGTACCGTCGCACCGAGACCACGGCGGACGGCGAGATCTTCTACCGCAAGTCCCTCGTCTGAGCGCTGGCCTCGACAGGCTCAGCCACCCCTCCAGCGCTGCGGGTTCCTGAGCCCGTCGAAGGGACCGGGCGCGTCGACACCTCGCCCACCCCACCCCGCGACCCAGGTCCCTGAGCCCGCCGACGGGACCGGGCGCGTCGACACCCTCAGCCACCGCCGAAAAAGGGCCGCCGCCCTATCCGGACGACGGCCCTCTCACACCGTGCTCACGGAGTCGGCATACCGCCGTTGACGTTGAGCGTCTCGCCGATGACGTAGCTCGACTCCGCCGACGCGAGGTAGACGAACGCCGGGGCGAGCTCGGCCGGCTGACCCATGCGCCCGAGCGGGGTCTCCTCACCGAACTCGTCGACCTTCTCGTCGGGCTGGCCGTCGGTCACCTGGAGCGGCGTCCAGATCGGGCCGGGGGCCACCGCGTTCACGCGGATGCCCTTCGGCGCGAGCTGCTGGCCGAGCGCCTTGGTGAAGGTGTTGATCGTCGCCTTCGTCGAGGCGTAGTCGACGAGGATCGGCGCCGGCGAGTACGCCTGGATCGACGTGGTGTTGATGATCGTCGAGCCGGGCTTCAGGTGCGGCACCGCCTCTTTGCAGATCCAGAACATCGCATAGACGTTGGTCTTGAACGTGTCGTCGAACTGCTCGTCGCTCAGCGTCGTGACGTCTTCGTTGAAGATCTGCTTGCCGCCGTTGTTGACGACGATGTCGAGGCCGCCGAGTCCCTCGACCGCCTCCTTCACGAGCGTGCGGGCGTACTCGCGCTCGCGGAGGTCACCCGGGATCTGCACGACGGTCGCGCCGGCGTCGCGGAGGATTCCGGCGATCCGGTCGGCATCCACCTGCTCCTCGGGCAGGTACGACATCGCGATCGAGGCTCCCTCGCGGGCGAAGGCGATCGCGGTCGCGGCACCGATGCCCGAGTCGGCGCCGGTGATCAGTGCCTTGCGGCCCGTCAAGCGGTCGCTGCCGACGTAGGTGTCCTCGCCGAGGGCGGCCTTGGGGGTGAGCTTCGCATCCAGGCCGGGCTCCGGCTGGTCCTGCGCCTGCGGCTCGATGTCGGCGTAGAGCTTCGTGGGATCGGTGAAGGTGTACTGCGTACTCATGGCGAGTCCTTTCATGGGGGGTCGGATGCCGGGAACCCGGCGGAGGTCAGCGGTCGCCGAGCTCGTCGGCGTCCACGACATCGCGGATGACGAGGGCGGCGTTGATGAGTGCGAGGTGGCTGAGGGCCTGGGGAAGATTCCCCCAGAAGGCGCCGTCGGACTCGGCGATCATCTCCGCGTACATGCCAACGTCGTTCGCCTGCTCAACGAGGGCGTCCATCGCCTCGATCGCTTCCGCATGACGGCCGACGCAGGCCAAGGCCGTGGCCCGCCAGAAGGCGCACGCGACGAACGTCTGCTCCTCCTGGTCCATGCCCGTGTACCGGTAGACGAGGTGGTTCTCGGTGGTGAGGCGGTCGGTGAGGGCGTCCAGGGTCTTCGACATCCGCTCGCCCCGGTCGAAACCGGTCGGCGCGTGCAGAAGCACCGACGCATCCAGATCGTCGCTGCCCGGCGCGATCGTGTAGGCCTCGAGCTTCTCGGACCAGCAGTGCTCCTCGACCCAGCGGTGGATGCGGTCGCGCTCGGCGCGCCAGCGATCGCCGTTGTCGGGGATGTGTCCTCCGTCGGCGAGCCATTGCGCATCGTCGAGCGCCTTCCAGCACCCCATCTTCGACGAGGTGTAGTGGCGCAGTTCCGGGAGCTCCCACATGCCCGAGTCCTCGCGCCGCCACAGGTCGCACGTGCGGTCGGCGACGTCGGCGAGAAGGCGGCCGGTCTGGATGTCGAGGCGGTTGCCTGCCTCGACGTACGTGCGGCACAGCGCGATGAGGTCGCCGTAGACGCCGAGCTGCAACTGCCCCTGCGCGGGGTTGCCGGTGACGACCGGCTGACTGCCGTTCCACCCCGGCACCTCGTGCTTCTCGAGTCCGATCTCCGCGTCCCCGTCGAGCGTGTACATCACCTGCACCTCGGGACCGTTGCGGCGGATCGTGCGCAGCAGCCACGAGATGGCGGCGTGCGTCTCCTCCCGCAGGCCGAAGCCGACCCACGCGTGCGCGGTGTACGCGAGATCGCGCACCCAGGCGAAGCGGTAGTCCCAGTTCTTCCCGCCCCGGGGGCTCTCGGGCAACGACGTCGTCGCCGCCGCCGCGATCGCGCCGGTGGGACTGAACAGCAGGAGTTTGAGCGCGAGCGCGCTGCGCTGGACATCCTCGGCCCACGGGCCGTCGTACGAGAACTCCTCCGACCACATCGACCACCCGTCGATGGTGCGATCGATCCCGCGATCGACGTTCTGCGCGTGAGGCACCCTCAGCGGCTCCCCCTCGGTCGCGGCAATCACCAGGAGATGACGCGATCCCTTCGAGGTGGTGAAGCCTCCCTCGATGCTCTCGCTCCCGGCGTCCGGTTCGCCTCGAACGCCGTGCTCGTGACCGACCACGGCGAGGGAGACGTGCCCGATGCGCATGATCGAGAAGCCGTCGATGCGCTCGGTCCAGGGGGCGGCCGAACGCAACATGGTGCCGGGCTGAACGCACCAGGCGAACTCGACCTCGCCCTTCACTCCCTCGACGCGGCGGGCGAGCTCGGCCCACGGCAGTCGTCCCGCGATGCCGGTGACCATCGCGTCGGTGAGGGTGGCGACGCCGGTCGGCGTGGTGAAAGTGGTCTCGAGGACGTTGGTGTGGGCGATGTAGCGGCGCGAGACCTCGTACTCGCCGACCGGGGCGAGCTCGATGCATCCGCCGGCTGTCTCGTCCACGAGCCGGGCGAAGACGGGACGGGAGTGGATGTTCGGCAGGGGCAGCCAATCGATCGATCCGTCGCGACCGATCAGCGCCACTGTGCGCCCGTCGCCGATCGCGGCGTAGTCGCGGAGCGGCCGAGACGGCGGAGGCGGGGTTGTGAGCACGGCCCCACGCTAGGAATGCCATCTCGACATGGGGGCGGGGTTGTCGATTGCGGCGGGAACGGCTACGGACGCGGGTCAGGACCGGCCGCCGCGAGACCGGCGACACCCGCCCGGGAGCGCAGCCCCAGGCGACGGAGGATCTCCGAGACGTGGTTCTCGACCGTCTTGTCACGCAGCGAGAGGGCGCGGGCGATCTCGGCGTTGCGCAGGCCGCGGGCGATGAGTCCGGCGATCTCACGCTGCCGCGGGGTGAGCGAGACGAGAGCGGATGCCGACCCGCGCGCGGCCAGGGCGGCGACTTCCGCGCGCGAGCGGGCGCCGGTGATGCGCAGCAGGTCCGAGACGTGCGTCTGGACCGTGCGGGCCGAGAGGAAGAGCACCTGCGCGATCGCGGTGTTGCTGTGCCCCTCGGCGACGAGCGCGACGACCTCCCGCTGTCGCGCCGTCATCACCGCCGTCCCGGCGACGAGGCCGGGGTCGCGGTGCTGAAGCGTCCGCCACCGCTGGGCGGCGTACCGACGCAGCGATTCGTTGCCGGTCGCGTCGGCTTCCCTCGCGATGCTCTCGAACATCCGTGCCGCGTCCGCCGGGGTCGCGGCGATCAACGCGTCGGCTTCGAGCACGCGCCCGCGGAGCACCTCGGTGGCCGCCCCCGCACGCTGGTCCAGCAGGATCGCGGCCGAGGCCAGGTCCTGCGCGTGATCGTCGAGACCGTCCGATCGTGCCATCGCTCCCCGCGCCCGCGTCACCGCCGAGGCCGCCACGGGAAAGCGCTGGAGCGCGGTTGCGCGAGTGACGATGACCGCGGCGCCGTAGCGGTCACCGCGGTCCAAGGCCGCTTCGACGAGAACTTCCGAGATGAACGCCCGATCCCAGATCTTGCAATGCCGGAGGTCGGGCCCGGCCGCCGCCACGAGAAGCGCCGCGGCGCGCTGCACCTGCCCCAGCGCTCTCAGTGCCCATCCGACGTAGATGCAGGATCCGACCGACAGGTAGTTGACGTCGCGGCGTGCGCGCTGCAGCACGACGTCGGCCAGCGCGGTGGCGCGGTCCCGGTCGGCGGCGAGCGCGGCGCCGTAACAGCCGATGGCGAGGAGCACGAGGTGCACCCGAGGCGGAACGTCAGCCGCGCGAGCGTGGATGCCGTCGTGGATGGCACGCACGAGAGCGGCCCGCCCATGAAACGCGCTGCTGCGAGCCCACAGCAGCTGGAAGGCAAGGGCGGCGCCGTCGATGGCGGCCTCCGGCGGCGCCCCCGGGGCGACCACCTGCCCGGGTTCGAGCCCGGCCTCGGAAATGAGGGTGTCGGCGATCTCGAAGGCGCCCGAACTGAGCGCCGCTTCCGCCGCCAGGTAACGCACGAGCAACGCCCCGCGGGCGCCGACCTCCGACGACACCGCCTCCGGCATGTCCAGGCGCCGTGTGCGCGCGTGCTGCGCTCCCGACATCGCGTCGGTCATCGCCACGGCGGCCGCGGCGAGACGATACTCGACCGATCCGCTCTCCCCCGCCGCGTGGAGCGCGAGGTCGGCGTGCCGGGCGGCGTCGTCGAAGCGGCAGGCGATCACCGCCGCCATCGATGAGGCGACGTGCCACACGGCTTTCGCCTCGGCGGATGTCGCCTGCTCCGCCCGGGCGTCGACGGTGCGCAGATACGCCCGCGCATCCCCCGCAAACACCGCGAGGAGCGTGTGCTCGGCGTCGTTCCACGCCCGATCGAGTTCGTCGACCTCGTCGCTCATGCGCTCGCGTCCCTCATCGACCGCCCCGGTCTGAACGCATGGTTCCACACCCTCTCGGTCGTTGTCGCCCCGTGAGGGCGTAATCCGCCGAAACCCCTATCCCGTGTCTCGATTACCTCGGCGGTGCGAGACACACAACCCCCGCCCTGCACCGCTGGTCACGATCTAACGTCGCTGATGACCGCGAGTGAAAGGAACGTGCATGTCCACGACCACCAAGGACACCCCGACCAAGAACCGTCGCCGCCCCGCGCGCGGCGGCAGCGGCCCCGAGACGACCGACGAGCAGAACGCCGAGAAGGGCTTCCAGGCGTCCGAGAAGCTGACCGACAGCCTGCAGGCGGTGCTGGTCGATCTGATCGAACTGTCGATCCAGGGCAAGCAGGCGCATTGGAACGTCGTCGGCAAGAACTTCCGCGACACCCACCTCCAGCTCGACGAGATCATCGACGCGGCCCGTGAGTTCAGTGACACCGTCGCCGAGCGCATGCGCTCGCTGCACGCGCTCCCCGACGGCCGCAGCGACACGATCGCCGAGACGACGACCTTGCCCGAGTTCCCCCAGGGCGAAGTCGACACGGCCGAGGTCGTCGACCTGATCACCGAGCGCATCGACGCCACCGTGGGCACCGTTCGCGACGTGCACGACGACGTCGACGACGAGGACCCCACGAGCGCCGACATCCTGCACTCCATCCTCGAGCGCCTCGAGCAGCTGTCGTGGATGGTCAGCGCCGAGAACCGCGTCGCACGCAAAGGCTGATCACGCAGGAGCACACGGGATGCCGGGGCCTCGGGGCCTCGGCATCCGTCGTTCGTCAGCGCGTTTCCGCAGCTCCGCGGATCAACCGCGTGCGATGAGAAACAGCGGGTGGGGGCCGTCGAGGCGGGTCACCGTCGTTCGTATGTCGGCGAGGGTTGCACCCACGGCGGTGCAGCGCTCGTCCGTGCGCGCTTCGACGCGCCCCGACTGTAGATCACGGCGCGGACTGCCGGCGGGAAGCTGCCGCGAGACGGTGCAGGAATTCACCCGATTGCTCTTCGTGTAGAAGGCAGCCGCCACGCGCCCCAGATCGCGGCGATGGCTCGGTGCGACGGATTCGCCGCGACCCTCCGATAGCGTCGGAGCATCGACCGAGACGGGGGACTCATGGACGATGACACCGACACGCGCCGCCGAACGCGTACTCCGTGGTTCGTGCTGCTGGGGGCGGCGGGAGGGGTGGCGGGCCTTTTGCCCTGGCTTCTGACCGGGCCATTCCTTCCGCTGCAGAACCTCGGCGAGGGGCAGGATGCCGCGAAGAACGGGCCCTTCGTGTTGCTGCCGTACAGCCAGTACGCGATCACGACGATCATCGTGCTGCTCGTCGTCGGGGGTGTCTTCGCCGGGATCATCGCCCGTGCGCGCGGGTCGCGTCCGGGTCTGATGCGCTCGTTCGCCGCGCTCGGCGGGCTCGCGATCGTGCAGGTCGTCGCGGTCGTGCAGACCCTGGCAACCACCCGTTCGGTCCTACAGGAGCGCGACGAGTCGGTGCTCTATCTGGTGCTGCTGACGATGGTGGCCGTGCTGGCCGCGCTGACGGCATGGGTCGCGTGCGTCCTCATCGCCGCCGCGCCGCGCGCCGGCGCGGGTCTGGGCCTCGTCGTGGGGGCCGCGGCGGGAGGGCCGTGGATCGCAGCTTTCCTCTTCCCGCTGTTCTCGTACACCTCTCCGCTCGAGGGCCTGCTGCCGGTGCTTCCGTACCTCGCGCCGGTGCTCATTGGACTCGCGATCGTGTGGACGGGCGTCTCGACGTTCGGGCGGGTGTTGACGGGCCTCGTGGGACTCGTGCTGGTGTGGCTGGTTCCGGCGCTCACGACGGCCATCTCCTCCGCCGCGGGCACCCGCGTGCTCGCTCGCGACCTGCCCGGCATGGCCGAATACGGTGCGCGGGTCTTCGTCTCGGCATCCACGATGCCGGAGATCATCGTGCCGCCACTGGTGGCCACGGTGGTGGTCGCCGTGGTCGGTCTGATCGTCCGCCGCGTGCTCGGGACGAGCCGACGAGCGCGCGCCACGGCCCGCTGACGCGGTCGCCGGCCCGGACAGCGCACCGGCTCTCCCGTCGCCCCCGTCTGAGCCGCAGCACCTCGGTGACCCGCACGATCGCCGTGCCCTCCTCCTCGGAGGCGGCGAGGTCGACCTCGGCACGAATGCGCCAGTCGTGGTCGGCTGCGGGGTCGTCGATGACCTGCTCGACGCGCCAGACGCCGTCCGACGCCGACGATTCGTCGATCTCCACCAGCGCGGAGGAGCGGGAAGCTCCCCCGGTGCCGATCGTGTCGTGCTCGTCGAAGTAGCTGTCGAGCACGCCGGGCCAGTCCACCTCGGGGTCGAGCTCGACGAGTTCGTCGTCGCGCTGCAGCGCAGCCAGCTGAACCCGCCGGAACATCTCGTTGCGCACGAGCACGACGAACGCGCGTCGGTTCGTGAGGATCGAGGGCGGCGCGGGCGGCACCACCGGGGCGTCGGGATCGTCGGCGGGGTTGATGAGCTGTTCCCACTCGTCGACCAGGCTCGAGTCGACCTGCCGCACGAGTTCGCCGAGCCACGCGATGAGGTCGAGCAGGTCGGGTGTCTGCGCGTCGGCCGGGACGGTCTGACGGATGGCGCGGTACGCGTCGCTGAGGTAGCGCAGCACCAGGCCCTCGCTGCGCGCGAGCTGGTACAGCGAGACGTACTCGCCGAACGAGCACGCCCGCTCGAACATGTCGCGCACGACCGACTTGGGCGACAGCTCGAAGTCGCGGATCCAGGGCTGACTCGACGCGAAGACCTCGTACGCCTGCGCGAGCAGCTCGTCGAGCGGCTTCGGCCACGTGATCTCCTCGAGCAGTTCCATGCGCTCGTCGTACTCGATGCCCTCGCGCTTCATCGCCGCGACCGCCTCGCCACGTGCGCGGAACTGCTGCTGCGACAGGATCGGCCGCGGGTCGTCGAGCGTCGCCTCGATGACGCTGACAACGTCGAGGGCATAGTGGCCCGTGCCGACCGACGACGCCGGGGGCGTGGCATCCGGTCCCCGGCCCAGCTCGACCTCCGGATCGAGCATCTCGATCGCGGCGAGCGCGAACGGCGACAGCGGCTGGTTGAGGGCGAAGTTCGGCTGGAGGTCGACGGTGAGGCGGATGCCATCGGCCCCCGCCTCGACGACTCCTGCCTGCACGAGGGTGCGGAAGATCGCGATCGCCCGGCGGGCCAGCTCGTACTGGCGAGCGCGGGGCTCGTGGTTGTCGAACACGAGCGAACGGACATTGCCGAAGACGTCCCCGCCGCGCGCGATGACGTTGATGAGCATGGCGGCACTCAGCTTCATCTGCGGTTGGAGGGGCTCGGGCTCGGCCGCGACGAGGCGGTCGTAGCTCTGCTCGGTCCAGTTGACGAAGCCCTGCGGCGCCTTCTTGCGCACGATCTTCTTCTGCTTCTTGAGGTCGTCGCCGGCCTTCAGGATCTGCGCGGCGTTCTCGATCTCGTGGTCGGGCGCCATGACGACGACGGTCCCGGCGGTGTCGTACCCGGCACGACCCGCGCGACCCGCGATCTGGTGGAACTCGCGCGCCGAGAGCTGGCGCATGCGCGTGCCGTCGTACTTGGTCAGCGCGGTCATGAGCACGGTGCGGATCGGCACGTTGATGCCGACGCCGAGAGTGTCGGTTCCGCAGATGACGCGGAGGAGCCCCCGCTGCGCGAGGGTCTCGACCAAGCGGCGGTACCGCGGCAGCATGCCCGCGTGGTGTACGCCGATGCCCGCGCGCACGTAGCGCGACAGCGTTTTGCCGAAGCCGGTCGTGAAGCGGAACCCGCCGATCGCCTCGGCGATCTCGTCGCGCTGCTCGCGGCCGACGATCCGGATAGACGACAGCGCCTGAGCGCGCTCCATGGCCGCGGCCTGCGAGAAGTGCACCACGTAGATCGGCGCCTGCTTGGTGTCGAGCAGCTCCTGCACTGTCTCGTGCACCGGCGTGCGGGCGTACTCGAAGTGCAGCGGCACGGGGCGCTCGACGCCGGTCACCCGCGCCGTGGGCCGACCGGTGCGACGCGAGAGATCGTCGGCGATGTCCTCGACGTCACCGAGGGTCGCCGACATGAGGATGAACTGCGCGCGGTTCAGCAGCAGCAGCGGCACCTGCCACGCCCAGCCGCGGTCGGCTTCGCCGTAGTAGTGGAACTCGTCCATGACGACCTGATCGACATCGGCGTCGGCGCCCTGGCGGAGGGCCAGGTTCGCGAGGATCTCGGCCGTGCAGCAGATGATCGGGGCGTCGGCGTTGACCGAGGAGTCGCCCGTGACCATCCCGACGTTCTCGGCACCGAAGATGTCGACCAACGCGAAGAACTTCTCGCTCACGAGCGCCTTGATCGGCGCCGTGTAGTACGTGCGGCCGCCCCGGGAGAGGGATGCCGCGTGCGCGGCGACCGCGACGAGCGACTTGCCCGTGCCGGTCGGGGTCGACAGGATAACGTTCGCGCCCGAGACGATCTCGATGACAGCCTCGTCCTGAGCGGGATACAGCGTCAGTCCGCGTTCGGAGGCCCACTCCACGAAGCCCAGGTACGCGGCATCCGGATCGCTGCCTGCGGGCACGTGCTCGAGGAGAGAGGGCATTGCTCCACCCTCTCATCCGGTGGGCGGGACGCGCCTTTCGACAGGCTCGGCTCGACGGGCTCGGCTCCGTCGGACGAACAGAGCCCCTCACCGCGCTGCCGTGAAAACTCCGACATTGTCCCCATCGAGGACGAACTGCACGGCGGTCCCCACCGGGTAACGGGTGCGGAAGGTCTCGGGGAACGACGGGGTCACGATGAACTCCACGGACGCCGGGAACGGTCCAGCCCCGCACGACCCCGTCCGCACCCCGCCGCTCACACGACCCGTATCCCCGTCGCGGAGCTCGTCGGTGTCGATGACGAGGAGGCAATCGGCGTTGTTGCCCTCGGAGTCGATCTGCGTCCTCCCCTGGAAGACGGTCAACCCGTAGTAGTCGGCGTACCCGCGGGTCTGAGACGGATCGAAGCCGAGATACCCGGCGGTACCGAGCTCGGCATCGGGATCGGCCGTGAGAGCGTCCGTCTGCGCGATCCCGGCGGTGCGATCGACAGCGGTGACGCTCACGCCGGCAGCGGTCGCCGCACTCGTCAGCGCCAGCGCCGCCGCGAGCCCGACGGCCGCGATCCAGACCCGCCGCCGCGAGCGGAGAAGAGGTGGCCGCTCCCCCGCGGGAGCTTCGAGGGTCTCCGCGTCCTCTTCGTCGTCCCCGGGCGACTCGTCGGCGACGCTCTCCCCCGCCGCCTGCCCGTCGAGGGGGCTTCGGACGACCATCGGCTGAGGGACGTGCGAACGCTCGAGATCTTCCAACTCGCGCAGACGCTGGACAGCTTCCGGGTCGGCTGCGATGTCGGCATCCGGGCCGTACGCTCGTGCGCGCAGGCGCTCGAGCTCGCTTCGTCGGTCCGCGTCCATCCTCTGCATCGTGCCACGCCCGGTATATGCGTGGGAATAGATCCACGGATGCCGCGTTGCACGTACTATGCGTTCCTTCGGCACCCTCTCCTTCGGCCATTACGGCCCCCTCGGCGGCGGTCGTCAACTGACCGCCGGCGACTCGATGCTCCAGGCGATCGATCTCGCCCAGGGCATGGACGACCTCGGGGTCAACGGCGTCTCGTTCCGCGTGCACCACTTCGCTCGACAGCAGGCGGCTCCGATGCCGCTGCTCGCCGCGATCGCGGCGCGCACCTCGCGCATCGAGGTCGGCACCGGCGTCATCGACATGCGTTACGAGAACCCGCTCATGCTCGCCGAGGAGGCGGCCTCCGTCGACCTCATCAGCGGCAATCGCCTCGCCCTCGGCGTGAGCCGTGGGTCACCCGAGACGGTCGTCCGCGGGTACGAGGCGTTCGGCTACACGGGTTCGCAGGACCCCCGCGGCGGCGACATCGCGCGTGAGCACTTCGACCTGTTCCTGCGCGCGATCGACGGCGAAGGCCTCGCCGAACGCGACCCGATGAGCCCCTTCGGCGGCGGCACCGGTCTGCAGCGCATCGAGCCGCACTCGCCCGGTCTCAAGAAGCGCATCTGGTGGGGCGCCGGCACGACGGCGACCGCCGAGTGGGCGGGCCGCATCGGCGTGAACCTCATGTCGTCGACCCTGCTCACCGAGGCCGACGGCACACCGTTCGACATCCTGCAGGCGCAGCAGCTCGACGCATTCCGCGCCGCATGGCGCGAGGCCGGTCACGCCGGCGAGCCGCGCACCTCGGTCAGCCGCAGCATCTTCCCGATCGTCACGGCCGAAGATGAGATGTACTTCGGCGGCTCCGCCGGCAGCGATCAGATCGGCGTGATCGACGGCATGCGTTCGACCTTCGGCAAGACGTACGCGGCCACGCCCGACGTCCTCGTCGAGCAGCTGCAGAACGACGCCGCGGTCATGAGCGCCGACACCCTCATGCTGACGATCCCGTCGCAGATGGGCGTGGAGTTCAACCTGCGCCTGGTCGAGAACTTCGCCCGCCACGTCGCTCCCGCGCTCGGCTGGCAGCCGACCACCGCGACCGCCACGGTCTGAGAAATCCTGCGGCGGTCCGGGCCACCGACGATGCAGAATTCGTCGGACCCGGCCGGCGCGGGGCGTGCGACGTTGTCGCACGGGTCTGGTTCGCACGTTCGGAGTTGTTCGGAATCCCCATTCGGGTCGCCGTTCCGGCGGGAGAGGGTCATCGTCAATGCCAGATTGAGGGAGGCAGCCCACAGTCTGCTCCTGAGCGATCGGCCCCACACCTTGACAGACAGATATTCCCGCCGCGAACAACGTCAGAGCCTGAAGGAAGATCACCGCTTTCAGCGGGAACACCTCGCGCGTGTCGATCGATCGGTTCGTGAGAGACGCCGAGAATCGGAGAGACGCAAGCCGGAAGCACGCTGGCCGTACATCGTCACCGCCCTCCTCTTCGCACTCTCCTTCGCTCCCGTCGTGGGCTGGGCTAACGTCGTGGGTTTCCCGGTTCTCGTACCGTTCTGGCTCGTGGCCGCAGCACGCTCCTCGTGCCGCTATCGGGCCTACGGCATATCTCTGTTCTTCGCCTTCCTGAACGGGGGCCTGAGCCTGTTCGTTCAGGTCGCGTACATCTTCCAGTGGCCGTAACGAGGCGAGAGTTCGCCGCGTCAACCAAAGTCACCGAGATCGTCCTCATCGGTGGCGGCCACGTCATGAAGGAGACCCCGTCTTGCGGTACACCCGTCGACAGCAGAGGAACAGCGAAGCCATGCTCGCGCAGGCCCACGAAAGGTGGGCAGAACAAGAGCGGGAGCGAAACGCCGTACAAGCGGAAGAGGCTCATCAGACCCATCTGCTGAAAAAGGCGCGGCGCGTGGACGATGAGTTCGCGCAAAGTCGGCGTGCGGACCGCCGACGTTTCGAGGAGGAGAGGGATCGCCCACCGCATGAGAGCGATAGTGATCCCGAAGCCAGCTTAGAGACCATCCTGCGAAACGCTCCCCGCGAGGATCGACTCTGGGACGCTCCGAGCGATGCCGACGCGCCGGAACGAGATGACCCCGGCTTCCTCTGGGACATCGCTCCCCTCGAGCGGCGGCCAGATGCTTCGGAACCGCCGCCCCGAGGGCGATCGGATCACGACCCTCGGGCGGGGAGCGAGCGGGAACAAGCAGCTCGAGACGCGTGGAACGACCATGTCGAAGACCTGCAGCGCCAGCAGGAGCACGCGCGGCAACGACGAGAAGCTGAAGCGGCCGCCCGGAGCGCATCTCAGGCGTCCAAGCGCGGCGCGATGAGAGCAGCACGACAGGCAGCCGCAACGGCGATGGCGCACACCCTCGCCCGGGCCGAAGCGCTCACCAGCGACCACGGCAGCATCACGCTCGCCGAACTGTTCTCGACGGCCCCACGATCGAGGCCAGGCTCCGCGCCCGCCTGATTCGCTCGGATTTCTGGGGCGTACGGTAAACGAGTGGCACTGTCACTCACCCCGATCGACGCGTCCGGGCACGACCGCGCGGACCTCACCGCGTTCCTCACCGCGAACGCGTTCCCCTTCCACGTGCGTGCGCGACCCACGGCGGCGGAGGCGGAGCGAGCTCTCGACGACGGCTTGTGGGGCAACGACGAGACGGAGTCGTTCTGGCTGGACGACGACGAACACGGGAGGGTCCAGCTCGTGCGCCTGGACGACCTCGCGGACGGCACGGCCATGGTCGACCTCCGCCTCGCCGAGGCCTGGCGCGGACGCGGTCTCGGCGCACCCGCTCTCGCTCTCGCCAGCGCCCACGTGTTCTCGACCCGTCCGAACGTCATCCGGCTCGAAGGCCAGACACGCGAGGACAATCACGCGATGCTGCGCGTGTTCGAGCGCGCGGGATGGGTGCGCGAGGCGTACTACCGCGACGGGTGGCCGGTCGACGGCGCGGAGCCCGTGGCATCCATCGCCTACAGCGTGCTCCGCCGTGATCACGCCAGCGGGCGAACGACACCCGTGCCGCCGGGCCCCGGGGCGGCGGTCACGGCCGATGCGCTCGTCGCTGCGGCGTGGGCGGCCGAGGAGCGCCTTCTCGATCCGGCCGTCCGCCGGATCCCCGTCGAGGTCGGGCGGCTTCTCGACGACGGGTTCGTGGAGATCGGGCCATCCGGGCGCCGATGGACGAAGGACGCCGTCATCGAGGCGCTCAGCCGCGATCCCGGCGACACACCGGGAACAGTGACGGAACGCTCGAGCCGGATCATCTCCTCCGACACCGTGCTGGTGGAGTATGTGCTCCGTTTCGACGGCCGCGTCAGTCGCCGCTGCGCCCTCTGGAGGTTCTCCCCCGGCCCCCGGTGCATCTTCCACCAGGGCACGACGATCCGATAGCTCCTCAGCGCGGGAGGACGCCTCGCGAACGCGCGATGGTCTGCGACACGAGGTACTCGCCCCACGCCACGACGTAGGCTCCGAGAGCCGCCCAGATGACGTCCTGCGGGAGCACTCCGCTCACCGCGAGCACGCCCAGCGCGGTGAGGGCGGCGACGACCGCGAGCACGGGGATGAGCGCCTTCGACGGAACGGCCCCACCCGGCGTCCGCCAGACGACGAGCAGCGCGCCTGCCGTCGCGACGAGCAGGATGACGGGCGTCCACCATGACCCGAGCGTGCTCATCGTGATCGCGGCACCCAGACCCGCGACGGCGAGCGACGCGGTGCGCAGGACGCGAACCGTGGTCGGAGGGGTGGAGGGCTGCTGTGCGGAAATGGGAGGGCTCCTTCTCGGGCGCGACAGGGGGATCGGCGACAGACCGTGACACCCAGGGTATCGACGCCGTCCTCCTCCCCGACGCGCCGAGGGCGGTCCACCGGCGCGGATAAGGTGATCAGCGCACCGCCATGACTGACAGAAGGGGCTGCCGTGATCCTCTCCGCCTCGCCGCAGGAACAGCCGGACTCCCTGGATCGGATCGCCCGCGATCTCCTGGCGTTCAAAGACTCTCGCGGCCCCGTCTCGTACGGTGAGCTGGCGCGGCGCGTCGGAGAGTTGCGTATCGCGCGCGGCGTCCCCGCCTCCGCCGCGTATCCCGCGCGGACCACGGTGTACGACGTCTTCCGCCCGGGACGCACACGGATGGACCCGACGCTGGTGCGCGACATCGTCTTGGCGCTCGAGGCCGATGCCGCGGAGGCCGATCGCTGGGTCGAGCGGTACCACCGAATCCGTCGGCCCGCGGAGCCCGCCGCCCGTCAGCGTGCCGACACCGCGGTCGCTGCTCCCGCGCTGCCCGCTCCCCCGCGTCCTCGGGCATCGCCGCGCGCCCCGCTCCGCTTCATCCCCGTGACGATCCTCGGATGTCTGCTGCTCAACTTCGCCGGCCTCGTCCTGGTCCAGCACCTCCACCTCCCCCTCTACCTCGACATGGCCGGGACCGCCGTCGCGGCGATCGTCTTCGGCCCCTGGTACGGCGTCGCCGTGGGGCTCGCAACGAACCTGCTCGGCTTCGCGGTCGGGGCACCGGGCGCCGCCCCGTTCGCTCTCGTGAACGCGGTGGGAGCCCTCGTCTGGGGATACGGCGTCCGTCGGTTCGGCATGGGTACAGACATCGTGCGGTACTTCCAGCTCAACCTCCTGGTGGCGATCGCCTGTTCGCTGGTGGGGGCACCTCTCGGCGTGCTGTTGTACGGCGGCTTCTCGGGACACGGATCCGACACGGTCACGTCGTCGCTGGAGGTCCTCGGGCTTCCGCTGGTCGCCGCGGCCTTCTCGACGAACATCCTCACCTCGGTGATCGACAAGCTCCTCACCGGGTTCGTCGCCCTGATCGTGTTCGTCTGGCTGCGCGGGATCCTGCGCGTGCCCGCCACGCACATGCCCCTCGTCGACCACCTGCGCGTGCCGCCGACGCCGCGGCGGATCACCGATCTCGTCCGGGGTCCCCTCGCCCTCCGGTGACGGGTCGACGGCCCCCGAGAGAACCCCCTGAAACGCCCGAGTTCCCGCACCGCGGCCCTACGCTGAATCAGCGGAACGGGCGGGAGCCCTTCATCGGTCGACGAAGCCATCGCATCGAGAGGGGGTCTGATGGAGCTGTCACGACGCGGCATGATCGCCGGAACCCTCGGCGCGCTCGGACTCGGCGCCGGGAGTGTGGCCGCTGCGACCTTCCTCACGCGCGGCGCTCCCGACAAGCCCCTGACCGCGCGCGCTGATCACTCGAGTTCTGCCTCCGCGGCGCCCACGTCGGGGGCGACCCCCACTCCCCGCGCGACCGCCTCCGCCGACGACCTGCACCTTCATGCCTGGGACACGGTGGTCCGACGGATATCGGATGCCGAAGACGCGACGCTGACCCTCGTCTCCGGCGCCCTCCCCACCGGTCTCCGCATCGCGGCGAACACCGTGGTGGGACGGCCCACGACCATCGAGAAGTATCGCTTCGAGCTGGAGGTGCGCCACGGAGCGGCCCGCCGCACGCGCACATTCGCCGGCGAGGTCGGCCAGATCAAGCGCGACCTCAGCATCTCGCTGAGTCTGGATGCGCAGACCCCGATGACGGTGACCGCGAAGGAGCTCGATCGGATCGCCCGTCTCGGGGCGAACGTGACGCTCGTGGTCTTCTGCTTCATCCCCGACCCGACCTCCACCACGTTCACCCGCGTCTCCGATGCGCGTATCCAGAAGGCTTTCGACCTCGCGCACGAACGCGGCGTGCGGATCACCCTCGTCAAACCGCATATCGTCACCGACAGCGACGGCGACGCCTTCTACCGGGCCGGCTACGCCCCGGCCTCGATCGACGCGTTCTTTGCGAGCTGGGAGGACAACCTGCTGCACATCGCGAAACTGTGCGCGCGAAACGACGTGGAGTATCTCTCGCTCGCATGCGAGCAGCCGGCCCAGACCGACGCCGTGCACTACGACCGGTGGGTGGCGCTCGTGGCGAAGCTGCGCGACGCCACGCCGGGCCTCAAGCTCACGGCCGCCTTCACGACCCTCGAACTCTTCCTGCTCTACACCTACTGGATCCCGCAGGCGACGCCGCACCTGGCTCGGCTCCTCGACGTCTTCGGCATCAATTCGTGGGTGCGTCTGACCGACAAGGTCTACTCGCCCGCCGAGCCGAACATCACAGTCGACGAGTTGGTCGCCGGGTGGCGAGGATCCGGCGGCCGGGGCGACGACCATCTCGGCAAGCTCGAGGACGTGTGCGATGGGCTGCGGATCCCCTTCCTCATCACCGAGGTCGGAGTGCGCCCCTGCGTGGACGGTCTGGCCACGCAGGACAACAACTCCCCGACGACGGGTGCCGAGAACTTCGAGGTCCAGGCGTTGCTGTACCGCTCCGTCCTGGAGGGTCCCTTGCAGTCCCGCTGGTGCACGGGGGCCTCGGTCTGGCACATGCGGGCGCCGTTCCACCTCGGCAATCTGAACGGCACGCGCCTGTACCCCGGTGAGTCGGTTCTGAAGACCGCGCTCGCACGCGTTCCCGCTCTGGCGACGAAGACCTTCTGAATCCGCCTTCCCCGGCCGGCGGGTGGTTCAGGCCTGGGGCGGGAGGAAGGGCGAGCGCTCCGGCGAGACCACCGCGTCGGGCTGAATCGTGCGGTACGCCGCGAGGTCGCGGACGTTCTTCTGCACCGCGACCACGGCGAACAGGCTCATCGCGAACCCGATTCCGTAGAAGCCCTTCTCGGATGGCAGGAGCTCGGCATTCCAGAGTCCCATCGACATGAGGGTCAGAGCGCCCAGCAGCATGCCCCACGCCACGCCCAGGTAGGCGCCGGTCACCGGCACGTCTTCGGCGCGATCGCGGACCGCCTTCTGCACGGAGATCGCCGCGAAAAGTCCGAGGAGGAACACCGCGAGGTAGAACCCCTTCTCGGCTAGTGTCATGTGGGCGTTGTAGAGCCCCACGAAGTACACCGTGGCGCCGAGCCCCAGGGCCACCCACGAGGCGCCGACGAACGCGGCGGTCGGTCGGCCCAGAGCTTGCTGCTTCTGCTGATCGGTCATGACATGGTCCCTCTCCGTCGAGCTGCTCTTCCCCGCAAAACCTGCGGATGAGCACTGTAGCGACGGGTCCATGCCCTCGCATTCATGAACTAATGGGGTGCATGCAGAATGCGGCACTCGGGGCGAGATACATGCTCCAAGCGTTCGTCAGGCCGGCACCCGCACCTCACCCGGGGCGGCGTCTCATTCGCTCAGCGGCCGGCTCGATCCCCGGCCGCACGCGGCGGTGGAGACGCGACATCGAGGCGCTCCAGCCCTCGCAGCGACGTCCACGTCAGCTGTTCGCCCTTGGCGGCATGCTGCGACGCACGGACGGCCCGCTCGTCCGCCCACGAGTTCAGCACGTGGCCGCTGTGTCCGCGGACGTGCTCGAGCACTACGTCGGGAAGACCCGCTGCCCGGCGCGCATCTCGGGCGGCGATGAGAGATTCGAGGATGCCGCGGTTGGCGACGGGCTTCTTCGCGCTGGTGACCCACCCGCGACGGCGGTGTCCGTCCATCCACGACGAGTACGTGTCGATCGCGTACTTCGAGTCGGCCTGCACGACGAGGTCGCGCACGTCGGCGTGGTCGGTGATCGCGTGCAGGAGACCGAGCAGTTCGCCGATGTTGTTGGTCCCCTCGGGGATCGACCCGGCCGCCCAATGGCCGTCTTCCCCGACCCAGGCCCACCCGGCCGGACCAGGATTGCCTTTGCAGGCACCGTCGGTCGCGACGACGTAGCGGTCAGAGGCGGCGGGGGCAGACGTACTCATCCCTCCAGTCTCGCTGATCGGTGACCAGCGAAGAGACTCGAGGTGGTCGTCGCCCCCGCCGTCGGCCGAGATCGCGGACGAGTCCCGCGGCGGTCAGTTCGTACCGCTGTCGGCCTTCTTCGAGCCCGCCTCGAGCACGTCGCCCGCGGGCAGCTCCTGGTGACCGCCGAACTGCAGGCGCATGGCCGAGAGAACCTGGTTGGCGAAGTGGTCCTCACCGCGAGAGGCGAATCGCTCGAACAGCGAGGCGGCGAGGACGGGAACGGGAACGCCCGTGTCGACGGCGGCCTTGACCGTCCAGCGCCCCTCACCCGAGTCCGAGACGCGGCCCGCAAGACCGTCGAGCGTCGGGTTCTGCTCGAGAGCCGCAGCGGTGAGATCGAGCAGCCACGACGAGATCACCGAACCGCGACGCCAGAGCTCGGTCACACGCGCCGTGTCGATGTCGAACTGGTAGAACTCCGGCTCCTCGAGGGGAGCGACCTCGGCCGAGTGCTCGCCCTGGTGCAGCCCCGCATCGGCGTTGTTCAGCACGTTGAGCCCCTCGGCGAGCGCGGCCATGATGCCGTACTCGATGCCGTTGTGGACCATCTTCACGAAGTGACCGGCGCCGGAGGGGCCGCAGTGCAGGTACCCGCGCTCCTCGGTGGAGTAGTCGCCGGTGCGACCGGGCGTGCGCTCGATGTCGCCCGGTCCCGGTGCGATGGTGCGCAGCACCGGCTCGAGGTGGGCGACCGCTTCGTCGTGGCCGCCGACCATGAGGCAGTATCCGCGCTCGAGGCCGAAGACGCCGCCGCTGGTGCCCACATCGACGTAGTGGATGCCGGAGTCGTTGAGCTTCGCCGCACGACGCACGTCATCGCGGTAGTTCGAGTTGCCGCCGTCGATGATGATGTCGCCGGGCTCGAAGACCTCGGCGACCTGGTCGACGACGCTGCCGGTGAGGCCGGCGGGGATCATGAGCCACACGGCGCGGGGCGTGGTGAGCTTCGAGGCGAGGTCGGCGATGCTGGTCGCACCCGTGGCCCCTTCCGCGACGAGGGCGGCGACGGCATCCTGATTCACGTCGAAGACGACGCAGTCGTGACCGTCCTTCATGAGCCTGCGGACGATGTTGGCGCCCATTCGTCCGAGCCCGACCATGGCGAGTTGCATTGGTTCCCCGTTCGTCGTGGATGACGGCCGCGTGGGCGGCCCCTCCGCGAGTCTAGGAGCGCCGAACGACCCCGCGGCCCGCCGCGGACCAGGTCGAGAGGAATGCACGAGAGCACACACCGTCGGCGCGCGCCCGTGGCGGATGACGTCGGTGCTCTCGGGCCTCCACACCCCCGTCGCGGGCACGGGCTCGTCTGCCGCGACGAGCTCGTCCTCCCCGGCTGCGGAGTCGACCCGGGTGAGGTCTCCGGGGCCGACACGAATGGACCCTGAGGAGGACGCGACGGGCGGGGCGGGCTTGCGACGGTGGATTCTCCCTACCCCTCGGAGGAATGCATGTCGCTGTCTCGCCCCCTTCTCGCCATCCCCGCCGCGGTCGCCGCGGTGCTGTTGTTCGCCGGATGCACGAGCTCGGCGACGGGTGACTCCCCGACCGACGAATCCTCCGGAGCCGCCCCGCAATCCCCGCTCAGCGTCTACATGGACGCGATGTACGGCGGTGGCGGCAGCCCCGAGGACCAGCAGGCTCGCCTCGCCGCACAGCAGAAGAAGCGCGAGGAGATCGTCGCCACCTGCATGAAAGAGAAGGGGTTCGAGTACACCCCTGATCTGCAGAGCGCGGTGTCGACACTCGCCGGGGGCGGCGACGAATGGAAGCCCGACGACCGTGAATGGGTGTCGCAGTGGGGCTACGGGGCTGCGGACTTCCCCGGCAACGACGACTCCGGCACCCCCGCCACCGCGTGGGTCGACCCCAATGCCGATTATGTGGAGACGCTCACCGAGTCGGAGAGGACGGCCTTCGCCGAGACCCTCTGGGGTAAAGGGGCCACGGACGCATCCACGGAGGCCACCTCCGGCGAGGCATCCGAGTGGGACTGGACGACCGCCGGATGCCAGGGCGCGGCCTACCACGAGGTGAACGGGCAGGATCCGCTGCAGACCGACGAGTTCGCGCCGCTGATGGACGCGATCAACGAGCTGTGGCAGCAGGCGAGCACCGCGCCCGGCATGCCCGAGGCGGATCGCGACTGGGCGACGTGCATGGACGAGACGGGGTACCCCGGCTTCACCGCACAGTCCGACGCGCCGCAGAGCATCCACGCCGTGGTCAACGAGCTGTGGACGCAGAGCGGGAAGGATTCCTCGGGCCAGCCGGTGAAGCCCGACGCGACGAAGCTCGCGGAGGTGAAGGACAAGGAGATCACTCTCGCCCTCGCCGACCTGGACTGCCGGGAGAAGACCGACTACTCCGCGCGCGCGAAGAAGGCACGGTGGGATGCCGAGGCCGCCTTCGTCGCCGACCACAAGGCCGAGCTCGAAGCGCTGAAGGCCGCCGCCGCGCAGGCCCAGCCGTGACGCGCCGCGAGGACGACGCAGCCGAATCGGCCCCCGATGACGCGGCGACCGACCTGTTCGACGTGGTGGGTGTCCCGGCGTCGGAGCGCCCGGACACCCGTCCGGCCATCCGGGCGCGGATGGCCACGTGGGGCACGCTTTTCCGCCGTAACCGTCCACTGTGGGTGACGACGATCATCGCCGTCGCCGCCCTCGTGGCGGGGCTGCTCGTCGGGCGATTCGTGGTCTCCCCGGCCGACGCTGCGGCGAACACGACGGCGCCTGCGCCCGGTCTCGTCACCGTTCCCGTCGCATTCGGGCCGTTGAGCAACGACGTCACCATCCGCGCCGAGGTGGGCTACGCCGATCCCGTCGAGGTGCAGATCGACACCGCAGGCCTACCCGGGCCACCGGTGGTCACGGGGCAGGTTCCCGCCGTCGGCGCTCAGCTCGACGCCCTCTCGATCGCCCTCGAGGTGGCCGGACGTCCGGTCATCGTCCTCCCCGGGGAACTGCCGTCGTACCGGACCCTGCGCTACGGGGTCTCGGGACCGGATGTGGTCCAGTTCAAGTGGGCCATGCGCAACGTGGGACTGGATGCCGGCGACCCGGGGAACAACGTGTTCGACGAGCAGGCGGCGAACGCCGTCACCGCGCTGTACGCGCGGGTGGGATATCCCGCTCCGCCCGTCGACGACGAGGCCGCCGCCGGGCTGCGCAGCGCGCAGGCAGCGGTCGCCGCGGCCGAGCAGAGCGTCGCCACCGCGAGCGCGGCGTACGACACGGCGCGGGCAGGAGCGAGCGACGTCGACAAGCGCGAGGCCGACAACGCGGTGGCGAGCGCGCAACGCGCGCTCGACCAGGCACGGCAGCAGACCCCGATCGACAGCGCGAAGGTCGGTGATCTGCAGGACGCGCTGGACCTCGCGCAGCTGAAGAGGCGGCAGCTGGACTCGACACCCGACGCGAGTGGGGCACGCGCCGAGCTCGAAGCTGCGCGCACCCGTCTCGACGAGGCCCGTGCCGAGCTGACGAGCGCACGGCAGCGCGCCCTGCCGGCACTGCCCGCGGGCGAAGTGTTGTTCCTCACGGCGCTTCCCCGCCGCGTCGATTCCGTCGACGCGCGACGGGGGTCGGAGCTCAAGGGCACCGCGATGGTCGTGTCGGGCGCCACCGTGGCTCTGTCAGGATCGGCGAGCGAGGTCGACGCCCGCCTGTTGAAGGTCGGAGACAAGGCGCAGGTCGACCTCCCCGACGGTTCCACCCACGGGGCGACCATCAGCGCTCTCACCCCGGGCACGCAGGCATCCGATCGATGGAGCGTCACCCTGGCTCCCGACCCGCTCACCCCCGAGCAGGTCACCGAACTGCAAGGCAAGAACGTGCGCGTCGGCATCCCCGTCGGAGCGACCGAGGGCGACGTGCTGAACGTTCCCCTGGCCGCGCTCTCCGCGGGTCCCGGCGGCGAAGACCGCGTCGAGGTGGTCGACGGCGACCCACGCGACGGCGACAGGGCCGTGACGCGACTCGTCCGGGTCGAGACCGGACTGGCCGCCCGAGGAGCCGTCGAGGTCATACCGGTGGACGGCGAACTGGACGAGGGCGACCTCGTGGTGGTGGGGCGATGACAGGGCACGATCACGCACCGGTCATCGAGCTGCGCGAGGTGACGCGCTCTTTCCCCGGCACCCCCGAGGTGCAGGCCCTCCGCTCGGTCAGCCTGCGGGTCGACGAAGGCGACTATCTCTCGATCGTCGGTCCCAGCGGATCGGGCAAGTCCACGATGCTGAACATCCTGGGGCTGCTCGACCGTCCGACGGTCGGGGAGTACGTCCTCGCCGGAACCCCGACGACGAGTCTGGACGACGACGACCGTGCGGCCGTGCGCGCGCGTCACCTGGGGTTCGTCTTCCAGGCGTTCCACCTCATGCCCCGCCGGAGTGTGCTCGAGAACGTGATGATGCCCATGCTCTACAGCGGTGCACCACGTGACGAGCGGGAGCCGCGGGCACGAGAGGCTCTGCACCGCGTCGGGCTTGATCATCGGCTGCATTTCCGGCCGGGCGTCCTCTCCGGCGGGGAACGTCAGCGCGTGGCCGTGGCCCGCGCCGTCGTGACCCGCCCGCGTGTACTGCTCGCCGACGAGCCGACAGGAAACCTCGACCGCGCCACGACGCACGAGACGATGGCGCTCTTCGAGGAGCTGCACGCGGACGGTCTCACTGTCGTCCTGATCACCCACGACCCGCACGTCGCGGATCGCGCGAGTCGCACCGTCCGCATCACGGACGGCCGCGTGAGCGAGGTGCGATGACGCGCCGGTGGCCCCGATTCCCCCGGCGGCGGCGGAGTTCCTCTCTCGATGCGGCGATCGCCCGCGCCGATCGGTTCGGGTTCACCGATCTGCTCACCGAGGCGACGACCGACATCGGCGCGCGACCGGGGCGACTGTCGATGACGATGGCGGGGACGGTGCTCGGTATCGCGGCCCTGGTGGCGACGGTCGGCTTCTCCCAGACGGCATCCGATCAGATCTCTCGTCAGTTCGACTCCGCCTCGGCGACGCAGATCGTCGTGAGTCCGGCCACGACGAAGGGGCAGGGCGGCACCTCGGTCGCCACGTCACGACTGCCGTGGGATTCCGTCGACCGCATCGCGCGTCTCGCCGGTGTGGAAGCGGCGTCGCTCCTGTCGACGGTCGACCTCGGAAAGGGCACCATCAGCGCGGTGTCCGTGAACGATCCGTCCGCGCCCACCGTCCTCTCACCCCCGCTCTCCGCGGCATCGGCGGGACTGCTCGACACGGTGGGCGGGAGGATCGTCACGGGGAGATCTTTCGACGACGGCCACGATCGGCGCGGAGACCGGGTCGCGCTGCTCGGAGCGGGGGCCGCGGAGAAGCTCGGGATCGACCGCGTCGACACCCAGCCGTCGATCTTCGTGAACGGTCTGGCCTACGCCGTCATCGGCATCTTCGACGGCGTCGACCGGGCGGGTGAGCTCGTCGACGCGGTCGTCATCCCCGACGGCGCCGCCCGGCGGGACTTCGGCTTGACAGCACCCGCCGACGTCCGCGTGCGGATCTCCGTCGGCGCGGGCCCGCAGCTGCGCGACCAGATCCCTCTCGCCCTGTCACCGGACGCCCCCGACGATGTGGCTGTCGGCGCCCCGCCGGGACGGTCAGACTTGAGCACGGGGGTGCAGTCCGACGTGGGATTCGTCTTCCTCATCCTCGGCATCATCGTGCTGATCGCCGGCGGGCTCGGGATCGCGAACGTCACCCTGCTCTCGGTGATGGAGCGGATCGGCGAGATCGGCCTCCGCCGGGCGCTCGGGGCGACGCGACGTCAGATCGCCGGGCAGTTCGTCATCGAATCGGTCGTGATCGGCGCGCTCGGCGGCCTCATCGGATCATCCGTCGGCGTCTTGGCGGTCGTGGCCGTGTCGGTGGCGCAGCAGTGGACGCCGGTGCTCGACCCCCTGGTCGCCACCGGCGGGGCACTGCTGGGTGCCCTCGTGGGGCTGGTGGCCGGTGGCATCCCGGCCCGTCGAGCAGCCCGGATCGAGCCCGTGGACGCACTGCGGGGCCCGTAGCGGTCACCACCCGTGGGCATTGAACCACTCTCGGCGCTGATCGGCCTCCCGCCGAGACGCGTCACCGCGCCACATATCGTGCGCGACGAGGACACCGTCCTCGATCGCGACAAACGCCCAGCACACCGGGCAGAGAGCGCGGCCCCCGGGGAATCCGTCGGGGAGAGCGGCCGCGGGCTTCGCCGTGCTTCCGCCACCGGCGCACTCCGGCGGATCGGCCTGCGCGTCGGACCAGAGCAGGTGTCCACCGCGGCGGTGATGCAAACCGCGGTGGCCCGTCTCACGCGTGCAGATCTCCCCCCGGCGCCTGCTCAGGCAGAGCCTGCGGGCTGCGCCCGGGAGGGCGGCCAGTGTTCGCGTCATCCTTCGATTCTCGCCGCTGAGAACGCGAGGAGCGCAGCGGCGGCAGATGCGCGATGCGCACGGGACGGTGGGGGCCGGTGGGGAAAGGTTCGGTGGTCATCGCCGACCACCACCGGTACGACGGTGAGACATGTCGACCTCCTGATGTCACCACCGTGCGCCCCTGATCCCCATCCGCCGAGGGGGTTGACAGAGCGCCGACAAGACCCTCCCATACCCCTAGGGGGTATCATGGTGACGTGCACGGATACGAGGAACGCAAAGACGAACTCCTGAAGCGCCTTCGTCGCGCCGAGGGCCAGGTCCGCGGCATCGCGCGCATGGTCGACGACGACCAGTACTGCATCGACATCCTCACCCAGGTGTCTGCGGTCACCAAGGCGCTCGAGAACGTCGCCCTCTCTCTTCTCGACGACCACCTGTCGCACTGCGTGGCCGAGGCGGCCGCACAGGGCGGGCCGGTCGCCGAGCAGAAGCTCAAAGAAGCCAACCAGGCCATCGCGCGTCTCGTGCGGTCCTGACCCCGAAGGAGTCCTGTGATGACGCAACAGCGTGTGGAGATCGGCCGGTCGCCCGTGGCGGGCGGCGGCTGCGGGAGCAGCTCGTGCGGGTGCGGCGGCGGGGCGGCGGCATCCACTCCCGGATCCGTGGCGGAGGCAACCACGACGGTGAGCGTCGACGGGATGACCTGCGCGCACTGCGTCCGCGCGGTGACCGACGAGTTGAATGCGGTCGAGGGCGTCACCGTGGTGAACGTCGACCTGCACGCCGGCGCTGCGTCGCTCGTGCACTTCAGGAGCTCGCGCCCCGTGGACGAGGCCGAGATCGCCGCCGCGATCGACGAGGCCGGTTACTCGCTGACCCGCTGAATCGTCGCGGCGCGACGAAGCACCGCGTCGACAGCGGAGTGGAACGTCAGCAGCTGCCCCACCTCGACGGCGCGGTCGTACCGCGTTCCGCCCAGGGCGACGAACACCGGACCGACGACCTCGACGTAGCCGACGATGTAGCCGTCGCGCGCGACCTCGTAGAGATCGATGTCGATGCGGGTCCACGGGATCTCGATCGGTGCGGGCGGCGCCGTGTTCGCGGCGGCGACGATACCCGGGCGGCTGAGCGGTGCTTCCATGACCATGTGAGACTCCTTGGGTCGTCCAAGTGTGCTCTCACCCTGCGCCGTGAAGCTCCGATCTGCGCCACCCTTGACGAAATCCGTACGCGCGGCTAACTACCCTCACAGGGTCGCGCGGGCCGGGCGGCCCCGACGGGGACGCTCGTCGGAGATCGCGACCCCCGGGGTCCCGTCCGCGAGCCGCTCCACCTCGTCGAGCCAGCGCAGCTCGGCCTCGAGCCGTGCGCGGCGGGCCGCGGTGACGACCGCGACGCCGGTGGCATCCTGTCCGCCGCCCGGAGCGTTCTCCTCGGCGAGCGCGGCGCGCACACCCGCACGCTGCGCCGCCAGGATGCCGGCGACGTCGGCCCCCGGAAGGGTGACGGCCAGCGCGATGCGCAGGGCGACCTCATCGCGCCCGTCGGCCACGGATGCCGCCGTCAGCCAGGCGCGCCCCTCCGCGCGCCCCGCGGGCGTGACGCTCCAGAGCACCCGCCCGTCGTCGTCGACACCGCGGTTGTCCACCAGGCCGTCGCGCTCGAGGCGTTCGAGCGTCGTGTAGATCTGGCCGACGTTGACCGACGCCCCGGTGCGGCGGATGTACTCCGCGCGTAGCTGGGAGCCGTAGCAGGCGCCGTGATCGAGGATCGCGAGCAGGCTCTGACGCACCGACATGAGGACTCCGAACGCGCGCGGGAAATGACTTTCCGAGTATATGGTTCGACGCCGAATCAACGCGGAATGACGCGAGACGGCGCGGCGTAGCATGTGGTCTGACCACATAGTTCGCCCTTGATCGGAGGCTCCTCGTGGAGTGGCTCGACCCCCTCGCACTCGCTCGCTGGCAGTTCGGGTTGACGACCCTGTACCACTTCCTCTTCGTGCCTCTGACCCTCGGGATGTCGCTCGTCGTGGCGATCTTCCAAACCGTCTGGTACCGCACCGGGGATGTGAAGTGGCTGCACCTGACGCGCTTCTTCGGGAAGATCTTCCTCATCAACTTCGCCATGGGCGTGGTGACGGGAATCGTGCAGGAGTTCCAGTTCGGTATGAACTGGTCGGCGTACTCGCGCTTCGTCGGCGACGTCTTCGGAGCTCCACTCGCCTTCGAGGGCCTGCTCGCCTTCTTCCTCGAGGCCACCTTCATCGGCCTGTGGATCTTCGGCTGGGACAAGCTCCCCCGCCTCGCCCACCTCGCGAGCATCTGGATGGCGACGCTCGGCGCCACCTTCTCGGCGTACTTCATCATCGCCGCCAACGCCTTCATGCAGAACCCGGTCGGCTACCAGATGGCGGCCGACGGCCACCGCGCCGAGCTCGTCGACTTCTGGGCCATGCTCACCAATCCGGTCGCCCTCGCGGCTTTCCCCCACACGATCTTCTCGGGCTGGATGTTCGCGGCCATGATCGTGGCGTCCATCTCCGCGTGGCACCTCGCGCGGGGCCGCAACGTCGAGATGATGCGGACGACGCTGCGCTTCGGTCTCTGGTCGGCGATCGTGTCGTTCGTCCTCGTGGCGATCGCCGGCGATCAGCTGAGCCTCGTGATGGTGGCGACGCAGCCGATGAAGATGGCTGCGGCGGAGGCGACGTTCAACACCGTCTGCGGACAGGATGCCTCGTTCTCGATCTTCACGCTGGGAACCCCCGACGGCACGAGTGAACTCTTCTCGATCCGCGTGCCGTTCCTGCTCAGCATCCTGTCGACGCACTCTCTCGACGGCTGCGTGGAGGGCATCAACGACCTGAACACGCTCTACAGCCAGCAGATGTTCCCGCAGTTCGCCGACCAGGTCGACGGCAACTTCGCTCCCGTGCTCTGGGTCACCTACTGGGCCTTCCGCTGGATGATCGCGCTCGGTGGCGTCACCGCCCTCATCAGCGCCGCGGGTCTGTGGGTCACGCGCAAGAAGGCGACGCGACCCGTGAAGCAGTGGATGTGGCGCGTGGCGATCTGGGCGGCTCCCCTGCCGATGATCGCCAGCCTCGTCGGCTGGATCTTCACCGAGATGGGCCGCCAGCCGTGGATCGTCTTCGGACTCATGCTCACCCAGGACGGTGTCTCCCCCAGCGTTCCGGGATGGAGCGTCCTGGTCTCGCTGATCGCCTTCACCGTCACCTACGCGAGTCTCGCGGTGGTGGAGTTCGGTCTCATCAAGAAGTACGCGCAGAAGGGTCCGGACCCGTTGCCGGATCCGAACGCGCCTCGCGAGCCCGACACCGTCGAGAACACCCCGACCACCGTCTACTGAGTCGGCCTAGGAGAACATCATGGACCTCGCCTACCTCTGGTTCTGGATCGTCGGATTCCTCTTCGTCGGATACTTCGTGCTCGACGGGTTCGACTTCGGCGTCGGGATGTCGCTGCCGTTCCTCGGCAAGGACGACATCGCCCGCCGTCAGATCATCAACACCATCGGCCCCGTGTGGGACCTCAACGAGACCTGGGTCATCGTCGCGGGCGCAGCCCTGTTCGCCTCCTTCCCCGAGTGGTACGCCACCCTCTTCAGCGGGTTCTACCTGCCCCTGCTGCTGATCCTGCTGGCGCTCATCGCCCGCGGTGTGTCGTTCGAATACCGGCACCAGCGCGACTCGGTGAAATGGAAGCGCGGCTTCGACCGCATGATCGTCATCGGCTCGGCCGTGCCCGCGCTGCTGTGGGGCGTGGCCTTCGCGAACATCGTGCAGGGCGTACCCCTGGATGCCGATCACGAATACGTCGGGAGCCTGCTGACGCTGCTGAACCCCTACGGTCTGCTCGGGGGCCTCACGACCCTGCTGCTCTTCTTCACCCACGGCGTGTACTTCGTCGCACTGAAGACCGACGGGCAGGTGCGCGCGGATGCGCGCGCCCTGGCGACGAAGTCGGGACTGGCCACGATCGTGGTCGCCGCGGTGTTCCTCGTGTGGACCATCGTGCACGCGGCGAGCGTGGGGGCGCCGCTCCTGCTCGGAGTGGTCGGGTTCTCCGGCGTGGCGGCATTGACGCTCATCGGCTCCTGGGTCGCGAACCTCCGGGGCCGCGAAGGCACCGCCTTCGCCCTCGGCGCGGTGACGATCGTCACCGCGGTCCTGGCGCTGTTCTTCGCCCTGTTCCCGAACGTGATGCCCTCGACGCTCGCGCCCGGCTCGGGCCTGACGATCGAGAACGCGTCCAGCACCGACTACACGCTCACGATCATGAGCTGGGCCGCGCTGATCTTCCTGCCCCTCGTCCTGGCCTACCAGGGGTGGACGTACTGGGTGTTCCGCAAGCGCGTCACCCGGGCGCGCATCGAGAAGGCTGCGCTCGTCGCGCACTGACACCGTCGTCGTCCCGCTCCCCACCAGAGCGGGACGACGCGTCTGAGAGGATCGATACCGTGAGCGACGAGGGGCCGGAGAAGATGCGGCCCGTGGACCCGCGGCTCGTCCGCTACGCCACGGCCGCGCGCGGCTTCCTCGTCATCAGCGCCGCGATCGTCCTCGCGCAGACCGGCGTCATCGTCGGCTTCTCGTGGGCGCTGACCTCGGCTCTCGTCGGCGCGATCTCGGGTCGGCCGCCCGTCGAGCTGTGGACGTACGTCACCGTCGCGGCATCCCTGATCCTTCTCCGGGGTCTGCTGATCGCCGCATCCGAGCGCGTGTCAGCCCGGGGAGCGGCGGTCGCCTCGCTCCAACTGCGCGAGAAACTGGTCGCCGCGGTGGCCCGGCTCGGGCCACGATGGCTCGCCGGACGCAACATCGCCGCGCTCTCCCTGACCGCCGGGCACGGGCTCGAAGCGCTCGATGCCTACTTCGGGCGATACCTTCCCCAGCTCGTCGCCACGGCGATCACCATGCCGATCCTGATCGGGGCGATCACCCTCGCCGATCCCCTGTCGGGACTCATCGTGGTGCTGACGATCCCCCTCATCCCGATCTTCATGGTCTTGATCGGCCTGGCGACGCGGTCGGTGCAGCAGAAGCAGTACCGCACGCTCGGCCGCCTCGCCTCGCGCTTCGCCGACACCGTCGAGGGACTCGGCACGCTCAAGGCGTTCGGCCGCCAGCACCGCGCCGCCGACACGATCGAGACCGTCACGCGCGACTACAAGCGCGAGACGATGACCGTGCTGCGCGTGTCGTTCCTCTCGGGTTTCGCACTGGAGTTCCTGGCATCCATCTCGGTCGCGATCATTGCGGTGACCATCGGTTTCCGCCTGCTCGCCGGCGATCTGTCGCTGCTGGTCGGGCTGTTCGTGCTGTTGCTCGCACCCGAGGCGTACCTGCCCCTTCGGCAGGTGGGCGTGCAGTTTCACGCGGCCTCGGAGGGAGTGGCCGCCACGGGTGAGATCTTCGACGCGCTCGATGCGGCCCGCACCGCACCTGTCGCGGATGCAGGGCCCGCCCCCGCCGGATCGACGCTCGAGGTGAGCGGGGTGCGGGTGCACCGAGGAGTGCACCGGATGCCGACGGCGTCACTGTCGGTCGGACCGGGCGAGGTCCTGCTCGTCAGCGGCCCGAGCGGCGTCGGCAAGTCGTCGCTCATCGCCGCCGTGCTCGGCTTCGCGGACTACGACGGCGAGGTGCGCGTCGACGGCACGACCGTCCCGCACGCCCGCGCCGCGGTGGCCTGGGCCGGGCAGCGCCCCGGACTGGTGTCGGCAACGGTGGGCGAGAACGTCGCGCTCGGATCGGTCGCAGACCCCGCCGCCGTCGAGCAGGCGCTCGCCGATGCGGGCGCCGCCGACATCTCACCCCGAACGCCTCTCGGCGCGGGCGGGTCGGGGCTCTCGGGCGGCCAGGCTCAGCGCGTCGCCGTCGCGCGGGCGCTGTACCGCATGCGCACGGGTGGAGCGCGCATCCTCGTCTTGGACGAGCCGTCCAGCGCCCTGGATGCCACGACCGAGGCGCACCTGTGGGAGACCCTGCGCCGCGAGGCCGATGCGGGCCGCGCGGTGCTGCTGGTCTCGCACCGTCCGTCCGCGCGGTCGATCGCGGACCGCGTGGTCGAACTGCGCCCCGAACCCGCATCCCCGGTCCCCGACCCCGCGCCCCGGGCCCCTGAGCCCGTCGAAGGGACCGGAGGCTCCGGCACCCTCAGCCACCCCCGCCCCGTACCCGGACGCGACGGAGCGCGCTCGTGAACGCGCGGGTGCGCGGCATCCTGCGCTCGGCGATGCCCTCGCGTCGTCGGTTCGCCCCCGCGGTGCTCTCGGGGTTCGGTACCGCGCTGAGCGCCGTGGCGCTGCTCGCGGCGAGCGCGTGGCTCATCGCGCGCGCGGCCGAGCAGCCCCTCGTGATGTACCTCTCGGCCGCGGTCGTGGGAGTTCGCGCGTTCGCGCTGTCGCGCGGGGTGTTCCGCTACCTGGAGCGGCTGACGAGCCACGACGCGGCCCTGCACCAGCTGGCGGGCGTGCGCGCCGACCTCGTGCGCGAGCTCGTGCCGCTGGCCCCGGACGGTCTCGGGCGCGCGCGGCGAGGTGGGCTGCTGTCGAGCGTCGTCGACGACGTCGAAGAGCTGCAGGATCTGCCGTTGCGAGTCGTGCTGCCCTTGTCGGCCGCCGCGCTGACCTCTCTCGCGGCCGTCGTGTTCACCGCATTCATCTCGTGGCCGGCGGCACTCACGCTGTTCGTGTGTCTCGCCGTGGCGTTCGCGGTCTCGGTGGCCGTGGGATCGGCCGCCGGCTCGCGCGCGGAACGCTCCATCGCGCCGCTGCGCGCCGCGGTCGCCGATGCCGTGCACGATCTCCTGACCAACCTCGACGTGTTGACGGCGTACGCAGCGGTGGATGCCGCCCGCGAACGCATCCGCACCGCCGATGCCGCTCTGCGGCGCGCGGTGATCCGCCGGGGAGCAGCGCAGGGGCTGACCTCCGGCACGGTGTCGGTGCTCGCCGGTGCCGCGTCTCTGCTCGCACTCGCCGTCGCCTCCCCCGGGATCGCCACCGGCACGCTGTCGGGGCCCGGGCTCGCGGTCGTCGTGCTGCTGCCGATGGCCGTTTTCGAGGTGTTCGGGCCGGTGCCCCTGGCCCTGGCATCCTGGCGCCAGGTGCGCGCGGCCGCGGAGCGTATCGCCGACGCCGTCCCCGACGCGATCCCCGACGGTCTCCCTCGCGACGAGCCCCTGCCGTCGGGAGACGCCCCGCCCCTGGGAACGGGGATCGAACTCCGCGGCGTCGCGGCGCACTGGCCGGCCCGCGCCGCCGACGACGGTGACACGGGACGACTCACCGCGGTCGCGCTCCGGGTCGACGCCGGCGAGCGTGTGCTCGTCACCGGGCCGAGCGGGGCGGGGAAGACGACGCTCGCCCACGTGCTCGCGCGCTTCCTCGACTACACGGGCTCCTACACGATCGGCGGCGTCGAGGCCCGGTCCGTGTCGGGCGACGACCTGCGCCGCACGATCGGACTCATCGAGCAGTCGCCGTTCCTCTTCGACGAGTCGATCCGTCAGAACCTCCTGTTCGCTCGCGACGACGCCACCGACGCCGACCTCGTCGCCGTGCTCGCCCGCGTCGGCCTGGAGGCGTGGGTCGCCGAGCGCGGGGGGCTCGACGCGCGCGTGGGCGATCGCGGTGTCCTCGTCTCGGGCGGGCAAGCGCAGCGTCTCGCCCTCGCCCGTGCACTGCTGCGCGACTTCCCCGTACTCGTGCTCGACGAGCCGACCGCGGGCGTCGACGCCGCGGCATCCGAGGCCCTTCTCCACGACCTGCTCACCGCGGTGGATCGGGATCGCGCCGTCGTGCTCGTCTCGCACGTCGAGGTGCCGGCCGGGCTCGTGGACCGCGAGGTGCGGATGGAGCAGGGGCGGATCGTCGGATCGTCGTCGCTGCGATCCTGACGGCACGCTCAAAGACAGCGGGTCTACCGTGAGCGCGTGCGCGAGGGATGGCGAGACCGTCTCGGGCGGGGAGCGCTGGCCCTGCTCGCTGTGGCGATCGTGGTGGCGGTCCTTCTCACGGTGCTGCCCGAACCCTCCGCGATCATCCTGGGCATCGCTCTGACGGCGTCGCTCAGCCGGAGTCAGTTCGAACGGGATCGGCGAGGACGCCTCGAAGCGCTCGCCCTCCTGCCGGTGGTCGGCCTCGCCGGCGTCGCCCTGGGGGCGCTCCTGCGCGCGAGCCCGTGGATCGGAGCCCTCGTCTACGTCGTCGTGCTCGTGGCCGTCGTCGCGTCGAGAGGACGAGGCCCGTTCTGGCGTCGGATCGGCTCGCTCGTGGCGACGCCGTTCCTCGCAGTGCTGTTCCTGCCAGCGGGCGTGGGAGTCGACCTGGGCCCGCTCGCCGCCGTGCTCGCACCGATCGGGATCGCCGTGCTGGCCTGGGTCGTGGTCACCGCGGTGCAGGGCGCGGCTCGAGCGCTGATGCTCATCCCCCGGCCGGTGTCGGGCGGCCGGGAAGACGTGCTCCCGCCGAGCCGACTGCGCCCCTCGGCATCCACGCGCTCCGCTCTGCAGCTGGGCGTCGCGCTCACCGTGGCGTTCGTGGTCGGCGGGACGGTCTTCGGCGAGCACTGGCCGTGGGTGGTGTTGAGCACGATCATCGTCGCCTACCTCCCCCGAGGGCGGGCGGATGCCATCCGCACCGGGGTTCACCGCCTGATCGGCGCGGCGGTGGGCTCTCTCGTGGCTCTTCTCCCCGCCGGTGTGCTGCCGAGCGACGGCGGGGTTGTGGTCGCGCTGGCTCTCACGGCGATCGGGGTCGGCGTCCTGTTCCGCGAGATCGGGTATGCGGTCTGGGCTTTCGGCGTGACGGTCGCGCTGACCCTGCTCGAGCGCCTCACCGGTCAACCCAGCCCGCTCATCGGTCAGCGGTTGATCGAGATCGTCGTGGGTGTCGCGATCGGGCTCCTCGCGGTCGCGTTGGTGTACCCCGTCCGCACCGCCGACGTCGTGCGGTCGCGGCTGAGCGCCGTTCTCGCCGCGGTTTCGGACCGCCTCGCCGCCGCCGACGCGACCGACGCACGCGCGGCCGAGTCACGGATACGCGCCGCCCTCCGGGAACTCGACCGGTCGGCGGCGGCGCTGACCGACGCTGCCCGCGTGCTCGCCCTCGTTCACCGCCCTCCGCCGCGCGCCGCGGCCTGGACGAGCGACGCCCACCTCATCGCCGCGGTCGCCCTCACGGCGCCGACGCCCGGTCCCGCCGCACGGCGCCGCGCGGTCGGCGCAGCGCGGCGCGCGCTCCGGTCGCCCGATGACCTGGGTCCCGCTCTCCGGCGTGCGGTCGAGGCAGGATGACGGCGGAGCGGCTCCCCCGCGTCCGGGTGCTCCCGACGCTCGGCCGGGTGCCCGGCGCCCCTCCTCGAACGAACGGCGCTTCAGGATGCCGCGACGAACCGCACGCGATCCGGCGCGATCCTCGCGAGCACCACGTCGCCCGGCAGAATCGCCGTCGCCTCGCTCGGCGACACCTCGGCGGCCCCGCGATCGGTCACGACACGGACACCGGTCGGGGTCGGTTCGAGGCGCTCGACGGTGGCCGGACATCCCTCCCCGAGACGCACGTCGACCGCGCGAAAGACGGCGGCGAGCGCAACCCCGTCGGTGGCGGCGAGCGCGAGAGAGGTGGCATCCGTGGAGTCCAGCCGCATTCCCGCGTTCTCCCAGCCCCCGCGGCGAGAGACGCCCACAACGCGTTCGAGCCCGGCGATGGCCGCGGCGACCGCTGTCGCGGGTGCCGTGAGGACCTCGCGCACCGACCCTGTCTGCGTCACGCGTCCGCGCTCGACGATCACGAGCCGGTCGGCGAGGGCTGCGGCGTCGACGGCGTCATGTGTCACGGCGATCGTCGTCACCCCCGCGAGACGCTCGCGCAGCATCGACCGGATCTCCGACGCGGTCACCGCATCGAGGGCCACGAGCGGCTCATCCAGGAGCACCACGCGCGGCTCGGCGGCGAGCGCGCGGGCCACCGCGACGCGCTGCTGCTCGCCGCCCGACAACTGAGCGGGGCGCCGGTCTCCCGCACCGGCGAGCCCCACGCGGGTCAGCCACTCCTCGGCGCGCGCGCGGGCTTCGGATGCCGAGACCCCCGCCGCGCGGGGACCGAACGCGACGTTCTCCCGCGCGCTCAGATGCGGGAAGAGGCGCGCGTCCTGTCCGAGGAGCACGATCCCGCGGTGCATCGGCGCCGTACGTACACGCGGCGCGCGGTCGAGGACGCGACCGTCCAGCACGACCTCGCCATCATCGAGCGCTGCGAGTCCGGCGAGCGCGCCGAGCAGCGTCGACTTGCCCGCACCGCTGCGGCCCATGACCGCGACCGTGTCTCCGGGCGCGACCTCGAGCGCGATGTCGACGGCGAAATCGCGACGGCGGACGACGATGCGGGCACGCAGGTCGGCGGCATCCGGAACCGTCTGACGCCCGACCTCGGCCTGCCCCTCGGGGAGAGGGCTCACCGCGCTCACCGCCCGACCCCCGGTCGCCATCCGCGGACGAGCAGCAGGACGGCCACCGCGGTCACGAGCAACAGGAGGGACAGCGCCACAGCGGTTCCCTGCGAGACGCCGGCTCCGTTGAAGGCGGTGTAGATCGCGAGCGGCATCGTCTGCGTCACGCCCGGTCGGTTACCGGCGAACAACGCCGTTGCCCCGAACTCGCCGATCGCGCGGGCGAAGCACAGCACCACTCCGGCCACGATGCCGGGGGCGGCGAGCGGGAGCGTGATGCGGCGCAGGATCGTCGCACGACTCGCCCCCAGGGAGGCCGCGGTGCGTTCGAAGTCCACCCCGGTGCTGCGGAGCGCCCCCTCGACCGCGAGCACGAGGAACGGCAGCGCGACGAACACCTGGGCGAGGACCACCGCCGACGTGGTGAAGGGCAGGCCGAGGGCGCTGAACCACCCCGTCCGCCCGAACAGATACAGCAGCGCGACTCCGCCGACCATCGGTGGCAGCACGAGCGGCACCGTCACCAGGGCTCGCAACAGGGCCGCCGTGCGGGCGGGGCTGCGCGCGATCACGAGGGCGAGAGGGATGCCGACGACGGCGCACATCACGGTGGCCGCGGCACCGGTGGTCACCGAGAGGCCGAGGGCCGAGAGCGCGGCGTCGGAGGTCACGTCGGTCCACAGCGTCGCCCACTGCACGCGCGCGATGAGCGCCGTCAGCGGCACCAGGAGGAACAGCAGCCCGGCCCCCGCGGGCACGATGAGCCACCGCGGGACGTACCCGCCCGACCTCATGGGGCGCGGAACCCGGCGTCGTCGAGGATGCGCTGCCCCTCGCCCGACAACACGAACGAGACGAAGGCCGCGGCAGCGTCCGGGTTCGGGGCATCGGTCAGGGCCGCGATCGGATAGCGGTTGACCACGGCGTCGGCACCGTCGGGCACGATCGCCTCGACATCGTCGCGGCCGACGACATCGGTGGCGTACACGAGGCCGGCGTCGGCTTCGCCCGCGGCGACCTTCGTCAGCACCGCGGTGACGTTCTGCTCCGCGCTGGCGGGGCTCACGGCGACCCCGGCGTTCGACAGCAGCGTCTGCGAAGCGGCACCGCACGGCACCTCCGGCGCGCAGAGCACGGTCGTCACACGCGCGAGGTCGGCGAGCGAACGGACCGCGCCCGGGTTCTCGGACGGCACAGCGATCACGAGAGTGTTGGCCGCGAAGATCTGCGGGTCAGGTGCCTGGGCCGCGACTTTGGCCATGTTCTTCTCGTCGGCCGAGGCGAAGACGTCCGCGGGGGCGCCTTCGCCGATCTGCGTGGCCAAGGTGCTCGAGCCGTCGTACACCGCGCTCACCGTGACCTCGGGGTGGGCGGCCTCGAACGCCGCGGAGATCTCGTCGAACGACCGCTGAAGAGAGGCGGCGGCGTAGACCTCGACGGTGCCGCTGAGCGTGTCCTGCCCGCCGGGGGTTCCCGATGCCGCGGGCTCGGACGCGGGGCTCGCACAGGCAGCGAGCAGGGCGGCGGCGCCCAGGGCGGCGGCGAGGCGAAGAGGACGGCGCATTGTTTTCCTTCCGCGCCACGAGGCGCCGGGGGGATAAATCCGCGTTTGCGGAGTTTTCACCCGACTATATCCGCGGATCACGTCGAGTCGGTCCGCTTTACCGAAGCGGCCGCGCGCCGCCGCGCCGGTTCAGCCGCGGGGAGCTTCCACCGTCACGACCGTCGCCTTCACCGAGGCGACGGCGAGGGACCCGGCCTCGAGCGCGAGCTCCTCGGCGGCCTCGGCCGACATCAGCGACACCACGCGGTGCGAACCGCACTGCAGGTCGACCTGGGCCATCACGCCGTCGATGCGCACGCGCGTCACGATGCCGACGAAACGGTTGCGCGCGCTCGAGGCGACACCGGTGGGGTCGTTGGGCTCGTCCGCCAGGGCGACGGCCCGCTCCGCGAGAGCAGCTCCCGGGATCTCGACCGGTGAAGCACCGGTGGTCGGCAGCACGCCCTGATCGATCCACCGCCGCACGGTGTCGTCGCTGACACCGAGGAGGCGGGCGGCGGTGGCGATGCGGAAGGTGTTCGGCATGCGACGACCGTACCCTCCCCGGGGCCGGCACTGCCCCGCCTGCCCGGCACGGGAACCGGCACCGGCTACCGGCACCACCCGAGATCAGGCCGCGCGAGGACGAGCCCGGCCGGCCGGGTCCTCCGCCGGCGTGAATCTCCTCCGCTCCCCTGCCCGCACCGCCCTTTCCCGTCCCGCACTGACCTAGGCTCGACCCATGGATGCCGAGCACGCGAACGCCTCGCGCGGACCGGTCGTCGTGCCGCTCAGCGCGACCGTGACCGCGGGCGCGCCGACGAACGAGCTCGGCGCCATCCGCACGACCGGCCCCCGCCGCGACACGGACACCGGCGGGGCGCGGCCCGTGACCCCTCGCGACCCGGGTGCCGTCCGCGTGGCCGGCGCGCCGCAGAGCGGCGGACTGCGTGACCGCTTCGGCCGCGTCGCGACCGACCTCCGCGTCTCGGTGATCGACAAGTGCAACCTGCGCTGCACGTACTGCATGCCGGCCGACGGGATGCCGTGGCTCCCGCAGACACAGCTGATGAGCGCCGACGAGATCCGGCGCATCGTGCGGGTGGCGGTCCGCTCGCTGGGGGCGGAGGAACTGCGCCTCACGGGTGGCGAGCCCCTCGTCCGCAAGGACCTCGAGCACATCATCGCCGGGATCCGGGCCGACAATCCCGATCTGCCGATCTCCATGACGACCAACGCCGTGGGACTCGATTCCCGCGCGCACGACCTCAAGGACGCCGGGCTGACGCGCCTCAACGTCTCGCTCGACACCCTGCACCCCCAAACGTTCGCCGAGCTGACGCGCCGCCCGCACCTCGAGAAGGTCCTCGCAGGTCTCCAGGCCGCCCGTGCCGCGGGACTCGGCCCGATCAAGATCAACGCCGTGCTGCTGCGCGGCATCAACGACACCGAGGTCGTCCCCCTGGTCGACTGGGCCGTGTCGAACGGCTTCGAAATGCGCTTCATCGAGGACATGCCGCTCGACGGCGACCGCTCGTGGAGCGCGACGAACGTCATCCCCGCGCGTGACATCCGCGCCGCGATCGAGGAAGCGTTCACGCTCACCGCCGACCCGCGCGGTCGTGGTGCCGCCCCCGCCGAACGCTGGGAGGTGCGCCGCCACGGCGAGACCGCCCTCGCCGGACACGTCGGGATCATTTCCTCCGTCACCGAGCCCTTCTGCGCCGCATGCTCGCGCACCCGCGTCACGGCCGACGGCCGTATCCGTTCGTGCCTGTTCTCGCACGAGGAGACCGACCTGCTCACCTCCCTCCGCGACGGCGCCGACGACGAGGGCCTCGCACAGATCTGGCGGGATGCCATGTGGGCCAAGCCCCGCGCCCATGGTTCCGACCGCGTCGGGCTCGCGCGCGCCGATTTCGTCCAGCCCGAGCGCACCATGAGCGCGATCGGCGGATGAAACCGCTCGTCGAGCCGGTGGCATCCCTCACCCCGGAAGAGCTCATCCGCACCGCCCGCCACGCGGTGCTCGCCGGTATCGGCGAGGAGGGGCAGAGGCGGATCGCGGCCGCGCGCATCGCGGTCGTGGGAGCGGGGGGCCTGGGCTCCCCCGTGCTGCTCGCTCTCGCGGCCGCCGGCGTCGGTGAACTCGTGGTGATCGACGACGACGTCGTGGAACGCACGAACCTCCAACGTCAGCTGCTGCATCGCGTCGATGACATCGGCACCGCGAAAACAGCCTCCGCCGCGCGTGCTGTGCGCGACCTGTCGCCCGTCACCGTCGTTCATGAACGCGCCGTACGACTGACCTCCGACAACGCCCGCGAGCTCTTCGCCGACGCCGATCTCGTGATCGACGGCAGCGACACCTTCGACACGCGCGAGGCCGTCGCCGCCGCGACCCAGGGTCTCGGCATTCCCCTCGTCTGGGGAGCCGTCCAGGAGTGGTCGGCGCAGGTGACGGTGTTCTGGTCAGCCCCACCCGAGGGCCACGCACCCCTCGTGCTCGGCGACCTGTTCCCGCCCGGCTCCGCCGGTGAGCCGCCGACGTGCGCGCAGGTCGGCGTGCTCGGTTCTCTGTGCGTCCAGGTCGGCGGGCTTCTCGCCACCGAGGCGATCAAGCTCGTCACGGGCGCGGGAGAACCGCTGCTCGGGCGACTCGTCGTCATCGATGCGCTGCGCGCCCGGCAGGACGTGATCCCGCTCCTCCCGGCGGCGCGCGCATGACCGCCGCCACCCCGGGTCCGGGCGGCGAGGTCTCCCGTACCGTTCGTCACGACCCCGCCCCTCGCTCCCCTCGGAGGCCCCGATGACCCCGCTGCTCACCGTCGAGGAGCACCGCGCCCGTGTGCTCGCCGCCGTCGCGCTGCTGCCCGCCGCGTCGCTGCCGCTGTCCGAGGCGGCGGGACGAACCCTGGCCGAGCCGGTGCTCTCCGCACACGATCTCCCGGGCTTCGACAACTCCTCCATGGACGGCTTCGCCGTGCGCTTCTCCGACGTCGAGGCAGCGGATGCCGATCACCCGGCCTCACTGCGCGTCGTCGCCGATCTGCCGGCCGGCACCGCCGACGATCCCTCGCTCGGCCCGGGCGAGGCCGCACGCATCATGACGGGTGCCGCCGTCCCCACCGACGCCGACGCGGTCGTGCCGTTCGAAGACACCGTCGGCGGTCTCGCCGATTCGCTCGAGACGGTGGAGGTCGTCCGCGCGCCCGTCGGTCCAGGCGCGTTCATCCGTCGGCGCGGAGGCGACACCCGGTCGGGGGAGGTGGTCCTCTCGACCGGCGAGCGGCTCGGATCCCTCGCTCTCGCCGCGGCTGCAGCCGCCGGGGTCGATGTCGTGAGCGTCACTCGGCGCCCCCGCGTCGCCGTCGTGTCCACCGGCAGCGAGCTCGTCGCGCCAGGGACGACACCGGCACGCGGCCAGACTCCCGACTCGAACGCGACGTTGCTGGCCGCCCTCGTCACCGAGGCCGATGCCGACGTCGAGGTGGTCGACCGCGTGGGAGACGACCCCGCGGGCATCGACACCGTGCTGTCACGCGCCTCGCGCGCCGACGTCGTCGTCTTCACCGGCGGGGTGAGCGCGGGAGCCTACGAGCCCGTGCGCCTCGCACTCTCCGACCGCATCGCCTTCGAGAAGGTCGCGATGCAACCCGGAAAACCGCAGGCCTTCGGGGTCCTCGACGACGGCCGGCTCGTCTTCGGGCTCCCCGGCAATCCCGTGAGCGTCGCGGTGTCGTTCGAGGTGTTCGTGCGGCCCGCGCTGCTCGCGCTGCAGGGTCGCGCGGTGCTCGACCGACGAACGGCTCGGCTCACGGCATCCGAGTCCTGGACGACCCCACCCGGTCGCCGCCAGTACCTCCCGGCCGCGATCGACCTGGTCGAGGGCACCGTGCGTCCGGCGACCGCGGGGGGCTCCGGGTCGCACCTCGCCGCCTCCCTCGCGCGGGCCGAGGCCTTCGCGATCGTCCCCGCCGAGGTGTCCACCGTGTCGGTGGGCGACCCACTCGATGTCATGCTGATTTCATGACCTTCACCCACCTGGATGCCGCGGGCCACGCCCGCATGGTCGACGTCACGCTCAAGCAGCCCACCGTCCGCACGGCGACAGCGCGCGGTTTCGTGCGCTGTGCGCCCGAGGTCGTCGCCGCTCTCCGCGACGGCACCGCCCCCAAGGGCGATGTGCTGGCCGTGGCGCGGATCGCCGGCATCCAGGCCGCGAAGTCGACGCCCGCGCTCCTCCCCCTCGCCCATGTCATCGGCGTGCACCGCGCCTCGGTGGATCTCGAGATCACCGACGAGGGCGTCGAGATCGAGGCGACCGTCGGCACCGCTGACCGCACCGGCGTCGAGATGGAGGCGCTGACCAGCGTCTCGGTCGCCGCCCTCGCGATCGTCGACATGGTGAAGGGCATGGACAAGGGCACCTCCATCGAGAACGTGCGCATCGTGTCGAAGACCGGCGGGAAGTCGGGCGACTGGGTGCGCCCGGTCGAGCCGGGTGCGACCCCGGCAGCGAGCGCCGTCGCCGCTGCTTCCACGACGGGAATCCCCACCGCTCCCGCCCACGGAGCCTCCGCATGAGCGTCCGTGTCCGCTACTTCGCCGCCGCGGCCGAGGCCGCCGGGACCGACGCCGAGGAACGCTTCGAGGCGACGCTCGCGGCCCTGCGCACCGCTGTCGTGAGCGACCACCCCGCGCTCTCCGGCATCCTGGATCGCTGTGCCGTGCTGGTCGACGGCACGCGACACGACGATGACATTCCCCTCGCGGGTGCGACGCACGTCGACGTCCTGCCGCCGTTCGCGGGCGGCTGACCCTCCGGCTCGCGCCGGGGAACCTCGTGCCCTCGCGCCGCCCGCGCCCGTGCGGCCTCGCGTCACAGATCCGGAAACGGGCAACAGATCCGGACGCATCCCGGCAATCCATCCGGATCCGGTGTACATCTCCGGATCCCGTGCACGAGCTCGCTGCCCCGCCCACCCGGCCGGCTTTTCCGAGCCCCGTCTCCCGCACGGCCCCGCCGCGGGCCGGCGACCTACGAGCCCCGCAAACCTACCCGCCCAGACCCTTCCACTGCGTCGTGCCGTCGGCCTCGACCTGACGTTTCCACACGGGGAGGTCGGTCTTGATCGTCTCGATCACCGCGCGGCACACCTCGAACGCGGCGGCCCGGTGACCGGATGCCACCGCGATCACGACAGCGGCCTCCCCCACCTCGAGTCGACCGACGCGGTGACTGACCGCGACGATCGCATCGGTGCCCTCGGCCGCCGCCGCGGCGATGCGCTCCAGGGCGGCCGGCGCATCGGGGTGCGCGCTGTACTCGAGCGCGATGACCGCGTCGGAGGCATCCGGATCGGTGTTGCGGACGCGACCGACGAACGTCGTGACCGCCCCCGACGCGTCATCTTCCACGGCACGCAGGTGCGCGTCCAGGTCGAGCGGCTCCTCGGAGAGTCGGGCGATGCGAACGGCGCTCATGCGTGGTCTCCTCCGGCGAGTTGGTCGAGCACGTGCGGGGCGATCTCGGCGATCACCGAGATCCCGGATGCCACGGCCCGCGTCGACCCGGGAAGGTTCACGACGAGTGAGCCGGGGCCGACGATCCCCGCGAGCCCGCGCGAGATGATGGAGAGGGGCGTGTCGGAGATCCCCCGACGGCGGAGCTCCTCGGCGATGCCGGGCAGCTCGCGGTCGAGCACGCGCGCCGTGCCCTCCGGCGTGCGATCGCGCGGGGAGACGCCCGTGCCCCCGGTCGTCACGATGAGGCCGGGGCCCGCCGCGACCGCGTCGCGCAGAGCAGCCTCGACGCTTTCCGCGCCATCGGGTACGACCACGGCGTCGGCGCAGTCGAAACCCGCATCGCGCAGCAACGAGACGGCGAGCGGGCCGCCCCGGTCTTCACGGAGCCCCGCGGCGGAGCGGTCGGAAACGGTGATCACCCTGGCGACGTGCGGCACGGGATCAGCCTAGGCGCGACAGGATGCCACGGACCGACGCCGCGCACCCCGCGAGGGGACTCGGACCGGCCAGCGCGCGCCTCGGCCCGCGTCACCGGCCGACCGTCTCGACCTCGGGCACCTCGGGCGCGATTCGCCCGGCCTCCGCCTTCGGCGCGGGGTCTTCACGCTGCACGTGCTCGGCCGCGGCGGTGATGCGCCGAGCCATGCCGCTGAAGATCAGGCCGTGGAACGGCAGCACGGCGAGCCAGTACAGCCGGCCCGCGAGCCCGGTCGGGAAGAACAGGGCCCGCTGGTCGAATCGCGCCTCGTCGCCGTCGGGTGTCGCGCGCAGCTCGAGCCAGGCGCCCCCGGGCACCTTCATCTCGGCACGGAGGCGCAGCAGGTGCCCCGGCTCGATCGCCTCGACGCGCCAGAAGTCGAGCGCGTCGCCGACGGTGACGACCGACCGGCTCCGGCGGCCGCGCGCGAGGCCGACGCCGCCGACGAGGCGGTCCATCCACCCGCGGATCGCCCACAACAGGGGCGACGAGTACCACCCGTTCTCGCCGCCGATGCCTTCGATGACGGACCACAGCTGAGCGGCGTTAGCTGTCGTGTGCATGGAGCGCTTGTCGGTGTACACGAGGCGTCCCGCCCAGTCGGGGTCGCTCGGCAGGGGGTCGCTCGGCACGCCGGAGACCTCGGCATCCTGCCAACTGGTCTCGATGGTGTCGTCGTTCACGCGCCGCAGGGCGAGCTTGACCGCAGCGCGATAGGGCATGAGCCCACCCTCGGGTCGCGGGATGAGGTCATCGACCGCGCGGTCTTTCACGACGCAGTCGTTCTGCAGCGACTCCACGAGGGGCCGCGCGATCGCCTTCGGGATGGGCGTGACGAGGTTGACCCAGTGCGAGGCGAGGCGCGGCGTGAGCACCGGCAGCGACGCGATCGGACGCTGGTGGAGACCTGCCTCCAGCGCATAGCCGTTCATCATCTGCCCGTACCGCAGCACGTCGGGGCCGCCGATGTCGACGGCGCGGTTGACGTTCGGGGCGACCCGCGCCGCGCCGAGCAGGTAGTGCAGCACGTCGCGGACCGCGATCGGCTGGATGTGGTTTCGCACCCACTTGGGCGCGGGCATGTAGGGCAGCACGTCGGTGAGGTGTCGGACCATCTCGAACGACGCCGACCCCGAGCCGATCACGACCCCCGCCTGCAGGACGAGTGTCGGCACGCCGCTGGCCAGCAGGATCTCGCCGACCTCGACCCGCGAGCGCAGGTGCGGCGACAGCGGAGCGTCGAGCGGATGCAGGCCCCCGAGGTACACGATCCGACTGACGGATGCCGCGGCCGCGGCATCCGCGACCGTGCGGGCCGCACGGCGATCGGTGTCCTCGAAGTCTTTACCGCCGCCCATCGAGTGGATGAGGTAGTAGACGACATCGACGGCGTCGACCGCTTCACGCACCGCGCGCGCGTCGGTCGCATCGCCACGGACGACCTCGACATCGCCGCCCCACGGGAACGCCTCCGCGCGCGCAGGGTCGCGCGCGAGCACGCGCACCCGATAGCCCGCGGCCAGCAGGCGCGGCACGAGTCGCCCGCCCAGGTACCCGGTGGCGCCGAGGACGAGAGCACGTGGCTCGGAGCCGTCGGGCCGGGGCTGTGCGACGAGGGCGGGTTCGCGGCCGGTGGGCGTGGTGAGCTCGCTCATGCCCGAAACGGTACGCCCGGCATCCGACATCCCCGGGGGCTTGACGACGGCGCGAGGGTGAGCCTGCGCCGTCACGTTGCTCATCGGCACGAACGAGGACGAGGCGACCCCGATCGCGCACAGGAGGTCGCCCTCATCCCCGTCACCGGCGAGCGCACGGTTCCCGCCGCAGCGCCCGAAAGTCCCGCTGTCGTCCTCCCCGATCGGCCCCTCCGTGAGGAGCTGTCGCACCGCCTGCGCGACGGAGCGCGTTCGCACAGGGCCACGAGCCCGCGGCATCCGGTGCCTCCGAGGTCGCCGCCCCGACGAACGCCGCCGTGATCGGCCGGGGTGCATCGAGCCGTGGATCAGCGGCGCCGGCCCGTGCCGAAGAGCCCGCGGATCACCCCGTTCACGAGCGACTTCGTCGTGCCGCGCCCCAGGAGGTCATCGAGCGGAGCGGTGGGCGTGCTCGACCGGCGGCTCGAACCGGCGGTGCTCTTCAGGATGCGCTCGTACTCGCGCTGTGCCTTCTTCTGCGCGTCGGCGTGGGCCTTGTCGATCGCCGCTTTCTGCTTGGCGTACTCGGCGGCGTCGGCGGCATCCTGTTTCGCCTTCTCCGCCGCGGCGCGAGCGTCGGCCGCGGCCTGCATTCGCGCGCCCAGGATCTCGCGCGCCGATTCGGGATCGATGGGGGTGCCGTAGGTGACGAACAGCGCGGACGCGGCGACGGCGGATGCCATGGTCTCCGCCGGAATCGGCGCCATCGACGCGCGGGGAGCGAACAGGCGCGTCCACGCCACGGGAGTCGGGGCGCCCCGCTCGTTCATGACGGTGACGATCGCCTCGCCCGTTCCGAGTTCCTGCAGGACCCGTTCGAGGTCGTATCCCGAGTCGGGGTAGGTGCGCACCGACGCACGCAGAGCCGTGGCGTCGTCGGGGGTGAAGGCGCGCAGAGCGTGCTGCACACGCGAGCCGAGTTGCGCGAGCACATCACCGGGCACGTCCTTCGGCGTCTGGGTGACGAAGAACACGCCGACCCCCTTCGAGCGGATCAGACGCACCGTCTGGTTGATCGCGGTGAGGAACGCCTTCGACGCGTCGCGGAACAGCAGGTGCGCCTCGTCGAAGAAGAACACGAGCTTCGGCTTGTCGAGGTCGCCGACCTCGGGCAGCACCTCGTACAGCTCGGCGAGGAGGTACATCAGGAACGTCGAGTACAGCTCGGGGCGCGACGCGACGTTCGGCACTTCGAGCAGGCTCACCATGCCGGATCCGTCGCCCGCCGTCCGCAGGAACACCGACACGTCGAGCTCGGGCTCCCCGAAGAACGTGTCGGCGCCAGCAGACGAGAACGCCACGAGCTCGCGCAGGATGACCCCGGCTGTCGCCGACGACAGACCGCCGATTCCCTTGAGCTCGTCCTTCCCGTCGTCGCTCGTGAGGTACGTCAGCACGGCCCGCAGATCGGGGAGGTCGACGAGGGCGAGACCCTTCTCGTCGGCGTAGTGGAAGACGAGCCCGAGGCTCGACTCCTGGGTGGCATTCAGCCCGAGCACGCGGCTCAGCAGCAGCGGACCGAAACCCGACACGGTCGCCCGGACGGGGATGCCCGACCCGGCGTCGTCGCCGAGGGCGAAGAACTCCGTCGGGTAGGAGCGCGGCGACCAGTCCTGTCCCAGGGTCGCCGTGCGCGCCGCGAGCTTGTCGCTCGGCGCGCCCGGGGCGGCGATGCCCGAGAGGTCGCCCTTGATATCGGCCGCGAACACCGGCACGCCCTGCGCGGAGAGCTGCTCGGCCAAGAGCTGAAGGGTGCGGGTCTTGCCGGTGCCCGTGGCTCCCGCGACGAGTCCGTGGCGATTCGTCATCGCGAGCGGGATGCGGATGGGAACGGATGCCACCGGCCCGCCGTTCATCAGCACGCCGAGATCCAGCGACGCGCCGTCAGCGGCGTATCCGGCCGCGATCGTGGACACCTGCGCGTCGGTCAACGGGGCGGGGGTGGACGGCGCCGCGGTGTTCGGTGCTGTCGCGGGTCCCGCAGGGGCGGGGCTCGGGGGCGCGGGGCTCTCGAAGGCGGGTGTCGGAACGGCCGCCGCCGTCCCGTCCGCGACCGGGGCGGATGGCACCGCACCTCCCGCGGACGAAGGGGCCGCCTCCGCCGCACGGGCTCGCGCCGCCGCCGCCTCCGCCTCCGCGAGATCGGCACGCGCACGTGCGAGGCGCAGCTCCGCCTCAGCGGCCTCGGCCGCCGCCCGTAGGCGGGTGACCTCGGGATCTTCGGGGGGACGGGCAGCCGACGGTCCGTTGTCGCTCATGGCGGTCAGCCTACGATGACGCCGGGGTCGCGGCATCCGACCTCCGCACGGCCCGACGCACCGCGAGACGGTCGTCGTCGCGCACACGCAGGTGTGAGAAAGAGGCCGCGAGGATGAGAGCGACCCCCGCTCCCACCAGCGCGCCGCCGAGCGTGTCGGAGAGCCAATGCGCATGCAGGTAGGTGCGACTGAACGCCATGAGGACGACCCACGCGACCCCCGCGATGCGGACCCAGACCGCGGGGAAGACGATGGCTGCGACCACCGCGACGGTGGCGGCATTGGCCGTGTGTCCGGAGGGGAAGGATCCGTGATCCGAGAGGACGAGGATGTCTTCGGGACGCGCGCGCCCGAATGTGTGCTTGAGCAGTTGCACGATGGCGGCGCTTCCCACCGACGCGGCCAGGAAGTACAGCGCGGCCCAACGGCGTCCCACGAGGAACAAGGCCAGCGCTCCCCCGAGCGGAACGACGAACACCGCCACCCAGTGCCCGCCGATCTCGTCCAACGTCAACGCGAAGGTGAGGAGCGGCTGCGAGGGCGCCGCGACGAAGAGCTGGTTCCACCACACGTCGATCGCGAACGGCGTCGCCCCGCGGAAGAACACCCACGCACCGAGTCCGCAGGCCAGAGCCACCAAGGTGACGCCGAAGATGCCCCGCATGCGCTCGGAGCGGACCGTGAGGGGCGTCGCGGCGGCGGAGTCGGCATCCATTGGTTCATGATGCCGCCTCTGCGCGCACATCGCTGCGGGGGCGCGCCCTCTGCTACCCTTCTCGGCCCGCCGTCAGGGAGCGAGTCGCTCGACCGTGCGCGGTCGCACGAGCACCCACAGCGCCAGCACGCCGATGATCGCGCACCCCACCATGACCGAGGCCATCGTCGTCGCGGTGATGCCCGCTCCGGTCGACAGCAGCCCCACGACGGGCGAGATGATCCCCGCGACACCGAAGTTCGCCGCCCCGATGATCGACTGTGCCGTGCCCGCGGCCTTGCCGTGGCGGTCGAGCGCGAGCACCTGCGCGCAGGGGAACGTGAAACCGCACGCGGTCATGAAGAAGAACAGCGGGATCACGGTTCCCCAGAGCCCCAGACCGAGCTGGTCGGTGAGCACGATCGTTCCGCCCGCGAGGACGAGCACGAGCGTGGACACCGCGAGCACCCACTGGGGACCGAACCGCGCTGCCAGGCGGGACGCGATCTGCACGCCGACCACGACGCCCACGGAGTTCACCGCGAAAAGAACGCCGTACTGCTGGGCATCGAAGTCGTACGTCTCCTGGAAGAGGAACGAGGATGCCGAGAGGTAGGAGAACAGCCCGCTGAAGGCCATGGCGCCGATGATGAGCACACCGATGAAGACGCGGTCGCGGAAGACGCTCGCGTAGCGCTGCCACACCGTCGTCGTTCCGGGGCCGCTGCGGCGCGCCGGCGGCAACGTCTCGGGGACGAACAGCACCGCGGACACGAGCATGAGGGCGCCGTAGACGGCCAGCACCACGAAGATGCCCCGCCAGTCCATCACCAGCAGCAGGGCCGATCCGGCGAGGGGGGCGAGCACGGGGGCGACACCCGACACCATGGCCATGCGCGACAGCATGACCACGAGGCGGCGTCCACCGAACAGATCGCGGATGATGGCCGCGGCCACCACGCCGCCCGCGGCAGCTCCCGCCCCCATCAGCACGCGGGCGATCGACAGCGTCTCGAGTGACGGGGCGAGGGCGGCGAAGATGCTTGCGGCCACGTGCAGGGCGGTCACCGACAGCAGCGGCAGCCGTCGACCGACCTTGTCGCTCAAGGGCCCGACGATCAGCTGCCCCAGCGCGAACCCGATCATCGTCCCCGTCAGGGTGAGCTGGATCGCGGCAGCACTGGTCTGGAAATCGGCCTCGAGCACGGGGAACGCCGGCAGATACAGGTCGATGGTGAACGGTCCGAGCGCCGTCAGAGCCCCGAGGACGATGATGTACAGCAGACGGCGCGAGGCGGGGATGGCATCGCCGGGGTGCAGCACGATCGGCGCCGTCGCGGGATTCGTGCCCAGGGTGCGGATGGCGTCCGTCGCCGATCGTTCGACGGGGGCCTTCGGGGGGACGACGGGGAGAGAAGCAGTATCGAGCACGCGTCAATTCGTTTCGCAACACGGACAGCCCGAATCGAGTCGGGCTGAAGAAATATTGGGGGATCGTCGAACCTCGAATCGATTCGACATCGTCATACTACCGCGGGGCCCCGGGTCTCCACCATCGGGAATGCGGTTTCCTCCCAGGCCCGCACCTCATTCATCCGAATAGGGTGGGACGAATCGGCCTCGACCGACGTGTCCCGCCCCGAAGAGAGACGAACACAGCGCATGACCCCTCCCCCCGAAAAACGCCTCAGCGGAAATCCGGCGAAGCAGTCGGAGATCGACCTGACCGTCAAGCAGCAGCGTGAGCAGAAGCGCCAGGCGAAGCTCGCCGAGTACCAGAAGCAGATCGCGCGGCGCAAGCGCGGCAAGCTCGTGTGGTGGGTCGTCGGATCGACCGCGGCTCTCGCGATCGTCGGTCTCGTGGTGGCCTCGTTCGTCTTCGCCCCCGAGCCGCCGACCAGCTACCAGGCCGGCAACAGCACCGGTCGCGAGATCGAGGGCGTGCAGACGTTCGAGAACCGCTCCGACCACGTGCAGGGCGCCGTGACCTACGAGCAGAACCCGCCCGCCGGCGGCCCGCACAACCCGTACTGGCTGAATTGCGGCGTCTACACCGAGCCGCAGCAGAACGAGAACGCCGTGCACTCGCTCGAGCACGGCGCGATCTGGATCACCTACAACCCCGACGAGGTCGACGCGGCCGGTATCGACGCGCTGAAGGCCGTCATGCCCTCGAGCTACGCGATCCTCTCGCCGTACCCGGGCCTCGACACCCCTGTCGCCGTCAGCGGATGGAACCACCAGCTCAAGGTCGACGACCCGACCGACCCGCGCATCGGCGAGTTCTTCACCGAGTACTGGCGCAGCCAGAACGTCCCCGAGCCGAACGCCACGTGCTCCGGCGCGATCGACGGACCCGGCAAGGCCTGACGATGAGCGACGACGCCCCGGTCGCCCGCCCCGCGGTCCGGTGGATCGTCATCGCGATCGTCACCGTCGCGGTCGTGGCCGTGGCCTTCGCCATCGGACGTTTCACCGCGTTCGGTGCGACGGCCGCGCCCACGTACCCCTCGACGACCTCCGCCGAGGCGGGCTTCGCCCGCGACATGCAGGTGCACCACACGCAGGCGGTGCTCATGGCGATGGAGATCTATCGCAAGACCGACGACGACGAGCTGCGCACCCTGTCATACGACATCGCCACGACCCAGTCCGGCCAGCGCGGCGAGATGTACGGGTGGCTCGTGCAGTGGGGTCTCCCCCAGTCCTCCCCGCAGCCGCTCATGACGTGGATGCAGGCATCCGGGGCGCACAGCCACGGCGACACCGCCGCGTACACGCAGGAGGAGCTCCTCGCGCAGATGGGCATGGCCACGGATGCCGAGCTCGACCAGCTGCGCACCCTCGAGGGCCAGCCCGCCGACTGCCTCTTCCTGAGCCTGATGATCCGCCACCACCAGGGGGCGATCCCGATGGCACAGGCCGTCATCGAGCTGGGTGACGACCAGCGCGTGGCCGAGGTCGCGCAGGCGATCATCACCGGCCAGTCGGCTGAGATCGACGCGATGCGCGACATCCAGTCACGCTTGAGCTGCAGCGCCTGAGCCCCCGCGCGCCGCGCGGCGGGTGCGGGCGGGCGGCGCGGGGCGTGGAGTGGCCCGCATAAACGCGATCGACACGCATAAACGCGACCTCCACGCGTTTATGAGCGCGGATCGCGTTTATGCGTGCGCTCAGGAAACCGCCGAGCATTCGGCCCCGGCCCGGCAGACGTATCCGGGAACGACGAAAGGGGCGTGGCACCCCACCGGATGCCACGCCCCTTCGTCGTTCCGGGTTCAGCCCTTCGTCGCGCCCGCCAGCAGACCGCGCACGAAGAAGCGCTGCAGCAGGAAGAACACGATGATCGGCACGAGGATCGAGATGAACGTTCCCGCCGACTGCAGGAACCACTGGTCGCCCCAGGTGCCCGACAGGGAGTTGAGCGACTGTGTCAGTGGCAGCGATGACGATGGCGCGAAGATCGTCGCCACCAGCAGGTCGTTCCACACCCAGATGAACTCCAGCACCGCGAACGAGGCGAGCGCGGGAGCGGCGAGCGGGAGGATGATGCGGAAGAACACCTGACCGTGCCCGGCACCGTCCACGCGCGCGGCCTCGATCACCTCGTTCGGAATCTCAGCGATGAAGTTGTGCAGCAGGAAGATCGCCAACGGCATCGCGAAGATCACGTGCGCGATCCACACGGTGGCGAAGCTGTGCTCCACCCCGCGCAGGTCGAAGCCCGGGAAGATCGTGACCTCGTTGATCGTGAGGCCGCGCGAGAACAGGCTCAGCAGCGGCACGAGCGCCATCTGCAGGGGCACGATCTGCAACGCGAAGATGAAGATGAAGAAGAAGTTGCGGCCCTTGAAGTCGATCCACGCGAACGCGTACGCGATGAGCGAGGCGATCGCGAGGGCGAAGATCACGACCGGGATCGTGATCGCGAGCGAGTTCAGGAACGACTGCGCGAGGGTCAGAGCCGTGCCACCGGACGTCAGGGCGAGCCGGTAGTTCTCCAGCGTGAAGCTCGGGTCGGTGAAGACGGTCCACCACCCGGTCGACTGGGTGTCGGATCCGGGGCGGAACGACGTCACGAACAAGCCGAACGTCGGGATGGTCCAGAAGAACGCGATCACGACGGCCGCGATCGTGGCGCCCTTCGAGGTCAGGCGCTTGCGGGCCATGGCCTCGTGCTTGCGGGTGTCGCGCGCGACCTGACGCGCAGAGCGCGAGTCGGTCGTGGGCTCGAGGACGACGGTCGAGGTGGTCATCGCACTTCCCTCTGCTTCCGGATCTGGCGCACGTTGAAGATGATCAGCGGGAGCACGAAGACGAACAGCACGACCGCCAGCGCCGCGGAGTGCCCGTAGCTCTGGAAACGTTGCTGCTGATTGACCATCTCGAAGGCGAGAACGGTCGAGTCGTTACGGCCACCGGTCATGACCGCGACGATGTCGTAGATCTTCAGCGCACCGATCGCGATCGTGGTGAGCACGACGATGAGCGACGAGCGGATGCCGGGAACGGTGACATTGATGAAACGCTCCCACGCGCTCGCGCCGTCGAGTTCGGCGGCCTCCATCTGCTCCGGCGGCACGGCCTTGATCGCCGCCGACAGGATGACCATCGCGAGGCCCGTCTGACTCCAGATGAACACCACGACCAGGAGCAGCGTGTTGACCAGCGGCGTGGCGGCGAGCCACGAGACCGGTTGTCCCCCGAAGGCGGTGACGATGGCGTTTAGGATGCCGAGCTGGTCGCCCTGACGGAAGTCGTAGACGAACTTCCAGATGATGCCGGCGCCGACGAACGAGATCGCGAACGGCATGAAGATGAGCACCTTGAGGTACTTCTCCCCCGCAGCCCGGTCGATGAAGACGGCGTAGGCGAGGCCGATCGCGGTGGCGATGGTGGGGGCGAGGAGCACCCAGATGAGGGTGTTGATGACCGACCAGAATCCCTCGGGGTTCGTGAAGGTCCACACGTAGTTGTCGAAACCGACGAAGTTGTCACCGGTCTTGTCGAAGAACGACTGGAAGAACGTGGTGATCGCGGGGTAGACCAGGCCGAGCAGCAGCAGGATCGCGGCCGGGGCGGCGAAGAGGATCAGCTGGAAGAGATAGCCGGCTCCCTGGCGCGACCGGTAGTCGGCGTAGAAGAGGATCGCGCCGAGGATGACCGCGATGCCGAGGACGTAGATGACAGCGTTCTGGTAGGGACGCAGCAGCATGAACGCGAGCACGGGGATCGCGAAGCACGCCACGAGGCGGAGCCAGAAGTAGCCCTTGCCCGAGCGGGGGGCGTACTCGATCAGCAGGAGCAGCAGCCCGACCACCACGCCGAAAGCGAGGAGGACGAGCGGGATCTGCGCGAGGGGGCTCAGCCCGCCGAGCCAATTGAAGAAGCTGTTGAGCGAGAACCCGAGAGTGGTGGGCTTCGTCTCTGCGGGAGCCCGCGTGATCATGAACAGGAAGAGCGCCACCACGAGGATGAGCCCCACCATGACCACGAGCAACGTGGTGCGGCGATGTGGCGCGGAGTCCCGCGGCCGGACCGCCGCTCGCCCGCGCGGCGGAGGTGACGCCGACGGCGTCTTCTCCGCGTGTGTGATCTCGGTCATGACGTCCCTCCCGAGCACGCCTTCGTGCTCACCGATGAATGCCCGGGCGGCGCCGGGCAGATGAGAAGTATGGACCCGATGGGCCGCCCGCCGCGCGGACGACCCATCGGGTGGACCTCAAGAGGTCAGTTGTTGTAACCGGCCTGGATGTCGCTGAGGACCTGGTCGGTCGACGTGCCGTCGATCCAGCTGACCATGCCCTTCCAGAACGAGCCCGAACCGACGGTCGCGGGCATCAGGTCGGAGGCGTCGAAACGGAGCGTGGTGTTCGGGTCCTGCAGCGTCTTCATCGCCTCGGAGAGGAACTCGCTGGAGGCGAGCGACGGGTCGGCACCCTTGTTCGCCGAGATCACGCCGCCGAGCTTCACGCGAGCGTCGGCGAACTCCGGCGTCGACATGAACTCCACGACCTTCTGCACGTTCGCGTCGTCGGAGAAGGCGGTGACGAACTCACCGCCACCCTCGACCGCGAGCTGGCCTTCGGTCACGCCGGGGAGCAGGAACGCGTAGACGTCACCGTCGGGGGCGACGGTGGGCGTCTGGCCCGCGGCGTTGGTGACCGTGAGGAAGTTCGACGACAGGAACGAGGCCTGGTGCGTCATCGGGCAGCTGCCGTCGGCGACCTTGGCGGCCACGTCGGCGAAGGCGACCGAGTTGATGCTCTTGACGTCACCGAAGCCGGCGTTGACGTATGCGGGGTTGAGCAGGATCTTGCCCGTCGCGTCGAAAGCCTCCTTGATGGGGGCGTCGGTGAACTTGACCTCGTTCGCGACCCACTGGTCGTACACCTCGGGGCCGGACTGGCGGAGAACCATGTCCTCGATCCAGTCGGTGCCGGGCCAGCCGGAGGCGTCTCCGGAGGCGAAGCCGGCACACCAGGGGGCGGCGCCGGTCTTCTGCTGGATCGTGGCGGTCAGTGTCATGAGCTCATCGAGCGTCTTGGGGACCTCGACACCCCACTCCTTGAACTTCGCCGGCGAGTACCAGACGTAGCCCTTGAGGTTGGCGAGCATGGGGGCCGCGTAGAACGTGCCGTCCTCGCTGCCGTAGGACTTCCAGTCCTCGCCCCAGTACTGATCGACGTTGGACGAGACCGTGTCGGACGCCTTCTGCACGTCGCCCGTGCCGATGAGGGTCTTCAGCAGACCCGGCTGAGGGACGATGGCGATGTCGGGAGCGTCGCCGCCGGTCACCTTGGTGACGATGTTTCCCTCGAAGCTCTTGTCGCCGGTGTAGACGACCTTGATGCCGGTGTCGGCGGTGAACTGCTCGAACGACTGGTTCAGCAGATCGGCCTCAGCGCCGGTGATGCCGCCGGAGATGCGGACGGTCGTCTCGCCTCCCGAGCTCGCGCCGCTCCCGCTGTCACCCTCGGCGCAGCCTGCGAGTGCGATCGCCCCGACCGCCAGCAGCCCGACGGGGGCCAGCAGGCGATACCGCTGTGACATACCCATGTGGTCTCTCCTCTTCGAGTTCAATGGTGCATCGGAACCTATCAGGAACCGATTCCAGATCACCGTAGGCGAGAACCAGACCTGGCGCAACGCCGAAAGATCACGAACGCATAACTCGCGGAATGATGCGGTTCGCAGCCCGCGACACTGCGGGGAACCGGTTCCATAAAAACGAGAAGTCGGGTAATCTGCTTCGACGTCGACACGGAGGTCGACCAGACCTCGAGGAACACACCGATGAGCGGAATCGCCGATGTGGCACGCCTGGCAGGCGTGTCGAAATCAACGGCGAGTCGCGCGCTGACCGGCGGCGGCTACGTCTCCGACGACACACGCCGACGCGTGTCCGACGCCGCCTCGGCCCTGGGTTACGTCCCCTCCACCAGCGCGGTGAGCCTGGCGACCGGTCGCACGCGCACCATCGCCCTGATCGTCCCCAAGGTCAACCGCTGGTACTTCGGTGCCATCGTCGAGGGTGTCGAGCAGACGCTCATCCCCCGCGGCTACGACGTCACGCTGTACGTCGCCGAGCCCGGCTCCAACGACCGCGAGAGCCTGTACTCCACGTACCTCGCGCGCAAACGGTTCGACGGCATCATCGCGGTGGCGCTCGAACCCGACGACGCAGATCTCGAGCGTCTGGCGAACATCGGCAAACCCGTCGTCAGCATCGGCAACGCCCTGTCGGGCGTCCCCACCCTCGGTCTCGACAACATCGCGATCACGCGCATCATCACCCAGCACCTGATCGCGCTGGGGCACACCGACATCGCCTTCGTCGGGAGCACGCCCCCCACCGACGCTCCGGCGAAAGACGTCGACGAGCGCTCGATCGGCTATCGCAATGCGATGAACGATCATGGGCTGGCCGTGCGCATCCGCAACGTGCCCTCGACCCTGACGATCACCGACGCGTACGCCGCGGCGGCATCCTTCCTCGCCGACGCGGGTTCGCGACCGACCGGCGTCGTCGCGGCCTGTGACGAGGTCGCCATCGGCGTCATCATCGCGGCGCGACGCATGGGGATCTCCGTTCCGTCCGAGCTCAGCGTCGTGGGAATCGACGGCCACGACTACGCCGAGATGTTCTCGCTGACCACGGTGGAGCAGTACCCCCTCGACCAGGGCGTCGAGGCGACGCGACTGCTGCTGTCGATGATCGAGGGCACCGACGAGCCGATCCGCCGCACCGAGGCCGTCACACGTCTGGTGGTGCGCGCCTCCACCGCTCCCCCACGATCCGCCTGACACGGACGAGACCCCGGATGCCGTGGCATCCGGGGTCTCGTCCTGTCGCCGATCAGTCGGCCTGCCGCACTCCGCGGCGCCGCAGCACCACGCCGAGAGCCAGCAGCGCGAGGGCTGCGAGCACACCGCCGCCCATCCAGGCCGTGTCGGCTCCGGTACGCGGGAGTCCATCGGGGCCGCGCGGAGGAACCGCCTCTCCGTCACCGCCGTCGTCCGGCCCGGAGGGCACGTCGACTCCGCCGACCACGCGGACGGGTACGGTCGCGGTCGACCCGGATGCCGTGGAGACGGTGATGTCGAGCGTGTCCGGCGCTTCGGCGGGCACCGCCGCCGCGACCTCAGCCGCCCCGTCGCGGACGGCCACCGTCTGCGGCTCGGCCGAACCGACCGTGACGGTCGCCTCGGTCGAGGCGGGACTTCCGAGCGAGGTCAGGTCGAGGCCCGACACCGTGAACGCCGCCTCTGCACCCCGCGTCACCTCCGCCGGAGCATCGGTCACCTGCACACCGCGGGCGGTGAAGTCGGGGACGAGTCCGGGGTGGGCCGACAGGTACGCGATCCACCCGTCGCGATCGATGAGCCCGGAATCACGGGGATCCGTGCCCTCGTCGAAGACGGTGAACGCGTCACCGCCCGAGAGGAGGAAGCTGAACGAGCCGACGCGGTACGACGCGGCCGGGTCGACGGGCGCGCCGTCGATCCAGACCCCGGTGATGCGCTCGCCCGCCGCGCGCGTGGCGTCGTAGGTGTAGCGCACGTTCTCCGAGACGCTCAACGACAGTGTCGCCTCACGGCCCGCCGCATCGCCCCACTGCTGCTCGAGCAGGCGGCGCACCTGGTCACCGGTCAGGCTGGTGGTACCGAGGTTGTTGACGAACGGCAGCACGGCGTTGGCCTCGGCGAAGGTGATCACGCCGTCGTCTCCGCGGAGCAGTTCCGCGCGGAGACCACCGGGGTTCACCACCGTGACATCCGCTCCCCCTCGTGCGGGGTCGTCGAGCGTGTCGAGCAGCGCGTCGGCGACGAGGTTGCCGAGGGCGGACTGCTTCGAACGGTCGTCACGGTCACCCCCCTGATACACGCCGTCGACGTAGGATCCTCCGCGGAACGCCGTGGTGATGTCGGCCGCGACCGACCCCACCGGACGCGAGCCGACGCGATCGGCCTCGGCGAGCGCGCGCTCGACGATATCGGCGACCTCGGCCACGCGGGGGTAGGTCGCGATGATCTCGGCGTCCAAGGCCGCGCTGTTCTCGGCGGTCTGCTCGGGGTCGTCCTCGATCACCTCTGCCGAGAGCCGCGGCACGTTGCGCGCCTCGTGGTCGACGACCTCGCCGCTCTCACGGTCCACGGTCAAGACGACCTGGCCGATGTTCTCGCCGTAGTTGCCCGTCTGCAGCACGGGACGCGTTCCCTCGCCGCCGGGGATGGGAGCCTCCCACGCGTACTCCTCATGCGTGTGACCCGTGAAGATCGCGTCGACATCGGCATCCGTCTGCGTGACGATGCGGGCGAACGCTCCCCCCTCGGCGAGGGCTTGCTCCAGTGTCGTCCCGGAGGACTCGCCCTGGGGTGCGCCCTCGTGGTACTCGGCGACGAGGATGTCGACGTCGTCGCGGATCTCGGAGACCACGCGGTTGACCTCGGCGACGGGCTCGCGGAACTCGAGGCCTTCGATGCCGTCGGGACTGACGAGAGAAGCCGTCTCCTCCGTCACGGCCGCGATGATGCCGACCCGGAGGCCGTTCACCTCCACGATCTCGTAGCCGGGGAGCACGGGCTCGCCGTCGCGGTAGACGTTGGCGCCGAGGTAGGGGAAGGCCGCGCGTTCGGCGACACGACCGGTGAGGTCGTCGAACCCCTTGTCGAACTCGTGGTTGCCGACTCCGGATGCCGCGAGCTCCAGCGCGTTGAGCACGTCGATGGTGGGAGCGTCGTCGGCGTTGGCCGATGCGAAGAGCGAGGCGCCGATGTTGTCGCCGTTGGAGAGGAAGAGCGATCGGCTGTCGCCCTTCTGCGCCCGCAACTGCTCGATCGTGCCCGCGAACTTCACGGTGTTGCCGTCGATGCGTCCGTGGAAGTCGTTGATGTTGAGCAGGTTGATCTGTGTCGTGCCGGACAGGTCGATGCCGACGACGACCGGGTCGTGGTCGCTCGAACGGTACGGCGAGGCGTCGTAGAAGCTGCGCACGTTCGCGTTGTACCGGCTGTACTCGAGCGCGAGCGCCTCGCCGGCGTTGATGTTCCAGACGTCGGTCCCGGTGACGAGTTCTCGCGCCGCCGGAGACGCGAGGACATGGTCGAGAGAGCCGGACTGACCGTCGAACGAGTACGTGTACTTCCCGGTGTCGGCCCCGAGATCGGCGTAGCCCGCGTCGCGGAGCACCTGGATCGGGTCTTCCTGCGTGTAGGCGTTGAAGTCACCGAGGAGGAACACCTCCTCGACGCCGAGGGCCTCGCTGCGCGCGTCCGCGAAGGAGACGAGGGCCTGCGCCTGGCGCACACGATCGCCGTTGAAGGCACCCTGGTCACCGTCGGCGTTGTCACCCTCGGCGGCCGGGTCGCTGTCGCTCTTCGACTTGAAGTGGTTGACGATCGCGACGAACGCGGCGTCGTCGCTGCCCGCGGGGGCGAACGCCTGGGCCAGTGGCTGGCGCGCATTGGCGAACGCCGGGTCGTCGAGGATGACGCTGTCGCCGACGGGGCCCACCGCCGCCTTCTTGTAGATGAAAGCGGTGCGGATGACGTCTTCCGATGCGGGCAGCGCGGACGGTGACGGCACGAAAGCCCACACGTCCTCGCCCAGGTCGGCATTGAGGGCGGCGACGAGTGTGGAAAGCGCCTCGTCGCGCGGCTTGCCGAGAGCCGCGGAGTTCTCGATCTCCTCGAGGGAGACGACCTCGGCATCCAGGGCGTTGAGCGCCGCGACGATCTTCGCCTGCTGACGCTGGAGGTTCTCGTCGTTCGCGGCACCGCGAGGCCCCGGCTCGGGGCACCGGTTCGCCGTGATGGGGTTGCCCTCGCGGTCGGTGTAGACGGAGTCGCACCCGACGTCTTCCGCGGTGGTGGTGAAGTAGTTCAGCACGTTGAAGCTCGCGAGCTGCACCGTGCCGCCGACGTCCGCTGGGTGCGGGGTGCGGGTGTTGGCGAACGTCGCGGGCTGCACGTCGGCGGCATTGTCGACGGTGAGCTGCTCGGTCGGCTGGAACTTCCACGCGTCGTTGCGGAAGTCCAGCACCACGGGCCGCGTGAACGTCACGGGCGCACCCACGCGCACCGGATCGGTGAGCGAGAGGTAGGGCAGGGGAACGTCGGTGGCGGAACGCTGGAAGTTCAGCGACGCCCCGTCATCGAGCACCACCCCGCGCGCCGCGTTGTCGACCACGACGTCGTCGAACTCCGGCGTCCCCGGGCGTGCGACCTCGGTGGGGGCGAGCAGCGGCGTCGTGCCGGCGGCGAGGCCGACCTCGGCGTACTGCCCCGTGATGTAGGTGTTCGTCACGGTGAAGTCGCCCTGTGGCTGCAGCAGCATCCCCTCGAGGCGCTCGCGCTCCTCGTCGGTGCGCGGCCAGGCGACGCTGGCGGGCGTGACGGGATCGGCGTCGCCGGTCAGGACCGTGACGAGGTCGGCATCCGAGACGATCTGGGTCAGGCCGTTGTACTCCCCCGCTGTTCCGCTGACCTCGACGTAGTCGCCGACGGCGACCTGGGCGACGGCGCGAGAGCCGTAGACGAAGAGGGCATCGGATGCCACATGGTCGGCGCCCAGCTGGCCGCCGGTCCCGGCGGTCTGGATGAAGAAGCCGTTGTAGCCGCCGGTGGGGTATGCGGCGGTCACGATGCCGCGGGTGGTGACGGTCTGACCGTCGAGCGGGGTGCTGTCGCCGTCGCCCTGGATGTCGCGGATCGGTGTGAGGTCCGCCGCGACGGGGGCCGGTTCCGCGACGGAAGGTTCCGCAGGTGTGGCAGTCTCCGGAGTCGGAGTGGCCGCGGTCGGGGTGACGACGTCGGGGCGGGGAGCCGCGGTCTCCGTCGCGGTTTCCGGCACCGAAGTCGAGACGACGTCGGGAGGCGTGAGCGGCGCAGCGGAGGCGGCGGGGGCGACGAGGGCGGAACCGAGAAGGGCGGCGGCGACGGTCGCGCTCAGCGCGGTCGCGGTGCGGCCCGAGGGTCGCCGAGAAGGCCTGTGGGACATGAGTCTCCTGCGAAACCGACGGACATCGTCGGGTGGGGGGATCGACGGGGGGTCTCTTCGACCGTAGACGACCTCATCAGGAATTCCCAGGGTTCGTTCGTTGCCATCATGTGAACTCCGGCGGAAACGACGAAGGCCCGGATGCCAAGGGCATCCCCGGGCCCTTTGTGCCTGACGACGACGAAGGCCCGGACGCCGATGGCATCCGGGCCTTCGTGATCGCGATACCGCGACCGTGAAGTGAAATTACTTCAGGGTCACCGAAGCGCCGGCCTCCTCGAGGGCAGCCTTGGCCTTCTCGGCGGTCTCCTTGTTCGCGCCCTCGAGCACGGCCTTGGGAGCGCCATCGACGACGGCCTTGGCCTCGCCGAGGCCGAGCGAGGTGAGCTCGCGGACGACCTTGATGACCTGGATCTTCTTGTCGCCGGCGGCCTCGAGGACGACGTCGAACGAGTCCTTCTCCTCGGCCTCTTCGGCGGGGGCAGCGCCACCGGCGGCGGGGCCGGCAACGGCCACGGGGGCGGCAGCGGTGACGTCGAAGGTCTCCTCGAACGCCTTGACGAACTCGGACAGCTCGATGAGCGTGAGCTCCTTGAACGCGTCGAGCAGCTCTTCGGTGCTGAGCTTAGCCATGTTGTATCTCCTTGATCGGGTTAATCAGCCGGGCCGGGTCAGGCCGCGGTGTCCTGCTTCTCGCGCAGCGCGTCGACCGTGCGAACGGCCTTCGACGGAAGCGCCTGGAAGACGTATGCCGCCTTGGTCATCGTCGCCTTCATCGCACCGGCGAGCTTCGCCAGCAGGACTTCACGGCTTTCGAGATCGGCGAGCTTGTTGACCTCATCCGCGGTCAGAGCGGCGCCATCGAAGTAGCCGCCCTTCACCACGAGCTGAGGGTTAGCCTTGGCGAAGGCACGCAGGCCCTTCGCGACGGCGACCGGGTCACCGTGCACGAACGCGATGGCAGACGGGCCCTTGAGCTCGTCGTCCAGTCCCGTGACCCCCGCGTTGGCTGCGGCGATCTTGGTCAGCGTGTTCTTCACCACGGCGTAATCCGCGTCCTGACGGATGTCGTTGCGCAGCTGCTTGAGCTGGGCAACCGTCAGACCGCGGTACTCGGTCAGCAGAACGGCGGTCGAGTTCTCGAAGTTCTTCGTGAGCTCGGCGACCGATGCATCCTTCTGCGCCATGGCCACTCCTTGTGTGTACGAGGCGCTCCGCGGTGGCGGGGCGCCGGCCGAAGACACCGGGGTCCGGGCGAAAAGAAGAGCTCCGGCGCAGGCGCACGGAGCTCGAATTCCCGAAGGAGAGTTACGTTTACCTGCGTAGGTCCTCTGCTTCTCAGCAGACGCTTCGATCGAAGTGCAGGCACTCCGACGACCGACGGTCTTTGGCTTGGTCCCTACTGTACCCGATGCCCGCGCTCCCTTCAAACCCGCCCTCGCGCCCCGCCCGCGCCGCCGTCGCCCGCCCCGCCCCGCCCCGCTCCGCGCGACCCCGGCAGAGTGCCGAGGACGCATGCGTTCGCCGAGACCGCATCCGATTCGAGCCGAACACCTACGTCTTCGACAAACGCATGCGTCTTGGCGCGCATCAGCGGGGCGGTCGCACCCCGAAAGCCGCGAGGCGGGCAGCGAGAGCATCCGGCGAAGCGATATCGACGAAGCCTCCACGGCACAACCTCCATTGGGTGACTCCGCGGATCCAGTCCTCGCGCCGCTTTTCGTCCAGCAGCACGTCCTCGACGGAGCGACCCTGCCGCATCGAAGCGTCCCGATACTTCACTTCCCCGTCGAATTCCCAGAACGTCCGAACGTCGGGCAGGGCGATGTCGACGAAGTAATCGAACCCACGGGGTCCTGCCACGGCCACCTGCAGGTCGAGATCACGGAAACCGAGCCGGTGCAGCTGCAGTCTGCTCACGCTCTCGCCCGGCAGCTCCGCCCGAGCATCGGCGAACCCGACGATCCAGTCGGCGTCGCGCACACCGCGTCGCCCCCTCGCACGCTCGACCCGCTCGCGCATGGCGTCACGCCAGAGCGCCTGCGCATCAAGGTCGAACCGCCGACCCGAGACCGCGACTCGACGCAGGGCCGCATCGGCACAACTCAATGCCACCTCGCGCGACTGGGTGGACGCGATATCGAAAACCGTCCTCTCCAGCGAGGTACAGCGGAGGCCGTCGACGGTGACGATATCCGCCGTATCGAGCGCCCCCGTATGCCGCCGGATCGTCCGCCCACTCGGAGGACGCGAAGCGCGAGGGACTGTCGCGTGCACGGGTCCGTCTCGGAATCGATAGAGCGGCAGACCATGCAGCACGGCCGCCGAGAGGTGGGAGAACACACCGCCGACATCGCGAGCCCGATCGTTGGCGGCCAGGACGCCGTAGAGATGGCGATCGATCGGCCGCGATGCCTGCCACTCTTCGCGCGCGATGTAGACACCAGGTTGGATCCGGTGCCAGGCTCCGCCGGCACCGGCCTTCCGCAGCTCGGCATCCGAGACCCCGCGCTCGCGCAGCTCGACCCGCGAGAACAATGACCTTCGAGCCCGCACGACCGCCGATTCCGCCTGCATGCACCTACCCTGTCGACTCCGGCGAAGCGGCGTCGGTCGTTATCCACAATGGGACTCGGGCCGCGCGGTCCCGACGAAGCGGCCAAGACGTATCCGATGGACGAAGACGCACAGCAATGCGATCCGACGAGTGCGTCCTCGAGAACCAGGTGCGTCGTCGGCGCATCGAGCCGGCGGCGACGAGCTGCGACGAGCCGACGCCCACCCCCGCCGCGTCAGGACACGCGCGCCTCGGGCAGCAACGCCTGCGTCATGCGGACGATGCGCGCGGGGGTCCGAGCGCCGAGCCACACCGTGCAGACGGGCGCCTCGCCGCACGCCCATTCGGCGCACCAGGCGTGGATGGCCCGGGCCAGTCGCTCGCCGCGCGGGCGCCGCTCGCCATGGATCGAGCGGTCGAGCCAGCTCACGCGGGCTTCCCCCGCGTCGAACGCGCCGACCTCGACAGGACCGTCGACCTCGACGAGCACCGTCAGGTGCGCCGCGGGCGACAGGGCTGCCGCGATCCGCTGCATCGCGGGCAGATTCCGCGCATCCCCGCCGAGCAGGACGGCGCCCTCGAGATCACACCAGCGGCCACCGTCGGGGCGACGCAGAGAGGCGGCATCCGGAGTCATGCCATCAACTTAGGTCACCCTTACTTCGACCACAAGACCCCCGGCATCCCGGATGCCGACGCGCCGACGCTCGAATCCGCTCCGAGGCCGCGCGGGGTTAGGGTCGAACGCATGCCCCCCGAGCTCGTCGCCTCCCGCAGCGCCGACCTCGACGCCCGCATCGTCGCCGACTCGCGCGACCGCGTGGCCTGGATCCGGGCGCGCTCGCGTGGGATCACCGCCACCGATGTCGCCACACTGACGAGCCACAACGCGATCTCGCGCGCAGCGGATGCCAAGCTCATGGGCTCGAGCTTTTCGGGCAACGCCTTCACAGCGCACGGCCGTCGCCGCGAGCCCGAGATCGCCGCCTGGGTCGCGGCGACGCACGGCATCCAGCCCTCGTCGGCGCTGTATCACGCGGTCGTCGAGAGACGACACCTCGCCACCCCTGACGGCGTCGTCGTCGATGGAGAGGGACGCGTCGTCCTCGCCGAGATCAAGACGACGAACAAGGCGTGGCGATCGATCCCCCGCACCTACATGCGGCAGATCTGGTGGCAGCAGCACGTCCTCGGCGCCGAACGCACGCTCGTCGCGTGGGAGCAGCACGACGGTTTCATCCCCGTCGACGACGAGCCCCGGTGCCAATGGATCGATCGAGACGAACGGGAGATCGCCAAGCTCGTCGGGCTCGCGACCTCGCTCATCGACGAGCTCTACCGTCGCACCATGGAGTCACGCCGACCGGCACCCGCCCGGCACGAACCGACGGACAGGTACCGCGCTCTCGCGCTCCTCGATTAATAGTTGACGCAAGTCAAGCATCAGGCGTATCGTTGACATCAGTCAACTAATCGCGCCATCGTCGTCGCGGCATCCGTCCCCCTTTCGTGGAGTTCCCGCATGGCAACCACCTCCGTCGACGCGCCCGCTCAGCGCCGCGTCCTCCCGGCCCTCATCGGGCTGCTGCTCGGCACCTTCGTGTCGATGCTCGCCTCGACCGTCGTCTCGACGTCGCTGCCGGTCATCGTGCACGACCTGTCGGGCGATCAGAACGCCTACACCTGGGTCGTCACGGCGACTCTGCTGACCACCGCGATCTCGACCCCCATCTGGGGCAAGCTCGCCGACCTGTTCAACCGCAAGGTGCTCATCCAGATCGCCATCGCGATCTTCGTGCTCGCCACGGCCGCTGCCGGGTTCTCGCAGAACACCGACATGCTCATCGCCTTCCGCGCGGTGCAGGGCCTGGGCGCCGGCGGCCTCGCCGCGCTCAGCCAGGTCATCATGGCCGACATCATCAGCCCGCGCGAGCGCGGCCGGTACATGGGTCTGTTCGGCGCCGTGATGGCCGTCGCGACCGTCGGCGGCCCGCTGCTCGGCGGTGTCATCACCGACGCGTTCGGGTGGCGCTGGAACTTCTTCGTCGCCCTGCCGTTCGCCGTCGCGGCCCTGCTGATCCAGCAGCGCACGCTGCACCTGCCCGCGCGCGCGAAGCGGAAGGTCAAGATCGACTACCTCGGCATCGTGCTGCTCTCCACCGCGGTGTCTCTGCTGCTCATCTGGATCACCAACGCCGGCACCTCATTCGAGTGGGCGAGCACAGAGACCATGCTGATGGTCGGCGGGGCCGTCGTGGCCGCGATCCTCTTCATCGTCGTCGAACTGCGCTCGTCCGAGCCGCTGGTCCCGCTCACCCTCTTCCGCGACGCCACCTTCACCCTCGCCACGATCGCCTCGATCGCCACGGGTCTGGCGATGTTCGGCACCTCGGTCTTCCTCAGCCAGTACATGCAGATGGCGCGCGGCGCGACGCCCACCGAAGCCGGCGTCATGACGATCCCCATGATCGGCGGCCTGCTCGTGGCATCCATCGTCGTCGGCGCTCTCATCTCGCGCTTCGGTCACTGGAAGCCGTTCCTCATCGCCGGTGGCGTGCTGCTGATCGCGGGATCGTTCCTGCTGTCGACCATCCACTACGACACCAACTTCGCCCTGGTCTCGCTGTACATGTTCTTCCTGGGCGCCGGCGTCGGCATGACGATGCAGAACCTCGTGCTCATCGTGCAGAACACGGCCAACCCCACGCAGATGGGTGCGGCGAGCTCGGGAGTGACCTTCTTCCGGAGCCTCGGCGGCACGATCGGCGTCTCGGTCATGGGCGCCGCCCTCGCGAGCATGGCGACGAGCCTGTTCACCGACCGCGCGGCCGACCTGAAGACGGCGATCATGGGGCTCGGTGCGGACGGGGCCGCGGTCGCGCAGTCGCTGCAGTCCGGCGCGATCCCCCAGGTCTCCACGCTCCCTGACAGTGTCCGCGTGATCGTCGAGGACATCTACGCTCAGTCGATCGCGCACTCGTTCCTCATCGCGGTGCCGGTGGCCGTGGTCAGCCTCATCGCGATCCTGTTCCTGCCCAACCGTCCGCTCACCCGCATGACGACCACGGAACGCGTGGCCGCGAGCGAAGCCGACTTCGCCACCGTGTCGGTTCCGGCCGGGATGGCGACGCTCGCCGCGACCGGTTCGGTGCCGACCCAGGATGCCGCTCCCTCGCGCCGTGCGCGCCGCGACGCCGGGATGGGAGAGGATGTCTGACGTGACGAGCGAATTGGACGACGACCGCCGTGAGGCCGTGCAGGCCCTGGAATCGTCGTTCTCGGAGCTCATGACCGTGTTCCGCCGCTTCGTTTCCGAGGCGGCGGAACGCGTGAGTCCCGGGATGCTGCCGGCCACTTTCAAGGCCCTCTCGGTCGTCAGCCGCTTCGGGCCGCTGACCCTCTCGGCTCTCGCCGAACGACTGACAGCTGACAAGGGCTTCCTCAGCCGCTCCATCAGCGAGCTCGAAGACCTCGGCCTGGTGACGCGCACGCCCGACCCCAACGACGGCCGATCGCGCCTGATCTCGGTGACCGAGGTGGGCCACGAACGTCTCGCCGAGGCGCGCGCTCCCCACGAGAGCCGCCTCTACGACGCGATGGCCGACTGGTCGGTGACGGACATCCGCCACCTCTCCACGCTGCTGCACGCTCTCGCCGTCGGTGAGGTCCCCTCGCGCGACTGAGGCCCGCGGACTCGATGCAACCACCGCTCCTTCGCTGAGCGGACCGTCGCGACACGGTGACCGAGGTGTAACACCGCGGAGACAATGGCGAGGTTGACTGGGAGCATCGCGGCGGTGTCGCCGCCGATGCGACCGCACGCGAGAGAGAGCGCCGGATGAGATACCGATCGACGCGTCCCGAGACCATCCTCGAACCCGCACCCGCGGTCCCCGACACGATGCGGGCGTCCGTCTTCGACGCCCCGGGAGCAGCCGACGCGCTCCACCTCGCCGAGGTCGCCGTGCCCACCCCCGTGCTGAGCGAAGTGCTCGTCCGCGTGGTCGCGGCGGGAATCAATCCGATCGACGCCAAGACGCGTGCGGGACGGGGCATGTCCGGAGCGATCGACTCGTGGCCCGCCGTGCTCGGCCTCGACGTCAGCGGCGTGGTCGTGCGCGCCCCGTTCGACGCGCACCCGTTCCCCGTCGGCACCGAGGTCTACGGGATGGCCGCCGTGCCGCGAACCCCCGGCGGCTACGCCGAGTACGTTGTCGTGCCGACCCTCTCGCTCGCCCGCAAGCCCGCCTCGCTCTCGTACGTCGAGGCCGCGGGGGTCCCCGTGGCCGCCCTCACCGCATGGGGACTCGTGGTCGAGACCGCCCTCGCCCATCAGGGACAGCGGATCCTCGTGCACGCGGGCAGCGGCGGCGTCGGACACTTCGCCGTCCAGTTCGCGGCGTACTTCGGCGCCCACGTGATCGCGACGGGCTCGACTCGCAACCTCGACTGGCTCCGCGAGCTGGGCGCCGCCGACGTCGTCGACTACACCACCACCCGCTTCGAAGAGGTCGTGGCCGACGTGGACGTCGTCATCGACCTGATCGGCAACGTCTCCGACGACACCGGCACCCGCTCGCTCGAGGTGCTGCGCCCCGGCGGACTGCTGATCGAGGTCCCCACGGGGGCGTGGCCCGGGTACCGCGAGGCGGCGGCTGCCCGTGGCATCCGGTCCACCGATTACAAGACCATCCCCGACGGCGCCGCGCTGGCGACCATCGGGCGACTCCTCGATTCGGGAGCGGTGCGCGTCTTCATCGACCGGGTCTTCGATCTCGACGACGCCGCCGCCGCACACGCCGAACTCGAGCGCGGCCACACGCGGGGCAAGATCGTCCTGCACGTCAGCGACGACTGACTCAGCCGGACGCCAACACCCGTCGCCCCTCGGCGACGATCTCTTCGGCGACCTCATCGAGCAGGGTCGAGGTGAGGTTCCACTGCTGCCAGAACAGCGGGACATCGATCGGGTCGTCGCCCAGGCGCACGAGTGCGCCCGTGGCGAGCCCCGTCGCCGACTGGAACCGCGGGAGCAGTCCCCACCCCAGGCCGAGCTCTACGGCGGTGGCGAAGTCCTGGGATGCCGGGACCCGATGACGCGGGGGCGCCGTGGGCACGACCCCACGGCGCGCCAGCCACCTCGTCTGCAGGTCATCGCGGCGGTCGAAGTCGACCACCGGCGCCGCTTCGAGAGCGGACGTCTCCACTCCGTCCGGGAACCATCGCTCGACGAAGGACGCCGTCGCCACCGCCTCGTAGCGGAGGACGCCGAGACGGCGTACGCGGCAGCCGGCGACAGGGGTCTCGCGCGAGGTGACCGCGGCCATGACGGTGCCCGCCTCGAGCAGGCCCGCGGTGAAATCCTGATCGTCGCGATGGAGGTCGAAGACCACCGCGCGACGTTCGGCGACCCGAGCGAGCGGGGGCAGGAACCACGTGGCGAGCGAATCCGCATTCACCGCGAGTGGGACGGATGCCACGACTCCGCCCTCCGCTCCGATCGCGGCCAACGCATCGTGTTCGAGCAACGCGAGCTGACGCGCGAGACGAACGACCGCGTCCCCCGCCTCGGTCGTGCGGACGGGCTTCGACCGCACGAGCACGATGCGGCCGAGCTGATCCTCGAGCGCGCGCACGCGCTGGCTCACCGCGGATGGGGTCACGTGGAGGCGGCGGGCGGCGGCGTCCAGGGTCCCCTCCTCGACGACGACGGCGAGGGTCCGGGCGAGATCGAGCGGAATAGACATGAAGTGATGCTAATGGTGCGTGAGAATGCTGAGCTGTTCTTTTCTCGCGCGGAGTCCTACCGTCGAAGCGTGCTCGCTCCCCTGCTCGCCGGTCTCGGCCTCGGCTTCTCGCTCATCGTCGCCATCGGCGCGCAGAACCTCTTCGTGCTGCGCCAGGGCGTACGGCGCGAGCACCTCGTGGCCGTCGTCGCGGTGTGTGCGCTCTCCGACGCCGTGCTCATCCTGTTCGGCGTCTCGGGCATCGGCTTCGTGCTGCAGGCGGTCCCGTGGCTGATCGTCGTCGTGCGCTGGGCGGGTGCGGCCTTCCTCGTCGGCTACGGTCTCCTGGCGGCGCGGCGTGCCCTGCGGCCGAGCGGCGAGACCCTGCGCGTCGACGTGGGGGTCCCGGCGTCCCCGACGACCCCGGATGCCGGCGACACCCTCGTGCGGACCCGCACGGCGCGCTCGACCCTCACGGTGACGGTGCTGACGTGCCTCGCTCTCACCTGGCTCAACCCGCACGTGTATCTCGACACGGTGTTCCTGCTCGGCTCGGTCGCCTCGACCCACGGCGACGGGCGCTGGGCCTTCGCGATCGGCGCGTGCATCGCGAGCCTCGTGTGGTTCTCGGCGCTCGGCTTCGGCTCCCGCTTCCTCGGGCGTTGGCTCGACACCCCCCGCGCGTGGCGCATTCTCGATGCGATCATCGCCATCGTGATGTTCGCGATCGCGCTCTCGCTGGTTCTGCCGCACTGACGGAGCACGGTCCGCGGCTCGAGACCCGCGTCGGCCGACGCGTCGGCTGCGCCGGACGGGGCGCGCCGACGAGAATGAGGGCCATGCGAACGGTGACGATCACGGTGCACGGGCGGGTGCAGGGCGTCGGGTTCCGCTACGCCCTGCAGGCGGCCGCCCGGCGTGCGGGAGCACGCGGATGGGTGCGCAACCGCCGCGAGGGCACGGTCGAGGCCCTCATCGCGGGCGAGGAAGCGGCGATCGACGCCGTCGTCGCCTGGGCCCACGACGGTCCCCCGTCGGCACGGGTCGAGCGCGTCGAGCTCGTCGACAGCGCCGAGACCTCGCCGAGCGGCTTCGAGATCCGTCCGACCGCCTGAGCGCGACAGCGCCGCGCGACTCAGACGGGAAGCCCCGCCCGCAGCTCCGCGAGCACGGCTGCGGCATCGTCTCGACGCGCCAGGCCGGCCGCCTGCCCCGCCCACAGAGAGACGAGGTCGGCGTCGCCCGCCGCGGTCGCCGCGGCGCGGAACACCCCGGTGAGCCAGTTCTGCGCGGGGAAAGGCGCGATCATGCCCGCGGCCTCGAGCTCGCGCATCGCGCGGTTCGGGATGCCACGCGCCAACCGCCCGCTCATCGCACGCGTCAGCACCGTGTCGGTGTCGGCGGCGGCGGCGATCGCGTCCCGGTGACCGGGAGTCGCCGCAGATTGCCGCGTCCGCAGGAACGCCGTGCCGACCTGCACGCCGTCGGCGCCGAGGGCGAGGGCCGCCGCGACGCCCCGCCGATCGGCGATGCCACCGGCCGCGATTACCGGGATGTCGACGGCATCCGCGACCTGCGGGACGAGGGCGAATGTCCCGACGAGCGAGTGCGCCGGATCGCGGAGGAACGAGACGCGATGCCCACCCGCTTCGGCGCCCGTCGCGACGACGGCGTCGACGCCCGCGGCCTCGAGCGCCACCGCCTCGGCGACCGAGGTGGCCGTGCCGATGACGGAGATGCCGAGGTCGTGCGCGCGCGTCAGGGTGGTGGCATCCGGGACTCCGAAGACAACGCTCACCGCCTCGGGGCGCGCCTCGAAGACGGCCTCGAGCTGGGCGTCGAGCGGCGGAAGGAACGCGGCGGGCGTCGTCGGCGGGTCGATCCCCACAGCCTCGAAGAGCGGCTCGGCGGCACGGAGGAAGGGGACGACGTCGATCTCGCCGGGGGTCACCTCGTCGCCGCGCGGCAGCCAGAGGTTCACCGCGATCGGTCGCGACGTCTCCGCCCGCAAAGCGGCCACGGTGTCGCGGATGCGCTGAGGCGTGTACCCGTACAGCCCGAACGAGCCGAGGCCCCCGCCCTCGCTCACCGCGGCGGTCAGTTCGACCGACGAGAGCCCGCCGAAGGGGCCCAGGACGATCGGGACATCGATGCCGAGCAGCTTCTCGAGGCGCATGCTCCGACGCTACCCGGCTCGACCGTCAGGCGGGGTCGGGGCCGTCGAGAGGACGCAGCAGACGGTTGAGGAACCGTCGCGTGCGCTCCTTCTTCGGCGTGCGGAGCAGGTCGGACGGGGCGCCGCGCTCGACGATCACGCCATCGTCGAAGAACAGGACCTCGTCGGCCACCTCGCGCGCGAAACCGAGCTCGTGCGTGACGATGACCATCGTCCAGCCCTCGTTCGCGAGTTCCCGCAGCACGGTCAGCACCTCGCCGACGAGCTCGGGGTCGAGCGCGCTCGTGGGCTCGTCGAACAGAAGCAGCTGGGGCTGGAGCGCGAGAGCGCGCACGATCCCCACCCGCTGTTGCTGGCCGCCCGACAATTCCGCGGGGTACGCGTCTCGCTTCTCGGCGAGTCCCACGCGCGCGAGCAGCGTTTCGGCACGCGAGATCGCCTCGGGCTTGGGGACCCCGTGGGCCTGAACGGGTCCTTCGATGACGTTCTGCAAAACGGTCAGATGCGGGAAGAGGTTGTGGTGTTGGAAGACCATCGCCGACCGGTCCCGCAGGGCGATGCGGTCGGCCTTGGTGATCCGGCCGGCGAAATCGACGGTCGGGCCCTCGGCGAAGGCGACCACACCGGCATCCGGGGTCTCCAACCCGTTGAGGCAGCGCAGCACCGTGGTCTTTCCGGACCCCGACGGACCGATGAGCACGAGCACGTCTCCGCGGCGGACCTCGAGGTCGACGCCGTCGAGGACGCGGTTCGAGCCGAAGCTCTTCTCCAACCCGGTGGCTCGCAGCAGCGGGGCCTGGGCGTCAGTGGGCGACATGACGGTCCAATCTCTTCTCGAGTGCGTTCTGCCCGAACGACAGCACGAGGCAGAACAGCCAGTAGATCAGTGCCGCCTCCAGGTAGACGGCCATGAACTCGTACGAGAACGCCGCGATGTTCTGCGCCTGCCGGAAGAGCTCCGAGACGAGGATGAGGGATGCCAGAGAGCTGTCCTTCACGAGCGAGATGAAGGTGTTGGACAGCGGCGGCACCGAGACACGCGCCGCCTGGGGCAGGATGATGCGCGTCAGGGTCTTCCGGGGAGACAGGCCGACGGTGTGCGCGGCCTCCCACTGTCCCCGGGGGACGGAGAGGATCGCCGCGCGGATGACCTCGGCGGCGTAGCCCCCCACGTTCAGCGAGAAGGCGATGACCGCGGCCGGGAACGGATCGATGGTCACGCCGACGGCCGGCAGACCGTAGAAGATCACGAACAGCTGCACGAGCAACGGCGTGCCGCGGATGACCGAGATGTAGAACCGCGCGAAGCCCGAGAGCACCACGTTGCGCGAGAGCCGCAGCAGCGCCATCGCGAGGGCGATCACGAGACCGATCGCGAAAGAGGCAAGCGAGAGGGGAATCGTGCCCCTCAGGCCCGCCAACACCATCGGCCAGAACGAGTCGAGCATCAGCGACCAGATGTCGTTCATGGGCCTCCTTCCTCACGCGGGCTCTCGGCCCGGATCCTTCCCGCGACGCGGACGCGGACCGACCGCCTCCCACGCTAGAGGCGGCAGGCGGTCGGTCCGCGGGGCTTTACAGCGCCGTCTTCCGGAGTGACGGCGTCACGCCGGCTTACTGCGTGACGTCGGCGCCGAAGTACTTCTGGCTGATCTCGGCGAGCGTGCCGTCGGCGCGCAGGTCCTCGAGAGCGCCGTCGACGGCCTCGGCGAGCTTGTCCTGCCCCTTCTTGAACGCGAAGGCGCTCTCGGAGGTGTCGTCGGTCTGGGCCGCGATCTTCAGGCCCGTGGGGCTGTTCGTCTTCTCGTAGTCGAGGTAGGTGAGCTGATCGTTGATCGTGGCATCCACGCGACCCTGCTTCAGGAGAGCGACGGCCTGCGCCCAGCCCTCGACGGCCTCGACCTGCGCACCGCTCTCGGTCGCCAGCTCGTACCAGTTGCTCGTGAGCGACTGCGCGGTGGTCTTGCCCGCGAGATCGGCGAAGCTCGAGATCGACGTGTCACTGTCGGTGGTCACGATGACGCCGCGCGAGACGGTGTACGGCGAGCTGAAGGTGTACTTCTCCTGTCGCTCGGGGTTGATCGACACCTGGTTGGCGATGACGTCGAAGCGGCCGGCATCCAGTCCCGCGAAGATGGCATCCCACTGCGTCTCCTGGAATTTCACCTGCAGACCGAGCTTGTCGGCCACGGCCTCGGCGATCTCGACGTCGAAGCCGGTGAGGTCACCGGCGCCCTCGTGGAACGAGAAGGGGCGGTAGGTGCCCTCGGTCGCGACCGTCAGGGTGCCGTCGGAGACGAGGTCGTACTCCGACCCGGCTCCGGGGGTGGCCCCCGAGGTGGTGCCGCCGCTGCAGGCGGTCAGCGCGAGGGCACTCAGGCCCAGGGTGGCGGCGAGGACGGTCAAACGGCGACGGGGCATAGCTGTTCCTTGCAGAGGGTGAGGGGGTGGGGGGTGTGGCGCAGAGCGCGCTCTCCATAACAACGCGCTGACCGGGAAGAGTCTTCCCGGACGGCGCCCCGTTGCACGTCCGTGCACGACGGACGGGAGCGGAGAGCGGGAGGGAACACGGAAGCCCCGCCGGCGCGGGGCACGGCGGGGCTTCCGGTGACGAATGTCAGGCGAGGACGTTGACGTCCAGCGGGATGCCGGGACCGAACGTGGTCGAGACGGCGCCCTTCTGGATGTAGCGGCCCTTCGAGCTGGACGGCTTGAGGCGAATGATCTCCTCGAGCGCAGCCTTCAGGTTCTCGTCGAGCTGCTCGGCCGAGAACGACGCCTTGCCGACCACGAAGTGGACGTTGGCGTGCTTGTCGACGCGGAACTCGATCTTTCCGCCCTTGATCTCCTCGACGGCCTTGGCCGGGTTGGGGGTCACGGTGCCGGTCTTGGGGTTCGGCATGAGGCCGCGGGGTCCGAGGACCTTACCGAGGCGTCCGACCTGGCCCATGAGCTCGGGCGTGGCGACGGCCGCGTCGAACGCGGTGTAGCCGCCGGCGACCTTCTCGATGAGCTCGGTGCCGCCGACCTCGTCGGCGCCGGCGGCGAGGGCCGCCTCGGCCGCGGGGCCGTTGGCGAAGACGATGACACGAGCGGTCTTACCCGTGCCGTGGGGCAGGATGACCGTGCCGCGGACCATCTGGTCGGCCTTGCGGGGGTCGACCGAGAGCTTCAGCGCGACCTCGACGGTCGAGTCGAACTTCTTCGAGCCGGTCTCCTTCGCGAGGGCGACGGCCTCGGTCGGGGTGTAGAACGTGTCGGCCGCGATCTTCTCAGCAGCGGCGCGGAATGCCTTGGACTTGGTAGCCATTGTTATCTCCCTCAGTCCTCGACCGTGATGCCCATGGAACGGGCGGTGCCGGCGATGATCTTCGAGGCGGCCTCGATGTCATTCGCGTTCAGGTCGGGCTGCTTCGTGGTGGCGATCTCGCGAACCTGGTCCTTGGTGAGCTTGCCCACCTTGACCGTGTGGGGCGTGGACGAGCCCTTGGCAAGACCAGCCGCCTTCTTGATGAGCTCCGCCGCCGGCGGGGTCTTCAGGATGAAGGTGAAGCTGCGGTCTTCGTAGACCGTGATCTCAACGGGAATGACGTTGCCGCGCTGGGCTTCGGTCGCCGCGTTGTAGGCCTTGCAGAACTCCATGATGTTGACGCCGTGCTGACCGAGCGCCGGACCGATCGGCGGCGCGGGGTTGGCCGCGCCCGCCTTGATCTGGAGCTTGATCAGGCCGGTCACCTTTTTCTTGGGTGCCATATCCTTTTCCTCTCTCGAGCGGGGGCCTCGCGGCTCCCTCTCTCCCGCACACCCGGCGGTTCCGGGCAGCGGTCGCGCCCGTGCTGACGCACGAGCAACCTTCTCATCATACGCCACGCCGTGGAATCCGGCATCCGCGAGTTCGGGCCAGCGTGGCACCGGGCGTAGGCCGCGCGCACCATCGGGCGCGGGCCGCGCGGCGTACAGCCGAGGGCACCGGCGAGTGCGCCCGTCGATCCATCCTCGTTCGTGTGCACGCCTTCGCGTCGACCAGACAGGATGCCGTGTTCTCGCATGAGTCCGCTGCCTCGCTGCTCGGACTCCCCGTCTTCGGGCATCCGCGCGCGATCCACATCTTCGACGGACGTCGCTCGCGGTCCGTGACGTATGGCGACGTCACCGTTGGCGGAGTCACCAGGCGAGTCGATCAGTCGGGCGGTCATCGAGTGGTGTGGATTCCCGGCGCCCACGCTGCAGGAGAAACACCGAGTCGAGGGACGCCTCTACCGGTCGGACTTCTGCTGGCCGGAGCGGAGGGTCATCGGGGAGATCGACGGGTGGGTGAAATACGGCGACACCGACGCCGCCACAGGGGCGGAAGTCGTCCGCGCTGAGAAGCGGCGCGAAGACGCGCTCCGCCGGCACGGGTGGCGGTTCGCGCGATGGGACTACGCGGGCGCGCTCGGCGTCGACGCGCTGCGCGGCGCCCTGCTCGCCGCCGGGCTGCTACCCGTGCGTCGCCCCGAGGCCGGCGCTCTGGCTTTCATCGTGAGGAACACCCGCTCGCGATGACACGCATAAACGCGATCCGCGCGCATAAACGCGGGGCGAGCGCGTTTATGCGCGCCGATTGCGTTTATGCGTGCGCCAGCGAGACGCGCGGACAGCTCGGTGTGCGCCAGCGAGACGCGCCGGCCGCCCCGAGCATGCCCGCGGCGCGCCCGGGCCGCCCCAGGAAAAGGCGAACGCCCCGCGCGGCCGAGGCCGGGCGGGGCGTTCACGACGCGCCGGACGCGTCAGATCATCTTGGTGACCTGGTCGAACGACAGCTCGACCGGGGTCTCGCGCTCGAAGAGCGACACCAGCACCGTGAGCTTGCCGCTCTCGGGCTTGATCTCGCTGATCGTGCCGGGCAGGCCAGCGAAGGAGCCTTCCTTGATCGTGATGGTCTCGCCGGTCTCGAAGTCGACCTCGGCCGGGATGGAGCGGGGCGCCACCGGGGCGCCCTTGGCGCCGCCCGACTTGGCGGGGGCCGCTTCCTTCACCTCGACGAGGCTCTTCAACATGTTGAAGGCTTCTTCGAAACGCAGCGGCGTCGGGTTGTGGGCGTTGCCCACGAAGCCGGTGACGCCGGGAGTGTGACGCACGACCGACCAGGTGTCTTCGTTGAGGTCCATGCGCACCAGCACGTAGCCGGGGATGCGCACGCGGTTGACCATCTTGCGCTGGCCGTTCTTGATCTCGACGACGTCCTCCATCGGGACCTCGACCTGGTAGATGTCGTCCTCGACCTCGAGCGTCGACTTGCGCTGCTCGATGTTGGCCTTCACCTTGCGCTCGAAACCGGCGTAGGAGTGGATGACGTACCACTTGCCCGGGAGCGACCGCAGCTCGGCGCGGAACGCCTCGTAGGGGTCGGCGTCTTCGTCGTCGGCGTCATCGAGGTCGACGGGGGCCTCAGCGGCATCGGCGGGAGACTCGGATGCCTCGACCTCGTCGACCACGCCGGCGGCAGCGTCGACCTCGTCGACGAACTCCTCGTCGAGGACGGGGGCGTCGGGCTCGCCGTTGATGTCGGGACCGTCGTAGGGGGTGACCTCGTCGGCGGCCTCGGCGGCCTCTTCGGCCTCCTCCTCGGCGAGTGCGTCGTTGAGAACCTCGGCGGCGGCCTCGGCCTCGCTGGTCTCGTCGATCTCGAGAGCGTCGTTCACGATCGCGTCAGCCTCCGGGTCGGTGATGTCGATGTCGGCGAGATCGTCGTCGGAATCCGAGTCGTCTGCGTCGTCCACCACGTGGATGGCGCTGTGCTCCGCCGGGTCGGACGCGTGCTCCTGCGAGGCGAGCACGTTGCCCTCCTGGGCTTCGTCGTCTTCGCTGGACTGCTCGGCAGCCGTCGCCCAATCGGCGTCGTCGACATATCTTTCAGACACTGATGATCTCTTCCGTTGAAGTGCGGCCACTCGTGGGGGCCGCGCGTCGCCGAAGCGCCGGTCAGGCGCCGGCGGTGCTCGGGACGCCGAAGACGGCGCTGGTCAGCCACACGAACAGCAGGTCGAGGCCGTACACGAGCGCCATCATCACGACGACGAACCCGAGGACCACGGCGGTGAACTTGACCAGCTCTTGCCGCGTGGGGGTGACGACCTTGCGCAGTTCCGTGAAGACCTGACGGATGAAAAGAGCGATCCGCGCGAAGAAGTTGAGCTTCTTCTCGCGGGGCGCGCCGCGGTCTGCGACGACCTCGCCCTTCGCCTCGTCCTGCGTCATCGAACCACCTAGGTCATTATTCGTTGCCAGCGTGTGCTGTGCGCAGGGCGGACAGGAATCGAACCTGCAACCTGCGGTTTTGGAGACCGCTGCTCTGCCAATTGAGCTACCGCCCTAAGATCCCGAGGGATCCAGGATTCGAGACCGGCACGCTTTCGCCACGGATCTCTCGGGGAGGGATGCCGCCTGTGCGCGAGGCACGGCGAAAGAATGCAGATTTCGACTGCACTGCAAGTGTACGGCATCGCGCGCACCGTCGACGAACGAGCCCCGCGCGGCAGGGTGAGGACGGAGGCCTCTGGATAGGCTGAACGACGGTCGCCGTCCTGGCCCCCGACTGCCCGGCGACCGGCGAGAGATCGAGGAGCACGGATGGATTCGCACGCGCCCGCCCAGCAGTTTCAGGTCGATCTGCGCGGTGTCATCGACCTGCTGAGCCGGCACATCTACTCCGGTCCGCGGGTGTTCCTGCGCGAGTTGCTGCAGAACGCGGTCGATGCGATCGCCGCGCGCCGCGAGGTCGACGGTGGCGGTGGTCGCGTGCGGATCACGCCGGTGAGCGCGGCATCCGAGGAGTTCGTCCTGCGCGACGACGGCGTGGGACTGACTCCCGACGACGTCGCCGATCTGCTCGCAACCGTCGGGCGCAGCTCGAAGCGCGACATGTTCGACCTGCCCCGCTCGGACTTCCTCGGGCAGTTCGGCATCGGCATGCTGTCGTGCTTCATGGTCTGCGACGACATCGTCATCCGCTCCCGCAACGCCCGCGGCACCGACCCGGTCGAGTGGGTGGGCCATGCGGACGGGACGTTCGAGGTCGGGCCGGGTCCCGACGACACCCCGGTGGGAACCAGCGTGCACCTACGCCCGCGGGGTGACAGCCGGGCACTGCTCAGCACCGCGACCGTCGTGGAGCTCGCCGAGACCTTCGGACGCTATCTGCCGATCGCGGTGAGCATCGACCTCCCCTCCGGCGGCGAGACGGCGATCACCACCGCGCCCCCGTTCCTCGGCGACGATCGCGAGGAGCAGACGGCGTACGGGAGGGAGATGCTCGGAGCCGAGCCCCTCGCGATCATCCCGCTCTCCGTCCCCGCGACCCAGACGCGCGGCCTCGCCTTCGTGCTGCCGTTCGCCCCGGCATCCACCGCCCGCCAGAGCACCCGCGTCTATCTCCAGCGCATGCTGCTCACGGAACGGGCCGAGGACCTCCTGCCCGACTGGGCGTTCTTCGTGCGGGCCGTGGTCGACTCGGCGGGACTGCATCCGACGGCGAGCCGCGAGGCGCTCGTCGCCGACGACGCGCTCGAACAGACCCGGTCGGAGCTGGGGGATGCCATCCGCCGATGGATCCTCGACCTGGCGCTCAGCGACCCCCTGCGTCTGGCGCAGGTCGTCAGCGTCCATGAGGTGGCGTTGAAGTCGCTCGTGCGGCACGACGCGGAGTTGGCGCGGTTCATCGTGCCGTGGCTGTCGGTGGAGACGAACGCGGGGCGCCTGCGCATCGACGAGCTCGTGCGCCGCTCCCCCACCGTCCGTTACGCCGAGACCGTCGAGGCCTTCCGTCAGGTCGTCAGCGTCGCCGCGAGCGGCACGATCGTCGTCAACGGCGGCTACATCTACGACGACGACCTGGTCCGGTCGCTGCCCGACGTCTTCCCCGAGGCGCGGGTCGAGGCCGTGGACGTGGTCGACGAGATCGACCGTCTCACCCCACCGCCCCTCGAGCAGCGCGCTGTCGTCCTCGCGTTGGAGAACCGCGCACGGGAGGCACTGAGCACCGTCGACGTGGTGGCGCGCGCCTTCGAACGTCCGGAGGCCGCCGCCCTCTTCGTCGCCGACCCCGAGGTGCTGCGCGCCCTCGATCGCGGCCGCGCACGCAGCGCGGGTGGGGCGCTGTGGGCGGGTGTCCTCGACCGCGCGGGGACTGCCGCGGCGCGCGGGCGGGACCGCGGCGAGGAGACCCCGACGTCGCGCCTGTGCCTGAACTGGACCAACCCGACGGTGCAACGTCTCGCGCACACCCCCGACGGTCGCGCCTTCACCGCCGGCGTCCAGGTGCTGTATGTGCAGGCACTGCTCGCCGGTCATCACCCCCTCGGCCCCGCGGACCGGGCCCTGATGTCGACGGCGCTCGCCGATCTCGTCGACCTCGCCGCCGACGCCACCACTTCTCACCCCGCTACGGAAGGACCCGCATGACCGCCGCCGCCGACAGCATCCGCGCCCTGTTCGACGAGATCGATCGGACACCCTGGGGGCCGCAGGAGAGAGCCCTCGTCGCCGAGGCGGTCGCTCGCGCGCAGGACAGCGGCGATCCTCGTCTCGAGTACGAGGCCCGCCTGCGCCAGACCTCCAGCGCCAACATGATCGGCGACACCGATCTGATGCTGACCTCCTTCGCGTGGTGCCTCGCCCAGCACGACGCCGATCCCGAACGCTTCCCCGCCGAGCTCGAGCCGGCCGGTGATCTGCTGTGGCAGTACAAGTGGATGGCCGGCGCGCTGCGTGGCTCCCCCGAGTTCGCGAGTGAACAGATCGACGCCGTGCTCGACGACATGGAACAGCACTATCGACGAGCGGGCGTCGGCTTGAGCGGCGCGTTGATGGCGCGCTTCGAAGACGCGTGGGCGGCGGGCCGCATCGAGGAGGCCGCCACCCTGCGCGAACGCCTGGAAGCGACCCCGCGCGACGAGTACAGCCACTGCGACGCGTGCGTGCGAAGCCAGTTCGCCGGGTTCTTCGCCGAGACCGGGCGCGAGGACGAGGCGATCCGCCTCGTCGAAGAGATGGTCGAGGGCGGCTTCACGTGCGGCGAGGAGCCCGAGCGCGCACTGGCGCTCGCGCTGCTCCCGCTCCTGCGGGCGGGACGGTTCGATGACGCCCGCGCCTTCCACACGCGCAGCTACCGCCTCGCGCGGGAGAACCCCGACAACCTCACGATCATCGCCGACCACGTCATCTTCTGCACCGTCACCGGCAACGAGGCACGCGCGCTGAGTCTCGTGGAGAAGCACCTGAGGTGGGTGGCGCACGACGGCCTGAACGCCGAGGCCCACCAGGAGGCCCTCGCCGCCTTCGCCCTGGCCCTGGACGCCGTGACCCGTGTCGGTCACGGCGACACCCCCGTACGGGGATCGGATGCCAGCGAGCTCGCGCCGCTGTTCGGGGCACGCGAGGAGCCCGTGACGGCATCCGCACTCGCCGCCCTCTGCTGGCAGCGGGCCGAGGAGATCGCCGCGGCCTTCGATCGGCGCAACGGCACCGACGCTCACGCGCGGCGCCTGGAGCGCACGCGCGCGCTGGCCCACGAGCACTGGGACGTGCCGTTGTCGTCGCCGGGTTTCGCCGCGCCGGCGAGAGCTCCGCGCGAACGGGACCTGCCGGAGCGCATCACGCGCGCCCGCGTGCTGGCCACGATCGGCACGCCGTCGGCGATCGACGCCCTCGCGGACGTGCACGACGACGCCGACGCCGTCGACCGCGTGACGATCACCTTCTTCCTCCTCCGCGGGCTCGTCGCCGAAGACCGTCTCGACGACGCAGCCCACGTGCTCCCCGCCCGCGTGGCCGCCCTGCGCGAGGTCGGGCACGACGCCCGCGCCGATCTCGAGGACGAGCTCGGTCTCGCCCTGTTCGGCACCGACGATGTCTTCGCGGCGGGAGCCCTCGACGCACACCCCGACGCCTCGCCCGCCCTCCGGGCGCAGTTGCTGACGATCGTCGCGTACCGCCACCTCGTCGCCGGTCGCTTCGACGAGGCGCTGACCGCCGGCCGCTCGGCGCGCGAGCTCTTCGTCCAGACGGGCGATGCCGAACGCGTGCACGCCCTCGCCCACATGGAAGCGGACGTGCTCCGGGCGAAGGACGAGCCGGCCCAGGCGATCACCGTGCTCGACCCTCTGCTGGCCGACGAGGGGCTGGACGCCGGACGGCGAGTCCGTGTGCTGATGGATCGGGCGATGATCCTCGATGCCCTGGGCGAGCCGGCGCGCGGCGCCGACGACGCCGACGAGGCCGCCCGGCTCCTTCTCGCCTGGGACGTCGATGACCACGTCGTGGCCAGCGCCGTGTCGTTGGGAGCACAGCTCGCCGAACGGTCGGGCCAGGCCGAGCGGGCCGTCGCTTCGTACCGTCTCGCGGTGCAGCGCCTCGCCGCCGCGGGGGAACCCACGGCCCCCCTGCGGTACGGACTCGGGCGGGCCCTTCTGGCGGCCGACGTCCCGCACGAGGCGATCGACGTGATCGACGAGGTCCTCCAGGACGAGACCGCCGCCGGCGAAGCACCCGGCTCCCGCGCCATCACCGTGGGCTTGCTCGCACGCGCCTTCGAGCACGCAGAGGAGTGGGACAGCGCGCTGCGCGCGTGGGAGGTCACGGCCGAACTGCACGAGGAGGCCCACGAGCCCGCCCGGCGCGCCTCGGCGTTGGTGGCCCTGGCGCAGTTGCTCGGCCGCCTCGGCGAGACGGATGACGCCGTCGAGACGCTCACGACGGCGGTCGACGCCGCGCGGACCGACGACGACAACCGCGGCATGCTCGCCGACGCCCTGCACTCCCTCGCGCAGGTCAAAGCGCATCGCGGTGATGACGACGCCCTGGTGAGCCTCGACGAGGCGCTCGCCATCGGCCGCGCCGACGATGTCCCCTGGCTCGTGGCCGACCTCCTCGACACCCGCGCACGCATCCTGGCGAGCGCGGGCGACGTCGACGAGGCGGTGTCGTGCGCACTCCAGGCCGCGGACGGGTTCCTCGCGGCCGGGAGCGTGCCGCAGGCCGGGGGCTCCGAGCTCGTCGCGGCGCGCATCCTTCTGGGGGCCGGCCGCCCGGAGGAGGCCGTCGCGATCCTCCGTTCGGCCCTGGAGCACGGGGCCGCACAGGAACCGCTGCGCCAGGCGGTCGCGATCGACCTCGGCGACGCCCTCGAGGCGCTCGGTCGCCACGGAGAGGCCGCGGAGGTCCGCGCCACCCTGCCGAACTGACGGCGCTCGAAGACACGAAGACGGCGGCACCCACGGGATGCGGCCGTCTTCGTGTCCGGGTCAGGCCGTGCGGATGAGTTTCTTGTTGACGAACTCGTCGGCGGCCAGCAGCCCGAGTTCGCGCGAGGTGCCGCTGCGCTTGACACCGCCGAACGGCAGCTCGGGCGAGTCGGCGAGCACGACGTTGATGTAGACCATCCCGGCCTCGAGGCGGTCCGCCACGCGCGCCGCCTGATCGGCATCCGTGGTGAAGACGTACGAGCCGAGACCGAAGCTCGTGTCGTTGGCGAGAGCGACGGCCTCGTCTTCACCCGAGACGCGGTAGACCGTGCCGACGGGGCCGAAGAACTCCTCGCCGTACGCGTCCATCTCACTCGTCACGCCGGTGAGGACGGTGCCGGGGTAGAAGGCGCCGTCGCGCGTGCCGCCGACCTCGACGGTCGCGCCCTGCGCGACCGCCCGCTGGACCTGCTCGTCGAGGCGCTCCGCTGCGGCCAGCGACGACAGGGGGCCCAGGACGGTGTCCTCCGCGAACGGGTCGCCGACCTTCGCCTCGCCGAGTGCGGCGGTGAACTTCGACAGGAAGGCGTCGTACAGGTCGTCCACGACGATGAAGCGCTTGGCGCCGTTACACGACTGCCCGACGTTGTCGAGGCGGGCGTCGACGGCGGCCTGGACGGCGGCATCCAGGTCATCGGTGGAGAGCAGGATGAACGGGTCCGACCCGCCGAGCTCGAGCGCGACCTTCTTGAGGTGCCGACCGGCGATCTCGGCGACCGCGGAACCGGCGCGCTCCGATCCGGTGACCGACACCCCCTGCACGCGCGGGTCGGCGATGATCGTCGCCGCCTGGTCGTTCGTGACGCGGACGTTGACGTACGCCCCCTCCGGCAGCCCCGCGTCGCGATAGATCGACTGCAGCGCCTCCGCCGACTCGGGGCACTGGGGAGCGTGCTTGAGGAGGATGGTGTTGCCGACCGCGAGGTTGGGAGCCGCGAAGCGGGCCACCTGGTAGTACGGGAAGTTCCAGGGCATGATGCCCAGCAGCACGCCGAGACCGGACCGGCGGATCACGGCGGTGCCCTCGCCGAGGATGTCGATCGGGGTGTCGCCGGTGATCTCGTCGATGTTGTCGGCGTAGTACTCGGTGATGTCGGCGGCGAAATCCACCTCGCCGAGAGCGGCTTCGAGCGGCTTCCCCATCTCCCGCACGATGATCGCGGCGAGGTCGTCGCGTCGCTCGCGGTGCAGCTGGGCGACGCGGCGCAGACCCTCGGCCCGCTCGGCCGGCGCGGTGCGCGACCAGACGCGGAAGCCGTCGTGGGCCGACGCGATGGCCGCTTCCACTCCCGCGTCGGACAGGGTGTCGTACTCGGCGAGGGTCTCGCCCGTGGCCGGGTTGACGACGGCGTAGTCGCTCATGGGTGTCGGTCCGTTTCTGTCGTTGTCGGTTGTCGGTCGGGGACGGTCAGGGTCGTGGGGCGGGGCGGCGTCCGCGGCGCGCGCTGGCCGGGGCGTCGGTCGAGAGGGTCTCGCCACGGAAGAACGCGGGGCGACGGATGCGCTGCCACACCATGATCGCCACTCCCAGCAGGATGATGGTCATCCCGAGGAGGAAGACGAGTCCCACGCCGCCGATCTCGGAACCGCTCCCGTAAGCGGGGTTCATGCTGTCGACGAGGGTCGTCACGAAGATCACGGCGAGGATGACCCCGCCCACCAGGGGGAACAGCAGAGTGAAGAAGACGTTGCGCACCGAGTCGAACCACTGCTTGCGGAAGTACCAGACGCACGCGAACGCGGTGAGGCCGTAGTAGAAGCAGATCATGATGCCCAGCGTCAGGATCGTGTCGCTGAGCACGTTCACGCTCACCACGCGCATGACGGCGTAGAAGCCGGCGGCGACCACGGCCGACACGATGGTCGCGAACCCCGGGGTGAAGAAGCGCGGGCTGACCTTCGCGAACCACTCCGGCAGCGCGCCGTAGTGGCCCATGGCCAGAAGCGTCCGCGCCGGTCCGACGAAGGTCGACTGCAGCGACGACGCCGAACTGGTGAGGACCGCGAGGGACACGAACGCGGCGAACGGGCCGAGGATGGGGCCGGCGAGCGCGAAGAACGCGTTGTCCTGGATGTCGGGATTGCCGAGGCCGAACTCGCCGTCGCCGATCCCGGCGAACATGATCATCGACACCGCCAGCAGGAGGTACAGCGAGACGATCGTGATCACGGTGATCGTGGCCGCGCGTCCGGGTGTCTTCTCGGGGTCCTTGGTCTCTTCGTTCATCGTGAGCGTGACATCCCACCCCCAGAAGATGAAGATCGACAGCGACACCCCGGCCGCGAAGGCGCTGAACGACGACACCGCGAAGGGGTTGAACCACTCCCACGAGAACGGGGTCGCGTCGAAGGCGTTCCCCTGGACCGCGTGTGTGATCGCGACGACCGCGAAGACGACGAGCACGAGGACCTGGAAGGTCACGAGGACGTACTGCAGCTTCTGCGTGGTCTGCATGTCGCGGTACGACACCACGGTGGCTCCGAGCACGAACAGCAGGCACACGACGATGTTGATGCCGAGGTTCGAGGCGAGATCGGCGATGCCGGGCTGACCGGTCAGCTGCGCGATGAGCAGGAAGAGGAAGTCGACCGCGATCCCGGCGAGGTTCGAGAGCACGATAATGGTGGCGGCGATGAGTCCCCACCCGGCCATCCAGCCGATCCACGGCCCGAAGGCGCGAGACGCCCAGGTGAACGAGGTACCCGAGTCCGGCATCCGGTTGTTCAGCTCCCGGTAGCCGAAGGCCACGAGCAGCATCGGGATGAAGCCCACGAGGATGATCGCCGGCACCTGGAGGCCCACGGCTCCCACGGTCGGACCGATCGCCGCCGTGAACGTGTAGGCGGGGGCGATGCACGAGATGCCGATGACGACGGCGCCGATGAGGCCGATAGTCCCGGCGCTCAGGCCCTTCTTCGACAGACCGCCGGTCTCGGTGGTGAGGGGCGTCGATGCCCCCTGGGATGCGGTCATGGCCGCGATCCTTCCTCGACGCTGGCGTCGGCACGGCTTCGTGGGACGACGACCAGGGGAACGGGCAGTTCGTGCAGCATCTTCGCCGCCGTCGACCCGAGGAACAGGCGCCGCGGCTGCGCGAGCCTGCTCGAGCCGACGATCGCGAGCTCGGCGGGGTCCCACGCGAGCTCCCGCACGGCCTCTTCGATGCTCGCACCGTCACCGACGACGACCTCCGCGGCGACGTCGGCGGGCAGCTCGGCTCGCGCCTGGGTGAGGACCTCCTCCGCGTGGACGGCTCCGGCGACGCGGATCGCGCCCGTCTCGAGTCCCGCCGGCAGGTCGACGGTCACGAGCGAGAGAAGACGGAGAGGGACGGATGCCGCGGCGGCCAGCTGCACGCTCTCCTCGCGGAGCACGTCGGCTCCGGGTCGACTGCCGATCGCGGCCGTGATGCGGCTGACCCCGAGCGCGGGGTCGATGCGCCGCGAGCCTTCCGGCGCGAGGACGACCGGGACATCGGAGGAGTGCAGCAGTTCCGAGGCGACGGTGCCCAGACGGTGACGGCCTCGCAGACCCCCGTTGGCGGCGCCCACGACGATGTAGCCCGCCCCGATCTCGTCGGCGAAGGCGACGAGGCCCTCGGCGAACGAGTCGGCGTGACGGACGCGGGTGCGGTGGGGCACGGCATCCCGAACCTCCCGGGCAGCCTCGCGCAGCCATTGCTCGGCCTGGTCGCGGATGTGCCGCGAGTACGCCGCGTCGGGCGGGGTGATGACGCTGCGGGCGTCGTCGGGCAACACCAGCGCGATCTCGAGGGGAGCGTCGATCGCGCGGGCCAGACGGATGCCGAGGGCGAGGGCGTCTGCCCCGGCGTCGGTCGCGGTGTATCCGACGACGACCGCGGCGCTCATCCGCGTGCCCGTTCGAGGATCTCGTCGGCGGCGCGGTGCCCCTGGCGGATCGCGCCGTCGACGTGCTGGTAGCCGGCGCCGGCCATGTCGCTGCACGCGAGGTGGATCGGCCCCACGGGTTCGCGGAGGTCTGCGCCGTAGCGCCGCAGACCGCCCATGTCGAAGCTCGCGGCGTACGCCCCGCGCGTCCACTCCTCGGTCCCCCAGTCGCTCTCGTAGTAGACGACGGGGTTCTTCGCCTCGGGACCGTAATAGTGCGACAGCGACTCGAGGATCTTCTCCTTGCGCTCCTCGGCGCTCAGACGGAAGAGGTCGTCGGCGTTCTGGTCGGAGACGAAGCCGACGAGCGTGCCGCGCTCGTCACCGTGGTTGGTGTTGTCGTACGCCTCGTGCGACAGCTCGTAGGGGCTGAAGGCGGTGCCCGAGAGCCCCTTCTCGCGCCAGAACGGCGTCTCGTAGACGGCGTGCACCTTGATGACGAAGCCCATCGAGATGTGCTGGTGCATCTGGTGCTGCAGGCGCGGCAGCGGCGGCTCGAACGAGATGCGGGAGTACAGGACGGGAGCGAGGGCCAGGACGGCGAAGCGCGCACGGACGGTCACGCCGTCGGCGATCGCGGTCACGCCCGACGAGGAGTGCTTCGCGGCCTCGACGCGAGCCGTCAGGGCGCGCAGGTCGTCGACCCGCCGCCCCGTCCCCGACTGCGCGAGGCGATCCGGAGCCGCGGAGTCGGTGCCCCAGACGATCCGTCGCACCGGCTCGTTCAGGAACACGTCGTCGCCGAGCCGTTCGGCAAGCAGTTCGGGAACCTGCTGCAGACCGCCGGCGACGCGCTTGTCGAGGATGAAATCGGCGTCGACGAGGTGCGAGTACGACCCCGCCGAGGCGGCCATCAGCAGCGACTGCAGAAGAGAGAACGTGTGCGTGGGCTTGGTGAGCATGGCCGAGCCCGTGGCGAACGCGAGATTGCGCACCGCTTCGTCGTCGTCGGTCTGCTGGCGCAGCCACGCGTCCCACGAGATCTTGTCCCACTCGTCGGCGTTCGGGTGCTCCCACGGCCGGTCGGGGTCGATCTCGGCGACCATGGCATCCAGTCGCGCGGTGATCTCGTCGATGATTCTCTCGGTCTCGGGCGCCACCGGGAACATGTCGCCCGTGAAGCGCTTCGCGATGCCGTCGGGGCCGACGTAGACGCTGTCGCCCTCGCGGTAGCGGCTGTACGTCGACAGCCCCAGGTCGGCGACGGTGTCGATGAGCGCCTGCTGGTCGGGCGAGACCCACTGGCCGCCGAGCTCGAGCATCGCGCCCTCGACGACGTCGGTCCACAGGCGTCCGCCCACGCGATCGCGGGCCTCGAGCACCGCGACCGAGAGGCCGGCCTTGCGCAGGTCGTTGGCGGCGGTGAGGCCGGCGGCGCCGGCTCCGATGACGACCACGTCGCGGGTGATCTCGTCCATGGGATCTCTTTCTTGTCGGTACGTCTGGTGCGAAAGCGCCGGGGTGCGTCCCCCTGTGCGGGATGCCTCCTGCGGCCCGGGCGGGTCGCCGGTGGCCCCGGCGGCGGCGGAGTTCGGGTCGACGCCGCCGCCGGGACGATCGTCAGGAGCGCGCGAGGGCGGCCTCGACGACGTCGAGACCCTCGTGGAGCAGCTCGTCGCCGATCGAGAGCGGCGGCAGGAACCGGATGACGTTTCCGTAGGTGCCGCACGTGAGCACGATCACGCCCTCGGCGATCGCGGCCTTGGCGACGGCGGCGGTGAGGGCCGCGTCGGGGGCGCCGGTGGCGGGATCGACGAACTCGGCGGCGATCATCGCGCCGTGTCCGCGCACGTCGCCGACGCGCGGGTCCTTCGCCTGCAGGTCGTTCAGGCGCGCCTTCACGAGCGCGCCGATCTCCCCGGCACGCTCGACGAACCCTTCGTTCTCGAAGGCGTCGATGGATGCCAGAGCCGCGGCGCACGCGATCGGGTTGCCGCCGTAGGTTCCTCCGAGCCCGCCCGTGTGGGTGGCATCCATGATCTCGGCGCGCCCGGTCACGGCCGCCAGCGGCAGGCCGCCGGCGATGCCCTTGGCGGTGGTGACGAGGTCGGGAACGATGCCGAAGATCTCGCTCGCGAACATCGCGCCGGTGCGGGCGAAGCCCGACTGCACCTCGTCGGCGATGAAGACGACGCCGTTCTCGTGGCACCAGTCGACGATCGCGTTCAGGAACCCCTCGGCGGGGACGATGAAGCCGCCCTCGCCCTGGATGGGCTCGATGATCACGGCGGCGAGGTTTTCTGCGCCGACCTGCTTCTCGATGAGTGAGATGGCCGTGGCCGCGGCCTCGGGGCCGGAGAGCCCGTCACGGAACGGGTACGACAGGGGCGCGCGGTACACCTCGGCCGCGAAGGGGCCGAAACCGCTCTTGTACGGCATGTTCTTCGCCGTCAGCGCCATCGTGAGGTTGGTGCGGCCGTGGTACGCGTGGTCGAAGGCGACGACGGCCTGGCGGCCCGTGTGCTTGCGGGCGATCTTCACGGCGTTCTCGACGGCCTCGGCGCCGGAGTTGAACAGCGCGCTCTTCTTCGCGTGATCTCCGGGGGTGAGGCGGTTGAGGGCCTCGGCGACGGCGACGTACGAGTCGTAGGGCGACACCATGAAGCACGTGTGGGTGAAGGCGGCGACCTGCTCCTGCACGGCCTTCACGACGGCGGGGTGGGCGTTGCCGACGCTCGTGACGGCGATGCCCGAGCCGAGGTCGATGAGCGAGTTGCCGTCGGCGTCGACGACGACTCCTCCACCCGCGGCCACGGCGTGGATCGGCACGGTGTGCCCGACACCGGATGCCACGGCAGCGGCCTTGCGATCGAGCAGCTCCTGCGAGCGGGGCCCGGGGATGGCGGTGACGAGGCGGCGCTCCTGGGCGAGCGAGGGACCGCCGACGGTGGGGAGGGTGTCGAGGCTCATGGCCGCGATGCTACGGACGCCGCTCGGCGAGCCGCACTCTCCCCCCTGTACAGTCGCAGGCACTGTCGTATACGTCTCGTACAGGAGCTCTCATGGTCGACACCGACGTCTCGCCCCCGAACCTGCGTGCCCTCCTCGCGCGCCGCGACCTCGGGCTGCGTCTCGCCGTCGACGAGGCGTCTCTGCCGGTCGGCAGCGTCGACCGTCCCGTGCGGTGGGTGCACTCCAGCGACCTCTCGGATCCGACGCCGTTCCTCAGCGAGGGCCTCGTGCTGCTGACCACGGGGACGCAGTTCGCGCACGCGACCGCTGCCGATTACGACGCGTACGTGGGGCGGCTGCACGCCCGGGGCGTCCGCGCGCTCGGCTTCGGCACGGAGGTCGTGCGCGACGGCATCCCGTCCCCCCTCCTCGACGCGTGCCTGACCGCGGGGATGCCGCTGTTCGAGGTGCCGTACCGCACGCCTTTCATCGCCGTGGCCCGCGCCGGCGCCGAGGCGATCGCCGCCGACGCGTACGCGCGCCGCAGCTGGTCGCTCGCCGCACAGCGAGCCGTCTCGCTGGCGGCACTGCGGCCCGACGGACTCTCGGCGACGCTCGCCGAGCTCTCGCGCCAGCTCGAGTGCTGGGTCGGGCTCTTCGACGCCGCGGGAGCGCTGCGCACCGCCCACCCCGCGGGGTCGCTCCCGGCGGACGAGGTCGAGGCCGTCGCCGCCGAAGTCGAGACCCTGCTCCGGCGCGGCACGCGCGCCGCCTCGACGCTGCGCACCGCGGGAACGTCGGTGAGCGTGCAGACCCTCGGTCGGGGCGGCCACCTGCGCGGTGCTCTCGCGATCGCCGCCGACGACCTCGACCACGAGGCCCGCAGTGTGATCACCGCGGTCGTCGCGATGGCGGCCCTGGCCCTGGAGCAGCAGGACGGCCTCGGCCGCGCCATCGGCACGTTCCGCGCGGGCCTCGTCCAGGCGCTCGGCAGCGACGATCCGACGATGGCCCGTCGCGCGGCTCGCGACCTGTTCGGCCCGCTGCCCACCGCCCCCATCGTCGTGGCGCTCACTCCTGCGGCGTCCGCCCGCTCCACAGCACTCACGGAGTGGCTCGAGATGCGCGCCCACGAGCGGCGCGGCGACCTGTTCTTCGGACGGGGCGACGACGGCGTGGTCGTCGTGGTTCCCGCCGGCGGCCGAGACCTGCTCGACGAGATCGCCGAGCGGTTCGAGACGGTCGTCGGCTGCTCCGCCCCGACCGGGTACGACGGGTTCTCGCGCGCGCTCACGCAGGCGCGCACCGCCCGCGACCGGGTCGCGGCGCCCGGGGTCGCCGACTTCGCCGACACCGCCCGCGCGGGTCTTCTCGCGGCGCTGGGCTCGGAGGCTGCACGCGCGGTCGCCGAGGGCTCCCTGGAACCGCTGCGGCGGTACGACGCGCAGCAGGGCTCGGCGCTGGTCGAGACTCTCGACGCCTGGCTCGCACACGACTGCTCGCACGAGGCGACGGCTCAGGCGCTCGGCATCCATCGTCACACCGTGCGCGCCCGCGTCGCGCAGGCCGAACGCGTGGTCGCGCGCGACCTGTCGTCGTTCGCCGCGCGGGCGGAGCTGTGGGCCGCGCTGCGACTCGCGGGGTAGGGGGGCGGGCCGTCCGGCGGCTGAGGGGCGGGCCGTCCGGCGGAGTTCGTGCCGGACACGCCGGGGTCCCGGCATCCCGGACGGCGTGTCGACCACGAACTCCGCAGGACGGCACAGGATGCCACTGGCCGACGTCTGGACGTCGACCACCCCGGGCCGGACCGTCGAGCGGACCTCATCCCCGACACACCGGGAACCCGGCATCCCGGACGGCGTGTCGACCACGAACTCCGCAAGACGGCACAGGATGCCACCGGCCGACGCCCGGACGTCGACCACCCACGGGCCGGACCGTCGAGCGGACCTCACCCCCGACACACCGGGAACCCGGCATCCCGCACGGCGTGTCGACCACGAACCCCGCAAGACGGCACAGGATGCCACCGGCCGACGCCGCGGAGACGTCAGCCTGCGTCGCCCAGGTTGTCGGACAGGATCTCGAGCACGCGGGCGCGGGCGAGGTCGGCCTCCCCCGCGCGCGCGGCGGCCACGGCGTCGACGAAGGCCTCGGCGAACACGGCATGCGCGATACGGGAGGTGTGCTCGAGCTCGTCGCGGAACGTCCCGCCCGAGGCCAGCACGAGCGAGAGGTCGGCGCGCTCGGTCAGCGGCGAGGCGGAGAACGACGTCAACGCGATCACGCGCGCCCCGGCGGTGCGGGCGGCGGACGCGGCCCGCAAGCTCGCCTCGTTCGCCCCCGACCCGCTGATGACCACGCAGACGTCGTCGGGCGAGAGATGCCGCGCGGCGATCTGCTGGCCGATCGGGTCGCCGATGGTCTCGGCGGGGCGTCCCACCGCGGTCAGGCGCATCGCCAGGTCGGTGGCGACCGGCGCCGAGAGGCCGCTGGCCACGACCAGCAGCCGCCGGGCAGCGACCACAGCGTCTACGGCCTCGGAGACCCCCTCGGCATCCAGCAGGCTCGTGGCCGCGCGCAGGTCGTCGGCGATGCGATCGATCGCGGAGCGGATGCCGCCGAGAGCCCCGTCCTGGGCCACCGGGGGCACCGCCCGGCGCCCCCGTTCGGCGGCGAGCGCGACGCGCAGCTGCGGATACCCGCGGTACCCGAACGTCTGGCACGCGCGCACCACCGTGGAGCGGCCCACGCCCACGCGGTCGGCGATCTGCTGCGCGGTCAGCTCGATCACGGCATCCGGTTCGTCGACGATCAGGTCGGCGACGCGCCGCTCGCTCGGCTGCAGAGAGTTGCGCACGGCGGCGATGCGGGCGGTCACGGGCACCTCAGCGGACACGGGGACCCTCCATGATGCGGCGGCGGATGCGGCCCGACACGGCGTCGATCGCGACGGTGACGACGACCACGACGATCAGGAGCATCCCCACCGTCGACCACTCACGGTACTGGGTGTAGGAGGTGAGCATGTCGCCGATGCCGCCGACGCCGATGAGGCCGAGCACGGCGGAGGCGCGGACGTTGATCTCGAAGCGATAGAGCCAGAAGGAGAAGAACGTCGGCGCCGCCTGCGGCCAGACGCCCCAGCGCAAGACCTGCGCGGTCGATCCGCCCGCGGCCCGCGCCGCTTCGATAGGACCGGGAGCGACGTTCTCGACCGCTTCGTAGCCCCACTTGCCGAGCGTGCCCACTCCCCCGACGGCGAGGGCGAGCGCCCCGGTGAGCGGGGTGAGGCCGGTGACCGACAGGATGATGATCGCGAAGACGAGCTCGGGAACAGCCCTGACGAGCGAGAAGACGAAGCGCAGGGCGACCCGCACCGGTGCCGGACCGAATCCGCGCGCCGCGACGAGCGAGAGCGGGGTGGCGATCAGGATGCCGAGAACCGTGCCGATCCACGCCATCTCGACGCTGCGCCAGGTCTGCCAGAGGGCCTCGGGGAGCTTCTCCCAGTTCGGTGAGAGGAACATCAGACCGAGGTAACGCACGATCTCGGCGGGAAGATCGCCGAGCCGCGACCACGTGATGTCGGCCGACCAGAACGCGGCGACGACCACGACGGTGACGACGACCCACGACAGGGCGCGCAGCGGCCGACGTCGGCGCGCGGGCACGGCGAGCGCCGCCGAGCGAACGGGGGCGAGGACGGTCATACGAGCCTCCGGCGGATCGCGTCGCTGACCGCGTCGAGCACCACGACGATCACGAGGATCTCGAGGATGACGAGCGACAGCTGGTCGTAGCGATAAAAGGTGCGGACGGCATCGATGAGGAGGCCGATGCCGCCCGCGCCGACGAGACCGAGCACCGTGGAGGCGCGGACGTTCAGCTCGAAGACGTACAGCGTCTGCGACACGAACGTCGGCCAGGTGTCGGGGAGGGCGATCGTGCGGTTGATCTGCGCCTGGGTTCCGCCCGCGGCGCGCCCGGCCTCGAGCGGTCCGGCGTCGGTGGCGTCGATCGACTCCGACACGAGCTTGACGACGATGCCGACATTGAACAGCACGAGCGCCAGGATGCCCGGCAGCGCCCCGACCCCGACCATCGCCACGAGCACCGCCGCGTACACGAGCTCGGGCACGGCGCGGATGACGTTCAGGATGCCGCGCACGAGAGCCCGCGTCGGGGTGAACGGATTGGTGGGCCGGGCCGCCCAGAAGCTGACCGGCAGCGAGATCGCCGCGCCCACGGCCGTGCCGATGACGGCCATCTGCAGCGTCTCGAGGATCGGACCGACCGTGCGGGGGAAGAACGTCCAGTCGGGGGTGAGCAGCTCGACGATGCGGAGCGCCCCCTGCTGCCAGTTGCGCGCGATCGCCGCGACGTCGAGGCCGACACCGACGCCCGGCAGGCACATGACCACCGTGACCGCGACGATGACGAGCGCCGCGGTCCACGGCATCCCTCGTCCGCGCGGACGAGGCGGGACGGTGAGCGAGGTCATCGCTCGAGCCTGTCGGCGGCGGTCACGGAGCGTCCGTAGATCTCGGCGAAGTCGGCGTCGGTGGCGGATGCCGCGGGCCCGTCGTAGACGATCTCCCCGGCGCGCATGCCGATCATGCGCGTGCCGTACTCGCGCGCCAGATCGAGCAGGTGCAGGTTGACCAGCACCGTGATGCCGAGGTCGTCGTTGATGCGACGGAGGTCGTTCATGACGCCGCGCGCGGTGGGCGGGTCGAGGCTCGCGACGGGCTCGTCGGCGAGCACGATCCGCGGCTGCTGCGTGAGCGCGCGGGCGATCGCGACGCGCTGCTGCTGGCCGCCCGAGAGAGCGGAGGCCCGGTCCCACACCTTGGGGAGCAGACCCACGCGCTCGAGGGCCTCGAACGCGAGCTGCCGGTCTTCGGGGCGGTAGGCGCCGAGGAGCGTCCGCCACAGCGGGGTGTGCGCGAGGCGCCCGACGAGGACGTTGTTGAGCACGCTCGTGCGTCCCGCGAGGTTGAAGCTCTGGAACACCATGCCGATGTGTCCGCGCGTCTCGCGCAGCCGCCTGCCGGACGCTCCGTCGATGCGGCGTCCGCCGACCTCGACCGTGCCCGAGGTCGCCGGGACAAGACCGTTGATCGTGCGGATGAGCGTCGACTTGCCCGAGCCCGAGAGCCCGACGACGGCGACCAGGTCGCCCGGGGCGATGTCGACGCTCACGTCGCGCAGCCCCATCGTGCCGTTGGGGTAGCGCACCGAGACACCGTCGAGACGGATTCCCCAGGGCGCCGAGGCCTGCACCTCGACGCCCTGGGTCAGTGAACCGGTGGTCACTGGAGTCCGAGCTCCTGCGCGGCGCGGGCGACGACGTCGAGCGACGACGGGTCGGCCGGGGCGAGCTTGGTGATCGAGTACACGGCCTTGAGTGCCGCCGACCCCTCATCGGTGCTGGAGTACTCCTCGAGCGCAGTGGAGATCTTGTTCTGCAGGTCGGCCGAGAGGTCCTTCGACACCGCGACGCCGTCGTTGGGGATCTCGTTGGTCAGGCCGAAGACGACGACCTTCTGGCCCACGTCGGGCTTGTCCTTCTGCACGAGGGTGCGAGCGTCCCAGAAGCTGAAACCGACCTCGGCGTCGCCGTTGTAGACCGCGAGCACCGAGGCGTCGTTGGCGGTGACGGGCACCTTCTGGAAGCCGCTGTCGATGTCGACGCCGGCCTCCTTCAGCGCGAGCATCGGGTAGATGTAGCCGGCGGGCGAACCGGGGCCGAGCACCGCGACCTTCGCACCGGCGATCTTCGTGATCGAGTCGAGTCCGGCCGGGCCCTTCAGCGCGTCGGCTCCGTTGCAGAAGCTCATGCCGTCCCGCTCCACGACGGGCGTCGAGCAGTACTTGTCGGGGTCGTTCGTCATGAACTGGCCGGGGTAGGTGATGTTGCCGTTGCGCTCGGTCTGCAACACGACCGAGGCGCCGTAACGGTCGTTGGCCTGCCACAGCTGCAGCGACGGGAGGAACCCGATCTGCGCCTGGCCCGCGCCCATCGCCTCGACGGCGGCCTGGTAGTCCTTCGACACGACGCCGGTGACCGGGATGCCGAGCTTCTCGGTGAGCATGTCGGTGAGGGGCTTCGCGGTGTCGACGAGGTTCGCCTGGTCCTGGGAGGGGACGAGGGCGAGCACGAGGGAGCTCGGGTCGGCGGCGGGAGCGGCCGAGTCGGCGCCGGCGGTACCGGAGCAGCCGGCGAGGGTGAGGGAGGCGAGGGCTGCCGCGGCGAGCGCCGTGGTGAGGCGGAGACGACGAGTGTTCATGATTCCTTCTGCGGGTCGGGTGGAGATCAGGCGGAGAAAGGGACGTGAGCGGTCGCGACCCACTGGGCGAGCGCCGGCAGCAGCTCGTCGAGGGTCTCGGCGCGATAGGTCGGTTCGGCGGTGGGGTCGGGGTAGCCGCCGACGAGGGCGGTGGCGTGACCGCGGGCATGCGCCGGGGCGAGGTCGTTGCGCCACACGTCGCCGATCGCGAGGACGGGCACGCCCTCATCGAGAGAGTCGAGCAGCGCTTCGAGCCCCGCGGGCTTGGCGGCATCGGTGACGACGCGATCGAAGAGCCCCGCGAGACCCAGGGACGCGAGAGCCTCGTCGAGCCGCGTCGCCGGGGCGTTCGTGACGAGGAGGCGCTCGGCATCCGTGGTCCGCAGGAACTCCGCGAGACCGACGGCGACGGTGACCGGTGCCTCGGGGGTTCCGAGCTGCGCGCGGCTGGCCGTGTAGGCGGCGGCGAGCGCGTCGTCGCCGATCCCCGCGGCGACCGCGACGCGACGGACGACGTCGTAGCCGTCGATCGCGTCACCCGAGGGCGCGGCGAGGTGGGCGGCCACGGCGGTGACCAGGGCGTCGGCGGATGCAGCGTGCGCGGCGACCGCGCGGGCGTAGGCCAGCAGGGGGCCGTCGCCGAGGGCGACGGTACCGTCGAAGTCGAGAATGAGGACGGTGCGAGGCACGGAAGCTCCTGTCGTGGACGTTCCGTCCATGATGCGCTTCCAATGTGGACGGTATGTCCATACCAGATGAACGCCGTGTAAACGATCCGGCGAAGCGTCGTAGCGTGGAGCGGTGCAGAACCTCGACGCCGCGGCGCGTCTCGCCGGGACCGATCCCGCCTCCGCGATCGACTCCCTTCCCTGGCTCGCCGCCGCCCTCGCCGAAGACCGGACCGCGGCACGATTCGCCGCGTGGGGCCGCTCGACGGTCATCGACGAGAACGTCGGCGCAGCGGTACTCCCCCGGGCGGTCTTCGACGAGCTGCACCGTCGCGCGGGCCTGGAGGCGGAGTGGCCGGTGGGAAATGCCGGCGTGCTGCACGTATACGGCTATCTGCTGTCGCTGACCCCGACCCCCTACGGACTCAAGCGCGAGCGGTGGGTGTCGGGCGAGCTGGAGCGCGCGTGCGGACTCGAGGCCGGGGCGCTGCTGCCGTGGACGTCGTCGGAGACGCTCCTGTCACGCGCGACCGCGGCGGCCTCGACCCTGCTGGCCCGCGACGACGCCTTGACCGAGCAGTCGGAGGGCCGCACCGCCCGCATCGCGCTGAGCATCCCGACCCCCGGCGGCACCGCGGCCCTGGCGTACGCGGTGGACGGGCGGATCGTCACGATGTTCCCCGTGGCCGATCCCGCGGCGCTCCGAGCCGGTCTGGGCGCCCCGCGGCTGCGGTGGAACGCGGCCTGAGCCACCCCGCCCCGACCGTCCGGCACCCGACCACGGCGAACCGTTCGGCAACCCCGGCCGCCGTGAGCCGTCGCGAGCCGCCCGGCGGAGATCCCACCCGACACACCGGGTTCCGGCATCCCTCACCGGCGTGTCACCCACGAACTCCGCCGGACGGCACCGCCGCCCCACCCCGCACCCGTGAGCCGTCCGGCGGACTCCCGGACCGACACGCCGCCCTACGACATCCCACAGCGGCGTGTCGCCCACGAACTCCGCCCGATGGCACAGCCGCCCGATGCTTCGGCCGCCGCGAGCCGGACGGCCCCGCACGACGGCACAGCCGCCCGATGCTTCGGCCGCCGCGAGCCGGACGGCCCCGCACGACGGCACAGCCGCCCGATGCTTCGGCCGCCGCGAGCCGGACGGCCCCGCACGACGGCACACCACCCCGCCCCACCACCGCGAGCCGTCCCGCGGCACACCACCGCCGAGCCGGTGCCGACGTCAGCAGCCACAGCTCTCGCGGACCAGCACCCGCGGCTCGAACACCACGTCGAAGACGCCGCCCTCCGGGACCGAACCGGCGGTGCCGGCGAGGATCCGCGCGGCCGCGCGACCCATCGCCTCCATCGGCTGGCGCACGGTGGTCAGCGGTGGCGCTGTCAGGCGCGAGCCGAGTGTGCCGTCGAAACCGGTGACGATCACGTCGGCCGGCACCCGCACCCCCTCGGCGGCGAGCACGTCGAGCAGCGTGAAGGCGTTCTGGTCGGTCGCGCAGACGAAGGCCTGCGGCATCCGCCCCTCCGCGATCAGCGCGCGCACCTGCGGGACGAGCTCGTCGTCGCCACGCACCGTCGCGTCGATGATCTCGGGGCGGGGGCGGATGCCGCGGACCTCGAGCTCCGCGACCATCGCGTCGCGGCGCTCGACGGCATCCGTCGCCTCCAGGCGCCCGACGAAGGCGAGATCGATCGCTGCGTGCTCCTCGACGAGGTGGGCGACCAGCGCGCGCATCCCGCGGGCGTTGTCGACGCGCACGCGGTGGTGGTGGTCATCGGCCGGGGCGGTGCTGAACAGGACGATCGGGATGCTCAGGGAGTGTCGCGCGAGGGTCGGCGCCGTCTGCGGGGAGGGGAAGATCGCCAGCCCGTCGACGCGTCCGACGGTGTCGGCCACCGAGACGTCGGCATCGGATCCGCTGCTCAGCATCACCGGGCGCCCGAGCGCCCAGCACTCCAGCTCGAAGCCGCGCTGCACCTCGTCGACGTAGAGAGGGAACGCGCGCGGGTCCGAGAGCACGTCGTCGTCGGTCTGGCCCCAGGGGATCACTCCCCCGGTGTCCAACGGCGGCGACTGCATACCGCTGAGCGGCTGCGCCATCGGGTCGGCCCGCTCGAGCAGCAGATCGAAGGCGTGCAGGCCCAGGGTGCCGGTGCGGCCGTGCGCGAGCCCGCGGGCGGCGGCACTGGGCGCGTACCCCAGGCGCCGCGCCGCGTCGAGCACGCGCTGGCGCGTGGCGTCGCTGAGCTTGTCGGGCCGACGGAACGCGAACGACACCGACGCGATCGAGACGTTCGCCTCCTGCGCGACGTCGTACACGGTCGGTCGCCGCGTCGCCTGCCCCTCCGCCATCAGCTGCCCTAGCTCCTCTGCCCCGCCGTCACCCCGGCCAGCTCCAGCCCGTGGTGCACGGGGAAGACGGGGTCGCCGGTGTCCGACGGTACATCCTCACGCGAGGAACGCACGGCATCCATCGACCGGGGGATCTCGATCGGCAGGCGCCCGCGCGGGGGGACGCGGCCGGTGAGGGCGTCGAGCACGGCCGTCGACGAGCTGCCGTAGTCGGCGACGATCGCCGCCGCGTGGCCCACGAACGGGGTGAGGATCGCGGGACGGTCGAGGTTCACCACGATCACGAGCGGGCAGGATGCCGCGATCTGGTTGAGCCGGTACACCAGGCCCGGCGCGAACTCGAGGGAGCCCTGGTGGAACCACGCCTCGAGGAAGAGGTCGTCGCGCGGGTCGAACGGGGCGCCGATGCGGACGAGCGCGATGTCGGCCTCGGCGGGGTCACCGACGACCTCACCGAGCTCGGCGACGTCGTCGGTGCGGAAGCCCTCGACGTAGACCTTCCCGACCGGTCGGAGCGGCAGAACCGCGTCCTCGTTCACGAGCACCGTGAGCGAGCGCGCCTGTGCCCGCTCCCCCAGGGCACGGAACTCCGCGTTGCCGACGATGCGCTCGGCCTCGTCGACGTCGACGTACGGGTCGTCGAACAGCCCCAGCTGGAACTTCACCCGCAGCAGGCGACGGACCGACTCGTCGATCCGCCCCTCCGCGACGCGGCCGGAGCGCACGAGGCCGATGAGCATCTCGACGCACTCCTCTCCGCCGAACTGGTCGCTGCCGGCATCCAGGATCTTCTCCATGCGCTCGACGGCCGTGAGGTGCTCGACACCCCACGCGCGTGCGGGCAGCACCTGATCGCCGACATGGTTGTCGTTGACGAGCTCCCAGTCGGTGACGACGACGCCGTCGTAGCCGAGCTGTTCGCGCAGCAGGCCCGTGACGATCTGACGGTTGTAGCCGAAGCCGACCTCCTCGATCGGCTGCCCGTCGACCTCGAGACCCACCGGCATGCCGTAGTACGGCATCATGCCCGCGGTGCCGCGGCGGATGGCCTCGCGGAAGGGCTCGAGGTGGTAGTCGAACATGCCGCCCGGGTAGACCTGCTCCCGGCCGTACGGGAAGTGCGCGTCCTCCCCGTCCAGCTGCGGTCCGCCGCCCGGGAAATGCTTGGTCGTGCAGGCCACGCTGTCGGGTCCGAGCTCGTCGCCCTGGAAGCCCTGCAGGTAGGCCGCGGTGAAGGCCGTGACGCGCTCGGCATCCTGACCCAGGGTCTGGGCCTGCCGGCCCCAGCGCGGCTCGGTGGCCAGGTCGATCTGCGGATGCAGGGCCGCGCGGATGCCGACGGCGACGTACTCGCGGCGCGCGACCTCGGCGAACTCGCGCACGGTGTCGACGTCGTCGAGGGCCGCGAGCCCCAGCCCCTCGGGCCACTGCGAGAAGGGTCCGGCCGAGAACGCCACACCGGTGTTCTCGACGAACGCGTGCCGCGGATCGGTGCTGATGGTGACCGGGATGCCGTGCGGCGTGGTCTCGGCGAGCGCCTGCAGGGCGTTGTTCCAGGTCGCCGCCTGGCGCGCGGTGCGGATCGCATGCACGTTGAAGTGGTTCATCCGCTTATCGACGACGACCGTGGTCGTGGGTGACTTCGAGATGCGACCGGGCGCCTCGAGCACCTCCCCGTCGTCGCCGACCTCGATGACGGTCTGGAACATCAGCCCGACCTTCTCTTCGAGGCTGAGGCGCGCGACAAGATCCTCGGTGCGCTCCTCGACGCTGAGCGTCGGGTTCTCGTACGGGTCCATCACGCCGTTGCCGTTCAGGTCGCGGAAGCGCGTGCCGTCGGGCGCGGTGAGGAAGCGGGCGTGGGTCATGGGGGGGGTCCTTTCGGGGCCGCCGGTCTGCGGACGGGCGGGAGCTCAGAGGGGTGGAGGCGGGGTGGGCGCGGGACCCACCCCGGCACCTCACTTGAGGCCGGTCGAGGCGATGCCCTGGATGAAGTAGCGCTGCAGGAACACGAACAACAGGATGATCGGCGCGATCACCAGCACCGAGCCGGCCAGCAACAGGCCGTAATCGGTGGCGTTCTGCCCCGTCGAGTACAACGACAGCGCGACCGGGAGGGTGTACTTCGCCTCGGTCTGCGCCGCCACGAGCGGCCAGAGGAAGTTGTTCCACGAGGCGAGGAACGTCAGGATGCCGAGGGTCGCGAGCGGCGGCCCGCACAGCGGCATGACGATCCGGGCGAAGATCCGCAGCTCACCGGCCCCGTCGATGCGGGCGGCCTCCAGGAGCGGATCGGGGATGCCGAGCATGAACTGCCGCATGAGGAACACCCCCAGTGGCGTCGTGACGAACGGCAGGATCAGCGCCGCGTAGCTGTCGACGAGCCCGAGCGAGGACACCATCACGAACAGCGGGACGAAGGTGACGACACCGGGGACCATCAGGGTCACCATGACGACGAGGAACAGCGCCTTCTTGCCGGGGAAGTCCATCTTCGCCAGCGCATAGCCGACCATGGAGCAGAACACGAGGTTGCCGGCGACCGTGAACAGCGCCACGAGGATGCTGTTGCCGAAGAACTGCCCGAAGTTCAGCTGCCCGAACCAGGCGCCGAAGTTCTCCCAGGTGAACTCCTGCGGCCACCACGTCGGCGGGCGCTGCAGGATTTCGGCTTGCGTCTTGACCGAGCCCAGGAGCATCCATGCGAAGGGCAGGATCCAGACGATCAGACCCACCACCAGCACGGTGTAGGTGAGCGCGCGACCGGGGGTGACGCGCTTCTCGGAGCGGAGGCGACGGCGTGGCGGCTCGGCGGTCTCGGCGACGACGGCCGGAGCCGCGGGGGACGTGAGTGTCATGGCATCCCTCAATCCTTCGCGCGCAGCACACGGAACTGCACGAGGCTGAGCAGGGCGATCGCGAGGAACAGCAGGTAACTCGCGGCCGAAGCCGTGCCGTACTCGCCGAAACCGAACTGCTTGAACGTGTAATAGGCCACCGACAGGGTGGAGTTGAGCGGGCCACCCTGGGTCATCACGAACGCTTCCTCGAAGAACTGCAGGAAGCCGACCGAGATGAGCACGGCGCCCAGCAGCAACGTCGGACGCAGCAGCGGCAGCGTCACCGAGATCAACCGCCGCCACGACGAGGCGCCGTCCATGAGGGCGGCCTCCTTGACGTCGGTGGGGATCGCCTGGAGCCCCGCGAGGAAGATCACCATGAGCGTGCCGACGTTGCGCCAGACCGCCATCGCGATGAGCGAGGGAAGGGCGGTCGAGGTGTCGTTCAGCCAGTCCGGACCCTGGATGCCGATGATCGCGAGCGCCGAGTTCAACAGCCCCTCGGGCTGGAGGATGTAGCGCCAGACGACCGCGACCGCGACGATGCTCGTCACGACGGGAGCGTAGAAGCCCACACGGAGGACCGAGACGAAGCGTCCCGTGCTGGCGTTGAGGGCGAGGGCCAGGGCGAGGGCGACCGCCATGGTGACCGGGATGCCGACGACGACGAACGTCGCGGTCACGCCCAGCGACGTGAGGAAGACGGGGTCCGACAGGACACCGATGTACTGCTCGAGTCCGACGAAGTTCACCGCGAACGGCGAGCGGATGTCGCGCGCCGTGAAGTCGGTGAACGACATCGCGAACGATCCGACGATCGGCACGACCATGAAGACCGCGAAGACCGCGACGAACGGCAGGGCGAAGCCCCACGCCACCCATCCCTGGCGCCGGCGGCGGCTCGACGCCCCGCCGGCGCGGGCGCGACCGGAGGCGGGAGCCCGTCCGGTCGCGCCCACGACTGCCTGCGTCATGATCTCAGCCCAGGCCCAGCTGGTCTGCGGTGGCCTGAAGCTCCTTCAGACCGTCGGCCGGCGACTGCTGGCCGAGACGGATCTTCTCGAGCATCGCGTCACCGGCCGCGGCGACCTGCACCCAGGTGGTGACGGCGGGAACCGACTTGGCGGTCTCGAGCTGGGTGCCGAAAGCGGCGAGCGTCTTCGACGAGGCCAGGGCGTCGTCCTTCCAGGCATCCTGGACGGCCGGGAGGTCACCGGTCTCGGCGTACCAGGCGGCCTGCGTCTCGGGCTCGGTCAGCCACTGGACGAGCTTCCACGCGCTGGCGGCGTTGTCGGAGTTGTCGAACACCGCGAGGTTCGCACCGCCGCTGAACGACGTGGACGATTCCTTCGCGGGAAGAACCGCGGTGGTGAATTTGTCGCTGAAGCCCTCGCCGCCCAACTCCTCGAGCTGGCCGATCAGGAAGGGGCCGTCGATGAGCATCGGGGTCTTACCCGAGACGAAGTCCGCCTCCTGGGCGCCGGCCGAGCGGTCGGCGGCGGGGTTGGCGACGCCATCGGTGTAGAAGCTCTGGTAGTACTCGAACGCTTCGGCGGTCTCGGGGGTGTCGAGGGTCCATTTCGAGCCGTCCTCCAGCTCGGCACCGTTCGACCACGGCATCCAGACGTTGCCCTGGAACGAGTCGTTGCCGGCGGGGAAGCGGATGCCGTAGTCGGCACCGCCCTTGGACTGCATGTCGGCGGCCATCTGCTTGAGGTCGTCCCACGTGGTGGGCGCTTCGTTCCACCCCGCTTGCGCCGCGATGTCGGTGCGGTAGTACAGCACGCGTGTGTCGACGTACCAGGGCACACCGGTCGCGCGGTCGTCGATCATGGTCGAATCGATCGCGCCGGGGAAGATCCCGTCGGTGGAGAGGTCGGTGGGCACCGTCTGCAGCGCGTCACCGAAGTCGGCCATCCAGGTCGAGCCGACCATGGCGAGGTCGGGGGTGTTGCCGCCGGCGATCGCCGTCTGGAACTTGCTGTACGCGGCATCCCACGGCACGGGCGTGACCTCGACGGTCACTCCGGGGTTCGCCTCCTCGAACTGCTTCACGAAGGCGGGCAGCGCCTCACCTTCGGCGCCCATCGCCCACATCGTCAGCGTGCCCTCGGCCTTGGCGTCACCGATCGTGCTCGCCTCGGCGGCACCTGACCCGGTGTCGGAGGTGCGTCCGCACCCGGTGAGGGCGATCGCGGCGGCGGCGACCACGGCCACAGCGCTCCATCGTGTCTTCTTCATCGTGTTCCTCCTCGAACCAGGGCACCCGTCGTCGGGCGCTTCTCTGCACGTCGTGGTTGAGTTTAAGCGCATAACCTGACGGGTGCAAGCCGTCAGCGGGGTGGCGAACGCCCCTTTCCGGGCCGTCAGGCGGAGTTCGAGCGCGACACGCCGTTGCACGACCCGCTGCGGCGGCGCGCCGGGACCGAACTCCGCCTGACGGCGCGGTCGCCAACCGCCGCCGCCCGCACGCGCCCCAGGCCGCCCGCGTACCGTCGCGCGGAGTTCAAGCGCGACACGCCGTTGCACGACCCGCTGCGGCGGCGCGCCGGGACCGAACTCCGCCTGACGGCGCGGCACCCGGCAACACGGCTCGTGCCGCCGCCACCTCTCCTCCTCAGATGACGAATCCGTCGGTTCATCCACAATTCGAGGTCGGGTCGCCACGAGCAGGAGGCACCTTCCGCCACCCTCGGACGATGTGCATCACGGCATCCGTCCGCACCCGCGCGGAGTTGCTCACCGCGGGAATGACCCGACGCATGATCGATGGCGCGCTCCGGGCGGGGACCCTCATTCGCCTGCGGCGGGGCGTGTACGCGGAGGCTGATACCTGCGAACCCGTCATCCGCGCCGCGCTCCTTGGAGGCGCGCCGGTCTGCGTCAGCGCCGCGCGACATCACGGACTCTGGGTCCTGGCTCACCCGGAGCCCCTGCATGTGGGCCTCAAGCCGAGCGGACATCGACGCGGAAAGGGCGAGGTACCGCACTGGGACCACGACACCGCCGACGCCTTCGGCCTCCCCACGGTCGCGAAAACTCTCCGGCAGGTCCTGCGATGCCGAGGGGTCGAAGAGTTCGTCGTCGCGCTCGAATCGGCGCTGCACCAGAACAAGATTCAGGATGCCGACATCACGTGGCTCGAAGCCTGCACGAACGACGCCGGCCGGGAGGCGATCGCCTTCGCCCGGCGTGATGCAGAGAGCGGACTGGAGACGCTGGTGCGGTGGCGCTTGCGCCACTGGGGAATCGACGTACGGACGCAACAGGGCGTCGTCTCCGTCGGGCGCGTCGACCTTCTCATCGGCGAGCGCCTGATCGTCGAGGTCGACGGCGCCGAGAACCACGTCGGCCCCGATCACCGCCACCGCGACCTCGTCCGAGACGCTCACGCCGCCGCGTGGGGCTTTGCCACCCTCCGCTTCGACTACGCGATGGTCGTGCACGACTGGCCGACGGTCGAGCTCGCCATCCGTGCCCACATCGATCGCGGCCTGCACCGCGCGCGGCCGTAGCCGGGCTCCACCGTTCGCCGCCGAACCGTTTGCCCCCCCTCCGGGTGCTCCCCCTCGCGCTCCCCGGACCGTCCCGCGGAGTTCACCGCCGACACGCCGAGTACCCGGCGTCTGGACCCCGCGCGTCGCCACGAACTCCGCCCGACGGCACACCCCGGCACACCAACCCACGACAATCCCCGCACCCGCCCGCCCCGCACCGTCACGCGGAGTTCCTCGGCGACACGCCGAGTACCCGGCGTCTGGACCCCGCGCGTCGCCACGAACTCCGCCCGACGGCACACCCCGGCACACCAACCCACGACAATCCCGACAGCCGCCCGCCCCGCACCGTCACGCGGAGTTCCTCGGCGACACGCCGAGCCCCGGCATCCGGACACCCGCATGTCACCCGAAACTCCGCCCGACGGCACGCCCGACGACGACCACGGCACACCGTGACCGAATGCCGAGAAAGTCAGGCCGGAGGCCGGAGATACCCCCGCACGAACTCGGCGAACAACGCCGGCATGTCCACCGACTCGTCGAGGAGCCACTGCTGCTGCAGCCCGTCCATCACGGCGCTCAGCAACCGCGCCGCGCGCGCCGGGTCGATGTCGGCGCGGACCTCGCCGGCCGCCTGTCCCGCCCGCAGCAACGCCGCGGCCGTGTCGGCGCTGCGGCGATACCTCTCGGCGAACGCCTCGTGCGAGGGGTGGGCGGGGTCTCCCGCCTCGGCGACGACGAGGGTGTACAGCGAGGTGAGGCCGCGGGCGGTGGCGTTGTGCGCGACGACCTTTTGCATCTGCTCGACGAGGCCGTGCTCGTCAGGGTCGCCCGCGGCGGCACGCACGCGCTCGTCGCGTTGACGCAGCACCTCGGCGAACAGGTCCTCTTTCGAGGCGAAGTGGTGCATGAGTCCTGCGGGTGTGAGGCCGACACGCGTCGCGACTTCACGCAACGACCCCGCGGTGACGCCCGATCGAGCGAAGACCACGACGGCCTCGTCGACGATCCGCTGGCGGGTCTGCTGCCCTTTGGCGTAACTCCCGCGGCGCGCGCGGGGAGTGGCGGCGTCGGTCATCGGCATCCTCTCCCCCTCCGCACACACCGGTGCCCGGCACCTCCGCGAGGCACCGGGCACCGAGCGGGCGGACCGTCAGTGACGCGAGGCACCCCACGACGAGCCGAAGACCTGCTGCTCGATGGCGGGCCGGAGGTTCTGCTCCATCCTGTCATCGACCATGTAGTCCTTGAGGGAGTCGTCGGTGAGCGCGTTGCCGATCGCCGCCATGATCATCGACTGATCCAACGAGAGGTACCGCTCGGCGATCGTGCCGCTCGTGACGGCGACCGCGTCGTAGAAGCCGCCGGGACCGTATGCGCCGAGCTTCTTCTCGATTCCCCGGAGGTTCTTCAGCACCCCCTGCCGGTCGTAGGGCAGGGCGAGGAACGCCGCGTGCGGGGTGACGACCCCGTCGCCGAACGTCGGGTTCGGGTTCTTCCCGTCCGTGCAGCCGGGACGGTCGATGTCGACGTCGGTCTTCTCGGCATCCGAGGTGTACCCGTCGGACCGGATGCCGGCGATGTCGACGCCGTACTCGCTGTACCCGCCGAACGGGTTGCTGGCCGGCGAGAAGCCCCAGTAGCCGTAGCCGGCCTCTTTCAGGCCGTGACGCTTCTGCACCTCGACGGTGATCGGGTGATTCACACCCCAGGAGCGCGGGCCCCACTCGGCCTCGGGGATGAGCAGGTCGGGCATGAGCGCCTCGAACATACTGCCGCCCCAGCTCGGCGCGAACGACATGCCCTCGTAGGAATACACGCCCTCGTACACGTCGACGTCGTCGTAGGTGCGGGTCACTCCCGTGGGAAGTTGCTCCTGCCAGGCCCAGTCGCATCCCGCGGGCATGGTGCGGTGTGTGCCGTAGAGACCGGACGCCGGGATGGAGCCGTCGGAGATGCCGAGGTACGTGGCGATACGGCTCTCGCTGACGGTGGTGTCGTAGTGGTGGCACGTATAGAACGCCGTCTCGCCGCTGCCGTTGTACATCGGCGCTTCGACGGCGCATCCGTCGCCGGGAGGGGCCTCCCAGAAGCCGCCGCGGTTGGTTCCGGCGGGCAGGCCCGCGGCCCCCGCGGCGTCGAAGAAGGCCGAGAAGTCCATCGAGCGGTACAGCGCGTCGGCTCGGTCGGCGAGCGTCGGCTCCGCCTCGCGGACGATCCGCAGCCCCGCCGCGAGCCACCCGTTGTCGACGGTGCTGAGGAAGGGATGAATGACCTCGCCCGAGGTGGGGAAGATCTCGAGCTTGGCTCCGGTGTCGGGCGCGTACCAGTTGTAGTACATGCCGCTGCCCTCGTTGCGCTCCATCGTCTCCAGCGTCGAGACCGTCGCGGTCAGCCGCTCACGCGCCTCGTCCGCGTCGATGATGCCGAGGTCGCGCGCGGTCACCGTCGACCAGAGGTACCCGCCGATGTTGGTCGGCGAGGTGTAACCGGATGCCGTGGACTCATCGAGCGCGCCGCCGATGTTGTCGTCGGGAAGACCGGTGTTCTCATGGGCCATCGCCGCGAGGGAGGTCCAGGTGTCGTCGGCGTAGCGTTCGAGGTCGCGCGCGCCCGGGCCGGCGTGGGCGGGTGGACCAGGGTGTTCCGGGGGGCCGGGTTTCGTGGACGGTGCGGCGGGCGGCACCGCAACGGCCGGGGACGCCGCGGCGAAACCGCCCAGGACGAGTCCGACGATCGCGGTGGATGCCGCGAGGGTGTGCTTCATGACTGGCTCTCCTCATCGAAAGCGCTCCGGGGGGATGGAGCTCACTGGTCAGAAACCTTACACGCGTCAGGTATTCGCGCAACCCCTCCACCCTTCCGAACCGTGCGGGCCTGGACGTCACCGCCGACCACCGCGTCGTCAGGCGGGGATCCGGGCCGACAGCCGAACCGTCAAGCGGAGATCCAGACCGACACGCCGAGGACATGGCATCCGAAACCCGCGTGTCGAAGAAGAACTCCGCCCGACGGGACCGACCGGTGGGCGCCCGACGGGCACCGCCCGGCGGGAGCGCACCGCCCGTGCCGACCCGTCAGGCGGAGTCCCGGGCCGACACGCCGGGGAGGTGACGTCTGAAACCGGCATGCCGAAGACGAACACCGCACGACGGCACAGCCGGGGCAGGCGCACACCCGCACCGCACGACGGTACAGCCGGGGCAGGCGCACACCCGCACCGCACGACGGCACAGCCGGGGCGGGTGCCCACCCGCACAGCACGACGGCACAGCACGACCGCAGCACAGCACGACCCTGCAGCTCAGCACGAACGCAGCACAGCACGGCCCCGCAGCACAGCACGATCGCCGCCCACCAGGGCCGCAGATGTCACCGCCGCCGCTCACTCCGGCGCGTGCGCCTGCAGGAACTCGTACAGCTCGGTCGTGTCCACCCCCGGAAACGCCCCGGTCGGCAGAGTGGCGAGCAGTGTCCGCGGCGTGCGTACGTTCGGCCACGCCTGCCCGCGCCACGCGGCCTCGAGGTCGGCGGGCGCGCGGCGGCAGCACGTCTCGACCGCGTGCCGAGAGACTCCCCGATTCGGCGTATCGCGCCCGCGGAACCACCGCGTGTCGTCGAAGCGCACCCCCACGCTCACCGAGTGCGCGCCTTCGCTCGACTGCTCCACGCGCGCGGTGCACCAGTACGTCCCGTTGCCGGTGTCGGTGTACTGGTAATACGGGTTGAAGAGGTCATCCTCCTCGAAGACGACGCGACTCGTCCAGCGCCGGCAGCACATCTGCCCCTCGATCGAGCCGAGGCGATCGGTCGGGAAGTTCACGTCGTCGTTCTCGTACGCCTTCGTGATCGTCCCCGACTCGTGCACCTTGAGGAAGTGCACCGGGATGCCGAGATGCACCGTCGCGAGGTTGGTGAACCGGTGCGCGGCCGTCTCGTACGACACGGCGTAGGCGTCGCGGAGATCCTCGATGCTGATCGAGCGCCGTTCCTTCGCCTCGCGCAGGGCGGCGACGACGTGCGCCTCGGGCATCAGCAGCGCCCCGGTCAGGTAGTTCGTCTCGACGCGCTGGCGCAGGAACTCGTCGTAGCTCGTCGGTTCGCCATGTCCGAGGATCCGGCTCGACAGCGCCTGCAGCACCGCCGCGCGCGGGTCGCCCTTCGCGACCTTCGTCGACAGATACAGCCGCCCGTTCTTCACGTCGGCGATGCTCCGCGTCGACGACGGCAGATCGGGCACGTAATGCAGGGTGAAGCCGAGGTGGGCGGCGATGTCGCTCGCCCCCCGCTGGGTCAGCGGCCCGCCGGGGTGGTCGACGGCTTCGAGGATCCCGGATGCCACGCTCTCCAGCTCCGGGAAATGGTTGTCCTGCGTGCGCATCAGTCGACGCAGGGCCACATTCGCACGACGAGCCTCCTCGGGCGTCGCGGAGCGCTCCTCGCGCAGGCGCTCGATCTCGGCTTGCAGAGCGAGCATCGCGGCGAGCGCCTCGTCGGGCACCGACCGCCCCACGCGGAACGGGGCGATTCCCAACGCCTGGAATGTCTGACCGCGCATCGCCCGCTCCACCGACAGCTCGAGCGTGGTGCGGGCGTCGAGGGGCTCGGCATCCAGGATCTGATCGAGCTTGCACTCCAGCGCCCGGGCGATCGCCTGCAGCAGCGTGAGCTTCGCCTCGCGGCGACCGTTCTCGATCATCGACATCTGACTGGGGGCGCGGCCGACGGCGCCGGCGAGGTCATCGAGCGTCATTCCCCGCGCGGTGCGCAGTTGCCGGATGCGTCGGCCGATGGTGAGGGTGTCCACCTCCTCATCGTCGAGCGGGAGGGATGCCGCGGAAGCACGAACGCCGGTGTCCATACCGGAAGGTTCTCACACAAGCGGAAGATCGCGCGATCTTCACTCAAGGAATGTGGTTTCGACCCCGCATTCTTCGCGGATGGTGGTCTCCACGGGGCACCGAGGCCCCGGCATCCCGAAGGAGAACGCTCATGACGATCCAGGCCACCCCCGGTCAGCCCGCCCTGCGACCCGGGGACCAGACCGAGACCGCCGACGAGATCCGCGCCTCGTGGGAGAACGACCCCCGCTGGGACGGCATCGAGCGCACGTTCTCGGCCGACGATGTCGTCCGCCTTCGCGGCACCGTCCGCGAGGAGGCGACCCTCGCCCGCCGCGGGGCCGAGAACCTCTGGAACCTCCTCCACACCGAGGACTACGTCCGGGCGCTCGGCGCCTACACCGGCGGTCAGGCCGTGCAGCAGGTGCGCGCCGGCCTCAAGGCCATCTATCTCTCCGGCTGGCAGGTCGCCGCCGACGGCAACCTCGCGGGGCAGACCTACCCCGACCAGAGCCTGTACCCGGCCAACAGCGTCCCCGCGGTCGTGCGTCGCATCAACAACGCGCTGCTGCGTCAAGACCAGATCGAGCGCGCGGAGGGAGAGGTTACGCAGGACTGGCTCGCTCCGATCGTCGCCGACGCCGAAGCCGGCTTCGGCGGGCCGCTCAACGCCTACGAGCTCGCGCAGTCGCTGATCGCGGCGGGGGCCGCCGGCATCCACTGGGAAGACCAGCTCGCGAGCGAGAAGAAGTGCGGCCACCTCGGCGGCAAAGTGCTCGTGCCGATCCAGCAGCACATCCGCACCCTCAACGCCTCGCGTCTCGCCGCCGACGTCGCGGGCGTGCCGACCGTGATCATCGCCCGCACCGACGCGCTGGCCGCCGACCTGCTCACGAGCGACGTGGACGAGCGCGACCGGGAGTTCCTCACCGGCGAGCGCACGAGCGAGGGCTTCTACCGGGTGCGCCCGGGCCTGGAAGCCGTGATCGCGCGCGGTCTCGCCTTCGCCCCGTACGCCGACCTGCTGTGGGTCGAGACCGGCGAGCCCGACATCGAGCTCGCCCGCCGCTTCGCCGAGGCGATCCACGCTCGCTTCCCGGGCAAGAAGCTCGCATACAACTGCTCGCCGAGCTTCAACTGGAAGCGTCACCTCGACGACGCCCAGATCGCGACGTTCCAAGCGGAGCTGGCGGCGATGGGCTACGCCTTCCAGTTCATCACCCTGGCCGGCTTCCACGCCGTGAACCACTCGATGTTCGACCTCGCCCGCGGCTACGCCGAGCGCGCCATGAGCGCGTACGTCGAGCTGCAGGAAGCCGAGTTCGCCGCCGAAGCCGTCGGCTACACCGCCACGCGCCACCAGCGCGAAGCGGGCACCGGCTACTTCGACGTCGTCTCCACCGCGCTCAACCCCGACAGCGCCACGCTCGCCCTGGCCGGCTCCACCGAGACGGCCCAGTTCCACTGACCCTCTTCGCCCCGCTCTCCCTCTTCGCCCCCGCCCGGCCCCGGCCCCGCTTGAGTGTCCAAGACACCCGGACCCTTCGGAAATCCGTCCGGGTGTCTTGGACACTCAGCAGGGAACACACGGCCCGCACCCCGCACCGCGCACCGCGGGTCGGGCGGCGGCGGCGGGAGGGAGCGCCACGCACAGAAAGCCACGACCATGACCCTCATCACCTCTCCCCCGCCCACCACGACGCACACGAGCACCGAAGGATGCCGGATGCCGAGCGCCCCGGCATCCGTCCCGCACCTGCGTCTCGAACGCCCCCTCGAAGGACGGGATGCCGAGATCCTCACGCCCGCGGCCCTCGCCTTCCTCACCGAGCTGCACGACCGCTTCGCCCGGCGCCGGCACGACCGACTGGCCGCGCGCGAGCGCCGGCGCTTCGAGATCGGCACGGGCGACGACCCGCACTTCCGCGCCGACACCGCGCACATCCGCGACGACCCGTCGTGGCGCGTGGCGGGCGCGGGTCCCGGGCTGGAGGACCGCCGCGTCGAGATCACGGGCCCCACCGACCCCAAGATGACGATCAACGCGCTGAACTCCGGCGCGCGGGTCTGGCTCGCCGACCAGGAGGATGCCACGAGCCCCACCTGGCGCAACGTCATCGGCGGGCAGCTCTCGCTGTTCGACGCGATCCGCGGGCAGCTGTCGTTCACGAGCCCCGAGGGCAAGCGCTACGAAGTCACCGCCGAGCGCACCCCGACGATCGTGATGCGCCCGCGCGGCTGGCACCTGCCCGAGAAGCACGTGACGTTCATCGACCGCTCCGGCCGCGAGCTGCCGGCATCCGGATCCCTCGTCGATTACGGGCTCTACGCGTTCCACAACGCTCACGCGCTGATCGCCAGCGGCCGGGGGCCGTACTTCTATCTGCCGAAGATCGAGTCGGCCGAGGAAGCCCGCCTGTGGGACGACGTGTTCTCGTTCACCGAGGAACGGCTCGGCCTCGCGCACGGCACGATCCGCGCGACAGTGCTCATCGAGACGCTGCCCGCGGCATTCGAGATGGAGGAGATCCTCTTCGCCCTGCGCGACCACTGCGCGGGACTGAACGCCGGACGCTGGGACTACATCTTCTCGATCATCAAGACCTACCGGGGGCGCGGGGCGCGCTTCGTGCTGCCGGACCGGAGCGAGGTCACGATGACGGTGCCGTTCATGCGGGCGTACACCGAGCTGCTCGTGCAGACCTGCCACAAGCGGGGTGCCTACGCCATCGGCGGTATGAGCGCGTTCATCCCCAACCGGCGTCGTCCCGAGGTGACCGAGGCGGCGTTCGAGAAGGTCGCCGCCGACAAGCGCCGAGAGGCCGGCGACGGCTTCGACGGCACGTGGGTGGCGCACCCCGACCTCATCCCGGTGGCGCGCGCCGAGTTCGACGCCGTGCTCGGCGATCGCGAGAACCAGCTCGAGCGGACGCGCGACGACGTCTCCGTGGAGCCGCGCCAGCTGCTCGACCTGCGCATCGGACTGCCCGTGACCACGGCGGGCGTGCGCGGCAACGTGTCGGTCGCGATCCGCTACATCGAGGCGTGGCTGCGGGGCCTCGGTGCCGTGGCGATCGACGACCTCATGGAGGATGCCGCCACGGCAGAGATCTCCCGCTCGCAGATCTGGCAGTGGATCCACCAGGACCGCGAGACGGCCGAGGGCGACACGATCACCCGCTCGTTCGTCGAGGGGCTGCTCGACGAGGTGCTGGGCGAGGTGCCGCGCTCCGATGGCGACCGCTTCGACGACGCCGCCGAGGTGTTCCGCGAGGTGGCCCTGCGGCCGGAGTTCCCGGCGTTCCTGACGTTGCCGGCGTACGCGAAGTACCTCGACTGACGGTCCCCGGCGCGAGCCCCCTCCCCGTCTCGGGAGGGGGCTCGCGCTACGGTGAGCGCATGACCACGGTCGCTGCCCCCGTCCGCCCGCGCGCCGACGTGCTCGGCATCGTCGCCGTCGTCGTCGCGAGCCTCGCGTTCCTGCCGTTCCCCGTCCTTCTCGCGGCCGGTTTCGTCCCAGCGCTGGACGGGGTCGGGTGGTACGGACTCCTCCTCTTTCCAGCCGCCGCTCTCGTCGCGGCCGTCGCGCTCCTCCTCTCGATCATCGGCATCGTCGTCGGATCTCGGCGCGGGTCGCCCATCGTCGCCTCGGTCGTCGCCGTCGTCATCGCGCTGTTCGCTCTCGCGCCCGGCGTGCTCGTGATCGCCCTGTGGTGGCGCTGACGCCGACCGACGCGCCTAGGGCGAGGACGGCAGGTCCGCCGTCCACAGTTCGACGCCCATGTCCGCGATCGCCGCGGCGGCGCTCTCGGGCAGCTCGGCATCGCTGACGATGACGTCGAGCGCGTCGAGGGGCACGACGCGGAAGCGCTCGGCGGTGCCGTACTTCGTGCTGTCGGCGACCAGGGCGCCGGAGGTCGCGGCATCCAGGACCGCCCTCTTCAGCACGACCTTGTCGAGCTCGGGACTCGTCAGGCCGTGGGAGGTGTCCCACGTGCCGGTGCTGAGGATCGCCAGGTCGAGCGTCATCGCCGACACGGTCGCGGCTGCGAGGGCGCCGCTGGACGAGCCGCTCGCGGCGTCGACGACGCCGCCCGTGTGGATGACCTCGATCGTGGGGTGCGCGTAGAGGGCGGAGACGGTGAAGAAGTCGTTCGTGACGATGGTCAGTCCGCGCCGCGCCGTCAGGTGCGGAACGAGCGCCTGGCACGTGGTCCCCGCGTCGATGAAGACCGTCATCCCGTCGACGACGAGATCGGCGGCGCGCTGGGCGACCGCCTGCTTGCGCGGCAGCTCGAGGACGGCTCGGGATCCGCGCTCGCGGGGCGGCTCCACGCCGGCGCGTTCTCGAAGGCGCACACCGCCCTGTACGGCGTCGACGAGTCCGTCCTCCTCGAGCGCGGCGATGTCGCGGCGGACGGTCATGTGCGACACCCCGAGCGACGAGGCGAGGTGGCGGATGCTGAGCGCGCCCGCGCCCCGCAGGAGGCGCATCAGTTCGCGCTGACGCTGTTCGGGGATGAGAGGGGGCGACGGAGACATCGCTCCGAGCCTAGGCCTCCAGATCGGGCGTGAAACACGATGTTCTTGTGTGTGAAGTTACGTGATACCGTGTGCAACGATGTTAAAGAAGCACGAAGTCCTCTCCGCCGTCGTCGAGACCGGCGTGGTCCTGATCGTCCGCCTCGACTCCGCCGACGAGGCGCTCGCCGTCTCGCGTGCCGCCGTCGCGGGCGGCATCCGCGCCCTCGAGATCACCCTGTCGGTGCCCCGCGCGCTCGAGGTCGTCCGCACCCTCTCCGACGAGTACGCCGACAGCGGCGTGGTCGTCGGAGTCGGGACGGTGCTCGACGCCGAGATGGCCGTCGCCTCGGTGCAGGCCGGCGCGCGCATGCTGGTCAGCCCCAACCTCAACCCCGACATGATCCGCGCCGCGAACCGCTACCAGGCGCTGACGATCAGCGGGGCGTTCACGCCGTCCGAGATCGTGGCGACCATGGAGGCCGGCGCCGACATCGTGAAGCTCTTCCCCACCGAGATCGCCGGTCCCGACTACCTGCGCACGGTGATGGCGCCCCTCGCGCACGCGCCCATCCTGCCGGCCGGCGGAGCCACCGCCGAGAACGTCGGCGAGTGGTTCGGCGCCGGTGCGCTCGCCGTGGGCGTCGGCAGTGCCATCACCAAGGCCGCCCGCGCCAGCGGCGACCTCGACGACGTCACGCGTGCCGCGTCGACCTTCCTGGCCGCGGTCGAGAACGCCCGCACGCCCCACTGACCCCCTCGCGGCGGACCGTGACGTCCGCCGTCCCCTGAACACGAAGGAGTGGACCATGAGCGAGACGACGGCCGACGCGCCGCAGCTCACGCGCGCCGAGAAGAAGACGATCCGGATCCGATGGTTCCTCGTCGGATTCCTGATCCTGGGCGGGGTGGTGAACTACCTCGATCGCTCGACGCTCAGTGTGGCGAACACCACCATCGCCGGCGAGTTCGGACTCGACCCGTTCGCGATGGGTCTGCTCCTGTCGGCGTTCTCCTGGCCGTACGCGATCGCGAACCTCCCCGCCGGCTACCTCGTCGACAAGTTCGGCCCGAAGAAGATGTTCGCCTTCGCCGCCGGGGCGTGGTCGCTCGTGTCGATCGTCACCGCCGCCGCGAACTCCTTCGGCGTCCTCTACGCCTGCCGTGTCGCCCTCGGCATCACTGAATCGCCTTTCTTCACCTCGGCGTTGAAGGTCAACGAGCGCTGGTTCAACAAGTCCGAGCGCGCTCTCCCCGTCTCGCTCGTGAACACCGGTTCGCAGATCGCCAACGCGATCGCCCCGCCCCTGCTGACGTTCCTGCTGCTGACGATGAGCTGGCGCGGCATGTTCATCATCGTCGGTGCGTTCGGCATCGTGGTCGCCCTCGTCTGGCTGCGCATCTATCGCGACCCGACGCTGAAGGAGCAGGCGCTCATCAAGGGTGCCGAGGCCGAGGCGCGTGTCGCCGCGTCGGTCGAGAAGGTCGGCTGGGGCCGTCTCCTGGTGCAGTCCAACACCTGGTTCATGGTGCTCGGCGCGTTCGGCATCTTCTACACCGTCTGGGTCTACCTCACGTGGCTGCCCAGCTACCTGCAGACGGCCCGCGGCTTCAGCCTGGCCGAGAGCGGCTGGCTCGCCTCCCTGCCGTTCCTCTGCGGCATCGTCGGCGTGATCTTCGGCGGCTGGCTGTCGAACCGTCTCGTACGCCGGGGCGTCAACACCGTGCGAGCCCGCAAGATCCCCATCGTCGGTGGCGCGATCCTGGCCGCCGCCGCCGTGCTCCCGGTGGCGTACGTCGACAGCACCCCGCTCGCCGTCATCCTGCTGTCGGTCGGGTACTTCGCCTCGCAGGTGCCGATCGGATGCCTCTGGACCCTCGCATCCGACATCGCCCCCTCGAACCAGGTGGCCTCGCTCGGCGCCATCCAGAACTTCGGCGGGTTCATCGGGGCGGCCGTGGCCCCGGTCGTCACCGGAGCGATCCTCGCCTCGACCGGCGGCAACTACACGCTCGTATTCCTCATCGGCGGCGTGCTGCTGCTGGTCGGCGCCCTGTCGTACGGCCTGTTCGTCAAGGACCGCTCGATCGCGGCATCCTGATCATCGAGGGGAGGGCGCCGCGCGCACCCTCCCCTCCCCGGGAGGACTCATGACCGCACGACTCTTCTTCGTGATCGGACCGGCCGGCAGCGGCAAGTCGACGGTGAGCACGATGATCGCGCGCCGTATCGGCGCGGCCTACCTCGACAAGGACTCCGTCGCGACCGCCTTCACCGAGGCGCTGCTCGAGGCCGCGGGCAGCGACAAGAACGAGCGCGACAACAATCCCTACTACCAGAGCGTGGTGATGGGCCTCGAGTACGCGACGCTTCTGCGCCTCGCGGGCGACAACCTGCGCCTGGGCACGGACGTCGTGCTCGACGCACCGTTCGTCCGCTACTTCCCCGAGGCCGACTACCTCGAGCGCGCGGCCGCAGCGCACGGCTGGCCCGACGACATGACCATCGTCGTGGTCCACGTCACCGTCGACGGCAGCCTCGTGCGCGATCGCGTCGACTCCCGCGGGTACGGCCGCGACGCGTGGAAGCTGGCGCACTGGGACGAGTTCTGGGCCACGGCCCAGGCGGCGGACTGCCGGTGGCGTGGGGCGCACCACGTGCTGTTCGACAACAGCGCCGCGGGGACGGATCCGGCTGCCCTCGAGGCGGCCCTGGCCGCCTTCGTCTGAGCCCCGCCGGGCCCGTCCGCTCCCGCCCCGTCGCGTGGCGTACCGCCACCGCCCGACGCGCGACACCCGGACTCACCGGCACGCCGGCGCCGCCCGAAGATCGACCCGGTCCGCCCTCAGGGGCGCGCCGGGTCGATCGGCGTGAAGCGCCGCAGGCTCGCCCGCGACGACAGCCGCGACGCGGCGAGCGACCCCGCCACGGCGAGGAAGATCGGCAGCAGCAGGGTGAACCCGGTGTCGGTGAACTCGATGATCAGCGCGATCGCCGTGAAGGGCGCCCGCATGTTGGATGCCAAGAACGCCGCCGCCGCGACGATCGCGAGCGCCGTGCCGTCGGCGCCCGGCCAGACGAGAGCCCACCCGGCGGCGGCTGCGGCACCGAGCGCCGCGCCGATTGCGACCGAGGGCTGGAGGGTGCCGCCGATGGCCCCCGAACCGAGGGAGATCGTCGTCGCGACGTACTTCAGCAGCGCGAGCAGCAGCAGGAGCAGGGCCGGCTGCGAGAGGTCGAACCCGGCGGTGGCGAGGGCCCGCCCGTTGCCGAGGACGAGGGGGAAGAACGCCCCCAGCGCACCGACCGCCGTGAAGGTCACCGGCAGGACGACCAGCAGCTTCCACCCGGTCGGTCGGAAGCGTCCGAGCGCCTTGGTCACGGTCGCGAAGCTCGTCGCACCCCACCCCATGAGCGGTCCGATGAGGATCGCCGCGACGACGAGCGACGCGTTCACCTCGAGAGCGGGCACCTGGTACAGCGATTGCTCGCCGACGAGCGGACGCGCGACGAACGTGGCGATGGCGCTGATCGACAACGCCACGACCGCGCCGCCGACGCTGAACTGGGCGAGCAGGATCTCGACCGCGAAGAGGGCACCCGCGAGCGGGACGTTGTAGACGGCCGCGAGACCCGCGCCGGCCGCCGACGCGATGAGGATACGCCGCCACCGCGCGTCGAGACCGAACCAGCGCACGATCTTCGAGCCCGCCATCGCCGACAGTTCGCGGGGGGCGACCTCCTTGCCGATCGAGGCGCCGAGGGCCACCGAGCCGACCTGGATGACCGTGTCGGCGAGCGTCTCCCACCACGGCATCCGTGCCCCGTCGACGCCCTGCTCGACCGTGGCGAGTTTGCGTCCGAAGCGGCGCAGCAGATACCAGCCGACGGCGGCGACCACGCCCGCGCCACCGACCGTGACGATCGGCAGCCACCACGGCGACGGCAGCGGCAGACCGTCGAGGAACGGGCCCTCCTCGTGGCCCCAGACGAGATGTTCGATCGAGTGCACGATCCACACGAGCAGCAGCACCGCGAGGCCGGTCGCGAGCCCGACGATGAGGGTGGCCACGCCCAGCTTCAGCAGGGCTCCGATCGCGCGGCGGTGGGTGCGGGGAGGCGCGAGGGGTTCTGCGGTCACACTGCCACGCTAACCGGTCCGTGTTTCCGGCCCGTTCCGCGCGCTACGGTGACCGCATGAGCGCTGACCTCGTCTCGCCGCGGCGTCCCTTCGACGTCCTCGGCTTCATCGCCGTCTGCCTGGCGGCCGTGATCATCGTTCCGACGCTGTTCGTGTTCCTCGTGGGTCTCCTCCCCGACATGAACGCGATCTGGTGGCTGGGACTCTTCCTGATCCCGGTGCTGATGGTCGGTGGACCGGTCGTGGTCGTCGTCGCCGTGCTCGGTCTCCTCGTGGCGGCCCGCCGTCGGGGTCGCCGCGCGTGGTCGACCGTGGCTCTGGGGCTCGGCATCCTGATGCTCGTCCCGTACGCCTCCGCGTGGCTCGCCTCGCTGTCATAAGCCTCGTCGCGCGAGGGCACGAACAGTAGGCTCGGAACGTGACTTCCCGCGCTCCCCTCTCCCGCAAGCTGTCCGCCATCGCCGAGTCCGCGACCCTCAAGGTCGACGCCAAGGCCAAGGCCCTCCAGGCCGCCGGTCGACCGGTCATTTCGTACGCCGCGGGCGAGCCCGATTTCGCCACTCCCTCGTTCATCGTGGATGCCGCCGCCGAGGCGCTGCAGAACCCCGCGAACTACCGCTACACCCCCGCCGCCGGCCTCCCGGTGCTGCGCGAGGCGATCGTGGAGAAGACGAAGCGCGACTCCGGTCTCGAGGTCGCCCCCTCGCAGGTCATCGTGACCAACGGCGGCAAGCAGGCCGTCTACCAGGCGTTCCAGACGGTCGTGAACCCCGGCGATGAGGTGCTGCTGCCCGCGCCGTACTGGACGACCTACCCCGAGGCGATCGCCCTGGCCGACGGCACGCCCGTCGAGGTGTTCGCCGGCGCCGACCAGGACTACAAGGTCACTGTCGCGCAGCTCGAGGCCGCGCGCACCGACAAGACCACGGTGCTCGTGTTCGTGTCGCCGTCGAACCCGACCGGCTCGGTGTACACCCCCGAAGAGACGGCCGAGATCGGCCGCTGGGCCCTCGAGCACGGGATCTGGGTGATCACCGACGAGATCTACCAGAACCTCACGTACGAGGGCGCCCGCGCGGTGTCGATCGTCGAGGCCGTGCCCGAGCTCGCCGCGCAGACGATCCTCGTCAACGGCGTCGCGAAGACCTACGCCATGACCGGGTGGCGCGTGGGCTGGATGGTCGGACCCGCGGATGCCATGAAGCTCGCCGCGAACCTGCAGTCGCACCTGTCGAGCAACGTCAACAACGTCGCGCAGATCGCCGCCGCGGCTGCCCTGAACGGCCCGCAGGACGAGGCGGAGCAGTTCCGTGAGGCGTTCGATCGCCGTCGCCGCCTGATCGTGTCGGAGTTGTCGAAGATCGACGGCGTCGAGGTGCCGAACCCGCTCGGCGCGTTCTACGTCTACCCCGACGTGCGGGGGCTGCTGAACCGCTCCTGGGGTGGCGTCACGCCTACGACCTCGCTCGAGCTCGCCGACCTCATCCTGGAGCAGGCCGAGGTCGCCGTGGTACCCGGCGAGGCCTTCGGCCCGAGCGGCTACCTGCGCCTGTCGTACGCCCTCGGCGACGACCAGCTCCTCGAGGGGATCCAGCGCCTCCAGCGCCTGTTCTCCTGACATCCGTCTCGGGTGCCCGTCCGGCGCCGGTCACCGACTCCCGGTGCCGGCGCCGTTTCACGCCCGCACGCAGGGACCGTCCCGCGGAGTTGCGGGCCGACACGCCGCACGCCGAGATGCTGAACGGCGTGTCGGCACCGGACCCCGCACGACGGCACGCCCCGAGGGGCGAGCGGGACCCCGTCGCTACAGCTCGACGTTGACGAGCACGGGCTCGGGCTGCAGCAGCAGACCGAACTCGGACTGCACCCGGTTCTGCACGAAGCGGGCCAGCTCGGCGATCTCGGCCGCGGTCGCCTCACCGCGGTTGGTCAGCGCCAGCGTGTGCTTGGTCGAGAGCCCGGCGCGCGAGCGGGGGAAGCGGAACCCCCGACCGAGCCCGGCATTCTCGATCAGCCACGCGGCGCTCACCTTGACCTCGTGCCGCTCGACCGGAGGAGAGGGAAGGATGCCGTCGAACGCGGCGAGCGGGATCACGGTCACGGGATCGAGCACCGGCGCCAGCGGCCACTTCGGGCACGCCTCGGGGAGGGTGCGGGCGAAAGCCGCGCTGACGATGGCGTTCTGGAAGAACGAGCCCGCGCTCCAGGTGTCGGGGTCTTCCGCATCGAGCACCATGCCCTTGCGGGCGCGGGTCGCCAGCACGTGATCACGGATCCAGCGCAGCGAGACCGCCTGGTGAGCGTCCAATCCCAGCGCGCCGCGCAACTGCTCCCCCGCGATCGGACGCTCGCCGTCACCGACGCGCTCGAGTTCGAGCGTGACCGAGAGGATCACGGCGGAACGGTCGGGCACCGAGCCGTAGTGCTGCTTGAGGACCGAGGTTCGGAAGCCGAGCCCCAGCTCCGCCGCGGGCACGATCGACACCTCCCCCGTGGACTCGTCGATCAGCTCGACCTCGACCAGGGTCTGCACGATCTCCTGACCGTAGGCCCCGACGTTCTGCACGGGGGCAGCCCCGACAGTGCCCGGGATCCCCGACATCGCTTCGATGCCGGCCAGGCCCCGATCGACGGTCTCGGCGACGAGGGCGTCCCAGTCGTGACCGGCCTGGACGCGCAGGTGCACCGTCTCGGCGCGGGAACCGGGGAGTTCTTCGATGCCGGACGTGAGCACGCGAATCACCGTGCCGTCGAACGGCTCGTCACCGACGAAGAGGTTGGACCCCCCGCCGAGGACGAACCACTCGTCGCCGTCACTCCAGACCTCGCGCAGTGCCGCGACGAGTTCGTCGGCGGTGCGCGCCTCGATGAGACGGGCGGGCTCCCCGCCGGTGCGCAGCGTCGTCAGCTGCGACAGCGGGATCGGGGCGACCTCGGGCATCAGCGCAGCCGTACCCGCACCTGCGCCTTGCCGAGCACGGTCGTCTCGGCGAAGGTCACGGTGAGGTCGATACGCGCCGTCTCGTCGTCGACCGCGCCCACCTTGGCGCTGATGTGCAGGTCGGCGCCGGTCTCGGGGTCGACGACCACGGGGCGCGTGAACCGCACGCCGTACTCGGCGATGCGACCGGGGTCGCCGATCGCATCGGAGAGCGTGCCGACCGCGATCCCCATCGTGAGCATGCCGTGCGCGAGCACACCCGGCAGCCCGACGGCGGCGGCGACGTCGTCGCGGTAGTGGATGGGATTGAAGTCGCCCGACGCGCCCGCGTACCGCACGAGCGATTCGCGGGTCAGGCGCACGGAGCGCTCGGCGATGACCTCGCCCACGGTGAAGGCGCTCATGCCCCCGCCTCCCCCGCCAGCAGGACGCTGGTCGTGGTCACGACGTGGGCGCCGTCGGCATCCACGATCTCCGCTTCGCTGGTGATCATGGCGTTGCCGCCCATCGAGCGGATGCCGGTGACCGAGAGCGTCGCGACGAGCTCGTCACCCGCGACGATCGGGCGCGTGTAGCGAAAGCGCTGTTCCGCGTGCACGAGGCGCGACAGTTCGATCCCGGACTCGGGGTCGCCCAGCAGCTGCTGGAGGGTGAGGTCCTGCACCACCATCGCGAAGGTCGGCGGCGCGACGACGTCGGCGTAGCCGAGGGCGCGCGCGGCGTCGGGGTCGGAGTGCTGCGGAGCGTCGGCGAAGACGGCGCGAGCGAACTCGCGCACCTTCTCGCGGCCGACCAGGTACGGGGCGGTCGGAGGGAAAGCACGACCGACCAGGTCAGGATTCACGGGCACCCGACCAGTCTACGGCGGGGTCTTCACCGGGCTCGGTCGACGCGGAAACGGGCGCGTTGCCGGGATGCCCCGACAGACGACCGCGTCAGCGCTGGTGCCGCCCGCGCACGGCCTTGACCGCGATCTGCGAGGCGATGAACACGAGGAAGACCGAGAACAGCACGTTGGCCACGAACGGGTCGACGGCCTTCGCGATCTGCGCGCCGAGCGCGGTCGTGGCGCACGCGGCGAGGCCCACGCACGCGGCACCGGCCAGGTCGACGTTGCGACGGCGGAGGTTGCCGACGGTCCCGGAGAGGGCCGTCGGGATCATCATCAGCAGTGACGTGCCCTTGGCGATGAGGTCGCTCGTGCCGAACACCAGCAGCAGCGCGGGCACGACGATGATGCCCCCGCCGACCCCGAGGAGGCCGGCCAGGATGCCGGTGACCACACCGAGCACCGCGAGCCCGGGTCCGGTGATCCAGGTGAGCACGAGCTCGGCGTCGCGCGAGGGGATCACGAAGTACAGGCTCACGATGACGGCCACGAGGAACGCGACGAACGCCCAGCGCAGCGCGGTCTGCGACAGCTTCGGCAGGAGCCACGTGCCGATCTGCGCACCGATCACGGCACCGGCGGCCAGGATGAGCGCCGGAATCCATGCGACGTGTCCGTCGACGGCGTAGGTGATGACGCCGACGGATGCCGTGGGAACGATCGCGGCGAGCGAGGTCCCTGCCGCGAGGCGCTGATCGAAGCCCAGTATGAGCACCAGTAACGGAACGATGACCGTTCCTCCGCCGACGCCGAACAACCCCGACATGAGTCCGGCCAGGAGCCCCACGCCGACGCAGACGGCGAAGAAGCGGACGGAACGTTGCGGGCGGGTGTCGGCATGCACGGTGAAACAGTCTGGCAGGTCGACCGCGACTTCACCGGACTCGCGCCCGGACGAAAAGCGGCCCCCGGTGTCCGAAGCCGCGTCCACCGGGGGCCGTCGCCCTCACAGGTCAAGCAGAACGGTGACCCGAACACCGGTCTGCGACCACTCACGCGAGGGTTCGACAGGACTGACGGTAACGAGCCGAGGGTGGTCGGAACGCCCCATTGACAGGGGATATCTCGACCTGCTAAATATTTGCACCGCGTATGACAACGGCATCCGTTCGGGAATTCGGGTGCGCCGCGCATCGTTGTCGAACGGCATGACAACCGTAGGAATCATCGGAGCAGGACACATCGGCTCGGCCCTCGCCACGGGCTTCGTGCGTAACGGATACGACGTCGTGATCGCGAACTCGCGCGGGCCCGAGACCCTCGCCGACCTCGTCGCCTCGATCGGCGACGGAGTGCGCGCGGCGACGGCGCAGGATGCCGCCGAGGCCGGCGACTTCGTCGTGGTGACGGTCCCCCTGAAGGCGATCGGCGGGGTCCCGGTCGCACCGCTGGCGGGCAAGACCGTGCTCGATACGAACAACTACTACTTCGAACGCGACAACCACATCGCCGAGCTCGACGAGAAGAAGACCACCACCTCGCAGATGCTGCAGGAGCACCTCCCCGAGTCGGTCGTCGTCAAGGCGTTCAACCACATCATGGCCGCCGACATCAACAGCGACGGAACCCCCGCCGGCACCGAGGACCGGCGCGCGCTGGCGACCTCGAGCGACTCCGACGACGCCGTCGACCTCGTCACGCGCATCTACGACGAGTTCGGCTTCGACACCGTCAACATCGGTCCCCTCAGCGAGAGCTGGCGTGTGGAGCGCGACCAGCCCGCCTACGTCGTGCGCCAGAACGCCGACGAGCTGACGCAGAATCTGGCCCGCGCCGAGCGCTGACCCGCGCCCTCCCCGGCCGACAGTCAACGCATAACCGCGATCCGCGCGCATAAACGCTCTCTCCACGCGTTTATGCCCGTGGATCGCGTTTATGCAGAGAGACACGAACCCGGCGCCCGCATGAGCGGGGCGCCGGGTTCGTCGTCTTACGGGGAACCGACCGTCAGAGAGACGCCAGCGCCTGGTCGACATCGGCGACGAGGTCGTCCACCGACTCGATGCCGACCGACAGGCGCACGATGGTGTCGGGCACCGCGAGTTCGGTACCGCGGACGGAGGCGTGGGTCATGGCATCCGGGTAGTTCACGAGCGACTCCACGCCGCCGAGCGACTCGGCGAGCGTGAAGAGCTGCGTCGACTCCGCGAAGCGGCGGGCAGTGGCCCCGTCGGCGAGTTCGAGCGAGACGATGCCGCCGAAGCCGCTCATCTGGCGCGCGGCGAGCTCGTGACCGGGGTGGGTCGACAGGCCCGGGTAGTAGACCTTCGCGACGCGATCGTGACCGGCGAGGTGCTCCGCCACGGCCTGGGCGTTGGAGCTGTGCCGCTGCATCCGGATGCCGAGCGTCTTGATGCCGCGAGTGGTGAGGTAGGCGTCGAACGGCCCCGACACCGCGCCGGCGGCGAACTGCAGGAACTGCGTCTTCTCCGCGAGATCGGCGTCAGCGAAGGCGAGTGCTCCGCCCACCACGTCGCTGTGACCGCCGAGGTACTTCGTCGCGGAGTGCACGACCACGTCGGCGCCGAGCGCGATCGGGCGCTGCAGGGCGGGCGACGCGAAGGTGTTGTCCACGACGACGAGCGCACCGGCGGCGTGCCCGAGGCCGGCGAGCCCGGCGATGTCGGTGATGCGCAGCATGGGGTTGCTGGGGGTTTCGACCCAGACCATTCGGGGCGCGCGCTCGTCGATCGCGGCGGCCACGGCATCCAGGTCGCTCATGTCGACCACCCGCAGCTTCACGCCCCACGGACCGAGCACGCGGGCGAGCAGGCGATAGGTGCCGCCGTAGACGTCGTTGCCGAGCAGCACCTCGTCGCCCGGTACGAGGGCCGCGCGCAGCAGCGCGTCTTCGCCGGCGAGACCCGAGGCGAACGAGAGGGCGCGGACGCCGCCTTCGAGAGCCGCGATCTGCGTCTCGAGCGCCGTGCGCGTCGGGTTGCCGCTGCGACCGTACTCGTAGCCGCCGCGGAGGCCGCCGATGCCGTCCTGCGCGTACGTCGTCGAGACGTGGATCGGAGGGATCACCGCGCCGGTGGTCTCATCGGGCGCCTGGCCCGCGTGGACGGCGAGGCTGTCGAAGCCGCGGGCGGCGTCATGGGTGCTCATGCGGAGTGCTCCTCGGAGGGGGTGGGGATGACGGATGCCACGGGCTCGACCTCGTAGCCGTGCTCGTGCATCCAGTCGTCGTCGAAGATCTTGCTGAGGTAGCCGCGACCGTGATCGGGCAGCACGACGACCAGGACGGCGTCGGCGGGCAGGTCGCGGGCGACCCGGAGGGCCCCGACGACGGCCATGCCACTGGAGCCGCCGACGAGCAGCCCCTCCTCGCGGGCGAGGCGGCGGGTCATCGCGAAGGACTCGGCGTCGGACACGCGCTCGTACGCGTCGACCACGGTCGGATTGAAAGCCGGGGGCCAGAAGTCCTCGCCGACGCCCTCGACGTCGTAGCCGTGGATGTCGCCACCCGAGTAGATGGAGCCGACCGGGTCGACGCCGACGATGCGCACGCTCGAGCCCGCGACCTCGCGCAGGTAGCGTCCGGTCCCGCTGATCGTGCCGCCCGTGCCGACACCGGCGACGAAGTGCGTGAGCTTTCCGTCGGTGTCGCGCCAGATCTCGGGACCGGTGGTCTCGTAGTGGCTGCGCGGACCGTTGGGGTTGGCGTACTGGTTGGGCTTGAACGCGCCGGGGATCTCGCGCACGAGCCGGTCGGAGACGCTGTAGTACGAGTTCGGGTCGTCGGGCTCCACGTTCGTCGGCGTCACGACGACCTCGGCGCCGTAGGCGCGCAGCACGGCGCGCTTGTCTTCGGCGACCTTGTCGGGCACGACGAAGACGCAGCGGTAGCCCCGCTGCTGGGCCACCAAGGCGAGACCGACGCCGGTGTTTCCGCTGGTCGGCTCGACGATCACCCCGCCGGGCACTAGGAGCCCGTCACGCTCGGCGGCGTCGATGATGTTGGCCGCGATGCGATCTTTCGCCGAGCCGCCGGGATTGACGTACTCGATCTTGGCGAGCACCGTGGCGGCGATGCCGTCGGTGACGCGGGAGAGGCGGACGAGGGGGGTGTTGCCGACGAGGTCGGCGACGCTCTGGGCGTAACGCACGGTGGCATCCTGAAGGGTTGGTGCGCCCGGTGCGGGCGCGGCTGACGGGGTCGTCGAAAAGGAACGCGGGGGCGTTCAGCGACAACAGCGACAGGTCAGCACGCCGCCAGCATACCTGACGTCGGTCGCGCTCAGGCGACGGCCCCGAGGAACTCCTCGAAGCTCTGCGCCGGACGCCCGGTGACACGCTCGACATCGCCCGAGACGCCGGCGAGATCGCCGCTCGCGATCGCGGTGTACGTGCTGACCCACGCGTCGACCTGCCAGCGGGGAGCCCCGAAGGCCGCGCGCGAGGCATACGCCTCGTCGACGCTCTCGTCGAGGAAGCGCACGGGGTGGCCGCGGACGGCGGAGATCTTCTCGGCGACCTCGGCCATCGTCAGCGCTTCGGGGCCGGTCAGGTCGTAGGCGATGCCGGCGTGGGCGGCAGGATCGAGCAGCACGGCGACGGCCGTCGCGGCGACGTCGGAGCGCGAGACGAGCGAGCACCGCCCCGCTCCCGCGGGGCCGCGGATGACGCCGTCGTCGCCGGCGAAGAGCTCCATCATGTCCATGTAGAAATTGTCGCGGAGGAACGTCCAGCGCATGCCCGAGGCGCGGATGATGTCCTCGGTCGCGGCGTGGTCGCGCCCGAGCGTGAACACGGCGTCAGGGGCCGCGGCGAGGAACGACGTGTAGACGATCGAGCGCACGCCCGCCTCCGCGGCGGCCTCCACGAAGGTGCGGTGGTGCTCGACACGGTCGGCGGATTCGGAGGCGGACACCATGAACAACGTCTCGACGCCCTGGAGAGCGGCGCGTGCGGCATCCGCATCGGAATACCGTGCCACGTGCACCTCGGCTCCCTCGAGCGCGGGAGCTCGGGAGACATCACGCACCAGAAGACGCTGCCGGATGCCACGAGCAGCGAGGTCGCGAGCGACGCGGCCTCCCACGGCTCCGGTGGAACCGGTGACGGCGATGACGGGCGACGGGGACATTCGGCCTCCGGGGTGTGGGAGCGGTCCTTCCAGCGTAGGACGCGCGTCGCCCGCGGAGGCCGAGAAGATGTTCAGGAAACGGGTGCCACCAGTCGGGCGACGCGCACCCGCACCGTGGCGGGAACCGTCTCTTCGTCGGTGCCGCGCACGGCAGCGGCCACCGCGGACGCGACGGCGACGCTGTCGTCCTGGGTCGACACGCCGATGCACACCGTGATCGCATGTGCACCGTCGACCTCGTCGACGGCCGCGAGCGAGCCCTCGACGTCGGCGACGCGCTCGAAGGCACGGGCGACGACCGGTCGCGCGGAGTACATCTCGCGTACTCCCTCGGTGGCTGTCACGGCGAGATCGATGCGGGGAGCGAGTTCGGCGGCGGTGATGTCGGTCATACGTCTTCCTCTTCGTCGAAGTGCACATCGCCGACGGTGACGTCCACTCGGCCCACTCGCAGGTCGCCGTGTCGTTCGATCGCCGCGCGGATTCCGTCGCGCATCTCGTCGACCGCGGGTGTCATCGCACGCCCGAAGCGCACGCTGACCGACACGCGCACATCGAGCGGCGCGTCGGGCTCGGGCTGCTGGAGACGGACGCGCCCCACCAGCACGCCGTCGACGTTGTCGCCCACCGTGCGGATCAGCTCGTACAGCGCGCCCTCCGTCACCACGATCTCGACGCCGTCTGCTCGCCGCACGAGCGGGATGTCGCGCCCGGCCCGGAACTCGCGCATGACCTCGCGCATGATCGAGTCGTACCAGGACTCCGCGAGCGGCTCGGCCGCCTGCTCCTCGACGATCTCCCGAGAGAGGCGTCCCATGCGCTCCATCGAGGCCAGCACGGCCTGGCACTCGGCGTTGCGCTCGACCGCCGCGATCCGCGGAACGCGCCCGCGATCGAGGTAGGCCGAGAGGTCCTCGAGCGAGTACCCCGAACCCCCGATGTCGTCGCTCATCCCGTCACCTCCAGTCCTGCATGCGTTCCAGCACGATCTTGCGTGCGCGGGCCAATCGGCCGCGTACGGTGGCCGCGGTCTCGCCCACTTCGACGGCGATCTCGTCGTAGCTGTGGCCGCCGACCTCGCGCAGCACCCAGACCACGCGCAGCTCTTCCGACAGCTCGGCCAGCACCTTCTTCAGCGCGTCCATCTGCGACGATGCCACAACCGCGCGCTCGGGATCGTCTTTCGCCGAGACCATCTCTTCGTCGATCTCATCCGAGATCCTCCGCGCCCGCAGGCGATCGGTCGCTTTACGCGAGACGATTCTCGTCAGCCAGCTCCTCACCTTCTCGGGATCGGTGAGATCCGGCAGCCGCCGCCACGCGGTGATGAGGGCCTCCTGGACGCAGTCGTCCGCGTCGGCTCGAGAGCCGGTGAGCCGTGTGGCGAATGCCACGAGGAACGGCGCGTGGCGCCGCACCAGCACCCCGAACGCGAGCTGGTCGCCGTCGGCCGCCCGCGACGCGAGAAACGCGTCCGTGGCGGAAGACAAAGAGGGCATCGGATTTCCTGTCAGCTGTGGCGCGTGCGGAACAGTCATGCGAGCAGGACAGCCCCGTCCACATAGCGAAACACCCGGGACGAAAACCGGCCCCGGCGGTTGACGCGGGGGCGATCTCGTGGCAATGCGCACCGGGGCGACCACGCACGTCGGCCCGGATACCCGAGTGCGACGGTAGCGTCGGGGATATCCGCTTCGACGCAAGGAGTCCCATGCGCATCGCTCTCACCGGTTCATCCGGAAAGCTCGGCACGGTCGTCGCGCGCGACCTCCGCGCCGCGGGCCATGAGGTCATCGGTCTCGATCTCCGCGGCGAGCGCGGCCCGGGATTCGTGCAGGTCGACCTCACCGATTACGGCCAGGTGATCGATGCTCTCGCCGGGGTCAACGATCAGCACGACGGCGTCGACGCCCTCGTCCACCTCGGGGCGATCCCGGCTCCCGGCATCCGGTCCGACGTCGCCACCTTCCACAACAACATGGCGAGCACGTTCAACGTCTTCTGGGCGGCCGTGCGTCTCGGCATCCGCAGAATCGTCTACGCGTCCAGCGAGACCGTCCTGGGCCTTCCCTTCGACGTGCCTCCGCCGTACATCCCCGTCGACGAGGAGTACGCCCCGCGTCCCGAATCGGTGTACTCGCTGGTCAAGACGCTGGAAGAGCGACTGGCGACCGAACTCGTACGGTGGAATCCCGATCTGTCGATCACCGCCTTGCGGTTCTCGAACGTCATGGTCCCGGACGACTACGCGGACTTCCCGTTCGACGCCGACGCGCGCACCCGCAAGTGGAACCTCTGGGGCTACATCGACGCCCGCGACGGTGCGCAGGCCATCGACCGCGCGCTCGCGAACGCTCCGGCGGGTTTCGACACGTTCATCATCGCCGCGGCCGACACCGTGATGACCCGCTCGAACGCCGAGCTGGTGGCGGAGGTGTTCCCCGACGTCGAAACACACGGGGACCTGGGCGAGAACGACACCCTCCTGTCGATCGACAAGGCACGGCGCCTGCTGGGCTACGACCCCCGGCACTCGTGGCGCGATCATCACTGAGGCGGGTCCACCCTGGGAAGGGGCGTGACACACTCGGGTGATGGACGCCGACGAGCCACAGATCCCCCTGCCGACGGCGCGCGAGAAGGAAGTGAGCTTCCTCGCCCGCAGTGGCGCCGTCGTGACGCTGCGCCTCATCGACACCGGGCGGTTCGAGCTCAAGCTCGACACCCGCGGCGACTACACGGCAGTGCTGTTGCACGATGGAGAGATGTTCGAACTGCACCCCGCGCCGGGCGTACGCGCTCTCGGAGGCACCGGCCTCACCGCCACCGACCTGTACGAGGGCTTCTGACCGGCGCCGCAACCCCCACTCGTCCGCGGTGCGAGGGCGGTTGACTGGAGCCCTCGACCGACGAGGGGCTGCCGTGGACCAGGACACCGACACCTACGACATCGCGGTGATCGGCGCGGGTCCCGCGGGCACCGCCGCCGCCCTCCGAGCAGCCGAGCTCGGCGCGTCGGTGGTCGTCCTCGAGGCGGGGCGCGTCGGCGGGACCTGCGTCAACACCGGGTGCGTGCCGACACGGGTCCTCGCCAAGGCCGCACGCCTCATGCGCGAGACGCGCGCCGCCGACGACTACGGCATCGTCGTCGACGAGCCGCGGGTGAACTGGTCGGCGGTCGTCGCACGCGTGCACGAGCGGGTGGATGCCGTGCGATCGATAAAGCGAGAGGCCGAGCGTTTCGCCGCCGCCGGCATCGACCTCGTGCACGAGGGGCGTGCGCGCTTCGCCGACGAGCACACCCTGGTGCTGGAGAGCGGTCGTCACGTCCGCGCCGAGTCGATCATCGTCTGCGTCGGGGGTCACTCCCGGCGTCTTCCCATCCCGGGCGCTGACCTCGCGACGGTCCCCGAAGACGTGCTGTCCCTTCCCGAGCTCCCGGGGCGCGTCGCGGTGATTGGCGCGGGCAACACCGGTGCGCAGCTCGTGACGGTGTTCCGCTCCTTCGGCTCTGAGGTGACGCTGCTCGATGTCGCGCCGCGGGTGCTGATGGCATCCGATGCCTCGATCTCACGGGTGATCGCGGAGTCGCTCACCGACCACGGGGTCGACGTCCGCACGGGCATCGAGACGGTCGAGCGGCTGGACCGCACCGACGAGGGTGCCATCGCACTCACCTGGCGCGCGGAGGGAGAGACCCACCGACAAGACGTCGACGTCGTCATCATGGCGACCGGCTGGCCCGCCGATGTCGAAGACCTCGGTCTCGACAATGCCGGGATCGAGGTGGAGCGGTCCGCGATCCCGGTTGACCGATACTTCCGCACGATCGTGCCGCACATCCTGGCCGTCGGCGACGCGAACGGCCGCGACATGCTCGTCCAGGCCGCGCAGTTCGAGGGGGAGGCGGCCGCCGAGAACGCGGTGCTGGGCGCCAACCGACGCACGCCCCACCACCTGCTCCCGGCGGGAGGCTTCACGGATCCCGATTACGCGGGCGTCGGGCTCACGGAGGAGCAGGCGCGCGACCGCGACCCGTCCTGCGTGATCGCGGTGGCCCGGTTCGCCCAGCTCGATCGCGCGGTGATCGACGATCGGGAGCGGGGGTTCCTCATGCTGATCGCCGACCGTCGGCGCGAGCTTCTCCTGGGGGCTCATGCCGTCGGCGAGAACGCCGTCGAGGTGATCCAGTCGGTGACCACCGCGATGGCCGCCGGCATCGACGTCTCGACCCTCGCGGGGGTGCGCTTCGCCTACCCGACATACAGCGCGGTGATCGGCAACGCAGCCCGCGCACTGCTGCGCGAAGACGACCCCGCGCTGCTGGAGTGACACACTGAGACCGTGAGCACTGCCGACTCCTCGACGAGCACGGGCGCCGCGCCCGCACGCCGCGGACGGCCCGGCTACGACCGCGAAGGTCTGCTGGCCGTGGCGGTGCAGCTGTTCAACGAGCAGGGCTACGACGCCACGAGCGTGGCCGATCTCGCGCGTCGGCTCGGACTGACCAAGTCGGCGTTGTATCACCACTTCGCATCGAAGGAAGAGCTGCTCGCCGTTGCTCTCGAGGCGGCGCTGGGCGGGCTCGAGGCCGTCCTCGACCAGCCCGCGGCCCGCGAGGGCGCGGCATCCGATCGACTGCGGTTCGTGCTCCGCGGTGCCACCGACGTGCTGGTCGCCCAACTGCCGGCGGTCACCTTGCTGCTGCGGGTGCGCGGCAACAGTGCCGTCGAACAGGCGGCGCTGGATCGTCGCCGCGTGTTCGACCACCGGGTCACCGCGCTCGTCGCCGAGGCTCAGGTCGAGGGCAGCGTGCGCGACGACGTCGACGCCGCCGTCGCGGCGCGCCTGCTCTTCGGCATGATCAACTCCGTCGTGGAGTGGTACCGTCCCGGCGGCAGCGTCGACGGCGACCGTCTGGGCCACGACATCGTCCGCATCGCCCTCGACGGCCTGCGCACGGCCTGAACCCTCGACCGAACCCGCACGGGCTGACGCGCGTACCGCGGTGCGGATATCGACCGCGACACGCCGTGCCCCGTCGCCGTCCGGCGGCGTGTCCCGAGGAGTTCCGCGGGACGGTACCACCCCGCCGCTCGCGACCGCCGAACGCGACCGCCGAACGCGTCGGACCAGCACGGACCGCACGGCCACCGCATGCCGGAGGGGCCCCGCACGTCGCACGAGGCCCCTCCGGGGCATCCGTCCTCAGGCGTGCAGATCGACGCCCTTCGTCTCCTTGATGAGCGACACCGCGGCGAGCGAGACGAGCGCCGCCACCGCGATGTACATGCCGATCGCCCACGAGACGCCGGTGGAGCGCAGCAGCGCTTCGGCGATCATCGGAGCGAACGCGCCGCCCATGATCGCACCGAGCGCGTACCCGATCGAGACGCCCGAGTAGCGGACATTGGCCGGGAACATCTCGGCATAGAGCGCCGCCTGCGGGCCGTACGACAGCCCCAGGCCGAGCGTCATGACGAACAGCGCGACGAAGTACCAGACGATGTTGCCGGTGTCGATGAGGAACCACATCGGTACGGCCCAGACCGCCAGCAGCAGGTAGCCGAGCTGGAAGGTGCGAACGCGACCGAGGCGGTCCGACAGCCACCCACCCCAGAGGGTGAACCCGAGCCATCCGAAGGATGCCAACGTGGTGGCCAGCAGCACGGTAGGGCGCTCGAGTCCGAGCACCGCGACCGAGTAGGTCGAGAAGAAGGCGATGAGCAGGTACCCCGCGGCGTTGTTGCCGATGAACACGAGAGCGGTCAGGGCGACCTGACGCCAGTTCTTCCGGAACAGCTGGCCGAGCGGTGCCGACGACTCCTTGCGGCGACGCACGAGGTCTTCGAAGACGGGGCTCTCCTCGACCGCGCGGCGGATGACGTAGCCGACGACGATCAGCACGATCGAGAGCAGGAACGGCACGCGCCACCCCCAGGCGAGGAAGGCCTCGGCCGACATCGACGAGGTGAGCATCCACAGGGTCGCGGTCGCGAGGATCATGCCGATGGGCACGCCGATCTGCGGATACGCGCCGAAGTATCCGCGGCGATCGACGGGAGCATGCTCGACCGACAGCAGCGCGGCCCCACCCCACTCGCCCCCGGCGGAGAAGCCCTGCAACACGCGCAGGAGGATGAGGAGGATGGGCGCGGCGACGCCGATCGCGGCGTACGTCGGCAGCACGCCGATGAGTGCGGTCGACACACCCATCATGATCAGGGTCAGCACGAGCATCTTCTTTCGCCCGATCCTGTCGCCGAGGTAGCCGGCGACGACCGCCCCGAGGGGACGGAAGAGGAACGAGATGCCGATCGTCGCCCACGAGAGCACCTGGGCGATCGACGGGTCGGATTCCGCCAGCGGGGCCAGGAACAGCGGCGCGAGGACGAGTCCGGCCGCCTGGGCGTAGATGAAGAAGTCGTACCACTCGATCGAGGTGCCGACGAGGGTTCCGGCGAGGACGCGCCGTTCCTCTCGTCTCACCCCGGTCGCGGAAGCGGATGACGAGGTCTGGGTGGCCATGAGAACTCCGTTGTTCTGTGGGGCAGGAAGGGAAGACGCTCCGCCGACCTCTTACCGACCGAGCGTTCAGTAATAGTGTCAGACGGGCGCGCACCCGACAAGCGCGCTCGCGGAAGGAGCCCGCATGACCACCTGGACGATCACCCTCGGCGCCCTCGACGAACGTCTGGGCATCACGGTGACCGAGCAGTCCGCCGATCGCGTCGCGGCATCCCTCCCCGTCTCGGGCAACACGCAGTCGCTGGGGCGCCTCCACGGCGGCTCTCGCCGAGGCGGTCGGGTCGTGGGCCGCGATGATCCACGCGAGCGCCTCGGGGAAGGTGTGCGTCGGGGTCGACCTGAACATCACCCACCATCGCGGCGCACGCGACGGTCACATCCACGCCGTCGCCACCCCGTCTCACCGCGGGCGGCGACTGGCGACCTACGACATCCGGGTCACCGACGACGACGATCGACTCATCGCCACGGCGCGGATCACGAATCTCCTCGTCGACCCGGATTGACGCTCGATCCCGCCCGCGGGGAGATGATCACCCCCGCTTCGACCAGCCGCGACCCGCGTGCCAGTCCGGAAGCCGCGCCCCCGAACCCGTGACCATCTCACGAAGCGTGCCGCGACGCGGCTTCTCGGGCAGCAACCCGCGCGAACGCAGCTCGGGCAGCACGTGCTCGATCACGTCGACGTAACCCTCGGCGCCCCCGTACCAGTTCTCCACGAGGAACCCGTCGATATCGGTCTCGGCGACGAAGGACTCGACCTGGTCGGCGATGCTCTTCGCTGTCCCGGTGAACTTCACTCCCCCGATGGTGGACGGCAGGGAATCGAGCACCTCCCCCACCGTGGGGCTGGAACCGTCGTTCTGGCGCCACATGTCCACCATCGTCTGGCCCACCTCGGTCGAAACGTCGTCGAGCGACACCGCGGGGTCCAGGGCGGCGAGGTCGACACCCGACCAGCCGAGGAAGAGCGCTGCGGCGGCGGCGCGCGTCGGGGTGTGATCGAGCTCCTCACGGAGCCTGCGGGCCTCGGCATCCGTCTCGGCGACGATGAAGCTCGCCCCGTTGATGATCGAGAGGGAGTCGGCCGGACGCCCCGCGGCGACGGCCTTCTCCCGGAGGGTACGCACCGACCGCGCCGCGCGGGCCGCCTCACGATCCTGGGTGAAGACGCACTCGGCATAGCGCGCCGCGAAGCTCGTACCCGCCGCCGACGTGCCGGCCTGGAACAGCGTCGGGGTCCGCTGGGGCGAGGGAATGGCCGGGAAATACCCGTCGAAGCGGAAGTACTGACCGTCATGGGTGATGCGGTGGACCTTCGCGGGATCCGCCCACGTCTTGCTCGCCTTGTCGGCGAGGACGGCATCGTCTTCCCACGCGGCCTCCCACAGTCGCAGCGACAGATCGACGAACTCCGCCGCGCGTGCGTACCGCTCGTCGTGCGGGGTCATCTCGCCCAGATCCAACAGGCGCACCAGCGCTTGCTGGTTGTCGCTCGTGACGATGTTCCACCCCAGGCGCCCCTCGGAGAGGTGATCCAGCGTCGTCAGCGTCCGCGCGTTCAGCAGGGGCCGCTGCGCGGTGGTGGAGGCCGTCACGACGAGTCCGATCCGCGGCACGGTCGCCGCGATCGCCGAGATGATCGCCATCGGATCGTGGACGGGGAGCTGAACCGCCTCGCGGATCACCGCCTCGGGCACGACGCCGTCGTCGTTCATCGGGTAGCCGATCGCCTCCGCGAGGAAGAAGAAGTCGAACCCGCCCCGCTCGACCGTCGTCACCAGTTCCCGCCAGAACTCCAGGGTCGCGAAGGCGCTCGTGTCACCGCGCGGGTGGTGCCAGGCGTTGCCGATGAAGTTGGGCGTGAACTCCTCGAAGGCTCCGAGGACGAGCTGTTTGGGCATGGGTGGATCCTCTTTCTTTCGCGTCGGTCTCCTCGGATGATAACTGAATCAAATCAAATCACAGGGATGGATTGTTCTCGCCGTAAGCTCGACACGTGGGCGATGAGCACGGGGCTGCCGCGGCGATCGGCGCCGCGGTGCGCGCTCATCGGCGCTCGCGCGGCCTGTCGATGCGACACCTGGCGAGCCTCATCGGCACGTCGCAGCCGTTCGTGTCGAACATCGAGAACGGGCGGATCTTCCCGAGCCTGCGCACGCTCCGTCTTCTCGCGGACGCCCTCGAGGTCCCCTCGGATCACCTTCTTCCGACGCCCGAGCGCTTCGAGCACACGAACGTGGACGCACATCCGCGCGGAAGCGACGACGCTCCCACGCAGCTCCTGCTCGAGGAACCGGGTCGACGGCTGCGGATCGTCCGCATCGAGCTCTCCCCCGCCGAGAGCGAACCGCAGCCGCACACTCACGCCGGCGAGGAGTTCCTGCGGATCGTGCTTGGCGATGTCACGCTCCTGCGGGAGTCGACGGCACCGCACCGCCTGCGGCGGGGCGAGGGCCTATGGATGGCGGGCGGTGTCCCCCATCGCCTGGAGGCAGGACCGGAAGGTGCGACGGCGCTGACGGTGCTGACCGGCGCCGCCCCGGGGGCGCACGCATGACGGATGCCGAACAGATCGACACCACGATCGGCGACGCCGTCCGCGCCACCCGCCGGGAACGACGACTGTCGACCCGGCAGCTCGCCGGACTGGCCGGGATCTCCCAGCCGACCCTGTCGAACATCGAGAACGGACGAATCCGGGCGGGCGTTGCGACCCTCTACCTCCTCGCCGAAGCGCTCGGAGTGCCTCCGGCACGCTTTCTGTCCGACAGCGACGACGCGGGCCGCGGGCACGACGACGCGTCCGCAGACGCGGCCCACCTGCGGGCGCTGCCGGTCGGACCCGACGCGCACCTGGAGGTCTACGAGGTGTCGATTCCCGCCGGCGGCGGAGAGGACGACGCCTTCCAGCATTCGGGCGAGGATGCCCTCTTCGTCCTCGCCGGCCGAGGCACTCTCGCGCTCGGCGCCAGAACGGTGCCGCTCCGGGCGGGCGATGTGGTGCGCTTCGACGCGACGGCCAGCCACCGGCTCACGGCGGCCCCGGACGAGGCCCTCGTCGCTCAGGTGGTCACGGTTCGCGCGGACTGATTCTTCGAGATAACTGAAACAAATCAGAAACGCCCGAGGCGAGAGCGCGTAACCACCCGCTGGCAGGATCGCCTGCGCAGGCTCCCTGCGCCCCAATTATGCGACTTTATCGCATTATTCTCCACCCGCACCTCTTGTCCATCCGGCCGCCGAATCCCTGGAGCTCTCCATGACTCTCTTCGGTAACACCCGCTCCGCCCGAACATCCCGCCTCCTCGCCGTCGGAGCCGTTGCGCTCAGCACGGCTCTCGTCCTCAGCGGCTGCGGCCGCAGCGCTGACGCCTCGTCGTCCTCCGCGTCGACGACCGTCGATGACGCCCCCGCCACCGGCACCGTGACACTGTGGGCGCCCGACGGCGATGCCACGGTCCTCGGTGACGTCCTCACCGATTACAAGAAGGCCAACCCCGACCTCGACCTCCAGATCACCCTGATCCCGTCGGACGAGTACAACACCAAGCTGCAGACGGCCATGGCCGCCGGCACGGGCCCCGACATCGCCCAGGTGTACACCGAGGCGCAGTCGCAGTTCCTCGCCAGCGGAGCCTTCGCCCCCGTCCCCGACGGTCTGGTCGATCCCGCGTCGTTCTTCCCCGGCGTCTGGGCGGCCGGCCAGTACGACGGCACCACGTACTCCGTGCCCTGGTACGCCTACACCTACGCCCTGATCTATCGGAAGGACTTCGCCGCCGTCGGCGGGGCGACGGTTCCCACGACCTGGGACCAGACGCTGCCGTTCTTCCAGGCGCTCGAGAAGGGTGGCGCAACCAAGGGCTTCGGTGCCGAGGTCGGCTGGGACACCTACACCGGCCAAGCGCTCCAGCGCTATGCCGTGCAGGCCGGGCAGAGCCTCATCAGCGACGACGGCACCTCGTGGCAGATCGACACCCCGGACGCGGTCGAGGCGATCACCTACTTCGCCCAGCCCTACCTCAGCGGCGTCGCCGCCGTCGACAGCCCCGGCTTCCTCGACTCGCAGCCGTACTTCGTCGATGGCAAGACGGGCTCGATGCTGTCCGGCCCGTGGGTGATCGCCGCCCTCGACGGCGTCGCTCAGCAGCCCGGCTGGACCGCCGAGCATGTCGCCACGGCCGTCCAGCCCGCCGGCCCGGCCGGTGACGTCGGCAACCTCGGCGGCGGCAGCTGGGTGGTGAACAAGGAGAGCAAGAACGCCGCGTCGGCGTGGAAGGTCGTGCGCGAGATGGCGGACGAGAAGACCCAGCTGGCCCAGTTCTCCGCCTACGGCAGCATGCCGGCCACCCAAGATGCCTGGAAGGACGACACGATCGCCGGGAACCCCCTGTTCGATGCATTCTTCGAGCAGTTGAAGAACGTCCAGCCGATGCCGACCGCGACCACCTGGCCGCAGGTGTCGGCCGCGATCGGCGCGGAGCTGGAGGCTGTCGCACGCGGAACCGTCACGCCGGAGAACGCCGCGAAGAACCTGCAGGCCACAGCGGACAGCATCGGCACCGGCAACTGAGATGGCAGCGATCAATCTGTTCGCCGCGGGGACGGGGCGTTCGCGCCGTCCCCGCGGCGGGCGGACGCACAGTGTGACGGCGTGGCTGTTCCTCACGCCTTTCCTGGCCGTGTTCGTGGTGTTCACGCTCATCCCGGTCGTGGGGTCGCTCGGCATGAGCCTCACCGACATGAGGAGCACCGACCTTCGCGATCCCTTCGGCGTCGACATCGTGGGTCTCGAGAACTACGTGACGCTCCTCGGCGACGCGACCTTCCAGCGGTCGCTCCTGAACACCCTCGTCTTCGTCGTCATCGGCGTCCCGCTGACGATGTTCATCGGGTTCGTGCTGGCCGTCCTGCTCGACTCGGTCATCCGTCGTGGGCGCTCGGTGTTCCGGGCCCTGTTCTACGCCCCCGTGGTCACGAACGTCGTCTCGGTCGCGCTCATCTGGCAGTACGCCTTCAACTCGCAGGGCACCGTGAACGAGGTCCTGGCGACCCTCGGTTTCGCCGGCCCCAACTGGCTCGGCGACACGTCTCTGGCCATGCCGGTCGTCATCCTGCTCGGTGTGTGGCGCAACTTCGGGACCGCGATGCTGCTCTTCCTCGCGGGGCTCCAGGCTGTCCCGGACGACGTCCGCGAGGCATCCGCGCTCGATGGAGCAGGACCTGTCCGCCGGCTCTTCTCGATCACGCTCCCCCTGCTCATGCCGACCACCCTGCTCGTCTCGGTGCTGCTGACGGTGTTCTATTTGCAGGTGTTCGACGAGCCGTATCTGCTCACCAACGGCGGCCCGCTCGGCTCGACCAGGTCTCTCGCTCTGTACACCTACGACCAGTTCGGGTTCGGCAACATCTCGATCTCGTCCGCGGCATCCTTCGTCCTGCTGGTCGTGGTCGTGGTCGTCAGTCTTCTCCAGTTCCGAATGCTGAGGTCGCGCACGTGACTCTGTCGCCCCCGTCCGTCCGGCGCCGACCGGTCGTCCCCGTCGCGCTGCTCTACCTCGCCCTCGTCGTGGCCGCGGCGATCACGGTCCTGCCGTTCTTCTGGGTCGTCTCGGGATCGTTGCGCGGACTCGACGACTTCCGCTCCGCCCCCGGTGCCTGGCTTCCGAGCGAGGTGACCTTCGACAACTTCGCGAAGCTGTTCACCGCCGTGGGCTTCGGCGGCTTCCTCGTCAACAGCCTCGTCGTCGCCGCCCTCACGGTGGGGGCGAACGTCGTCGGCGGCTCGATGGCGGGGTACGCGCTGGCGAAGCTGGAGTTCCGTGGCAAGAGGCTGGCGTTCGGCGCGGTCATGGCATCCCTCATGGTGCCCTTCTCCGCGACGTTCGTGCCGCAGTTCGTCGTGACCGTGAACCTGGGTCTCATCAACACCCTGACCGGTATCGCGCTTCCGCTCGCGGTCCTGCCGATCTCGGTGTTCATCGTGCGCCAATACGCGTCGAGCATCCCGCAGGAACTGATCGAGGCGGCCCGCATCGACGGCGCGAGCGAGTTCCGGATCTTCGCGCGGATCTTCCTCCCCCTCGCGGGGCCGGCCCTCGCGACGGTCACGATCATGTCGTTCCTGGCGTCGTGGAACAACTTCATCTGGCCCCTCCTGGTCGCCCAGCAGTCCGCGACGTATACGCTGCCGGTCGGGCTCGCCGCGACGAAGCAGGCCGCGCAGAACGTCACCGACTACGGCCTCGTGCTCGCCGGGGCGGTCGTGGTCATGCTTCCCGTGCTCGCCCTCTTCCTGTTCCTGCAGCGCTACTTCGTGCAGGGCATCGCCGCGACCGGACTGAAATGAGTGCCCTCCCCATGGCCATCACCCCCGACACTCCGCCCGTCGAGGGGCTCGACCAGGCCCGTGTCCGTCGCATGAACACCGCCGTGGTGCTGCGAGCCCTCGCCGCCTCCGACGACGAGGTGACGCTCGCCGCGCTGGGTCGCGCGACGGGTCTCAGCCGCCGGACCCTGCAGGCGATCCTCGGCGAGCTGAGCGACGCGGGGTGGGCGGACGAGTCCGAGAGCATCTCGGGGGGTGCGGGTCGTCCGGCGAAGAGCTATCGCTACGTCGCAGACCACCGGGTGGCCGTCGCCCTGCGACTGGACACCCATTCGGCCTACGCGATGATCGTGGACCTCCGCGGCCACGTGCTCGGGCGCGCCCAGGCGTCGCTCGGGGCGGACTACTTCGAGCCGGACCGCGCCCTCGAGCACCTCCGGCGCGTCACCGAGCGGGCGCGGGAGGACGCGTCTCTGCCCTCCGACATTCTCGCCGCCGGGACGATCGCCGCCGGTGGTGTCATCGATGCGCGCGCCGGCGTCGTCACGCGCCTCATCAACGCCCCCGCGTGGACCGGATACCCCCTCGCGCGCTCCGCCACCGCGCGACTCGGTTTCGCGGTCACCGCCGACAACGATGCGAACCTCGCCGCCTACGCGGAAAGCCGGGCCGGGGCCGCCACCGGCAGGAACGACATCGCCTGGCTGGTCCACGGCAACCGCACCGGTGCGGGCTTCGTCCTGCGCGGCGGGATCCACCACGGCCACGGCGGAGCCGCCGGCGAGCTCGTGGAGTCACGGGTGCTCGGGCTGCAGCAGAGCGCCGGCGACGGATTCGCGCTGCTGTCGTCACCGATCGCCGCCGAACGCGTTCCGGCACTCGAGCTGGCCGTCGCCGCCCGCCGCGGGGACGAGACCGCCCGAGCCGCGGCCCGGGACTTCGCCGCCGAGATCGCCGATCTCATCGACGTCCTCGCTTGGACGATCGCCCCCGAGGTGGTCGTTCTCGGCGGTGGACTCGAAGATGCCGCCGACGTCCTGATCCCCTCCATCACCGACCGCCTCCGCGATCGTGGCGACCCCGCCATCGGCATCGTGCCCACGGCGCTGGGTGCCGATGCCGTGCTCGCCGGCGCCGCTCATGTCGCCCTCGACGCCGTCTCGGCATCCGTTCTCGAGACGATCGTCCGCGGCGACGCCTGAAACTCCCCCCGACCTGAACCGGAGACCCCGTGGACACCACCCCCTCCCCCGCCGTAGGCCCTCAGCCCGATCTGCTCATCGTCGGCAGCGGGATCATGGGCAGTCTCGTCGCGAGCCTCGTGCGCGCCCAGGCCCCGCATGCGCGCATCCTGATGGTCGAGGGCGGGCTCCCCATCGGGGCGACGCCCGGGCTGCATCTGCACGACGTCGCCGAGGAAGAGATCTGGGCCGAGTACAACAGCGCCGTGTCCACGGGCATCCAGGGCTTCTACGCCGGCGCGGTCCCCGAACCCACCCGCGCCGGCGACCCCGCCGACCTCGAGCCCCGGGTCCACCTCCTCTCCACCCTCGGAGAAGACGCGGATGCCATGCCGATGGCGGCGGCCGCGTGGAACGTCGGAGGAATGGGCGCGCACTGGACGGCGGCGGTGCCGTGGCCCGCGGGAGAGGAGTGCTTCGACTTCGGCGACCCGGCGCGCTTCGCGCGGGACCTGGCGGTCGCGCAGGAAGCGCTGCACGCGACCTCACCGTCGATCGGTCCGACGCTCCCGGGCCGCATCGTGCTCGAACAGCTCGCCGCCCACTACGGGGCCCGCACCCCGATCCCGCGGGAGCCTCAGCCGATGCCGATGGCATTCGCCCCCGGGGGGACCGGACGACACCGCGTCGGACCGGCCGTGATCTTCCCTCCGATCGGCGGAGCGTCCGACGACGCGTTCGACCTGCTCACCGGACACCTCGCCGTCGAGCTCCTCCACGACGCCGGCCGGGTCGCGGGTGCGCGCGTGCGCCGCACGGCGGACGACGCCGAGGTGATCGTGCACGCCGCCGTCACCGTCGTGTGCGCCGACACCTTCCGTACTCCTCAGCTGCTCCACGCGTCCGGCATCCGCCCCGCCGCCCTCGGACGCTACGTGAACGAGCACGCGTTCCTCACCGGCCGCGTCCTGCTCGACCTGGACCGGTTCGGCCTCTCCCTCGAGGACCTCCCGACCGCGCTGCCCGGGGAGTTCTGCGTCGACTCGCTCTGGCTCCCCCACAACGGAGCGGCGCAGCCCTTCCACGGACAGATCATGAACAGCACCTACGTCGACGAGGACGGATCGCCGCTCGGGTACGGTGTCGGGATCTCCCTCTATGTCCCCATCGAGAGCCGGCCCGAGAACCGCGTGCGGTTCGTCGACGGCGAGTCGGACCTGACCGGCATGCCCCGCTTCGAGATCGACTTCTCGTACTCGGATGCCGATCGGTCGGCGATCTCTCGCGCGCGCGACGAGATGGCGACGCTCTTCGGCCTCTTCGGCGCCTTCGACCCCGACACCGAGTCGGCACTGCTGCCCCCCGGCTCCTCCCTTCACCAGACCGGCACGGTGCGGATGGGGCCTGTCGACGACGGGACGAGCGTCTGCGACCCCGACGGCCGCGTCTGGGGTTTCGACAACCTCTTCGTCGCCGGCAACGGCGTCGTGCCCACCGCCGTCGTCGCCAATGCGACGCTCACCGGCGCGGTCACCGCGGTGCGCGCCGCGAACGCCGCCGTGCGGCAGCTGTCCGTCATTCCCGCGTGAACGCCCTCCCCCTCCTCTCCCCGACCCGCAAGGAGCACGAATGAATCCCCCGGCCACCTCCTTCGACATCGGCCTTCCCGCCTGGCTGGTCGACGCCCTCGCCGACATCCCCGAGACGATCCCGGATCGCGCCGACCGGATGCGTCTCGTCCATGAACTGGCGGACCGCAACTGGCGCGAGGGGAACGGCGGCCCCTTCGCCGCCCTGGTGGCGGAGACCGGGAGCGGACGCATCGTCTCCGTCGGAGTGAACGTCGTCCTCGCCTCCGGCGTCTCGTCGGCACACGCCGAGGTGACGGCGCTCGGGACCGCGCAGCGCACGATCGGCGACTGGGACCTCGGCGGCCCGGACCAGCCGGAACACGAACTCGTCGTCAACTGGCGGCCGTGCGTGCAGTGCTACGGCGCCACGCTCTGGTCGGGCGTGCGCACCCTCGTGGTCGCGGGCTCCGGCCCCGAGCTGGAGGAGATCACGACCTTCGACGAGGGACCGATGAGGGATGACTGGGCGGAGCAGTTCGAACGGCGCGGCATCCGTGTCGTCGATCCGCTGCTGCGCGAGGAGGCTCTCGAGGTCTTCCGTTCGTACCGGGATGCCGTCGATTCCGGCGACGTCGTCGTCTACAACGCGCGGGGTACCGCATGAGCGCCGTGCGCCGCGACCGGGTCGCGCTCAACGCCATCCAGTGGATCAACATCAAAGCCGATCCGACCGATCCGGACAGCGTGGATCTGTGGCGCTTCACAGACCCCACGTTCCGTGATGACTACCCCGGCGTGCTGCGCGAGATCCGCGAGGCGGGATTCAGCGCCGTGATGATGGAGGTGCTCCCCACCCAGACCCTCCAGGATTTCCGGTCGATGGTCGAGGAATCCGGACTCGCCCTCGCCCCGGGCTACGCGTCGATCGCCATTCCCCGCGATCACGGCGTGAACCTCGCACCGGGCTCTTCCGAGCGGATCCACTGGTTCGACGGGGTGCGCCGCAAGGCCGAGGAGTCGAACTTCTTCGGTCTGGACACCCTGTTCCTCGCCCCTGAGGTGTCGTGGCTGCCGACCGCGGTCCGGATGCAGGAGGCCGTCGCCGTCGGCGCGGGGTTCTCGCAGCAGAGACTGGACGAGCAGATCGAGTTCCTGGCCGAGGCCACGGACGTCCTGGCGCGAGAAGGCGTGCGAGCTGGACTGCACAACCACGTCGGCACCTGGATCGAGACAGAAGACGAGATCGAGCAGACGCTCGCGGCGATCCCCTCCCTCGGCGCGTCGTTCGACGTGGGCCATCTCGCCTGGGCGGGTATCGACGCGACGGCCATGATCGCCCGACACGGTGAGCGCGTGATCGACCTCCACGTGAAGGACCTCGATCTCCGGGTCGCCGAGGCGACCCGTGCGACCCCCACCCCCTATCGTGCGGCTACCAACGCGGGGCTGTTCCTGGAGCCCGGGCTCGGACACCTCGACCTCGACGCGATGCTGTCGGCTCTCGGCGAGGAGTTCGAGGGATGGATCATCATCGAGGTCGACCGCGCGAGCATGGACCCCTCGCTCTCGGCGAAGGTGAGCGCGGAGTGGATGAGGAAGACGTTCGCGGAATGAGCTGGGATCACCCATTCGCCGACCTCGAGTTCTCCCGCTCCGACGAGGGTTCCCCGCGCACCTCGGTCCCGCACGTGCCGGACGACCCGGCGGCACTCCGGCGCATGTTCTCGCAGTATCCGACCGGAGTCGCGGCGATCTGCGCCCACGTCGACGGTGAGGCACACGGCATGGTCGTGACCTCCTTCACCGTCGGCGCGAGCTTCGACCCCCCGCTCGTGCTCCTCGCCGCCCAGCGCTCGTCGCGCACGTGGCCCCTGCTGGCCCGCGCCGAGCGGCTGGGGATCTCGGTCCTGGCGGAGGCCAATCGCGAGGTGGTCTCTCGCCTGGCCTCGCGAACGGCGGATCGCTTCGCCGGTGTCGCTGTGGCGCGGTCGGCCGAGGGAGCGGTCTTCGTGCAGAACGCCCGGCTCTGGCTCGACTGCGTGTTGCGCGATCAGCTGGAGCTGGGCGATCACGAGCTCGCGGTCCTCGAGGTGCGCGGTGCGAGCAGCTTGGCCACGGCCGAGCCGCTGGTCTATCACGACGGCCGGGTCCGCTGACGCCACGCCGATCCGCGCCGCGGCATCGAGGCGAGAGGATCAGCCGGTGGCGAATCCGCCGTTGCTCGACAGCAGCTGCCCGGTGATCCATCCGCCGCGCTCCGACAGGAGGAATCGCACGAGGTCGGCGATGTCGTCGGGGGTTCCGAGCCGGCCCGCGGGTGTGGCATCCGTCGTCCACCGGCGGATCGCGTCGTCCATCCACCCGGTGTCGATGGGTCCGGGATTGATGACGTTGGAACGGATGCCACGGTCGGCGAGCTCGACGGCGGCGGCGATGACGATCCGATCCAGCGCCCCCTTGCTCGCGCCGTACGGGAGGTTGTGGGCAGTGTGATCGCTGGTCAGCGCGACGATCCGGCCGGTCGCGGCGGTGTCCGCGGTGACCGGGAACTGCTCCGCGAAGGCGCGGATCAGCAGCCACGACGCGCGGGCGTTGACGGCGAAATGACGATCGAACGCCTCGACGGACGTCGTGAGGATCGCGCTGTCCACGCTCTCGCAGTGTGAGAGCACGAGTGCGTCGACCCGTCTGTCGATGCCGGCGAACAGGGCGTCAGGGGTGGCCGGATCGGCCAGATCGGCCTCGAGCAGCGACACCTCGACGCCCCGGGCCCGGCACTCGTCGGCGATCGCCTCGGTGTCGCCGGGCCCGCGCTCGAGACCCAGGCGGTCGTCGTAGGGCCGCCAATACGACAGCGCGAGGTCCCAGCCGTCGGCGGCGAGGCCGAGAGCCAGCCCCGCCCCGATGGAACGTCGACGGCCGACACCGGTGATGAGGGCGAGAGGAGCGGTCATGCGTCCCATCCTGCCGGAGCCGATGCCGGGCGGAGTTCGTCGGCCCGGACGATGTCCGAGATGGCCCGGCCACCGCCATCCCGGCGGTGGTTTCACGAGAGGTTCCCGGCCGAGGCGGTCCTGGCATGCTGTTGTCGTGGAACAGGTCACCCCCACGCGCTGGCGGTCCGTCGCTTCCGCCAGTGCGATCAACGGCCTGGCTCTCGCTGCCCTCGCTGTCTGCGCGGTGATCCTCGTCCCCCGGGCGATCGACACCATCGTCTCGGCGACGGCGCGCGCCGACGCGCTGGCGGCGACCCTGACGGCGGGAGCCGTGACCGCCGTCCTGGCGGGACCGGTGTTCGGCCGAGCCATCGATCTCACCCGACGCCACCTGAGCCCGCGCGCGTGGGCCGTGTTCGGCGCGCTCGCCGGCGGTGGGGGGATCGTCGCCATGTTCACGTCCGCGCACATCGCGCAGACGATCACGGGCTGGGTCGTGGCACAGGCCGGGTACAACGCCGTCTTCGTCGTCGTCGCTGCCTCCGTCTCGACGCACGTCTCCGCCGCTGACCACGTGCGCGCCTCGGCGACCTTCACCGGCATCGCCTTCGTCTCCCCGCTGGTTCCCTTCGCTCTGGTCGCCGTCCTCCCGGATGCGACCGCCGTCGTCGCCATCGTCCTCGCCCTGGGCGCTCTGGCGATGACGGCCCTGATCTCTCCGGCGCCAGGAGCGGCCGACTCGACGACCCCGTCGCGCCGGCGACCGCACCTCCCTCGCCCGTTCTGGGGGATCTGGGCGCAGCGCTTCCTCATCCAGAGCGCCCTCGGACTCACCACGGGCTTCTCGCTGTATCTCGTGACCGACCGGATGGCGGAGGCAGGAGGCGACCCGCAGCGAATCGTGGCGGTATCGGCCCTGGTCGGCGGCATCGGCGTCGGCATCGGCGCGTTCGCCGCTGGAGCCGTCGCCCGCCGCCCGGGGCGCAGCCGCGTCATGCTGATCGCAGGAGCGCTCGCGCTCGCGGGTGCCGCATCCCTGCGCGCCTTCGCCGAGATGCCCCTCGCCCTGTGGGTCGCGTCGCTCGCCGGTGGCATGGGTGTCGGCGTCTTCCTCAGCGTCAACCTCGCCCTCGCCATGCGGTACTCCCGCACGGTGGGGCACGCCACGGTCATGGGCGTGCTGAACGCGGCAGAATCGATCCCCTCGATCCTCATCCCGGGGGTTGCGGGTCTCTTGCTGCGCGTGGGGAGCGGCGACCCGCTGTCGACCTCGCCGAACAACTACGTCGTGATGCTGCTCTCCGGCGCGGGCATCGCCGTGCTGACCGCGCTGACGTCCCTTCCCGCACGTGCTGGCCACGCGGCGCGAGATGACGCGCCGATGGCACGACGCGCCGACTCGACGTCGGACTGAGCGGTCAGATCGACCCTCGGCGGGCCAGGGCCAGCACCGCCTCTTTCCGGTCGTGCACGCCGAGCTTGCGATAGATGCTCCGCAGCTGCGTCTTGACGGTGTTCCGCGAGACCGAGAGTTCGACGGCGATCTCGGTGAGCGTCTTGCCCGAGGTCAGGGCCAGGGCCACCTGCCGTTCCCGGGCGGAGAGCGCTGCCTGGCGGGGCGCCGAGGGGATGAACGCGCGAGAGCGCACGGTGTCCATGGCCGCGGCGAGCGTCGGTGACAGGGGCAGTCGCGCGATCTCGTCCAGCGCCCCGACGGGCACGAGCAGGAGCGGCACCGTGAGCCCGTTCACCTCGAGGGCGGCGCTCAGTCGCTCCAGCGGAGCGGCGAGATCGTGCGGAGTGTCGGGCTCGTCCGCGTCGAGCAGCGCGAGCGCGGCGAGGGTCAAGGCGCTGTGCTCGGCGCGCAGGCGGTGCTCCGGTTCCTCGGGAACGCTGACCGCGAGGATCGTGAGGGCGGAATCGACGTTTCCCTGCGCGAGACGCACGCGGGCACGCGACAGGCGCCCCGCGACGGTGTCGGGCAGTCGCGAGAGCAGCCGTTCCGCCTCGACGAGGCGCCCGGCGGCGAGTTCGATGAGAATGCGGGCATCGAGCGTCATCGCCTCGCCGAGTCCGGCCAGTCGTCGCTGACCACGCTGCCGGGCCCTCATGCGGGCCATCGACACCGTCGCGGTGTTCACGTCTCCCCCGCCCAGGTGAGCGATGGTCTCGATGTACTGCAGCAGCCCCGCGTGTTCGATCGTGGCGCGGTGCGGCGCGAGAGGCTCGAGATGGCGCAGGACGAGAGCATCGTCACCGGCCTCCAGCGCGATGACCGCCTCGGCCAGATGCAGCAGACTGCCCGCGTAGCCGTCACGCCACCCATCGGGCCACCGACTGTGCTCGGCGCGCGCGATGGCGTCGCTCGCCGCGGCCAGGTCCCCCTGGAGGGCGAAGGCGCCGGCCGCGTTGGACCGCCCCTCGAGGCCCGCCGTCAGCCCTCTCTCTTCGCCGATCGCTTCCGACCGGAGGAAGCTCTCCGTGGCGGCGTGAGGCCGCGAGCCGTACATGAGCGACATCCCCACGTGGTTGTAGACCGCCGACACGTTGCGCCCCAGATCGACGAAGCCGGTGGGCTCGAGCTCCCCGAGCAGACGTGCCGTCTGTCGTGCGACGGTGAACGCGGCATCCGGTCGTCCCGAGATACGCAGTGCCGCCGACTCGACTGCTCCCAACAGGGCGCGATCCGACGGTGTCGCGGTCTTCTGATGCAATCGACCGCCACCGATGGCGAGGGCAAAGTACTGCAGCGCCCGCAGCCGATGGGCGCCCTTGGCGTTCCACAGGATGGCGAACAGCATGCTCGTCAGGGGCGACGCCGTCAGCGCCGCGAACGGCACGGCGGGTGACAGAGCACGGACCTCATCGGCGCTGCGGAGCAGCAGCCCCCACGTCTGGCGGACGACGCTCGTCAGGACGGCCGGGTCGGACGAGAGGACCGCGTGGTGGAACGCCGGCAACGCCCCTCCCGTCGACAGATGCCACAACGAGATGGTGCGGTGCGTCGAGCGCAGCTGTGCCGCAGTGAGCCGGGTGCCCGCTCGACGGGAGAACACCTCGCGGAAGACGCTGGCGATGACGAACGTCGACGATTGCACAGAGCCCTCGCGGTGCCCCATCCCCTCCGTCTCGGCCCGGTCGATCAGGTGCTGCGGGTCGGATTCCGGACACAGCCGTCCGACGAGGTCGGTGTCGATGATCTCGCTCAGCGAGGCCACTTCGAGGAACCGGGTGAACTCGTCCCCCCATGCCCGCTCGCGGAGACGGATGAGAGATTCCAGGATCGCACCGTCCAGGACGACGTCATCGCCGGATGCCGCGAGGTTCGCCACGGCAGCGCTTCCGCCCGCGCGCAGGATCTCGTCGTGCAGGGGGGTGCCGGGCTGCTCTCCCGTGATGCTGCTGACCTCGGCGGGCGAGAGCCGGAGGTCGGCGAGCGCGACGAGGTCTCGTTCGACGATCGCGCCCAGGGCGGCCTCGGTGAATCCGTCTCGACGGCGCGTCGCGACCCGCAGAGACACCGTCGGAACGTGCTGCACGAGCTCGACGAGCTCGGCGATGACGTCCTCGCCCAGGTGCTCCGCCTCATCGACCACGAGGGTGATCGGCGCCACCCGGCGGAGCGCGCGGGTCAACGAGTCGAACGGATGCCGTGGCGAGGTGGCCTCGAGCGAGTCGCGCAGCGGGTCGTCCGCCGGGACCACGCCCGCGTCGAGGAGCGCCCGCGCCACCGCCGAGACGAAAGGGACCATGTCACGTGTCCCGTCGCCCGCGCGTACCCACACCCCGACGCGCGTGGTGCGCGCGCCCCACGACGCGAGGGCGCTGGTCTTCCCGTATCCCGAGGGGGCGAAGAGGACGACGAGGGCGGTCGGCGCATCGAGGCGTTCGGTCAGGCGCGATCGTTCGGAGAAGCGCGGCGGAAGTCGAGGGATACCGGCGATGGCCATGGCATCCGTCTCGAAAGGTGTCCGCGCGTATCTGCGCGGAAGGAAGTGCGCTCTCTCGTGGCGGTCACGGACACCGATCTTATGACCCGGCTTCCTCGGTGGCCTCCCGCCGTGACGTCGTCACGGCCCCGACGCCGCGCGGCCGGGATTGAATGGACGCACCGAGCACCTCGGCAGCCGGACAGGAGCGAGCGAGACCACCATGACCTACGGAGAACTCCGTGACGAGGCCCAGCCCATCTGCCCGTCGTGCGGCATCACCATGCACCCGCTGCTCGACGAGGGCATCGACGCGGACGAGTGCCGCGAGTGCGGGTTCCGCCTGAGCTGGTCGTCCACGACCGGAGCGGACGAGGACGACGACGAAGACCGCGAGGAGGAGGATCGCGAAGCGTGGTGGTGATCGCGCGAGCGTGAGCGTCGGACCCCCCCTAAAAAAACGCGCTCTTTTCGATCGCTGCGACGGTGAGGGCGGCATCCACCGGCTCTCGGGCAGGCTCCAGAACGTCCCCCAGGAGGAAGAGCAACACGCCGATGGTGACGGCGTTGAGCAGCGCACGAAGTCGTCCTGCTCTCGCGGAGAGCCGGCTCACGGGAAGGCCGATGAAGATCGTGCCTCCCGCGATCACGCCCATGACGATGACAGTTCCTGCGTTCATGTGTGCTCCTCTGCGCCCGGTCTCAGCTGGTGATGACCGTCGAGACGGCGGGGATGACACCGAGCGAGAGCAGCACGATGATCAGGATGCCGAGCGCCACCCGGTAGATCACGAAGGGCAGGAAACTGCCCTTCTTCAGGTACTGCATGAGGAACGCGATCACGAGGTATCCCACGACGAAGGCGATCACCGTCGCGAGGGCCGTCTCCCCCAGGTTGTAGGGACCGGTTCCCTCGTCGAAGCTCTTGTAGAGCTCGTACAGACCGCTCGCGAACACCGCCGGAACGGCGAGCAGGAACGAGTACTCCGCCGCCGCGGTGCGCTTGTAGCCGAGCGCGCGCCCCAGGGTCGTGGTCGCTCCCGAGCGCGAGACGCCCGGGACCAGAGCCAGGGCCTGCGCGAAGCCGAAGGCGAAGCCGTGGCCGACGGTGAGGTCGTCGAGGTCGCGGCGACGCTTGCCATAGTGGTCGGCGACGCCCAGCAGGACGCCGAAGACGATCAGGACGATCGCGGTGATCCACAGGCTCCGGAAGTTGTCGCGGATCAGGCTCTGCAGCAGGAACCCGAGCACACCGATCGGCACGGTGCCGATGATGATGTACCAGCCCATGCGGGCATCCGGGTCGCTGCGCGGCACGCGGCCCGTCAGCGAGAGGAACCAGCGCGAGAGCACGCGGACGATCTTCTTGCGGAAGTACAACAGCACCGCGAGCTCGGTACCGATCTGCGTGATGGCGGTGAAGGTCGCGCCCGGATCGGTCTGCGACGGGAGGAACTCGCCCACGATCCGCAGGTGAGCGCTCGAAGAGATGGGGAGGAACTCGGTGAGGCCCTGAACGAGCCCCAGGATGATGACCTCGAGAATGCGCATACGGTCCTTCGGGAGGGAGGGTGACGGGATCGCCCGTGGGCGCTCATCAGGCGTCGGGTGAGGCCGCGCCGCCGGGCGCTTCTTTCTTCTCGCGACGCGATGCGACCCACTTCCGGGTGAGCGCGAAGACAACGGGCAGCACGGAGATCAGGACGATGACGATCATCAGCACGTCGATGTTGTCGACGATGAACGGGATGCCACCGAGCACGAGCCCGATGACCGTCATGCCCACTACCCACAGGGTCGCCCCCGCGGTGTTCCACACGAGAAACCGCCGGTAGGGCATGTGCGCGGTCCCCGCAGCGACAGGTACGTACGTGCGGACGATCGGCACGAATCGTCCGAGCACGAGCGACCCGCCGCCGTACTTTGCGAAGAACCGTTCCGCGTCTCGCAGTCGTTCGGGGCGCAGCACCCGAGCGCCTTCTCGGAACATACGCCTGCCGAATCGTCGGCCGAGCCAGTAGCCCGTCTGGTCGCCGAGGATTGCGGCGGGGATGCCGACGAGGAGAACCTGCCACGGCTGGATCCCGAGAGGACCGGCAAGGACGGCCGCTGTCACGAGGAGAGAGTCCCCCGGAAGGAAGGGGAAAAGCACACCGGACTCGATGAAGATCAGGACGGCGACCCCCGCGAGCACCCACGGCCCGAAGGCGTGGAGGATGGACGCCGCGTCGGGAAGCAGACCCGCGGATGCGGCGACGAGGTGGGCACCAGTCATGAAGAGAGGGTGTTCATCAGGGACTGAAGGGCGTCCGTCTCCGCGGTGGGATCTGGCGTGGAGGCTCGTACGGCCTTCAGCGCCGCGTCGATGCGTCCGTCGATCACCGCCCATGCCGTGGCATCCCGTGGCTCGAGTGTGGGCTGGTCCTCATCCCAGGCCGTTTCGAGGTCGGTGATACGTGTCTTCGCGCCTGCGTGGTCGTTACTGCGCACCATCGACAGTGTTTCCTGCACGATGTTCCGGTAGCCGGCGACGGTGCTGGCGGGGAAGCTCGCGGTGGCCGACTGCCCGGGAGCCAGCGTGGCGTGGGTGCTCGGTCCCTCTTCGCTCGCCGCTGCCGCGGTGTGGGGCTGCGCATGCGCCCAGGTGAGAACTGCCACGGCGACGACCCCGACGATCGCGAAGTACGCGAGCATCCAACGTCCCCGTCTGGCGGCTGTCGGACGCGGATCGGGGATCGGGGCCAGTTCCGCCTGATCGGCGCGGGTCACCGTGAGGAAGATGACTGTTCCGAGGATCGCGATGAGGAAGATGACGCTCGTCCACGCGGCGCCCAGTCCGAGACCACCCTGGGAGGGGTCCAACCCGAGCCAGTCGCCGAGGTTGGCCCCGAGCGGACGCGTCAGGATGTAGGCCAGCCAGAAGGACAGCACGGCTTTCGCACCGAGCCTCCACCCGACGAACACAGCAGCGATCAGACCTGCCGACAACAGCACCGACACTCCGGGGCTCCACCCGGTGAGTTCGAGGATGCCGTCGCCGGCCGCGGTCCCAAGGGCGAAGGTGACGAGGATGGCGAGCCAGTAGAACAGTTCGCGACGCGTCGTCGTGATGCTGTGGATCGACAGCGTGCGCTGGCTGCGCCACCACACCCCGAACACGACGGCGAGGAGGGCGGCGAAGACGGCGGTGCTGACCGCGAGCGGCACGCCGAGGTCATCGGTGAGGATGTCCGTGTAGAGCGTGCCGGTGACGCTGACGACGACGACGGTGAGCCAGTACACGAACGGGACGTACCTCCGCAACGCGAGCTGCCACGCGAGGACGGCCGCCAGCACGACTGTGAAGATCACCGACGTGGCTTCCAGTCCGACGCCGAGCGTCACATTGATCCAGTCGGCGAAGCTCTCCCCCACTGTTGTGCAGAGCACCTTGATGATCCAGAACCAGACAGTGACCTGCGGCACCTTGCTGGACACGATGCGCCTCGACAGGCGGACCGGTGCCGGGAAAATCGTCATGGGGAACGGTAGAAAGACGGTCCTAAGATACGACTCAGAATTCAGGTCTACGCAGAGGCGGACGCGGGGATGCGAAGAGTCATCGTCGTGCCGGCATCCGAAGTCACCGAGACGATCGCGGATCCGCCGTATCGCGTGACCGCATCCTGCACGAGCGCCAGTCCGATGCCGAACCCGCTGCGCGACGAACCGCCGCCCCCGACGGCAGGGGCCGATCGTGCGAACCTCTCGAAGACGCGATCGGGACTGATCCCCTGGATGCCGGGGCCTTGATCGGTGACATCGATGAGGACGTGACGCCCGTCGCGCCTCGAGGAGACCACGACGGTCCCCGTCTCGGGCGAGTGTTTGACAGCGTTGTCGACGAGGGCGACGACACAACGCTGGAGGCTGGACGCGGGCATCGAGACCCGAAGCTCCTCGGCGGACGGTGTGCTGACGAGCGTCACGCCTCGTTGACGCGCCAGGAGCCGCATCGCGGCGATGGACGACTCCACGACCGGTGCGACCGGCACGGGTTCAGAAACCGCGTGCTTCGGGATCTCGACGGACTCGAGGAGATCCGCCACCACCGCGATGAGGTCACGCGAATCGGCACGGAGGCCGGCGACCACCGGTGCGTGCGGGTCCGACGGGGCCAGAGATCTCTGCAACACCTGAATCCTGGCATCCAGGACCGCCAACGGCGTGCGCAATTCATGCGAGGCGTCGGCTACGAATTCACGTTGGCGTCGGAGGGCGTCCACGAGGGGGCGCACCGCCCGGCGGGTGACGAGCCACCCGAGTAGCCCCGCCGAGGCGATGGCCGCCACGCCGATCAGCGTGCCCGCCAACAGGATGTCGACTCCGTCGATGTCGACGACCGTCTCACGAGGTCCGGGATGCAGGAGGTCGCCGAGCGGGATCTGCGTGAGCACCACCGAGAAGGCCGCCACGAGGACCGCCACGACGAGCAGCGACACGGCGACAGTGATGGTGAGAGCGACCCGCCGGGCGGCGGCGCGGACGAGGAGGGCGTCAGCGTCGAGGGGGTGCTTTCGGGTGCTCACATCAGTCCCAGACGGTATCCCCGCCCGCGCACGGTCTGCACGATGGCTGGGTCGGTCTTCTTGCGGAGGTAGTGCACGTAGGTGTCGACGGCTCCCGGGGTGTCATCGGGTGAGAAAACGGAGCGGAGGATGTCGTCCCGCGAGAACGTCCGCTGAGGGTTGACTGCGAACAGGGTGAGCAGAGCGCTCTCCCGCTCCGTGAGAATGATGCGCCCGTCGTACGGCGAGTAGACCGCTCGTGAATCGGGATAGAACTCCCACTCGCCGACGCGGATGAAGGGCCCTTCTCCCCCGGCCACCCGTCGGATGGCGCGGAGACGGGCGAACAGCTCGTCGAACTCGAACGGCTTCACGAGGTAGTCGTTGGCCCCGGCGTCGAGGCCGCGCACCTTGTCCTGGACCGTGCCCAGCGCAGTGAGGATGAGCAGTGGAACACCCGCACCCGCCCGCCGCAGCGTCTCGACGATCGTGAGCCCGTCCACCGACGGAAGTCGCCGATCGACGACAAGCGCGTCGAACGTCCGAGACGTCGCGACCTCCAGAGCCTCGCCGCCGTCTGCGACGAGCGTCACGTCATACACCTCGTCGAGCACCTTCGCCATCAGCGGACCGAGTTGGTCATCGTCCTCGACGAGCAGCAGCCGAGGGCGATGCGTCAGGGGAGCGACCATGTTCCACCTCCGCCCGCATTCGTCACGTTCGTTCCCAGCTTGGACCCGCGCCTCTCAGAAAACACTGATGTGCGCCGAAGTTCTGCCGCTGAGGAACCACGCGATTCATCTTCGTCGTTTCTTACAGTCCCCGAGCGAGTCTTCTCTCGACGGCTCATCAAAGCCGAAGAGAGGACGGACCATGAACACCCCACAACATCGATGGAGCAGCGTGAGTCTTGCCGCTGGCGTGATCGCGCTGGTCGGAATCGGTGGCGTCGCCGCAATTTCCCTGCCCGCGAACGCGAACGCGACCACCACGGTGTCGACACCCTCACCTCACGTCAGGGCTTCGGAAGCGACAGACACCGGCGACGGCGAGACAGCCGACGACCAGGTCGGGGAGACGCCCGATCAGGAGAGCGCCGACGACCCCGGTCACGAAGACGGCACCGCCGACGGCGAGACGGCCGACGACGCGCCGACCGGTTGAGCCGCGGGATGCGGGCGGTCGACGTCATCGGAGGCCGCCCGCATCTGTCTCACGTTCCGGCTCCACCGCAGCGGGTACACGCCACCTCGCCTGCATGACAGAGACGAGCATGATCATCACGACGGCCAAGCCAAGGGACACCCAGCCGGATCCGATTCCCACACCGCCCTCTGAATCGGGCTTTCCGAGCCAGTCTGCAACGGACGCGCCGAGGGGACGGGTCAGAAGGTACGCGCACCAGAACGACAGCACGGCATCCCACCGCGCGAAGCGCCACCCTAGGAAGGGGACCACGATCAGAACAGCGAAAAGCGCGATCGACGCGACGTACCCGAGCCCGAAAGTGACGGCAGCCAAGTCACCGACTGCGGTGCCGAGTGCGAACGTACCGACGACGGCTGCCCAGTAGAAGAGCTCGCGGCGCGTCGTGGTCACATCGTGGACCGACAGGGTGCCCTCGGTGCGTCGCCACAGCACGAAGACGCCGGCCAGGAGAACGGCGTAGAGCGTCGCCGATGCAGCGTACGGCAGCCCGGCGATGACGTGCATCACGTCGGCCGCCATCGTTCCGAACACCCCGACCGCCGCCACCGCCAGCCAGTAGACGCCCGGCACGTATCGCCGGCGTGTCAGCTGCCACGCCAGAGCGACGACGAAGAAGGTGAACCCGAGGAGGACGGCGACGACGGGATCGAGGGCCCGGATCGAGAAGTCCGAAACCGCCTCGCCGAGCGCGGTGGAAGCGGCTTTCGCCACCCAGAAGACAACCGATGGATCAGGGACCCGTGACGGCCGAACGGCACGACGACTCGAACGCATGCCCGCCAGCGTGGCCGGACTTCACTAAGAAAGCTCTCAGAACCGGGCGCTGTGCGGACCGCTTCGGGGAGACATGAACACGAGAGAGCGACACCGAGGACTTGTTCGGGTAGGGCAGCTAGCCCCTCTGAGAAGTAGCGGGAGCGGGGCTTGAACCCGCGACCTCACGATTATGAGTCGTGCGCTCTCACCAACTGAGCTACCCCGCCGCACGGCATCCTGAACCTGAAAGTGATGCCTTGAGCCCCGAGTCAGGATTGAACTGACGACCCCTTCCTTACCATGGAAGTGCTCTGCCACTGAGCTATCGGGGCGCACCCGGATCTCTCCGGGCAACTTGAAGAGGATATCAGAGCCGAGGCCCGATCCTCCAATCGGTCAGCCTCCCGCGTGCTGACGCAGCCACTCGATTGGGTCGATCGGGGTGGTGCCGTTCTGCAGGATCTCGACGTGCGTGTGCGCGCCGAACGAACGGCCGGTGTTGCCGGTGCGTCCGAGGAACTGACCGACGTGGACGTGCTCTCCGGGGGTGACCTGGAGCGAGCCGTACTGCATGTGGCCGTAGCGGCTCGAGACGAGCTGTCCGTCGATCTGGTGGTCGATGAGCACTGTCACACCGAAAGCGTCACCGTTCTCGGTTGCGATGCGCACCACGCCGTCGGCGATCGCCTGGACGGGCGACCCCTCGCCGGGAACGAAGTCGGCACCCTCGTGCATCCGTCCGTCGCGCATGCCGAAGCCGTAGGTGATCGGCACGCCCACGGCGAACGGCCACTGGATCGGGGCAGTCGGGTCGTTGACGTAGAAGTTCGAGAAGTTCTTGATGCCCGAGTCGGCGGCCATCTGGGCGTAGGTCGACGCCTTGTAGCCGTCGGCGCGGTCGACGACCCCGGCCTGCGCCTCCGCGGGAGCGACATAGGCCTGAATACCCTCGGTGTCGGCGACGTCTCCCCCGGCAGCGAGGTTGACGGTCGCGATGTCGCTCGTCACGACGTTGGAGGTGCCGCTGGCGGAGGCCAGGGCGCTCACGGGCATCGTCATACCGACCGTCATGAGCCCCACAAGACCCATGACGCCGACCGAGAAGGTGGCGGCGGCGATGCGACGGCCGTTGCGGCGGGTGCGCGGAGCGGCGGCGTCCGGGAGGCCCTGGGTGACGGGCTCGGCCGGTGCCGCGACACGCGGGGCCGACTGGACGGGCGTCTCGCCGGTGAAGGCGAAAAGGCGGGCGGCGGCCTCGAACTCATCGTGCTCGGCATCGACATCGGCGTCGGCCGCCGGACCGAAGGCGGAGCCGGGAGCCGCCGGGGCGCCCTTCGCGGGAACGGACTGCTCAGCGGTGACGCTCGCGGCCTCGTCAGACTCGACCGGCTGCGGGCGACGGCGGGTGCGCCGCGTCGCGGGGAGCGTGATCGGCGAGGTGGGCAGGGCGACAGGAGTGGCGGTCGTCTCGGGCTCGGCGCTCTGGAGGATGACAGCGACATCGCCTTCGTCGGACTGACGCTCGTCGACGACGGTCACCGCGAGGGCATCGTCGTCCGCGTCGATCGAGGAGGGGGTGGATGCCAGGACCTCGACGCCGGCGTCGGCGGGACGCTCTGCGGGGGCGCTGTCGGTGGTCGTGCTCTCGGTGGTGACGCTCTCGGTGAGACGCTCGGCGGCCGGGCGCGAAGCGCGGCGACGGGGCGGGAGCGTCGGCTCGATGGTGGCGGCGATGACCGTCTCGACGACGGCAGCGGCGACCTGCTCGACCAGGGCCGACTGGGCGGCCACATCAGCATCGACCGGGGCGGGTTCGACGGGGGTACCGGCATCCGGGGTGGTTCGACGGCGCATCTCGGCCCGCGTGAGCTGCGGGGTGGAGGCGGGCACGGCGGTGGGTCGACTGGATCGCCGGGTGCGGGCGGGCTCAGTCTCTGGGGCTTCTGACGGCAACGCGCGATGGCTCTCGTGTCGTGTCGCAGGCGCGACGGCTTCGGGCTTTGGGGCTTCTGCCATTTCCGCATGTTCGGGTCGCGAAAATAACGATCAGGTAAACAGACTAACCCGACGGGACTGGGAATGTCATGAGCGCGGGTCGGATCTCACCTGTCGTAGTCGAGAAGTTCCTCCAGGCGCGGGAAGAACTCGGCCCCCGCAGCAATGACCATGCCCTTACCCGGACGCCCTCCCGGCGCGCCTCCGAGCATGCCGCCCGCCTCCTCGACGAGAAGGGCGCCGGCCGCGTGATCCCAGGGGTTCGTGCCCTTCTCGTAGTAGGCATCCATCCGCCCCGCGGCGACGGACGCGAGGTCGAGCGAGGCAGCCCCGATACGGCGCACGTCGCGCGCGATCGGCATGACCCGGGCGAGCTGGGCGAGGGTCGGGGCGTGGGTGGCCGGGTCGTAGCCGAAGCCCGTCGCGACGAGCCCTCCCGCCTCCCCTACGTCAGCGGTGACCGTGAGACGCTCGTCGCCCAGCCATGCGCCCCCGCCGCGCGAGGCGCGGAACAGTTCGTCGGTGACCGGGTTGTAGACGGCTCCGGCGAGCGCGACCCATTCGGCGGGGTCCGCCGGCCCCTCCACGGCCGCGATGCTGACCGCCCACGCGGGGATGCCGTAGGCGTAGTTGACCGTCCCATCGATCGGGTCGACGACCCAGGTGATGCCGGTCGTCCCCTCGTCGGCGGCGGACTCCTCGCCGAAGAAGCCGTCACCCGGACGAACGCGCTCGAGCTCGGCCCGGACGAACGCCTCCACCTCGCGATCGGCCGCGGTGACGATGTCGGCCGCCGCTGACTTGGTCGCGGCGACCGTGACACCCTCGCGACGACGACGCAGCGCGAGCTCACCGGCCTCTCGGGCGATGCGGGTGGCGATGTCGAGCAGTTCCGCGGCGAGGGTCATGGCATCCACGCTACTGCGCCACCCCCTCGGCTCGGATCGGCCGCGTCGATAGCGTGGGGGCATGACCGCTTCGGAAACTCGCCGGTACGACGTCGTCATCGTGGGAGGAGGGCACAACGCCCTGGTCTCCGCGGCCTATCTCGCCCGCGCCGGGCGCTCGGTGGTGGTTCTCGAACGCGCGGATGCCGTGGGCGGCGCCGCCGTGTCGGAGAAGCCCTGGGCGGGGGTCGATGCCCGCGTGTCGCGGTACTCGTACCTGGTGAGCCTGTTGCCGCGGAAGATCATCGACGACCTGGGCCTTCGGATCGATCTTCGGCGGCGGCGGTACTCCTCGTACACCCCCGATCCGACCGATCCGACCCGCGGGATCCTGATCGACACCCAGGATGCCGAGGCCACCGCCGCCTCGTTCACCCGGACGCTGGGCGACGCCGGCGAAGCCGCGCGGTTCGCGGCGTTCGGCGAGCGCCTGGCCCCGCTGGGCCGTGCGGTGTTCCCGACCATGACGGAACCCCTCCCGACGGCGGACGAGATGCGCGAACGGGTCGGCGATGACGCCCTCTGGGACTCCCTGACCTCGCGTCCGCTGGGCGATCTGCTGCGCGCGTCGCTCGAGAGCGACCTCGCGCGCGGAATCGCGCTCACCGACGGGCTCATCGGCACCTTCGCCTCGTCGGACGATCCGTCGCTCGCGCAGAACCGGTGCTTCCTCTACCACGTCATCGGCGGCGAGACGGGGCACTGGGACGTGCCCGTCGGCGGGATGGGCGCCGTGACGGCCGAGCTCGAACGCGCCGCGCGCGAGGCCGGTGCCGAGATCGTCACGGGCATCGACGTGATCTCGATCTCCCCCGACGGCGAGGTGCACGGGGTGACCGATCGCCCCGAGGTGTTCTCTGGTTCCCTCGTCTTGAGCGGTGTGGGCCGGGTGGTGCTGAGCCGACTTCTCGCCGCGGGAGGAGCGCAGACCACGGTCGACGAACCGGAGGGGTCGCAGGTCAAGGTCAACATGCTGCTGTCGCGCCTGCCGCGACTTCGCGATCGCTCCGTGTCACCGGAGGCGGCGTTCGCGGGAACCTTCCACGTGAACGAGACCATGACACAGCTCGACGCAGCGTTCGTCGCCGCGACGGGCGGGATGGTGCCCGACCCGCTGCCACTGGAGATCTACTGCCATTCCCTGACCGACCCGTCGATCCTCGGCGACGAGCTGCGCGCGAGGGGGGCGCAGACCCTGACCCTTTTCGGACTGCATGTGCCGCATCGTCTGATCGAGGGAACCGATCCCGTCGCCGCGGGAGCGCGGCTGCTCGCCGCGGCGCAGCACTCGCTCGACGCGGTGCTCGACGAGCCTCTGCGGGACTGCATCCTTCGGGCGCCCGACGGACGCCTGTGCATCGAGGCCCGCACGACCAGCGATCTCGAGGCGTCGCTCAACATGATCGGCGGCGACATCTTCCATGGCGGACTGTCGTGGCCCTGGCTCACAGCACCGGCTTCCAGTCCGGCCGCGCGATGGGGCGTGGCGACGGAGCATTCGCGTGTGCTGATCTGCGGGTCGAGCGCCCAGCGCGGCGGAGCGGTCAGCGGTATCGGCGGACAGAACGCGGCGATGGCGGCGCTGGAGATTCTGTCGGCGCGGGGCTGAGGGCTCGAGTTCGGGCTTGGGCTTGGGCTTCGGCTTGGGCTTCGGCTTCGGCTTCGGCTTCGGCTCGGGCTCGGGCTCGGGCTCGGGCTCGGGCTCGGGCTTGGGCCGGAGTGTGGAGCGCGGGCTCGGGCGGAGTGTGGAGCGCGGGCTCGGGCGGAGTGTGGAGCGCGGGGTCTCGGAGCGCGGAAGTCGCTCGCAGGGCCGGGTGAAATCGAGGACTCCGGGGGTGAGTTTCGTCGAATTATAGAACATAGTTTCTAATATCGAGTCATGACCGATGTCGCCGCTCCTCCCCTCTCGCGGGGCCCTCACCCGACGAGGGCGACCGCCTCCGTCGTCTCATCTCCGAGATCCACACGATCACCGCTGACGTATCGCGGCTGCAGGCGGCATTGATCCGACGCCGAGCACAGGTCATGCAGGTCGCATTGGCGGACGTCGAGCGTGCGGGCTCCCGGGCGTCACGAGAACGGGAGTTACCTATCCGGTCGGTGGCTCTTGAGATCGCGGTGGCCACCAGAACTCACGACCTCACCGTGCAGAAGGAGTTGGGCGACGCCTACACGCTGACCGAGAAGTTCGCCGCGACCGTCGACGCGCTCGAGGCGGGGCGAATCACGCTTCGGCACGTGCAGGCGGTGCTCGATACGGGCATCGTCATCGGCGACGACGACACGAGACACGGGTGGGAGCAGGTCGTCCTGACCCGCGCAGAACGCGAATCGCCGGGGCGCGTGCGGGCCTTCGCACGCGAACTCGCTGAGAGCGTGCAGCCCGAGGGCATGACGGCACGCCACGCTCGTGCGGCGCAGACGCGCGGAGTGAGCGTTCGTGACCTCGCGGATGGCATGGCCGAGCTGAGCGTGATCCTCCCCGCAACGGTGGCCTACGGCATCCGGGATCGACTGCGCCGGCAAGCGGCGGTGATCCGCGCCGACAGCGCACCGCGACCGACCGCGAGGGCGTCGGCGGACGACTCGCGCGCGTTCCCGGTCGACACCTCGTCAGCGGATGCGGTGAGTGACAAGGCCGACGCGTTCCGCGACGAGCGCACGCTCGCGCAGATCGGTGCGGATGTGTGCGCCGACCTCCTGCTCACCGGCGCTCCCACGGTCGATCCGACGGCCGACGCGACCTGCCCGGGCGGACTCGGGGCGATCCGCGCGCAGGTGCAGGTCACCGTTCCCGTTCTGACCCTGATCGGCCGCACCGACGCCGGTGCCTCCGTAGCGGGACGCAGCCCGATCGATCCGGAGACGGCGCGACACCTTGCGGCCCACGCTCCTGGGTGGGACCGCATCCTGTGCGACCCGGTGACCGGAACGGTGCTCGAAGTCGATCGATACAACCCCACGTCCGCTCAGCGCCGTTATCTCGCCGCGCGCGATCAACACTGCCGCGCCCCCGGGTGTCGAGCGCCCCTGACGCGGTGCCAGCTCGACCACAATCACGAGGCTCAGCACGGCGGCCCGACACGACTGACCAATCTGTGCCACCTCTGCGTCCGGCATCACACGCTGAAGACCGAGACAGCGTGGACCGTGTCGCAGGACCGGGACGGGACCCTCCGTTTCCGTAGTCCGCTCGGCCAGCGCGCATCCGAGACGCCCCCTCCTCGGGTCCTGTTCCTCCCCGACAGCGACAGCTTCCTCCCGGACACCGACAACTCCCTCCCGGGCAGCAACAGCGGATCGACGGGAATCGCGAACTCACCCGACGAAGCGCCGTTCTGAGCGGACTCCCCCGCGGCCACCGCGCACCACGTCACCAGGCACCGTTTCGAGCGCCCCCTCCGCGACAACCGCACATCTGCCCGGCGAGGTACCGTTCCGAACAGCCCGCTCCGCGACCGGGGTGACATTCCGCGCGAGACCGCGGACGCTCCACCCCGTGCCCCCTCGAGACCTCCCTCGAGAGGCTCGAGAGAGAGCGGACTGCATCTCTTCACGAGGCCCCCTCTGACACGCCGACCTCAGCGCCCAGCAGCGTCCGCCCCCGCAGTGTCCGCGCCCGCAGTGTCCGCCCCAGCAGCGTCCGCCCCCGCAGTGTCCGCCCCGACACGAACGCGCAGCACGGCGATCATCTCGTCCACCGCCTCGAGCAGCGCGACCGTCGACGGTTCGGCGTACCCGAACACGAGGCCCGCGGGCAGCCCCGAAGACGTGGCGCCGACGGCGTACCGCGAGAGTGCCTCGACCCGGATGCCGCGCTCACCCAACTCCGCGACGATCTCTGACTCTGCAGTGCTTCCCAGCGCCGGAAGCAGAACCACGGCATGCAATCCCCCGTCGGTCGCGGTCAGCTCGACGCCGGGGACGTCCGCGAACGCCTCGAGCAGCAAGCGACGGCGGTGCCGATAATCGCGCCGGCGGCGCGCCGTGTGCCGGGAGAGATCGCCTTCGGCCAGGTACAGCGCCAATGCGTGCTGCTGAACGAGCGAGACGGGAGCATCGAGGTCTTCGCGGGTCGCGCGTATCCGCTCGCCGACCGAACCCGAGGCCACGACCCACCCGCACCGCACCGCCGGGGCGAGGACCTTCGACAGACTGCCGACCATCACCACGCGCGCCGGGTCGAGCAGATGAAGCGGGGGCAGAGGCGCGCGCCCGTGCGGGAACTCGCTGTCGTAGTCGTCCTCGACGACGACAACGTCCTCCCTCGACGCCCACGCGAGTAGTCGGGCGCGGTGCTCGGCATCCAAGCGACTGCCGAGCGGGTAGTGGTGGTTCGGCGTCACGATGAGCGCGTCGAGATCGCGCTGACGCTCGACCGCGTCGAGAGCGAGACCCGACCCCACGCGCACGGGAACAGGCACGGCCTCGATACCGAGCCGCCGGAGGATCATCCGCACCCGCGGGTAGCCCGGATCCTCGATGCCGACGCGCACCCGCTCCCGTGCGTTCTTCGCCGTGAGGGAGAGCAGCGTGAGCAGCAGGGCCTCACTTGTCCCCGCGGTGATGACGACATCGTCGGCGGACACGTCGAGTCCTCGCGTGCGAGCCAAGTGCCGAGCGATCTCACCGCGGAGCGCGGGAGCGCCGCGCGGATCGTCCACATCGGCCGCGGGATCGAGAGCGGCCGCTCGCCGCCATGCCGATCGCCACGCCGCGTCGGCGAGACCGTCCGTGCGGGGACGCCCGGGGCTCAGATCGGTGACGGCGTCGACCGAAAGTTCCGATGACCGCGGCGGCGCTCCGGGCGTCGCAGCGCGAGGGACGACGTCCGCGACGACGGTGCCTCCGCCGGGCTTCGCGAGCAGGTAGCCCTCACCCGCGAGGATCTCGTAGGCCGACACGACCGTTCCGCGCGCGACGCCGAGATCCGCGGCGAGCGCACGCGTCGACGGCACCGCCTCGCCCGCGACCACCCGCCCGGCGTGCACCGCGGCACGCAGTCCGTGCGCGAGTTGCTCGTGCAGGGGGACGGCAGAGTTCCGGTCGAGGATGCCAAGGGAGATCACCCGTGAAGTCTGACACTGGTCTATGCACTTGCGCGAGAAGCGGACTACTCAATGGACCACCGTGGACGGTGGAATCGAGCCATGACCGACCTTCAGCTCCCCCTCACTCCGCGAACCCGCATCCGGCGTCTCCCCCACCACCAGGTCACCGACCGCGCGGCCCTCTACGAGGTGATCGACGGCGCCTTCTCCGCGACCCTTGCCATCGTGCGCGACGACCGCCCCGTCGCTCTCCCCGTCGGCATCGGCCGCGACGGAGACGACCTGCTCGTGCACGGGTCGACGGGAAGCGACTTCTTCCGCCGCATCGCCGCGGGCGCGCCCGTCTGCGTGACGGTGACGCACCTCATGGGCCTGAAGTTCGCGCGCTCACTCTTCGACAGCTCGATGCGTTATCGGTGTGCGGTGGTGCACGCAGTGGCATCCGTCGTCCCGCCCGCCGAGAAGGAGGCCGCTCTTCTCGCGCTGTCGGCACACCTCATGCCCGGACGCGACCTCGAAGTCCGCCCCATGAACGGGCGAGAACTGGCTGCGACGATGGTGCTGCGCATCCCGCTCGCGGAGGCCAGTGTGAAGGACAACGCCGGGTCGCTCGTGGAAGAGGACGACGACGGCGAGGACCGCACGGTGTGGGCGGGGACGCTCCCCCTCCGATGGACGACGGGCACCCCGGTCACGTCCGCTCAGTCCGCACCGGGGACGCCCGTCCCCGAGTCGGTACGGCGGGTCGCGGAGCGCGTCGCCACGCTGGGCACTGCGTAGAGCGCGGCCCGGCGCGGCGCAGCCCGGCGCCGCGCGGCCCGGCGCGGCGCGGCCCGGCCCAGCTCAGCTCAGCTCAGCTCAGCTCAGCTCAGCGCGCGAGCGTCACTGCCGGAACCTCAACGTGGGACCGCAACGCGTGGCCGAAAGGGGTCGTGGAAGCGGGTCGTCGAGGCGCGTCACCGAAACACAGAACGTCATCGCGCGAGCACCAGCGGCGGTACCTCGTAGCGACGGGGGGTGCCGAAGCGGTGCGCCGTGATCGACACGGCCTGCTCGCGGAGGAACGGCAGCAGTTCGACGTGCCCGGCGCGGGTGACCTCACCGGCGTAGACCGCGACGGAGGGCGAGCCGGCGGTGGCCGCGGCCACCGAGACCACCGATCCTCCGAGGAGGCGCACGCGTCCACCGGTGCGAGCGAGGCGAGCGGCGCGACGGCCCCAGTCGTCCGCGTCCTCGACGGCGAAGCGCACGCCGACGCCCTCGAGCCACGCGCGCACGGCGGGGCTGAGCTCGCGCGCCGCGCTGACCGTCACCGTCGAGCCGGCACGCACGCCCGCGGCGACGACGCGCACGAGCGCGGTCTCCGCCGCATCCTCGAGCCGCACGGTCACCGGCACGGGGGCGTAGCGCAGCACGTTCTGCTCCGACTCCAGGCCCGTCACGTCGCGAGCGAGCGAGAACTCCCCGGCCCACGCGGCGGCATCGCTCGAAAGAGCGGATGCCAGCCACGAGCGGTCGCCCGACGGCACCGCCGCCACGGCGGGAACCGTCAGCGCGGAAGCAGACAGTTCGGGAGCAGACAGCGCAGGAGCAGACGGCGCGGCGGCAGACACAGCGGGAGCAGACAGCGCAGGAGCAGACAGCGCAGCGGGGGTCACGGGCGAAGGGGTCTCGGCATCCGTCCACGAACCGAACCCGAAGAGGTAGTGCGGACCCCCGGCCTTGGTCCCGGCGCCCACGGCCGACTTCTTCCAGCCGCCGAAGGGCTGGCGCTGGACGATCGCGCCCGTGGTGCCGCGGTTGACGTAGACGTTGCCGGCCTCGATGCGCGCGAGCCACGTGTCGATCTCCGACGAATCGAGCGCGTGCAAGCCCGAGGTGAGGCCGTACTCGATCGCGTTGACGATCTCGATCGCCTCGTCGAGGGTCTCGGCGGTCATGATGCCGAGCACGGGTCCGAAGTACTCGGTGCGGTGGAAGGCGCTGCCGGGCTGAACGCCCTCGCGGATGCCGGGGCGCCAGAGCATCCCCTCGTCGTCGAGCTTCTGGGGCTCCACGACCCAGCGCTGACCGGGCTCGAGCGTCGTCAACGCCGACAGCAGCTTGCCCTGGGCGGGCTCGATGAGCGGTCCGATGCGGGAGGCCTCGTCCCACGGCATCCCGACTTCGAGGGAGGTGACCGCGTCGACGAGCTGATCGCGGAAACGGCGAGACCGGGCGACCGAGCCCACGAGCACGACGAGGGATGCCGCGGAGCACTTCTGTCCCGCGTGCCCGAATGCCGACATCGCGACGTCTTTCGCGGCGAGGTCGAGGTCGGCGCTGGGCGTGACGATCATGGCGTTCTTGCCGCTCGTCTCGGCGAGCAACGGCAGGTCGGGGCGGAACGAGCGGAACAACTCGGCCGTCTCGTAGGCGCCGGTCAGCACGACCCGCTCCACGGCGGGGTGGGTGAGCAACTGCTTCCCCAGATCGTTCTCGGAGACCTGCACGAGCTTCAGCACCTCACGCGGCACCCCCGCCTCCCACAGTGCCTCCACCATCACGGCACCCGAGCGCTCGGCGAGTCCCGCGGGCTTGATGACGACCGCAGAACCGGCGGCGAGCGCGGCGAGCGTGGAGCCCGCGGGGATCGCGACGGGGAAGTTCCACGGCGGCGTGACCACGGTCACTCCGACCGGGGTGAAGGTCGCGCCGTCGACGTTCTCGAGCACGCGCGCCTGCTCGGCGTAGTAGTGCGCGAAGTCGATCGCCTCCGACACCTCGGGGTCGCTCTGCTCGATGACCTTGCCGCATTCGGCGCCCATCACCTCGAGGAGGTCGGCTCGACGCTTCTCGAGCGCGTCACCGGCGCGGTGCAGGATCTCAGCACGCCCCGCGGCCCCGAGCTCGCGCCACGCAGCGGCGGCGTCCGCGGCATCCTGGATCAGCGCGTTCAGCTCGGTCTCGTCGGTGATCGTGTGCGCGGCGATGGTCTCCGCCCCCAGGGACGACCCCTCCATACGCGCGATGATCGCCCGCGACCAGTCGCGGTTCGCGGCGATCGCGGGGTCGGAGTCGGGGGTGTTGCGGAAGCCGTGCGTCGGCGCAGGCTCGGCCGCGGCCGAGCGGTCCTGCACGCGGTTCGACGGGGGCACGCCCTCCGGCATCTCCGCGAGGGATGCCAGGAAACGGTCGCGCTCGCGGGCGAACAGCGCCGCGTGCGTGTCGAGGTCGAACACCGCGGACATGAAGTTCTCACTCGACGCGCCCTCTTCGAGGCGACGGATGAGGTACGCGATCGCGACGTCGAACTCCTGCGGGTGCACGACGGGCGTGTAGAGCAGGATCGAGCCGACCGTGCGACGCACGACCGCCTGCTGCGCCGTGGCCATGCCCAGGAGCATCTCGACATCGATGCCGTCGGTCACCCCGCGCCGCTCGGCGAGCAGCCACGCGAGCGCGACGTCGAAGAGGTTGTGTCCGGCGACGCCGATCCGCACGTGCTTCGTGTGCTCGGGGCAGAGGGCGTAGTCGAGGACGGCCTTGTAGGACGCGTCGGTGGCCTGCTTCGACGGCCACGTCGCGAGCGGCCAGTCGTGCACGTCGGCATCGACGCGCTCCATCGGCAGATTCGCGCCCTTCACGACACGCACCTTGATCGTCGCGCCCCCGGATGCCACCCGCGCGGCGGTCCACTCCTGGAGCCGGATCATCGCGGCGAGCGCGTCGGGAAGGTAGGCCTGCAGCACGATGCCCGCCTCGACGCCGTGGAACTCCGGCTCACCGAGCAGCGTCTCGAACACGGCCAGGGTGAGGTCGAGGTCCTTGAACTCCTCCATGTCGAGATTGAGGAACGTCCCCGTCTCCTTCGCCACGCGGTAGAGCGGCCGGAGCGCAGCGACCGCATCCGCGACGGCCGCATCGAACGCCCACGGCGTGTGCGGGGCGACGGTCGACGACACCTTGATCGAGACGTAGTCCACGTCGTCGCGGGCCAGGAGCCTGCGCGTCCCCGCCAGTCGACGCGCGGCCTCTTTCTTGCCGAGGATCGCCTCGCCGAGCAGGTTCACGTTGAGGCGGATGCCGTCTCCCCGGCCCCGGATCGAGGTGATGGCCTCGCCGAGCTTGCGGTCGGTGGCGTCGACGATGAGGTGACGCACCATCGAGCGCAACGCCGTGCGGGCGGCGGGCACGACCACCTGCGGCAGGATCGGCGCGGCGAAAGCGCCCATGCGGATCGCGGCCTTGAGGTGCAGCGGCAGGAACCCCGGGATGAGCGGGGCGAGGGCGGCGAGGTTGCGCGCCGCGACGCGGACGTCTTCGGGCCTCACGACCCCGTCGACGAAGCCCACCGTGAAGTCGAGACCGTGCGGGTCACGCAGCACCCCGGCCAGGCGCTGAGCGGAGACGTCGACGGGCTCGTCGCGGCTCTCGGCGAGCCACCGGCGCACGAGGGCGATCGCGTCGTCGGCCAGCTCGTGCGGGGAGACGAGCTCGGCGGGGGTGGAGCGGGACGGGGGTGCGTCAGTGAGCGACATGGCGGATCCTCTTCCTCGGATGACCTCAGCATGGCGCCAACATCCCATCGAGAAAAGCGATGATTACTGACGGATAATGTTCGAGAGAACCGAAGGGACACGATGTTCGACCTCCGTCGCCTCCGCCTGCTGCACGAGCTGTCGCTGCGCGGCACCCTCGCGGCGGTCGCCGAAGCCCTCTCGTACAGTCCGTCGACGATCTCGCAGCAACTGTCGCTCCTCGAGAAAGAAGCCGGTGTCGCGCTGCTCGAGCCCGACGGCCGAAGACTCCGCCTCACCGCGCAGGGCGCCGCTCTCGCCGCTCACGCGGCGCAGATGCTCGCCGCGGACGAGGCCGCTCGAGCAGAGCTCGAACGCCTCCGTCCCTCTCTCGCTCCCGTCCGCGTCGCGGTGATGCAATCCGCCGCCCATGGGCTGCTCCCCCGCGCCCTCGACGCCCTCGCCGAGAGCGAACCGCAGTTACGGATCGAGGTCGCCGAGCTCGCCCCCGAGGAGGGATTGTTCGAGGTCGCCGCGCGCGGTTTCGATCTCGCCGTCGCGGAGCAGTACCCCGGTCACACACGCGAGCACCGCGACGGCATCGAGCGGAGCCTCTTGGGACGGGACGCCATCCGCCTCGCAGTCGCGCACGGCGACCGCGCCGACACGCTCGACGACCTCCGCGAGCGCGCCTGGGTCATGGAGCCGGTGGGCACCGCGGCGCGCCAGTGGGCGACCCAGCAGTGCCGCGCCGCCGGTTTCGAGCCCGATGTGCGGTTCGAGATGGCCGACCTGACCGCGCACGTGCGGCTCGTGGCATCCGGTCACGCGGTCGGCATGATCCCCGCCCTCGTGTTCGCCGGCGACACCCCACCGGTTCGCCTCGTCGACCTGCCCGGCGGCCCTCGCCGCGAGGTGTTCACCGCCGTCCGGCGGGGAACGGCCGACCGCCCCGGTGTCCGCGCGGTGCGCGGGGCACTGCAGGTGGCGTACGACCGGGGCGGGCGGTGGTGATCAGCGGGTCAGTGCGATCTCGTTGGGGGTCTGCGCGAGCGTCGCGCTCTGCACGACCTCACCGGAGGTGAGATCGACCGCGTGGACCGCGTTCTTCGCGGGCTCGGTCACGTAGGCGATGTCACCCGAGACCTTGATCGCGGGGTGGGCGTCCTGCCACTCGGCGGGACCCTCCCACGCGCCGATCACCGGGTACGACGCGGTCAGTTCGCCGGTGGACGGGTCGAGCACGTGGATCGACCCGTCGGTCGCCAGGATGTAGCCGAGGTCGCCCGGCCCGCGAGCGATGTCGCGGAAGGTGTACTCGACACCCTCGGGCAGGTCGATGACGCGCTGGGTCTTCGCGGCGGTGTCGATGAGGGCGACGCGGTGCAGCAGGTAGCCCTCGGCGTCCCGATCGTCCTTGTAGTCGCCGACGACGATCGCGCTGTCATCGCTCACGTACGCGTTGCCCATGCGCCCGTAGAGCTGGTCGGGCGCGGTGAGCTTGGTGAACGTCCCCGCGTCGTAGACGAGCGCGCCGTTCTCGCAGCCGAAGACCACGACCTCGTCCTTCGCGGTCCCTTCGCCGTGCACGCCGGGGCAGTCGCTGCTCTGGGCGATGGTCGCACCCGAGGCGTCCTTCGCTACGACGCCGTTGCGACCGTCGGCGTTGCCCACGGTCGTGAGGAACGTGCCGTCCTCGAGCACGATCGACACCCCGTGGTGCGCCTCGACGCCGGGAATCGTCTCGACGGCGGGAAGAGAGTCGGCGGATGCCAGGAGCGCCTCGGTGTCGAAGATGGTCGAGTCGCTCGTGCCATCGGCGTAGAGCACCGTCGTGCCGCCGTGCGTGACGACGTGTCCGGGCTTGGACGCGGGGAAGACGAGGTCGGTGAGCACGGGCCGATCGGTGGGGGTCCCGGCATCCAGCACCTGGAAACCCTCGCTCGTGGTGACCATGACGTGACGCCCGTCGCCCGCGGAGTTCAGACGAGTGAACTCTTCCGACGACACGTCGGCGAGGGTCTCGAGGCTCACGCCGTCGAGCACGACGATGCCGCCGGGGTACGACAGGGCGACACGGGTGCCGCTCTCGCCGGGGGCGCTGGAGGCCGGGGCGGCGGCGCCCGGGGATGCTCCCCCGGCGCACGCCGAGAGGCCGACGGTCACGCCCACCGCGAGGGCGAGGAGGCCTGCTCGGCGCACGGTGCCGGCGCGAGCAGAGGAAGGACTGCGCATGTGATGTCTCTTTCTTCGGTGGAGGCCGGCCGCTCAGGGCGACAGGCCGGTGGCGATGCGCTCCGTGTTGACGCGCATCATGGTCAGGTAGTCGGGGGCACCGCCGCCCGCGGCGGTGAGCGACTCGGTGAAGAGCTCGGTCACCTCCACGTGTCGATCCGCTTCGTCGGCCAGGGCACGCACGAGCCGGTCGGGCGACGACGACTCCGCGAAGATCGTCGGCACGCCGGCATCGTCGATCGCCGCGACCAGATCAGCGAGATCACTCGTGCTCGGCGCCGCGAGCGTCGTCCCCCCGGGGATCACGGCACCGACCACGCGGAAGCCGAACCGGTCGGCGAGGTAGCCGAACACGTGGTGGTTCGTCACGAGGGCACGACGCTCGACCGGGATGGCGGCGAAGGCGGTGGTCATGTCGGCATCCAGATCCTGCAACTCGACGCGGTACGCCGCGGCGTGGTCGATGACCCCGGAGCCCCCGATCCCCTCGAGCACCGGGATGAGGGCGTCGATGACGGCGATCACCCGCGCGGGATCGGTCCAGAAGTGCGGATCGTCCGCTCCCCCGGCGTCGGTCGAGGTGTACGGCAGCACCGTCACGACGTCGCCGGCGACGAAGGTGCGGACCCCCTCGGCGGCGGCCGCGTCGAGGTGCTGCTGGAGTCCCTCCTCGAGCCCGATGCCGTTGGCCACCAGGAGGTCGGCCGACCGCATCCGGGCAGCCTCCGACGCGGAGATCTCGAAGGAATGCGGGTCGGCGCCCGGGCGCATGAGCGTCATCACCTCGACGTCGTCGCCGACCAGGTTCGACACCACGTCGCCGAGGATGTTCGTCGTCACCACGACGAGGGGACGATCGGATGCCGCCGGCCCGGCGCACCCGGCCAGGGCGAACAGGGCGGTCATCAGTGCGAGGGCGAGGAGTCTGCGCATGTCAGCGTCCCGTCTCGGCGACGAACACCGGGGTCAGAGCGGGCGTGAAAACGCGTGCGATGCGCGCGTCGTCCGCGAAGTCGAGCTCCCACAGGCGGTCCTCGGCGGGCCCGTTGAGGTAGGCGCGCTGCTGGTCCGCGATCAGGCTGACCGGCTGGCCCGCGGCGAGACTCGCGCCGACGAGCGGGACGGATGCCGCGCGCTCCGCGCCCGTGTCGCCGTCGAGCACGAGCACTCGACCATCGACCGTGAGCGCGAGCACGTTCGCGTCCCGGTCGTCGACCGCCGTCGCCTGGACGACCGGCTCGGGCGTCGGCAGCAGCGTCCACGCGCGCTCACGGGTGTCGAGCAACCAGACGCCCTCGTCCCCGGCGACCGCGGCGACGGTCGGTCGCCCCTCCCGGTTGGCGAACGAGGTCGCGCGCGGCGCCGTCGCCCCCTCGGGGTAGGGGATGCGTTCGACGACCGGCGACTCGTCGTCGATATGGACGAGGAGCGCGCCGTCGCGGCATCCGATGATCGCCCCGACGCGGGTCGTGATGGTGCCCGCGGGCTCGACGCACGTCACCGGCTCGCCGACCGCGGAGCCGTCGGCCGTGTGCACCGTGACCTCGTCCGCCGCGGCGACCGCGGCGAAAGAACCGGCCGGCACGACGAGGCCGGCACCCGGGGCGCCCGGCAGGCGGAAGGTCTCGACGATCTCGCCGTTCGACAGGGCTTCGGTGTCGAGCAGCACCGCATCGCCCGACCCGGGGAAGAACAGACCCGTGCCTCCCGTGGTCGAGGAGTTCGACGTCGCGACGACGGCGACGCCCTCCCCCGCGACGTGGCCGAGGATCCGCGCCTCGGCGCGGTAGTAGTGGAAGTGGTCGACGTGATCCCAGGTCCACACGCCGCTGTCGACGATCGAGACGCCCGTGTCGTCGGCCGCGAAGAGGTACCGGCCGTCGGAGTGCATCGCCACGGGTGCGCGGACGGTGCCGAGATCGGCGGTCGTCTCCTCGAGGAGGTCAAGGTGCGACACGCGCCCCTCGGCATCGATCGAGGTCAGGCCCAAGGCGGGTTCGGCGAGCTCAGCGGCGCCCTCGATATGACCGTGCGTGTCGCCGGCCGGCTCGGGTGTCGCGGGAACGGACGCCGAGGGAGGGGATGCCGCGCACCCGGTCAGAGCGACCACCAGCACAGCGGCGAGAGGAAAAAGAGAACGGGGGGAAGGGGGGCGGAGCATGAGGGCTTTCTGCGTCAGACGGGAACGGGAACAGCGGGCGCGAGACGGCGGAGCACCGCGGTGCGGGCGGAGCGAAGACCCCATGAGACTCCCGCCGCGGCGATGGCGGTGGCGGCGATGGTCGCCCCCGCGGCGGTCGCGGCGTGCCACGAGACGAGCAGGCCTGCGACGACCGCGGTGACGCCGATCACCGCGGCGAGCGCCATCGTCGTCGGGATCCGTTCGGTCCACTGCCGCGCAGCGACGGCGGGGGCGACGAGCAACCCGACGACGAGGAGCGATCCCACCGCCTGGTAGGAGGCCACGACCGCGAGGGTCACGAGACCCACGAGGGCGGTCTGTGCGACGCGCGGCCCCAGGCCCAGCACTCGCGCCACGCGCTCGTCGACCGCGAGGGCGACGAGGCTCCGGTGCGCGAGCACCGCGGTGACGACTCCGAGCGCGACCGCGATCGTGAGGACGAGAAGGTCACCGACCCCGATCGCGAGGATGTCGCCGAAGAGGATCGCCGTGGCATCGGTCGCGAAGCTTCCGGCGTGCGAGATGACGATGACCCCGAGCGCGAGCATGCCGACGAACAGCAGTCCGATGCTCGTGTCGTACGACAGCTTCGCGCGGCGCTGCAGCACACCGATGCCGAGGCTCATGACGACGGCACTGCCGGCGGCGCCCCACAGCACCGGCATTCCGAGCACGGTGGCGAGCGCGACGCCCGGCAGCATGCCGTGCGCGAGCGCTTCGCCCAGGAAGGCCATCCCGCGCACGATCACCCAGGTGCCCGCGATGCCGCACAGCACGGCGACGAGCGCTCCGCCGAGCAGCGCACGCTGCACGAACTCGAGCGAGAAGGGATCGGTGAGCCAGGACACGAGGGACGACCGTACCGTTAACGATAATGATTCTCAAACTCGTAGAGTGGATGCCATGACCCCTGTTTCCGCCTCGCTTCGCGGCATCCGCGTCGACTTCTCCGGCGTGCGCGCCGTGGATGATGTCGACCTCGACATCGATGCCGGAGCGCTCACCGCGATCGTCGGACCCAACGGCGCGGGCAAGTCGACCCTGCTCGAAGTGCTCGCCGGCGCCCGGGAGCCGAGCTCCGGTCGGGTCGACGTGTACGGACACGCGCGAGCGTTCGTCCCCCAGCGCGCCGCCGTTGCCGACCGCCTCCCCGTGAGCGTTCGCGAGATCGTCACCGTCGGCGCCTGGGGCGACACCGGCCCCTTTCGTCGCCTCTCCCCCGCACAGCGCGTCGCCATCGACGCGGCGATGGCGCGACTCGATATCGCCCCACTCGCCCGGCGGCCGTTCGCCTCACTCTCCGGCGGTCAACGACAGCGGGCACTGCTCGCCCAGGGCCTCGCGCGCGGCGCCGACCTCCTCCTTCTCGACGAGCCCACCACCGGGCTCGACGCGCACAGCAGCGCCCTGATCCGCGGCGCCCTCACCGACGAGATCCGGCACGGAAGGGCGGTGGTCTGCGTCAGCCACGACGACACACTCGTCTCCGGGGCCGATCATCTCGTTCGCCTGAAGGGCGGGCGCATCACCCCGGAGACGGCGGAGTCGGTCAGATCGTCGCGCGCGCCCGTCCGGTGACGCGACGCAAGAGTTCGGCGAAAGTGTGCGACACGTCGGCGGGCTCGTCGAGGATGGCGGTCCGGATCTCGGTGTCGAAGCGCCGGAGTGCCACCCAGGGCTCGGTGTCCAGGTCGACCTCGAGGAAGATGTGGTTGACGCGACGATCCTCGACGTCGAGCTCGCGGCGCAGAACCCCCCGACCGACCAGGCGATCGACGAGCGTCGTGACTCCGGCCGACGTCACGCCCAGGCACTCGCGGAGCACCGAGGGGCGGATACCGGGATCGGCGGCGATACTCGTGATCGCCCGAGCCTCCAGCTCACTCAGGTTGAGCGTCTTGCGAGCCACGAGCAGAGCATCGCGACCGGCATCGACATAGTCGTTCAAAGCCTCGATCAGGGCGGAGGGCGTGGTGGTCACGGTTCATCTCCTGGCTGCGGCCCCGGCTGGCCGCCCGTTCGAGCATAGCCAGACACATGAACATTTCATGTACTTATTTAATTTCGTTAATTACATGCTAGGTTAGCTGTTAGCCCCAGCCCAACGACCCATTCGAAGGAGATCGCCATGGCCAAGCTGTACTACGGATCCGATACCGCACCCGTCACTCTGCCCGACCGCCTTTTGGGCTACGTGAAAGTGATCACCGCGACGAAGTTGCGACGCGGTGAATCCTTCACCCTGACCTGGACCGGCGCCGACGGAGAATCGGGCCGCTCCACCATCTGGCTGCAGCCGTCCATTCCGCTGCGCTTCGTCTTCGACTCGCCCGAGCCCGAGCAGCTGAACGGTGAGTACCTGCGCACCCTCGCCGACCAGTCCAACTCGGCGTCGGGCCTCAGCGTCGACGTGAGCACGTGGGAGACCGCCGAACAGTCGACCCGCACCCCCGCGCGAGCCGCGGGGAGCGCACCGTCCCGTCCGTCGAAGACGCCCATCCGCGCCGCCTGATATCACGCACCGGTCAGACCCGTTCCAGCCGCCATAATGGCGGAAGGAACGGGTCTTCTCGTTCTTTTACCCAGAAGCGAGGTGCCCGTGCCGGTCCGGAAGCTGCTTGACAAACAGACGCTCGATCAGTGGCTCGCGGAATTCCTGGCGCGGGGATATCTCACGGGGAGCGACATCCGTGTCCTCGAGCAGGACGACGACCAGGACCCCGATGCCGGATTGATCGTCGTCGACCTGAGCCGCGCCAATACCATCAGCTACCTGCAGCCGGTCACGGGCGGCGTAGGCGAATGGAAGGTGACGATGGAGCCGCGTGAGGCGACCATCGAGTTGGGGGCAGCGGACCTCGTCAATCTCGGACACGAGGTGACCGTGCTGGGCTCGCTCCTGTGCTTCCTCGAATCCAAGTCGAAGATCCTGCTGGCGCAGGCGCTCTGATCGCTGACGGTTCGGCGTCACGGCCGTTCCTCCGCCCCGGGCGCGTCACGACGCCCCCGCGACACGCGTGGAGTCGAAGAGAGAGCTGACGACGGGCGGAATCCCGGATCATCGACACGTCGTTGCCGACGCTGAGCAACCTGTGCCCCCGGCGGACCCAGTCGGCGACATCACCCGGCGGAGCGAGTGCCCCGCCGAGAAGGGTCCGCTCCTCCCGGACGCTCGCCTCGACGGTGCGCACGGTCGACAGGTAGTCCTCGTCGTCCCAGTCGCCGAGAGCGCCGACGGACGCCGACAGGTCCAACGGGCCCAGGAAGATCATGTCGAGCCCGGGCTCACGGCACATCCGCGCGACCTCTCCCGCTCCCGCGCGACTCTCGATCATCGCCACGAGGAGCAACTCGTCCCGGTACTGCGCCCGGTAACGCGCCGTCTCCGCACCCCACCCGGCTGCGCGAGACACGGTGTCGTGCGCGCCCCGGTCTCCGGCGGGCGGGTAGCGCGTCGCGGACACGAACCGCCGCACGTCGTCCACGCTGCGGGCATCCGGCAGCAGCAGACCCTCCACGCCCATGTCGAGAAGCACGGCGATCTCGGCGGCGCTGTTCTCCCGCACCCGCACGAGAACGGTGGAATCGCCCGCCGCGCGGACGGCGCGCAGCTGCTCCCGCGTACGTTCGAACGAGACGGGGGTGTGCTGCCGATCGAGGATGAGGGCGTCGAAACCGCACGTTCCGAGAATTTCCGCGGCATCCACATCGGCGGTGAAGACCCAAGCGGCGCTGCACGCTCGCCCCTCGGCGAGAGCGCGTTTGAGCTCATTCCTCCGCAGCATGAGGCGTCTCCCGGTCTCCCGAGTGGGCATCGAAGAAGGCCTGGGCAGCCGCGACGAACGGACGGAAGTCGTGCGCGACGCCCGGGACCACGAGGTGCTGGACGCGCACCCCGGCCGCCCGCCAGTCGGAGACGAGGGTCCGCACCCGCTCGACACGCGTCACGCCGGCGTCGTTGGCCCCGGCGACCCACCGCGACTCATCGGGTGAGACGGCGATGACCTCGCGCCCGTCATCGTCGGCGCCCACCATCGCGAGCACGGGCACGTTCCGGATGCCGTCGACCACCTCCAGGCTCCCTGGAAACGCGTGCAGATCGTCGACGCCCGCCCACCACCGTCGTCCCGGAGCCAGCAGCGTGACGTTGCCGGGCGCGACGACCACCACCGACCGGACGTTCGCGGGGCGCACCAGGGCGTACCGGTGGGAGAACTGCGCACCGCCGGAGAAACCGAACAGATCGAACGGTCCGCGGGGAACGCCGAGACGGGTCCCGGCATCGGCCACGACGGCATCCAGGATCTCCGCGAACGAGAAGTCGCCCGTCAGCGCCTGCTTGTAGCCGTGGAGATCGTCCGGTTCCGGCACGCCGCCCGGGAACAGGGGGGCGATCAGGGCCACATCCTGATCGTCGGCCCAGGCGGAGAACGCGCGGATCAACGCCACGGGGTCGCGATCGCTCCCGTGCACGAGGACGACGGTGCGGGTGGCCGGCCGCGCCGGAAGGTACGCGCACCACGAGAATCGAGGGTCGTCCGCGAGAGCGCGCAGGGGACTCAGGCGCCCGGTGTTCACGTCGACACCCGGGTGGCCGTGGCGATGACCTCCGCGAGCTTGCCGAGGATCTCCCCGGGCACGCGAGAGACCGCCACCCGGATGTGCGGCGCCCCGCCGTTGACGAACGACGACGTCCCCCCGAGCACGAGCACCCCGTGCGTGGCCAGGTACTCCTTGGCCGCGGCCTCGCTCTGCACGGGGATCCACGCGCAAAGCCCGTCCGAGGAGCGGACATCGACGCCGCGGGCACGCAACTCGGTCACGAGACAGTCCAGGCGCTCGGCGTACGTCGATCGCGCCGCGGCGATGGAATGGGCGGATGCCTCGTCCCTCAGCATCCATTCGAGAGCCGACTGCAGGATGCGCGACGTCCACTGACGGGTGAGGCGGATCTGCGCGTGGGCATTGTGGACCAGGTGCTCCGGGCCGCCCATCACCGCCAGACGGAGGTCGGGCCCGTAGGCCTTCTCATAGGAGCGGATGATCACCGTGTGCTCAGGGAAGCGCTCGGCGATCGAGTGGTGCGGGGTGCGCGCCAGATCGCCGAGGTCGTCGTACTCGAGGAAGATCGGCCGGTGAGGACCGCGCATCGTCGCGGCGATGTCGTCGATGCCCGTGGCGGTGATCGACCATCCCGTCGGCACCTGCGCACGAGGCTGGAAGAACATCGCGACCGGGCGGGCGCGGAGGGCGTGTTCGAGGGAGGGGATGTCGACCCCGCCGTCGGCATACGCGACGGGAAGCGGCTGCAGGCCGAGATCGAGCATCAACGACAGGATCTGCGGCTGCGTGGGCGACTCGACGATGATGCGATCGCCCGGGACCGACAGCGAGCGCAGCACCGCCCACACCGCGTCGACCGCCCCGTTGGCCACGGCGAACGTGTCGACCGGCACCGGCCAGCCCGGCTCCACGGCCTCGGCGAGGCCCGGAAGGATCGCGGAGTCGTAGTACTCGTTCAGGTTCGGCTGCTGCGCCGCTCCGCGCAAGGCGTCGTCGAGCCGCGGCAGCAGGGCGATGTCGGGGTACACCAGGCGCAGGTCGTTCACTCCCGGCACGGTCGCGAAGACCTCGAGGCCGCGCACGAGCCCGCTCGCGCTCGCGATGCGGGTTCCCGCTTTGCCCGACCCCACGAGCATCCCGCGCTTCTTCAGCAGCCCCCAGGCGGCGGACACCGTCGCCGGGCTGACACGGAGCTGCTCCGCGAGCACCCGCACCGGGGGCAGCACGTCTCCCTCGTGGATCGCGCCGTCGCGGACGAGGGAGGCGACGTGCGACGCGATCCCTCGCGCGGACACGTCCGGGATGTTCGCGCTCCGCGCCCACGCGGCGCCGCGATCGATGTGTTCCGACGACAAGAGCGTCACACCCCCGCGGGCGATCGCGCCGGTCGCGGGCTCGCATCGACGACGAAACGGGTCTGGTGGAGCATCGGGAAGCGCTGGCGGACCCCCGCCAGCCGCTCGGCCGACAACCGGCCGACCAGCAGCGTCTCCTCGTACCCGGCCGTCGCCTCGGCGACGCCGTCCGGAGCCACCACGAGGGAGCGCCCGATGCGCGTGCCGCCGGTCTGGGCCGCACCGACGACGTAGAGCGCGTTCTCGATCGCGCGCGCTGCGCACAGGGTGCGCCAATGGTCCTCCTTCAGCGGGCCGCTGACCCAGGAGGTCGGCACGGCCAGGACATCGGCGCCCTGCTCCGCCAGCAGACGAGCGAGTTCGGGGAAGCGCACGTCGTAACACGTCATCATCCCGACGCGGAACCCGTTCACCTCGAACACCTCGACCGGACCGTCGCCCGGGGACATCGTGTCCGACTCGCGCATTCCGGCCGCGTCGTAGAGATGGAGCTTGCGATAGGTGGCCACGACCGCACCGGAGCGTAAAGCGACCAGCGTGTTGAAGGGGAGGCCATGGGCACGCTCCTCCGTCATTCCGATGATCACGGTCATGTCGGAGTCGGCGAGCTCCTCGCGCAGCCGCGCGACGAACGGACCGTCGACGCCTTGCGCGCGCGGCGAGGTCGCCGGGTCATCCGAACGGCTGGTCGCCGACTCCGGGAAGATGAGCAGCTGCACACCGCGCGACTCCGCCTCGCGCGCGAACGCGAGACAGCGAGACAGGTTGGCCCCGGGCTCGAGACCCGACTGCATCTGCACGCACCCGACCACCAGGTCGACAGCGGCCGCCGTCATCTCACGACCTCCGAGAACGATGCGGCGGCTCCCGTCACGCGCCCCAACGGCGTACCGGCGGCGACGGTCTCGCGGAGGGACTGCACCACCGGATCGGCGTCGAGCCGGGTCATCTGCTCGCTCACGTCCGCCGCGTCCGCCCGAGGGAGAACGCACACCCCGTCTCCGTCCCCGAAGACGATGTCGCCGGGAAGGACCGCGACTCCTCCGATCGCGACGGGCACGTTGATCTGCCCTTCGAGACCCAGGATGCGCGTGGTCATCGACGTCGCCCCGCGCGAGAAGACGGGGAAGCCGAGCGCGAGGATCTCGGCGACGTCGTTCGTCCGGCCGTTGCACACCGCGGCGATCACCCCCGCGTCCGCCGCGATGGCGGCGAGGGTCCCGCCGAAGCTGGACCGGTCGTCGTCGCCCGACTGATCGATGACGACGACGTCACCGGGCTGCACCAGAGCGAGCGCATGGTGGACGGCACTCGAGTCGACGTGCGGGATCCGAACGGTCAGCGCCGGCCCGGCGAACGGGACGACGGGACCGACCGGTGTGAGCCCGCGGACGAAACCGAAGTCGGTGAGGTGGCCGAGGGTCGCCGTGGAGGAGGCGCGGAGCGCCGCGAGCACGGGCCGAGGAACCGTGCGCGGCATCTCCTCGACGCGGAAGCGCGTCATGCGTCGACGCTCCCACCCGGAGCGACGTCGCGGCCCACGCCGTGCGGCGCGAGCGCCCATCGCGGATCGAACACGTGAGACATGAAGAGGATCCCCTCGTCGAATCGGGGAACGCCGGTGATCACCGAGTTCCGAGCGCCCAAGCCCCAAACGGATGATGTGTCGTTCAGTATCGAGGCGCGTATGTTCAGCGCCAAACTTTTTCGTTCCTGTACAAAATCCCCGAGGTCGGTGCACACCCTTTATTACCGCGCCGCTTTCACGCCGTGACGGCGCGGTGAAATTCCCGCGTTTCCCTTCCGTTCATCCGGGGATGCCGCTAGCGTGAGGCCGCGCCCAACGCCCCCTTTGACTCAAGGGGTCACACATGAGTCACACCCCACCGCTGCTGCGTGTCGAGTCCCTGTCGATCCGCTACGGCACGACCGAGGTCGTCACCGACCTGTCGTTCGATCTTCACGAGGGCGAGACCCTCGCGATCGTCGGAGAATCCGGATCCGGGAAGTCGACGACAGCGAGCGCGATCCTCGGTCTCCTGCCCGCGGGGGCCTCCGCCGAGGGGTCGATCCTGCTCGCCGGCGAAGAGATCGTCGGAGCGTCCGAGCCGACGATGCGTCGACTGCGCCGAGGGACCCTCGCCTACGTGCCGCAGGACCCCATGTCCAACCTCGATCCCGTGCATCGTGTAGGCGCTCAGGTCATCGAGGTCGCGGATGCCGTGCAGAAGCGGCCTCGACCCGTCGCACGTGCCCATGCGGTCGCCGCTCTGCAGTCAGCGGGCCTCGCCCACGCGGAGCAGCGCTTCCGCCAGTACCCCCACGAGATGTCGGGAGGCATGCGCCAGAGGGCCCTCATCGCGATGGGCATGATCACCTCGCCGCGGATCCTCATCGCCGATGAGCCGACCTCGGCCCTCGACGTCACCGTGCAGAAGGTCATCCTCGACAACCTGCAGTCCCTCATCCGCGAGAGCGGCACCGCTGTCATCCTGGTCACGCACGACCTCGGGCTGGCAGCCGAACGCGCGGACCGCGTCATCGTGATGAGCCGCGGCCGGGTCGTCGAACACGGGCCGTCGCGCGAGGTGCTCCTGCGCCCGCGAGAGGACTACACCCGCGCCCTCGTCGCTGCCGCCCCGGCGAATCGTGCGGGTGCCGCAGCTCTCGTCCCCGATCCGAGCGCCCCCGTGGTGCTGTCGCTCGACGGGGTCTCCAAGACCTACCGCGCACGAGGGTACGGTCGCTCCCGCACCGAGGCCGTCCCCGCGGTGGTCGACCTCTCCTGCGAGGTCCGGCGCGGCCAGACCCTCGCGATCGTCGGCGAGTCGGGATCGGGCAAGAGCACCGCGGCGAGCATCGCCCTGCGGCTGATCGATCCGACCTCGGGGGCGATCCACTTCGACGGGCGCGACATCACCACCGCCCGTCGTCACGGCCTCGCGGAGTTCCGCCGCCGCGTGCAGCCGATCTTCCAGGATCCGTATGCCTCGCTCGATCCGATGATGACCGTCGAGCGCAGCGTCACCGAACCTCTGCGTGCTTTCGGACTGGGCAGCGCCTCCGCGCAGCAGGCGCGCGCGCGCGAGCTCCTCGACCTCGTCGGATTGCCGCAGAGCGTGCGCGACCGGGCACCGAGCGAGCTGTCCGGCGGTCAACGCCAGCGCGTCGCCATCGCCCGAGCGCTGGCCCCCGAACCCGATCTGATCATCTGCGACGAACCGGTGTCCGCCCTCGATGTGCTGGTTCAAGCGAACGTCCTCGACGTCCTCACGCGTATTCAGCGAGAGCTCGGCGTCGCCTACCTCTTCATCTCTCATGACCTCGGAGTCGTGGAGCAGATCGCTCACGACGTCATCGTCATGGCCCGGGGCGAGGTCGTCGAACGCGGAACAACCGCCGACGTCTTCGCCCGTCCCACCCACGAGTACACCCGACAGCTCCTGAGCTCGATTCCCGGCCGCTCGCTCCTCGCGGCCTCGAGCGCCGGCTGATTTCCTCATCCCGCACCAGAGCCCCTGCACCAGAACCTCACGCACCAGAACCCCGCACCAGAACTCCGACACCAGAAAGAGAGACGCCATGACCCGCACGACGACCCGACCGCGGTGGCTGATCGCACTCGCCCTGACCACCGCAGCCGCCGCCGCACTCGCCGGCTGCACGACGCCCGCCGCCTCCTCCCCGGGCACCGCCGATACCGAGGCGGTCCTGACGGTCGGCATCCAGAAGCCCACCAGCCTCATTCCCGGCAACAGTTCGGGTCTTTTCGCCAACACGGTCGTGGGAGCGCTGTTCGACGGGCTCGTCGACTACGACCCGGCCACGGGCGAGACCCGCAATCTCGTGGCCTCCTCGATCGAGACCGACGACCAGCGCGTCTGGAAGATCGAGATCGCTCCGGGGTGGACCTTCCACAACGGCGAACCCGTGGATGCCGCGTCGTTCGCGCGAGCCTGGAACGCGGCCGTCGACCCCGACAACGCGTGGGTACAGTCCGACCAGTTCTCCAACATCGAGGGCTACGACGAGGTGGCCCCCGCCGAGGGAGCACCCACCGCCGAGACGTTGAGCGGCGTCTCGGTCGACGACGAGCTGCACCTGACCGTCACGTTGAAGAAGCCGAACAGCCAGTTCCCCTACTTGCTCGGGCGGCAGTACTACTCACCGCTCCCCCAGGCCGCTCTGGACGATCCCGAGTCGTTCGCGGCCAAGCCGATCGGCAACGGGCCCTACGAGATGGTGGAGCCGTGGACGGGCGGAGACCAGATCGTCACGCAGACGTACCCCGAGTACGCGGGTGAGGCTCCCGTCAACGGTGGGGTGACGTTCCGCGTCTACACCGGCAACGACGTCGCCTACACCGACTACCAGGCGGGTGCCGTCGACATCGTCACCCTGAACTCGGCCGACATCCCCGAGGCCGAGGCCGCCTACCCCGAGCTCGTGCGCCGTTCCGCGGTCGACGACTGGCGGAACTACCTCAGCCTTCCGACCTATCTGCCGGGTTACGACAATCCCGACATCCGCAAGGCCCTGTCGATGGCCATCGACCGCGACGCCATCATCTCCTCGCTCCTCGACGGACAGGCGCACGTGGCCACCGACTACGACATCCCCATCAGCGTCGGCTACCGCGACGACGCGTGCGGGGAGAGCTGCACCTACGACCCCGCGGCGGCGAAAGCGCTCTGGGATGCCGCGGGAGGCATCGCCGGCCCCCTCACCGTCACGTCGGTCACGGGAACGGGCCGCGAGATCTGGGCCGAAGCCATCGCCAACCAGTGGGCGAAGACCTTCGACACCGAGGTCACCGTCGCGCAGGTCGCGTCGGAGAACACGTGGTCGGGGATCCTCGGGAAGGAGATCGAGTCGCCGGTGGCGCTGGGGGCGCCGGGCAACTACCCGTCTCCGTTGGACACCCTCGGACCCTCGTACTCATCCACCGGCAGCGTGAACGGCTCGTTCTACGCGAACCCCGAGTTCGACGCGCTCCTCGCCGACGCCGCAGCCGCCAGCGGGACCGAGACCCAGATGGACCTGTACGCACAGGCGAAGGACCTCCTCATCCGCGACACCGCGTCGATCCTGCTGTGGACCTACCCCAGCACATACGTGGTCTCGGAGCGGGCGTCGTCGTGGGTACCGGACTCCTTCAACAAGGGCCAGTTCGGGTCGGTCGCGATCACGCAGTGATCCCGGGAGCTGCCCCGGCCGTCCGCCGGGGCAGCTCCCCCGTCAGAGAGGAAATCACCGTGCACCCCGTACTGAATCGCCTGGTCCAGGCCGTCATCGTCTTCTTCGGCACCTCGCTGCTGGTGTTCCTCGCGGTCTTCGCCCTCCCCGGCGACCCGCTCGGGACGCTCGCGGGCGACGCCCAGCTGACCGACACCGTGCGGCGCAACCTCGAGGAGCGGTACCACCTCAACGAACCCGTCCTCGCGCAGTACGGTCACTATCTCGCCGACCTCTTCCGCGGCGACTTCGGGGTGACGATCTCGGGCGAGAGCGTCGGCAACATCCTCGCCAACGCATGGCCGATCACCGCGCAGCTCGCTCTCACCGCATGGATCATCGAGCTCGTGATCGGCATCGGTCTCGGCGCCCTCGCGGCGCTCAAGCCGGGCGGGGCGTTCGATCGATTCGCGACCTCCACGACGATCCTCCTGCTCGCCGTTCCCACCTTCGTGCTCGCGTTCTTCGCCCAGCAGGTGTTCGGACTCCGACTGGGGTGGTTCCCCGTCGCGGGGGCGGCCGCCGGCTGGCCGGTCGCCTTCCTCCTTCCCGCCGCGTGCATTGCGGCGCTCGGGATCGGCCCCATCGCGCGCCTGACGCGCACGAGCATGCTGCAGACCATCACCGCCGACTACGTGCGCACCGCACGTTCGCGAGGAATCACCCCGTGGCAGCTGCACACCCGCCACGTGCTGCGCAACGCGATCATGCCCGTCGTGACGTATCTCGGTCTCGACCTCGGCGCTCTCCTGGGCGGCGCGGTCCTCGTCGAAGGCATCTTCAACCTGCCCGGCATCGGCCGAGCGCTGTTCACCGCCATCAACACCCAACAAGGATCGGTCGTCGTCGGGATCGTCACCGCCGGCGTGTTCGTCGTGCTCATCGCGAACCTTCTCGTCGACCTCCTCCACCGCGCTCTCGACCCGCGCATCGGCAAGGAGACGAGCAATGCTTGAGGCATCCACCGCGACGACGACCGCGACCCTCGCGACGCCCCCGCGGCGGAACGCCGTGTGGGCTCGTCTTCGCCGCAACCCGGAGTTCTGGATCGGCGCGGTGCTCGTGGGCTTCTTCCTGCTCATCACCGCGTGGCCGTCGCTGATCTCGGGGCTCTTCGGTCACGGAGACCCCCGCGCCTGCGATCTGTCGGACTCGCGGGGCGCTCCCGACCTCGCGGCGGGCCACCCCTTCGGGTTCACCATCCAGGGTTGCGACCTGTATGCCAGCGTCGTCCACGGCGCGGCGAACTCGATCATCGTCGGCATCACCGTGACGCTCGGCACCCTGGTCATCGCGATCGCGCTCGGCCTGCTCGCGGGCTACTACGGCGGATGGATCGACACGGTCCTGTCCCGCGTCTCCGAGATCGTCGTGTCGGTGCCGCTGCTGCTCGGCGCGGTCCTCGTGCTCAACTCGGTACAGACCCGCAACGTGTGGTTGGTCTCGGCAGTGCTCATCGCGTTCTCCTGGCCGACGGCGATGCGCGTCATGCGGACGTCCACGATCTCGGTCCGTTCGCGGAGTTTCATCACCGCGGCTCGCTCGCTGGGCCTGCGCGATTGGCGCATCATGCTCACGCACGTCGCTCCCAACACCGTCGGCCCGGTCATCGTCCTCGCGACTCTCCAGGTCGGTGCCGTCATCGCGAGCGAAGCAACGCTCACCTACCTCGGTATCGGGCTGCAGGCCCCCGCCCTGTCCTGGGGTCTGCAGCTCTCGCAGGCCGAGCCGTATTTCGCGAGCGCGCCGCATCTGCTCTACGCGCCGGCCGCGGCCCTCACGCTCGCCGTCGCGGGTTTCATCCTCCTCGGCGAAGCCATCCGGCAGGCGGGATTCCACTCGACCAACTCGGCGTGACGCGGGAACTGCGCTCGCGCAGCTCCCGCGCCCTGGAGATCCCGGATGCCGAGTGGCTCCGGAACTTCGAGACCAACGCGCTCACCGCCGCGCGGCTGACGCTACCTGGCCTCCCGCTCACTTCGGCGACGATGGGCGACGCTCTTCGCGTCGACCGCGGGTACGTGGACGGCATCCTGCCGTAGGCCCCGCTCGTCCGTCCGAAGAAGGAGTCCCTGGCTTCAGCGAATCAGGAACGACGCCGCCGCGGCGACCGCCACACAGATGCCCGACACCGTCAAGGCGACACGTCGGGACGAGGGCGATGTTCCTGACCGCAGTGTCAGTATCAGCACGGCGACCCACGCCGCCCACAGGAAACCGACCACCGCGAATGCGAAGACAGGATTCTCGCCGTCGAGCGCGAAAAGGTAGCGGTAGGTCGCGAACGCGTTGAAAAGGAACGCGGCCACGAGAAGGACAGGCCCGCTCCATTTAGCCCCCCGAACGGGCTGTGCGGTCTGTGTCATGTCCGTCTCTCCTCCATCAGACCGAACAGCAGGCATAAACCCACTTTAGGCAGTTCTGCGACGCGCACAAGGAGCAGAGGATGAGCGCACAACTCGAGAAAGCGATCCAGTTGTACGCCGCCCATGCGCACCCACCGCAGCATGTGATGATTCCGACGCCATTCTGCTCCGCGCACGCACGGCATTCGCGTGTACCTCCCGTACATCCCGCGCGAGCTTCGAATTCGCGGCGACTGGTCGCCGCCGCGGACGCGTCCTCTCCCATGGAGTGGAGCGCAATCGTCTTATCGACTTCGGACGCGAAGAATGTTGTCGTCGCCGTCCGGATGATGGCACCGGTGTTGTCGATTTCAATATGCCGAGCGTAGATCCGATTGCCCCCGAGCGGCGTGGCGAGCGCGAGCACGCTCGCGGCAAATCCCACAGCGATGGACATACTCGGACTATGTCCGTCATCGCGGGCACCAAGGCTCGCTTCCGCGTCCTGCAAATCCTGAGCGAAAAGCGGCATGTACTTATCGCGTTCCGCTGAGGTCATCTCCCGCGTTTCTCGAACCTGCCATTGCCACGGCGTGTCGGGTTCGGCCTTGACGTTTGAGTGCGTCGCGGCCGTGGCCATTTCGGGGAACACGAGAGCTGCCAGACCCCCGAGGCTGTAGCCCAGGAAACTACGGCGTTTCATCGTCATTGATGCTGTCCTTTCATGAATGCGGCGCGTGGAGGGCCGCGGCGGTGGACGGGGAAGCGGGATACGGCCCGCTCGATGGGAGCCTTCCGCGTGGGAAGAGGCGGATGACCGCGACCAGAGCGGCCACCCCCAGGAGGACCCAACCCGCCCACCACAAGACGGAGTGGCTCACCCCACGCACCGCTGCCGGCAGCAGCATCAGCATCATCGCCACGTTCCGGACGACGACCACCCAGTTGGCCTGGGTACGGAAGACCGATCCGAAGCATCCGCACTCCGTCGTCATCCGGCGGACGATGACGGAGATGACCGCCACCGTGTACATCCCGAGGATTGCTATCGCAAACCATGGCCATGGTCCGGGGAGAACGAGAACAAGGCTCAAGCCGACGGCGAGCTCAATGGGTGGAAGCGAAGCCGCAAGTGGTCGAATACACCCGCCGGGAACAATCTTGTACGCCACGATCGACGCCGTCAGGACATCTCGTCCTTCACGAAATTTGATAACGCCTGTTACCGCCAAAACGCCGCCAACCAACGCGGCGAGGACATTAGCCAAAAGCACCGGCACCACCCTTCGAATCCGATCCGCGGCGTTGCGAACCGGTTGAGGCGACGACACTACAGATGATGCTCGTGGCATTCTGTCCTCCAGATGGGGGACAGAATGGCAGATGAAGTCCACTCCAAAGGCCATATCCGCGGGAAACCGGGTCGGCCAGGGCATGGGAATCGAATTGGCCCCAACCGGATCAACACACCATTTCATCCGAAGAGACGAGAGCCCGGGCCGTCCCGTTTATGGGCGAGCCAGGTCCATCTCCGTGCTCTCCGATGTCGCGAAGGAGGGCGCCCGGGCTTTGGAGGTCGACGTAGGTGCACCCGTGTCGCTCCCAGGCGCCGTCATGACCTCGCCCCGCCGCTCCGGCGGCGCAGGGGACCCTGACGTCCCCCGCGCCTGATCGGTGGCCTCAGGTGCAAAGGCCCGTGGACACGCTGCTGTAGCAGATCCCGGTACTCCATGAACTCGCGACAGCCTCAGCGCGATCTGACCCGTCACGCTCGAGACCCTGCAACGAAAGCAGGTACCCCATGCTCCTCACCTCCCTCCCCGCCAAGTCGCCTTCCGGCGGACGCGGTGACCGGGGGGAGGTCGAGGAAGGGCATCGCGGCATCACCACGTGGATGCGTGAGTGCCCACAGCACGCCGGCCGAGCCGGTTGCCAGGTCGCATGAAAGCCGGAGAAGGTTCCGGCCGGGATAGCCCGCACCAGCCGCTCGGGGAATCGCATGGAGCTCGAGCATCCGGTGGTGCCGGCGGAGCGCGCGTCGCGCGGCCCCTGTGTCAGAACCGGCGAGTGTGGCCATCATCCCGGCGCGCCCCTGAAAGAGACCGGGTTCGAAGACGAACTCTGCCTGTGCTGCGCGCTCGAGATCACTCCGGAGCGGGACCAGGGCACTGCCGGGGCGTCGTTGCTCCAGGAGCCTCAGCGCATACGCGACACCCGCCGAGCCGTAGCCGAGGTAGGGCATCAGCCGCCATCCTTCGTTGATCTGCAGGGTTCCGTCCGCTGCCGGTACGCACGCGGCGATGTCGGCGTGGATTGCGGCTTCGGCGAGGTCGAGAAGTTCGGGTCTCTGCAGCCGGTCGTACAACGCCATTGCGAGGAGGGAGATCCCGCTGGGGCCGCGGAGCAGTCCGCCACTTCCTGTCTCCACCGGGCCTGGGCGCGGGGTGCGCCAATTGTCGGCACGCTCGGCGACTTCCGCGAACAGGACGTCTGCGCGAGCGAGCAGCTCGGGGTGCCGGGCAGACAGGTGCACGTACGCGAGGGCCGTACCTGCAGGACCCCCGTAGAGACCGGGAGCGTTCCACCGCACGGGCGCGTCCAGACACGCCTGCAGCGCACGTTCCGCTGCGTCCTCTCGCCCCAACGCGGACAGGGCGAGGACAGCACCGGCGAGGCCGTCCATGAGCCCCTGTCGGGGGCTCGTCTCGACGGTGGACCATTCCGCCCACTCCACGAGATGCTCCGGTATCGCGACACCACCGGAGTGAAGAGCGAGAAGCGGGCCGAAGGCCCCGTGTGCGAGCGCGTACGGAGGTTCGTCGAACTGTGCGGGGTCGCCCGGCCACAACCGGTCGGTTCGAGCGGGGGTGGCGTCCGCGAGGAGCTGACGGCTGATCCGCTGGATCGTGTCGGCGTGCTCGACGCGTCCGGGGTGGGGAGGGCTCGTCCACCCCCACGAGGCCACCCGGCGGTCGTCGAGGAAGAAGCGGCGATGCACCCACCGCCTCAGATCCGCCTCTTTGTCGCGGTGCAGATCCGCCAAGGCGACAACGGGGGCGAAGAGGAAGAGGATCATCCGCCGCAGCGCGAAGAGGTCGCCTGCGATGCCCCCCGCCCCGCTCGGGTCGATGAAACCGGGGGCGCCGATGGCCGCCGGCGCTCCGTCAGCGACGGGGCGAGCCATTTCGAAATCGATCACGGTGACATGACCGTCTTCGTCGACGAGGATGTTTCCGGGGTGCAGATCACCGTGCACGAAACCTGCCTCGTGCACGTGAGCGACGGCGGCCGTGAGTTCCTCGGCCACCCGCACCGCCCACGTGCGGTAGGCGATGACGGCGGCAGGCTCAGCATCTGCCGCGATGAGCGGGTGGCGGGCGGCGACGGCCTGATGAAGGGGCTGGCCGGGGGCCTTTTCCAGAACGAGGTACCGGTGGTCGTGCGTATCGAATTCGCGGCGGAGGCGAGAGACGCGCTGGCCGGAGAGGTGTCGCAAGGTACGCGCTTCCCTGTCGGCGCGCTCCGTGGCGCTCAGACCGTCCGGAGTGAACCCGGTGTACGGACGAGCTTCCTTGAGAACCACCTCCTCCGTCCCATCGGACGCAAGGTAGATACCCCCGGCGTTTGAGTGCTGGAGCACCGCGGTGACGACGGGGAAGCCTTCCGGAGGCTGAAGCTGCCGCAAACGAGAGAGCGGGCCCTGCAGGAATGCCGGGACACGCACCCATTCGGGTGGCGTGAAGACGGGTCGTCGGATATCCGCGACGAGGTGGCCGTCAGGGTGTCGGATCGCGGGGACCATTGCTCCGTCGACTTCGACGAAGAGCGGATGAAACCCCCCGAACCGTGTGAAGATCGGGCCGGTCGTCCAGCGGAGGTCGGAAAGGATGTGAGGCCCGTTGAAGGAGGCGAGCACCTCCCCCAACCCGATCAACAGCCGGTGCAGCTCTCGCTCGGTGGAGGGGTAGAGGGTGACGAACTTCCCCGACCCCTCCCGACCGGCGTCTTTGGCGTTGGAATGGCGGAGGAGGTCCGTCGTGGAGAGGTGTTTGAACGGTATGCGGCGGGCTGTCGCGACCGTCCCCGCGGCCCGCAGGACGGTCTCAGCGTCCGAGACGAGACAGCTGACATGGACCTTCCATCCCTGCTCAGGGAGGTGATGACCTTCGGGTTGCAGGTAGGTCCACGGGCTCTGCTCGACGACGACCCATCCCTCGGGCGTCTCGACCGTGTAGGCCTCGCCAGCACCGCGTGGCACACGCTCCGGGTGGTCGTAGAACGTGGCGTCGGCACGTGCGAACACCGGATAGATCGCGTCCATGCTTCCGCCTACCGCCCTCGATGCGCTGTCTGCAAGCTCGCCGATTCATGCTGCTTCTGCACAGTGCAGCGGCGCGCGGACTCCTCGGACCACAGAGAGGCCGAGAACTCGGCGAGAACGTGCAGGAATTTGTGCGCGATCCGGCTTTTTTCTCGCGGCGCGAAGCCGAGGCGCCATCCCTCACGCGGAAAACGCGGGCCGGTTCTTCACCCCTTTGGACGAGCAGACGCCTTCACGTCGCGACGTCCGAAATGCCGAGGGAGCGTCGACGTCCCGTTCAGAGACGTCCGACCAGGCGCGCGTCCAGTTCGACACGGAGTTTGAGTCCCCAGAGGGCGAGCTGGGTTCGATCGGACGCACCCACCTTTTTCAGGGCGGACTGGATGTGCGAACGAATGGTGTTGACGGAGAGGACGAGCTCTTTCGCGAGCTGTTCATTGGAGGTGAGACCCCGGCTGAGCAGCCGGACGACTCGGGCTTCCGCACGGCTGAGCGCCCACATGCGCGCCTCGTCCTCCGCGGAGGGCCGCCCCGCGCGAATCTGGTCGAGAAGGCTGGGCGTCATGCGCGTGGACACGAGGGCTTCACCCCGATGGGCTGCCCGGATGGCGTCGATGAGCTGCGCGGAATCATGCGTCTTCAGCAGGTAACCGCTGGCTCCGTTGCGGAGGGCGCGTACGACCAGGTGCCCTTCGCCGTGGCTTGTGAGCACGATGACCCGGCTTCGCCCGGCGGATGCGTCGAGGACGGCTCGGGTCGCGTCGATGCCGTTCATCGACGGCATCTCGAGGTCCATCAGGATCACGTCCGCCGCCTCGGTGAGAGCGCCCTCCACGGCGTCCTGTCCGGTTGCGGCTTCCCCGACGACGACGATTCCTTCCGCCTGCTCGAGACGAAGGCGGACGCCCTTACGGAAAGGACGATTGTCATCGGCGATGAGCACGCGGATTGCTGACTGATCGACCATGGGCTGCTCTCTGTCATCCGGACAGCGGGATGACGACGCTCAACCGCCACCCGCCGGATTCATCGGGGGATGCTTGCAGCATGCCATCAACGAGGGAGAGTTTTTCTCGAAGCCCGTCCAGCCCCCAGTGAAGGCCGAGTTCGGCTTCGTCGGCGCGCATCCGCTTCGGCGGATCGTTCTCGACGGCGACGTGCAACCGCTCGGAGGTGACACGTGAGACGACTCTGACGGTGGCGCCGGCCGCGTGTTTGGCGGCGTTGGAAAGCCCCTCCTGCACGGCGCGATATGCGGTCGTCGATACGACCGCGGGGAGGTCCGCCAGACTCCCTTCACCGGCGAACTCCACGTCCATTCCGCGTTCGCGCCAGAAAGTCAGGATTTCCGGAAGCATGCGCAGATCCGGGGTGGTCGCGATCTTGTCGTCGTCGACGGCACGGAGGTCGCCGAGTGCTCCGTACAAGCTGGCCGCGGCATACCGTCCTTCCGCCCGCACCTCGTCGATGAGGTCGAGCGCGAGTTGCGGGTGGGCGGGGGCCAGTTCGGCGGAAGCGTCGCACAGGGAGACGAGCCCCGCGAGATGCTGACCCGCGACGTCGTGCAGCTCTTGTGCGATGCGCGCGCGTTCGGCGTTTCGGGTTGCTTCCACCGCGCGCTCCTCCCGCTCCGCTGCTTCCGCTGCAAGACGCCGCGCACGTTCCGTTCGGCGTTCGTGCGCGGCCCAGAGCACACCGAAAATGAGGCCCGCGAACGACGTCGTGACCAAGCCCGTCCCCTCCGTGACGACGAAGGTCAGCACGACCTGCGCGGGTGCCCCGGCGCCCGCGGCCCACCACGCGAGACTCGCCAACGTCCCGCCGACGGCGAGGACACTCCATCCACTCGCGACCAGCGGCGAGAGTCCGGCCCCGACCGCGAACATCGCCAAGGCGATGACGAGCTGCATCGGCACTGCCCACGCGGGGTTGCCGAGCACGACAGCGACGAACAGGTAGCAGGCCACGGTGCCGAGCATCGAGGGAATGGGCCATCGTCCCAGACGAACGACGAAGAGCGCTTGCCCGAGGCACGCGAGGGCGGCCAGGGCGATGACGAGCCCGGGCGGGAGAGGGAGATTCCATCCTTCCGCCCCATTGATCAGTGCTCGAAGAGGATCAGCGCACACTTGCACGACCGTCGCGACGAACACGACCAGAGCGAAAGCCGGCTCGCCCATGAGGTCGACCACGCGCCCGGTGGGCATGCCGTTGAGTATGTCGCGGACGTCAAAACGCGAAGACGGCGTGGCCGGAGGATCTCCGCGGGGTGTGCGCCGAGGGCTCGGGCTCGTCGGTGCACCGCCGACATGGGTGGGCCCAGCACCGAAGTGTTCGCGGTCCTGCGGGACACGGTCGGCCGCTGGCGGCAGTCGCTCGTCTAGGTTCTCCACGTACATCCCCCATGTGTGTGTCACCGAGGGTACGGCCTTTCACCACGGCTCCCATAGGGACCGTTCCACGACTCGGCCACAGTGGCGGCGTTGCGCTGGGCGCGAGGTCGTCTCTCGGACGGGAGTATGCGGCGTCTTCGCGGCATGCGCCCGGAACACCGCAGGCCAGCCCCCATGGGGACTGGCCTGGACACGAGAAGAGGGAATCCCTCGTGGTGGTGGCGAGTGAGGGATTCGAACCCCCGAATGCAATGCAGTCTGATTTACAGTCAGATCCCTTTGGCCGCTTGGGTAACTCGCCAGGTGCGCACCCGCCCGGCTTTGGCAGTCGACCGGAGGCGCGATCACCAATCCTACTATCCCGCTGGGGGTGCCTCAAACCACGTCGAGATCGAGTCCGGAGCGGGAACAGCCCACGCCGACGGCTCACCGCGCGACGTCGGCGGCCTCTCGCACGCGGTCGACGAAGTCCTCGGTCCGTCGCTTCGTGCCGTCGATCTTGCGGTCCACGCTCGCGCGGATCTCGCTCGGGGCCAGAGGGGCGGCCAGGCGCACCGTCTCGTGACACGACAGGTCGGCGCACATGTAGGTGCCGACGGTGTCGCCCTGCTCTCCCGCGGCGCCCGCCTTGCGCGCCGTGAAGAGCGAGACTTGGTCGCCCGGCTGCATCGTGTGGCAGAGGTTGCACATCGCCGACCGCGCGCGCGACTGGCCTTCCGCGGCGCGCAGCACGACGCCGGTGGGCTCGCCTTCGCGCTCGGCGATGACGTAGCCGCGCCCGCGGGTGCGGGGGTCCCGCCACGCGAAGAAATCGAGGTGGTCCCAGTCCGTCAGCACGAAGTCGTGGGGCATGGCGATGACACGCAGTTCGTCGGGGGTGGCGTTGATGAACGCATCCCGGACCTCGTTCTCGGTGAGTGCTCGCATGGCATCCGAGTCTACGAGCGCCCGGATAGGCTGCGGCGATGACGCCGTTCTCTCTGCGCACCGCCCGCCTGGTGCTGAACCAGCCGACACTCGCCGACGCCGACGACATCACCCGCTACTGCTCCGACCCCGTCTTCGAGCACTACCTGACGACCCCGTGGCCGTACACCCGCGCCGACGCGGTCGGGTTCGTCGAGGGCTACGTCGCCGACGGCTGGGCGCAGGACCGCGAATGGACCTGGGCCATCCGGGAGACGGATGCCGGTCCCCTCCTCGGCGTGATCGGCGTGCGCGTGGAGGGGGGAATGGTCGGCTACTGGCTCGGGGCCGAGCACCGGGGTCTCGGCATCCTGCCCGAAGCCCTCGCTGCGGTCGTCGATGCGACGTTCGCGCGCACCGAGCTCGACGAGCTGGGCTGGGAATGCATCCTCGGCAACGTCGCGTCGATGCGCGTGGCGCAGAAGTGCGGATTCCGCTACACCGGCGTGCAGCCCGGGCAGGTGCGCGGTCGCGACGGCGGGCAGTCGGCATCCTGGACCGGCGCCTTGGCGCGCGACGACGACCGCGCTCCGAAGGACGGATGGCCTGACATCCCCTCCGCCCCGCACGGGCGCGGTGTGCCACCCGCGCGCCGGGTGATCCGGCTCTTCCCGGATGACAGCCGCGACTACCCTCTTTGGGAGACGTCGACCCCGACCTGGGACGTCGGCTACACGACCACACCCGACGAGTACGGGCTCTCCCCCGAACTCGGCCGAGACCTCGCGCGGTGGCAGGCGTTCTGGGAGGAGCACGCGGACCCGTTCCAGGGATGGGATGCCGAGGAGAACAGGGAGCGATGGGTGCGCGAGGGCCGCGACCTCACTGTCCGACTCTCGGACGAGGTCGCGGCGTTCGCCGACGTGGTGCCGGAGTTCGAGCCCGTGACCTACTGAGTCGCCGCCCACTCCTGCCACGCCGCGATGCTGACGTCCGGGTTCTGCTCGGCGTAGCCGGAGAGGCCGGCGAAGCCGTTGCGGGTCTGCAGTGCCATCTGCCACGGGGAGTGGCCCTTCTCGGCGACGAACTCGTAATACGAACCCGCGGCTTCGTAGCCGATCCAGGCGTCCGCGCTGCTGAGGGCCTCGTCATCGAACGCGTCCGCGCCCTTCTCCGCGATCGCGGAGGCGACGCGGGGATCGCTGAATCGGGGCTCCTCCACCCCGGCGGCCCACTCGGTGTAGCTCGCGAAGCCCTCCATGACCGCTTTCGGGTCGCTGGTCAACAGGCTCGGGGCCGCGGTGAAATGCAGGGCGTGCGCGAACTCGTGCACGAACGTCGACTCCCGCTGGTCGGTGCTGCGCGGCCCCATGACCACCAGGGTGCCCGACGTGTCGTATCCCGTGGCGATCGTCGAGTCGAGCCACGTCGCGGGGGCCGCCGGTCGCAGGGTCGCGCGGGCGAAACCCGCGGCCTTCATCTCGCCGGGCTCGCGTGCCCCGTACCGCCACCGTACGAAGCGCGACTCGTCGCCCGTGATGGCCGACACGAATCCTTCCTGCGGGAGGTCGCCGCCCATCGCGCGGACGGTGTCGAGGGCGGTTGTCGCCGAGGTCTCGGCGAGATCCGCGGTCTGCTCGACGAGGGACGCCTCATCGCTCAATCCGAACAGCACGACGTGATCACGCTTCGCGACGTGCAGGTCACCGTCGTCCCACGGGTTGGGCGAGGTGGTCGGCACGATCGAGGCGATCTTCCGTGGCTCGATGACCTCCTCTTTCAGTGTGCCGTCGTCGTTGTATCGGTCGAACGAACGCGGCCTGCTCTCCGTCGACCCCTCCGACCCGGGGGCGAAGGTCACGGTGTAGGCGAAGCCCTGAATCAGGTCGAGGTCGGCGTCGGCGTTGCCACTGCCACGCACCGGATGCGCCGCGAAGCCGAACTGTGCACCCAGCACCACGACCTGCGTACCCGCCGCGGTGTCTTCGCCGCCGGTGGGGCTGATCGCCGCGGTGTCCCATCCGATCGCGGTGGTGTTGTCCCACCAGCGGCTCAGCTGCGCCACCGCGTCGCCGGTCGCGTTCGCGAGGAACGCGTCGCGGTCCTTGGCGCGCAACGCGTCGTTCATGCTCGTCCACAGCGCTGTCTCGGGCGTCGCGCCCTCGACGTCGAGCCACGGCGCGTAGCGCGCGGGAAGGTCGGCGACGGGTCCTGTCGCGGGAACGCGGGGCCACGCGACGATGATCGTGAGAGCCGTGGCGACGAGGGCCAGGACGCCCACGAGGGCGATCGCGACCTGCGCTGTGCGTGGCGCCGACCATCGGCGCGGCGCGTTGCGGGCCTCGGAATCGGGAGCGGTCTGCTGATCGGTCATCACTCGCCCGCCTTCTGGATGCTGATGATGCGCCAGCCCGCCTCGGAGCTGCGCTGGCCCTGCTCTCCGACCGCGGCCAACACGAAGATGTAGTCCGCGTCGCCGATGGTGATGCGGTACTCCTGGAGCGGAGCCGGGTTGTCGTACGTGCCCTCCAACGAGGTCGCCTCCCGGAAGGGCGACAGGTACGTGAGGGCCGGGAAGGACTTCCCGATCGCGTCGACATCGACGTCGTCGCCGACGGTCGTCGTCCGCCCGCCGCTCAAGCACAGGGCAGGGATGAAGTTGTTCTCGCGCGCGAGTTCGGACATCCTCGCGAGCAGGTCGATGGCGCTGCGGCAGACCGAGTCGTCTTCGGCGGCGACGTACGACGAGGCGGCGAGAGCCTCGCGGCCTTGCAGGTCTCCCGAGGTCGGTGCCGTGAAGCCCGAGACCCGCCAGGGTCCCGCACTCGTGGGCTCCTGGTCGTACCGCGCCTGGGCAGGGGTGTCGTCACCGAAGTAAAAGGGCCGCGACAGCCACACCGACTGCGTCGTGGTCGCCGTCTGCTGTTGCCCGTCGACGGTGAACGTGTAGGTGAGGTCTACGAGGGCGAGGGCCACGTCGTTGCCGTCGGGGAGCTCGTCTCGCGCCACGGAGCTGCGCCCGTAGACCACCGGTCCCGCCTCGTAGGTGACCGCCAGGTCGATGGATGCCGCGGCCTTCGCGTCACCGAACAGCGGTACCGCGAGAGCGGATGACCCGAGGGCGGGGCTCGCGAAGTCCGTCCACGTCGCATCTCCCGTGGTGGCAGCGGCCAGGAAATCGTCGAGCACCGCGGGCGCCTGCGCCTGGATATCGGCCCGGGCCGAGGTCGATCCCCACCACAGGCCGCCCGAGACTCCGCCGACGACCAGGACCGTCGCGGCGAGCACGGCCCACGTCGTCGCCGTCATGGACTTCTCCCGCGGGGGTGCCGTGACGGCTGCCGCCCCGGTCACCTGCTCGCTCGCGGCGGCGCGGGCCACGGCATCCGGTGTCTCACCCGTATCGGCCACGGCCGCGACCTGCTCGGGTACGGGCGCCAGATGCTCGGTCCAGCGCGAGCCGTCCCACCACCGCAGCTGCCCCCCGCCCAGCGGGTCCGGATGCCACGCCGGCGGGAACCCCGACTCGTCCTGCGGCTCTTCTGACACGGCGTGGACCTCCCCCAGCTTCACGACGAGAAGTCAGCGTAGGTGTCCTGCGGGCCGCGGAGCAAACCCCCGCGGAGCGGCGTGCGGGGCCGGTAGTCTGGCGGATCGCCTCGGGCCAGGATCGGCCGCTGTTGAGCGGGCCGAGCCGCGAATTTCCGCGGTTGTAGACTGTTTCCATGGCCAGCGACAGCTCATTCGACATCGTCTCAAAGATCGACAGGCAGGAAGCCGACAACGCCCTCAATCAGGCGCACAAAGAGGTCGAGCAGCGCTACGACTTCAAGGGCACCGACGCCTCGATCGCGTGGAGCGGCGAGTCGATCGTCATCAAGGCGAACTCCGAGGAGCGCGCCAACGCGGTGCTCGACGTCTTCCAGACCAAGCTCATCAAGCGCGGTATCTCCCTGAAGAGCCTCGACAGCGGCGAGCCCGTTCAGAGCGGCAAGGAGTACCGCATCACCTCCACGCTGAAGGAGGGCATCTCGCAGGACGACGCGAAGAAGATCGGCAAGATCATCCGCGACGAGGGGCCCAAGGGCGTCAAGTCGCAGATCCAGGGCGACGAGCTGCGCGTGCAGTCGAAGTCGCGCGACGACCTGCAAGAGGTGCAGCGGCTGCTGAAGGCCGCCGACCTCGACGTGGATCTGCAGTTCACCAACTACCGGTAGGAGACCCCGCGGCCCCGGGCTTTCCTTCTCACCACGGGGGACAACATCCTGGGGCTCACCGGCGAAGAACGTCATCGGAACGAGATGGTGCTCTCACCGACGACCTGGCGACCGTGGCGCTGACCGGCGGCTCCTCACCGGCGGCTCTGTGAACGGCGGCTCTGTGAACGGCCACTCTGTGAACGGCCACTCTGTGAGCGATGCCGAGGTTTCGTGCATCATCAACGTCGTTCCACGCTGACCCCCGCAGTGTGCATCGCGCTCGCTTCTCACGCAACCCCGGCCCCGATGGCATGGCACCCGCCCTAGCGTGCCGGGCATGGGGAGCAGTATCGAGCGGATCAGGTTGGTCGTAGACGGAGCGAGCTTCGCGCTCGGCCCACTCGAGGGTCTGGACGATCTGCGCGAGCAGGTCCTCCGGGCCGCACGAGCGGCGGGGGGCTTCCTCAATGTCACCGTCGACGACGGTCAACGACTCAGCTTCTTCGTGACATCCACGACATCGATCGTGATCTCCGTCTCGACGGTCCCCCTCGATGCGCACACCGCCGATGTGAACTCGCACCACTGGGAGCTCGGGGCGATTCCGGACTACAACGAGGGCGACATTCCTTTCGACATCATCTAGGCCCTGAGTCGCGTGCTCCGAGGCAGCCACGGGCGTGACGACGGACACGCGGACATCGTGCATACTCATCCTGACGGGGTGGCGATGTGTCTGAGACACCAGAGGGGTGGAGCAGTCGCCGAGTGGGGCAGGTCTCCTCGAATGCGGAAGAGTCCATGGGCCACCTCACACGAACTGACACGCCCGCGCGGGGCCACCTCGATCGTCGGGCCCTCGTCACGGGGATCGCGTGGGCGGCACCCGCTGTGGCGATCGCCGTCGCCGCTCCCGTCGCCGCCGCTTCGACGACCGACATCGGCGCCTATCGACTCGCCGGGTCTTGCGGCGCCCCCGGCATCCTGGGTCCGGGCTTCACTCTCACCGCAGGTCCCGGCGCACCCGTTCCGGTAGGCACCACCCTGCTCGTATCCGGCACCGGGGTCAGCAGTATCGGCGTCTTCTCCATCACCGGGGGAACGGCGACGCAAAACCGGCTCAGCGCGACGACAACCCAGTTCACTCTCACGAGCGAACTCCCCGCGGGCGCGACGATGGCGTTCCGGACGAATCTGGCCGCGAACCAGAGATGGACCCTCGCGGGAAACGTGACGTTGCCGACCGGCTACACCGGCACCGGGTCGAAGAACTCGGCCACGGTCGCCTCAGACTTCGCCGGCTGCACCACGAGTTGACCGTCTCCACGACGGCGACCCGCCAGACGGGTGCCCGGCGTCTTCCCTCACGCCACTGACGGATCGCCCGCCCGACCGGTCCGGGCGAGGTAGTGACTGAGTGACAGCTCCCGGGTATCGCCCCACCCACGACGGGCGCGGACGAGCGTGTAGCCCGCGGCGCGCAGGGTTTCCGCGTGATCGGGCGTGAGAGCCTGTTTCTCGACCTTCTCCCACCCGCCGGGCATCCGGTAGGCGTGTGTGACGGTGCGCAGTCGATTCATGCGTGCTCCTGAGCGGCGAGGTCGAGCGGTGATCGCTGCATCCTCGAAGCGGTGGGCGGCCACGATGTCATGGTCGAGTTTTCCCACGGTACGTGGGCGCACGCCGTGTGTCTGTCCCCTTTTCGGCGGCCTGTGGGGGCAGCGTACGATTCACGCAGCACCGTTGACCCATTCCGCAAAGGGGAGGCCATGGCCGTCCGTGTCGATCTGAACATCTCGCTCGACGGGGTCGCCTCGCCCGCCGATCCGACGCCCGAGAACCCCATGGGCGAGGACTGGGGCCGGCTCGTCGAGGACTACATGGCGACGCGGACCTTCCGGGAGCGTGTCTTCGGCGACACGTCGGGGGCCGGAACGACCGGTGTCGACGACCGCTATGCCGCGGAGTACTTCGAGGGCATCGGCGCTGAAGTCATGGGCGCGGCGATGTTCGGCCTGCACTCCTTCCCCGACGACCCCGAGTGGCGCGGATGGTGGGGCGACGAGCCGCCGTTCCGTGTCCCCGTGCTCGTGCTGACCCACCGCGAGCGCGCCCCGCTCACCTTCGACAACGGCACGAGCTTCACCTTCGTCTCCTCGGGAATCGCGGATGCCGTGGCCCGGGCGCGCGAGCTCGCCGGTGAGGGCGACGTGCGCGTGGGCGGAGGCCTGTCGACGGTCCGGTCCGCGCTGGAAGCCGACCTCGTCGACCGCGTGCACGTCGCCGTGCGCCCCGTCGTCCTCGGTCAGGGCGAGCGGCTGTGGGACGGCCTACGCGGCCTCGACCAGCGCTACACCGTGACGTCGGAGGTCGCCGAGAGCGGCGTCATCCACGTCACCTTCGCGCGCTGAGTCACGACGTCAGAAGCCGCGTCACGCGGACGATCAGCAGCCCGACCGACGTCACGAACATGAACGTCGCGACGATCGTACCGACGAGGACGACCCAACGCAGGCCCCCGGGGCGAAGCACCCCGCGGATCCCGAAGAGCACGGCCGCCGCAGCACACACGATCATGATCAGATAGTCGATCACTCCACCGACGAGCGAGAAGAACGCGACGACCGACAGAAGCGCGAGGAGCAGCGCCACGATCTGCAGCGTTCGATCGTCGGCGGGACGAGGGGCGCCGGTCATTCCCTGAGCCTATCGACCGCTCCCTCGCCACCACGCGTAGCGTGGACACATGCGTCAGCGCACTCCCGACCCCCGTCGGTGCCCCACCTGCGGCGACCCGCTGTCGTTCGAGATCCTCGACGACGAGCGGTTCCTGGTGGCGTGGTCGTGCGTGAACTGCGGGCTCATCCGCACGACCGAGCCCGTGTGAATCTGCCGTCAGTTGATGATCTCGGCGTTCTCGTCGCGCATCTCGGTCAGACGCCGCTTCCATGCTGCCAGGGCCTCGGGCGTCAGGCGGGTCCAGTCGTCGCGCTCGGCGACGATCCGCAGGGGCGCCGCACTGCGGAACGACCGCGTGGGGTTGCCCGGGAACTTCTTGTCGGTCACGTTGGGGTCGTTCTCGAACGCCCCGGTCGGTTCGACCTCGTAGACGCGTGGGGGGCCGTCGCCCGAGATGATCTCCGCAGCGAGGCCCGCTCCGTCCAGGAGCGCGGTGAAGTAGATGTGATTCATGACGACCTCGGGCCGATAGTTCGATCGGAAACCCGGGGTGAGGAGGTCGCCGACTCGCAGGGTGGCTCTCGTTCCGTGGAAGAAAGGACCGGCATCCAGGATTTCGCTCACCCGGAAATTGTCGACACCCACACCGGATGCCGCAAGCCTCAGGGCGCGAGCACCGCCCGCACCGCGTCGGCGATCGCCCGGTGCCCGGCGTCGTTCGGGTGGAAGTCGTCGCCCGCGCCCACGAACGTGTCGCGGCCGTCGGGTCCGCGCAGCTCGGGCGTCGCGAAAAGGCCTGCGAGGGAGACGTAGCGGCCCCCGCTCGCGGCGCACACACGGGCGATGACCTCGTCGTAGGCGGCGCCGTCGGCGGTCCAGGTGCCGGTACATATGAGAGCGGCGTCCGGCGACGACGCACGGATGCGGGCGACGAGATCGGCGTACTGCGCGTCGAAGTCCGCCAACGGGGTCGGGATGCCGACGTCGTTCGTCCCGAGTTCGATGACCGCGAGGTCGAGGTCGGGCGGGACGTCGGTGACACCCGCGACGGTGGTCAGCGTCTGGTGCGCGCGCGAGACCGCCGTGAGCTCCACCGGGCCGAGGGCATTCGCGAGGAGAGCAGAGAAACCCCGGTCTTCCGAGGTGGCGAAGAAGCCCGCCGCGAGGGAATCACCGGTGATGAGCGCGCGCGCCGACCCGTTCGCGTCGCGGGGGACGGCGAGGAGCGTCGGTGTCGGGATCGGGGTGGCGGTGGGCGTGGGCGCCCCGGTGGGCGTCGGTGCCTCGGTGGGCGTCGGCGTCGGGAGGGGCGTCGAGGTCGGACGCGGCGAGATCACGGTCGGGGCGGGTGTGGCATCCGCCGTCGTCACCGCTCCGCGTCCCAGCGCCAGAGCCGCGACGATCACGACGACCAGACCGACGAGGGTCCCCGCGACAGCCCAGGCGCGTCGCGTCATCCCCGCAGAGCGTCGTCGCGCCACTCGACCGGCGAGACCTCGCCGCGCACCGCGGCCTCTTCGCGCTGGCGGAGTTCGACGCGGCGGATCTTGCCCGAGATCGTCTTCGGCAGGTCGAGGAACTCGACGCGGCGCAGCCGCTGGAACGGCGCGAGCTTCTCACGCGCGTACCGGAGGATGTCGATCGCGACCTCTTCGCCCGGTTCGTATCCGGACGCCAGCACGATATAGGCCTTGGGGACCGACAATCGCAGGTCATCGGGGGCGGGCACCACGGCCGCCTCCACGACCGCGGGATGCTCGATGAGGACGCTCTCGAGCTCGAACGGGCTGATCTTGTAGTCGGACGACTTGAAGACGTCGTCGGTGCGCCCGATGTACGTGATCGTGCCGAGGTCGTCGCGGCGCGCGACGTCGCCGGTGTGGAAGAGGCCGTTGGCGGTCGACTCGGCGTTGCGCTCGTCATCGCCCACGTACCCTGTCATGAGGTTCAGCGGCCGGACGGACAGGTCGAGGCAGATCTCCCCCTCGTCGGCCGGGGAACCGGTCAGGGGGTCGATCAGCACGACAGGACAGCCGGGCAGCGGTCGCCCCATCGATCCCGGCACGAGCTGGGCTCCGGGGGTGTTGGCGACGACCGCGGTCATCTCGGTCTGGCCGTAGCCGTCACGGATGTCGAGACCCCAGGCGCGCTGCACGGTCGCGATGACCTCGGGGTTGAGGGGCTCTCCCGCCGAGACCACTTCGCGCAACGCCCCGCGGCGGCCGGTGAGGTCGGCCTGGATGAGCATCCGCCATACCGTGGGCGGTGCGCAGAACGTCGTCACCCGATCGCGCTCGAGTTCATCGAGCAGCCGCTCGGCCGAGAACCGCGAGTAGTTCAGCGCCAGCACGGTCGCCCCGACGATCCACGGCGCGAAGAACAGGCTCCACGCGTGCTTCGCCCACCCCGGTGAGCTGATCGCGAGGTGGACGTCCCCGGGCTGAAGGCCCAGCCAGTACATCGTCGAGAGATGCCCCACCGGGTAGGACGCATGCGTGTGCTCGACGAGCTTCGGCTTCGACGTCGTCCCCGAGGTGAAGTACAGCAGCAACCGGTCGTCGGCGACGGTCCCGGGGTGCCGGGCCGGCTCGGCATCCACGGCGAAGGCGTCTTCATACGTCGCCCATCCCGCGTGCTCTCCACCGACCACGATGCGGCCGAGATCCTCGGGCAGGTCGTCGAACTTGCCGGCATCCGATGCTCCGACGATGACGTGACGGATCTCGGCCCGGGCGATCCGGTCCGCCAGGTCGCCCGCGCCGAGCGCGGTGGTCGTCGGAGCGATGACCCCGCCGAGCTTCATGATCCCGAGCATCGCCTCCCACAGCTCGACCTGGTTGCCGAGCATGAGCAGCACGGCGTCTCCGCGTCGGACGTTCCGGGATGCCAGCCACGCCGCCACGCGGTCGGAACGGCGCGCGAGCTCGTCGAACGTGCGCTCGTGATGAGTGCCGTCGTCGTCGACCACGATCAGCGCGGGCGCGTCGTTGCCGCGCGCCATCGGGTCGAACCAGTCGATCGCCCAGTTGAACGACCCTTCGAAGCGCGGCCAGGAGAATGCCGCTGCGCGGTCCGGATCGGTGCGCGCGGCGAGAAGCTCGTCGCGGGCAGCGCGATAGCGCTCGGTGACGGACGCGTCGGTGGGGATCATGGGACTCCTTCGATCGCGTTCTACGCTAGCCCTCCCGCCTCGCCGGCGAGGCCCGCGATGACGGCTCAGGAGCGAGCGCGCGCGATCAGCTCGGCGATCTCATCGAGGTGCACCCGCATGGCCGCCTCGGCCGCATCGGGGTCGCCCGCGCGCAACGCTCGCAACAGTCGCGCGTGTCCGTCGTGCGAGAGCCGACGCCCCTCCTCGTCGAGGTGCGACGAGACGCGCGCCTCGACGGTCCACGACACGGTCAGCTCACTGAGCGAGGTCAACAAGACGTTGCGGGTCGCTGCGGCGACCGCGACGTGGAAGGCGATGTCGAGCCGCACGGACTGCTCCACGTCGGTCACGTGGTCGGACTCCGCGAGGAGAGCGGCGAGCGCGTCGATCTCCGTGCCGTCGATGCGCGAGGCCGCCAGTCGGGCGATCTGCGGCTCGACGACCGTACGGAACTCCGCGGATGCCGCGATGGTGCCGTCATGATCGCTGTCGAGCGAGGCGAGGACCGCGGCCACCGGGATGCGCGCGCTGACACGGGTGCCGCTGCCCTGGCGCCGCTCGATCAGGCCCGCCGACTCGAGACGGAGGAGGGCCTCACGCACCGCCGACCGAGACACCGACAGCTGCGCCGCGAGGTCGCGCTCGGTGGCGAGGCGCTCACCGGGCTTGAGCGCTCCGGCGACGATGAGCGCGCGCAGACGCGCCACGATCTCGTCGCGCAACGACCCGCCGCCGCGGATGAGTGGTGCCAGGGCCTGCTGATCGGTCATCGGTTCTCCCCTCACATCATTTCAGGTGGGCGCTGCCCGGTATCGCAGATTGGTCAGACCGTAACCGGCGGGAAACAGGCGGAACGGCCCGATGTAACGCGACGAGCTGAGGATTGGACGGACCGAGAGCGCCGACCGAGACGAGGACCGATCATGACCGAGAGCAGAACGACCAGGACCGACGGGTCGACCGGGACGATCTGGCGGGTGCTGCGGCATCCCGCCACCCTCATCGCCCTCGCAGCGGTCCTGGGGATCGTCTTCGGAATCGTCACCGGCGAGTGGGCCGCGAACCTGAAGTTCATCGGTGACCTCTTCATCCGCCTGATCCAGATGGCGATCGTGCCTCTGGTCATGGCCTCGGTGATCGTCGCCACCGGGTCGATGACGGGGTCCGGGATGGGACGCCTGGCCGGACGCACGTTCGCGTGGATGATCGGCTTCTCCCTCGTCGCCGCTGTCGTCGGGTGGGGCCTCGCCGCCCTGATCCAGCCCGGCGCCGGCATCGACTACTCGGGGGCGGTCGATCCGGCGCTGCAGGAGTCGGCGAAGCCCGCCACCTGGCAGGAGACCATTCTCGGATTCGTCTCGACGAACATCTTCAACGCGATGTCCACCGCCAGCATGCTGCCGATCATCGTGTTCTCCCTCCTGTTCGGTCTCGCCCTCAACGGCTACGTGCGCGCGACCGGCAACACCCTCGTCGTCACCCTCCTCGATCAGCTCCAGCAGGTGATCCTCGGAATGATCCGTCTGGTCATGCGCATCGCCCCGATCGGGGTGTTCTGCCTGCTTGCCGCCCTCGCCGGAGACGTGGGCTTCGCCGTCGTCACGACCGCCCTGTCGTATCTCGGGTCCACGCTCATCGGCGTCCTCGTGGTCACGGTCGTCTTCGTCATCGTGGTGGCGCTGCGGACCCGCCTGAATCCCGCGGCGCTTCCGGCCAAGCTCGCCGAGCAGACGGTCATCGCCGTCACCACCACGAGCTCCGCGGTGACATTTCCCACGGTGCTGAGGAACGCGGTGGAAAAGGTCGGCATCAGTCAGCGCGTGGCCAACTTCACCCTGTCGGTCGGCCTCACCATGGGGTCGTACGGTGCGGTGCTGAACTACACGATCGCGATCCTCTTCCTCGCCCAGGCCGCCCGCGTCGAGCTCTCCCCCGCGCAGGTCATCCTCGGTATGGGGCTGGCGATCATGCTGAACATGGGCACGATCACGGTCCCCGGCGGTTTCGCCGTCGCCGCCACGTTCCTGGCGACCTCGCTCGGGCTCCCTCTCGAGGCGGTAGGGCTGCTGATCGCGGTGGACTGGTTCACCGGCATCTTCCGTACGTTCCTGAACGTCAACGGCGACACGATGGTCGCGCTCCTCGTCGCGAACGCGACGGATGAGATCGATCGCGACGTCTACGCCGGGCGCAAAGACGTCACCGCCGACGAGGTCGACGAGGCCGACCTGTCGGAGAAGTTCGCAGCCGCCGACCGCGCCGACTGATGGGGCGGGTGACCGTGGGTCCGGCGACCAGCCCCGACCCGTGCGTCATCCGATGCTCCCATCGTCACGGAACGACGGACGCCGCCGCACAGCGTCACACGCCGGTGCCGCGAGAGACGTTCGACCAGACTTCCCCCATGGTCTCTGCGTCGGTCGAGCGAATGAACAGCCCGAGGGTGCCAGATCTCTCGCGCGTCTGGGCCTCGACCTTCCCCGAACTCTCCCGCCCCGTCTCGCCCCGGCGAGCGCCGGCGCCCCGACTGCTGGCGCTGAACGACGATCTTGCGCGCGACCTCGACATCGACCCCGAGCTCCTCCGGACCGACGGCGGCCTCCGCTTCCTCACGGGAGAGGCACACACGTCGGACTCCGCTCCGGTCGCTCAGGTGTACGCCGGGCACCAGTGGGGTGTGTACAAACCCCTCCTCGGCGACGGACGCGCCGCTCTGCTCGGGGAGCGGCGCCGCCGATCGGGCGAGCTCGTCGATATCCACGCGAAGGGGATCGGCCCCACCTCGATGTCACGCGTCGACGGGTTCGCCACCGTCGGGCCCATGCTGCGCGAGTTCGTCATCGGGGAGGCGATGCACGCCCTCGGCCTGCCGTCGACCCGTGCCCTGGCGGTCGTGGGGACCGGGGCTCCGCGGCGGCTCGACGGTGAGGTCTTGCCGGGAGCCGTCGTCACCCGGGTCGCTACGAGCCACATCCGCTACGGGTCGTTCTCGTACGCCGCCGCCCTCGACGATCGGGCGCTCCTCCGTCGTCTCGCGGACCACGCGATCCGCCGCCACTATCCCGAGGCGGCCGCGGAGTCCGCTCCCGTTCACTCGCTGTTGCGCGGCGTGGTCGCCGCTGCGGCGAAGCAGACGGCCGGCTGGACGGGCGTCGGCTTCGTGCAGGGCGTGCTCAGCACCGACAACGTCCTCGTCAGCGGCGAGACGATCGACTACGGGCCGTGCGCGTTCCTCGACGCCTACGATCCGCGCGCCGTGTTCAGCTCGATCGATCGACACGGACGATATGCCTTCGGTCGGCAGCCCGCGATCATGCGATGGAACCTCGAGCGCCTCGGCGAAGCCGTCGCCCCGCTGCTCGCCGACGACCTCGATGAGGGGCGCGCCATCGCTGAGGAGATCGTCTCGACCTTCGGCGTTCTCTTCCTCGACGCGGAGACAGCCGTCTTCCGCGGCAAGCTCGGCCTGGGGCCGTCCGTTGCGGGCGAGACCGTCCGCCGTCTGACCGACGAGGCGCTCGCGCTGCTGGCCGGCCACGGTGTCGACTACACCCGCTTCTGGCGTGACCTCGCGGCTGCGGCCCGCGGCGACGCGGCGACGGTGCGTCGGGCGTTCGACGACGCCGCCCAGCCGGCGCTGAACGCGTGGCTCTCCGACTGGGCGGGCCTGCACCCGGATGCCGCGCTCATGTCGACCGTCAATCCGGCGCACATCCCGCGCAACCATGTCGTCGCGGAGGTCCTGGCGGCCGCTGTCGACGGAGACCTCGATCCCGTGCACGACCTCGTCGAGCTGGTGCGCTCGCCGTTCGCGGAGAGCGACTCGCTCCTGGGCAGCCGCCTCGCCGCGCCGGCGCCGGCCGCTGCCGCACCGTCCGTGACCTTCTGCGGGACCTGAGATCGTCAGAGCCGACGCACTCCCACCTCGAGCGCGTCATACGCGGCTGCGCGAGCAGCCGGCGCCGAGAGGAACACGTCGTGCAGCGCGCCCTCGATCCGCGCGATGGTGACGAGTCGAGCGATGCGGGTCGCCGCGCGCGCGATGTCGTCGACGACGAGAACCGAGTCGGTTGCGAGCATGGCGTCGCTCCAGCTCAGCGACACCGTCGATCGGGCCGACAGCAGCACCAGGGTCGGGCAGCCGACCTCGAGCCCGGATGCCACCCGGGCGTGGCCCGCGATGACGGCCGCGAGCCAGCCCGGGTGGGTCGGGAAGCCCTGCGCCGGACGCCAGCCGTCGGGACTGTCGGGGAGGGTGCCGAGCTCGCGCTGCGCGCGCGTGTAGAACCCCAGGTCCACGACCGGGTGCGTCCCGAGAGGATCGAAACGGGCGCGGACGTTCACCAGTGGCGCGAGGGCTTGCCGGCCCAGCGGTCCCAGCTGCAATTCGAGCCACGGGCTGTTCAGCACGAGCGCATCGGCCACACCGGGGTGCCGAGCCGCCCACAACGTCAGTGTCAGCCCGCCCGTGCTGTGTCCCAGCAGCAGGAGGCGACGCCCCTCGCGAGCGGTGGCCATGGCATCCAGAGCCGCCGCGATGTCGGCGTCGTACACGTCGAGCGAGGCGACGTAGCCCGGCGCGACGGGCGAACGCAGACTCCGCCCGTACCGACGCAGATCGAGGGCGTAGAAGCGGGCACCGCGATCGGTGAAGAAGCGCGCGAGATCGGTCTGGAAGAAATAGTCCGACCACCCGTGCACATAGAGCACGTCGCTGTCGCGCAGGTCGCCGAACAGTCGGGCCCCCGCGTGCGGCCTCGCGCGCACGAGGGTCGCGACCACCTCCCCGTCGACGTCGTCGTCGAGCGGGAGGGTCTGCTGCTCGAATCCTTCACCGAGGACGTCCGGATGCCACTCCCCCATCGCCCCAGCCTACGGCGGCGATATCCCTCGCAAGGATGACGGCCCACCCTCCCGCGGCTGACGCGCGCGCGAGCGCCCCTGCCTAGCGTGGGGTCGTGCATCCTCGACACTGGCTGGTTCCCGCCCTCACCGTCGCCGTCTCCTCCCTCGTGCTGGGTGGCCTGACGAGCTTCGGCCAGACGGTTCTGCCCGACGCGCTCGTGTCGTTCGCGAACTCGGCGGGAGGGTGGACGATCCTCGCGTTCGGTCTCGTGTGGCTCACGCGGGCCCGGCCTCCGCTGGCGGCGGTGCTCGGGATCGTGGCCTTCGTGCTGCTCACGGAGGGGTATCGGCTCGTCTCGGGCTGGCGCGGCTTCTACTACGCGGAGCCCTTCCAAGACACGTTCACGATCATCGGTCTCTTCGCGGGGCCGGTGATCGGCTTGTCGGCCTCCTTCGTGCGGTGGGCGCCGGGTTCATGGAAGCCGTTCGCCGTCGCTCCCGTCGCGGCGGTGCTCATCGGCGAGGGCGTCTACGGCCTGACGGTCGTGGCCGCGACGACGAGCCCGGTGTACTGGATCGTGCAGTTCCTGCTCGGTGCCGCCCTGCTCACCGCCGGCGTCATCGCGGCGCGCCCCCGCATCACGCCCGGTGTGCTCGGCGGGCTGATCACGCTCGGCGGTGCCGCCGCGTTCGTCGGCTTCTACAGCTGGCTGGGCCAGCTCGGCTCGTCGGTATGAGTCCGCCAGCCACGAGGTTACGGTGCGCCGCAGACGACGTGAGCCGCCCGCGTCCCTTCGGACGGGGCGGCTCACGGCGCGCATGACCGGCGTTACTCGCCGCGCGAGATGGCGATCATCTCATCGCGCGGCACGACCTTGATGCGGGCGCGCTCGTGCGGCGCACCGAGAGCGACCTCGTGCTCGTCGAGTCGGTGCCAGCCGTCGAGGTCGGTCCACCGGACGCCGCGCGCGGCGAGCAGGGCCGGAATGGCCTCTTCCTCGGGATGCGCGGGGCGCCACCACTCGCCCTGGTCGTTGATGACGTGGCGCACGGTCTCCATGGCATCCGACTTGGTGTGCCCGATGAGGCCCACGGGGCCGCGCTTGATCCAGCCCGTGGCGTAGACACCCGGGAGGCGCTCGTTCGAGTCGGCCGAGAGCACCTGGCCCTCGTGGTTGGGGATCACGCCGTGGCGCTCGTCGAAGGGAACGTCCTTCAGCGGCGAGCCGAAGTAGCCGACGGCGCGGTAGATCGCCTGGATCGGCACCTCGCGGATCTCGCCCGTTCCGACGACGCCGCCCTCGGCGTCGGGCTTCGTCCGCTCGTACCGGAAAGCGGCCACCCGACCCTCGTCGTCCGTCACGACCTCGAGGGGCTTGGCCCAGAAGTGCAGGTGCAGGCGACGGGATGCCTCTCCCCCGGCGTTGTTCACGCCCGGGCGGGTACGCCACTCCTGCAGGACGCGGTCGATGACCTTGACCTGCTTGTTGGTCTGGATGGCCGCGAGCGAGGCCTCGTCGTAGTCGAAGTCCTCGTCGTACACGACCATGTCGACGTCGCGCAGTTCGCCGAGCTCGCGCAGCTCGAGCGGGGTGAACTTGACCTGCGCGGGGCCGCGGCGCCCGAAGACGTGCACGTCGGTGACCGGCGAAGCCTTGAGCCCCTGGTAGACGTTGTCGGGGACCTCGGTGGGCAGCAGGTCGTCGGCGTGCTTGGCGAGCATGCGCGTGATGTCGAGGGCGACGTTTCCGTTGCCGATGACGGCGAGCGACTCGGCCTCGAGCGGCCACTCACGCGGCACGTCGGGGTGCCCGTCGAACCAGCTGACGAAGTCGGCCGCGCCGTACGACCCCTTCGCGTCGATGCCGGGGATGTCGAGGTCGGCGTCACGAATCGCGCCCGTCGAGAAGATGACCGCGTTGTAGTGCTGCTTGAGGTCGTCGAGGGTGATGTCCTCGCCGAAGCGCACGTTGCCGAAGATGCGGATGTCGCCGCGGTCGAGCACCTCGCGCAGCGCCGTGATGACGCCCTTGATGCGCGGGTGGTCGGGGGCGACGCCGTATCGCACGAGACCGTACGGCGCCGGGAGCTGCTCGAACAGGTCGATCGAGACGTCGAACTGACGCTCGGCTTTCAGCAGGATGTCGGCGGCGTAGATGCCGGCGGGGCCGGCTCCGACGATGGCGAGGCGCAGCTTCGTCATGGGTGTCCTCTCGATCGTGATCGGGGGGGTGGGAAAGGGTCAGGCCGAGCGGTCGGCGACCGCGCGGGCGAAGCGCGTCAGCGCCTCGCGCACGGCCCCGTCCGGCAGCGGTGCGAGAGCGTCGATCGCCTCTTGCGACCACTGGTGCGCGAGGGCCAACGTCTCGTGCGTGGTCTCGTGGTCGCGCAACTCCGCCAGCGCGCCGTCGAGGATCGACGGGTCGGCGCCGGCGGCGATGCGCTGCTGGCCCTCGTCGATACGCGCACGCAGGTCGGCGGACGCCGGATCGGAACGGTGTCCGAGGAGCAGGTAGGGCATCGTCGGCACGCCCGCACGCAGGTCGGTGCCGGGGACCTTCCCGGTCTCGGAGGCGTCGGGCGACAGATCGATCACGTCGTCGAGCAGTTGGAAGGCGACGCCGGCCTTCTCGCCGAACACGACCATGGGCTGTTCGAACTCCTCGGGCGCGCCCGAGTAGATGACGCCCGACTGTGCCGCGGCCGCGATGAGCGACCCCGTCTTGTCGGCGAGCACCCGGAGGTAGAAGTCGACCGGCTCGTCGCCCTCCTGCGGCCCCACTGTCTCGTGCATCTGCCCGAGCACGAGACGCTCGAAGGTGTCGGCCTGCAGCTGGATCGCGCGCTCGCCGCGACGGGCCATGAGCTGGCTCGCACGGGCGAAGAGGAGGTCGCCGGTGAGGATGGCGATGTTGTTGCCCCACACCGTCTGCGCGCTGGGAACGCCGCGGCGCTTGTCGGCACCGTCCATGACGTCGTCGTGGTAGAGCGACCCGAGGTGCGTCAGCTCGAGCGCCGTGGCGACCTCGACGACCTCTTTCGTCGTGCCCTGGCCGAGCTGCGCGGTGAGGATCGCCAGCATGGGCCGCACACGTTTGCCGCCGGCCTCGTAGAGGTACCGGGCGGCGACATCGGCGAGCCGATCGGCGCTGCGCACCTCTTCTTCGAGGGTGCCCTCGACACGGGCCAGGCCGGCCTCGACGGTGGAGAGAAGGGTGCGCGAGCGGAGTCCCGCGAAGATGCGGTCACTCAGGCCCAGCTTGCCCGACAGGCGGGTGCTGGCCGCGGGCGGTCTCGGGGTCACGGTTTCAGCCTATCCTGGCCCGCTCGCGCCGTCCCCCGGCTATCTCGACGGTTGACAGCGTGCCGCGGGAGACGAAGCGGCCACGCGCCGTCATTCGGCGGGACGGATGCCGCGGTGCAGCGCCACGATCCCGAACGACAGGTTGCGGTAGGCCACGGCATCCCAGCCCGCATCGCGCATCCAGCCGGCGAGGGTCGACTGGTTGGGCCAGTCGCGGATCGACTCGTTGAGGTAGTCGTACGCTTCGGCGTTCGAGCTCACGGTCTTGGCCACCACGGGAAGGACACGGTCGTTGTAGAAGCGATAGAGCCCGTTGAACGCGCGGGACGGCGGGTGCGAGAACTCGCACACGACGATGCGTCCGCCGGGGCGCGTCACGCGACGGAGCTCGCGCAGAGCGCGGCGCGGGTCGTTGACGTTGCGCAGCCCGAACGACATGGTGACCGCGTCGAACTCTCCGTCGTGGAACGGCAGGTCGGTGGCATCCGCCTGCACGAACTCGAGATTCGGGACGTTCCCGTGACGACGGCGGCCCTCGGCGATCATGCCCTGGGAGAAGTCGGCGGCGACCACGTGGGCGCCGCTGGGCACGAACGCCATCGACGAGGTCCCGGTGCCGGCGGCGAGATCGAGGATCCGCTCGCCTCGCTGGGGGGCGACGGCGCGCAGGGTCGCCACGCGCCAGAAACGGTCGTTGCCGAGGCTCAGCACGGTGTTGGTGCGGTCGTAGGCGGACGCGACCTGATCGAACATGCCGCTCACGCGCTGAGGGTCTTTGCCGAGGTCGGCGCGGTTGGGGTCGCTGCTCACCCGTCGAGTCTAGGCGCGCTCGGGCGCGGGGTCCTCGGGGAGTGCCAGCTCCGCGAGACGTGCGAGCCACGGACCGGTCACCGCGTCGGAGAACGGTGCGACCCCTTCACGCACCCGCTGCTCGAGATCGACGGCCGTCGCCTCGAGGTGAGACACGATGTCGGCCGGGTAGCCGTAGCGCACCCGGTGCTCGTCCCACTCGTCACGGTCGTCGATCCAGGTCCCACGCTCGTCGGTGCGGCGCACCACGTCGAGGTCCATGTCGATGCCGGTGGGGATCCCCTCGTCGTTCCAGCGGATGTCCCACGCGAGATCGATGTAGACGGCCACGGGGTGCGGGGAGGCGTTATGGGTGAAGGCCCAGTCGCCGCTGGCCGGAACCAGGGTCACGTTGGGTTGACGGCACACGAACTCGGCACCGGGGCGGGCACTTCGCCACCCCACCTGCTGACCGAACCATTCGCCCCATTCGTCCGCGCCGAGGTAGACGCTGTCCTGTACCCAGTGCGGCGAACCGTCCCACTTGCGCCAGCGGAACAGCAGCCGGGTGCCGGGAGCGGGTCGGGAGGACATGTCGTGAGTCTAAATCGGGCCCCGGGGCGGAGGGCGCACCCGGCGGACCGACGCGCGGCGGACGCAGCGCAGGAGATCCGACCGCGGCCCGGTCCGGCGCTCGGCGGGCCCTGGCCGAACACGGATCTCCTGCGGTATGTCGCGAGCGAGGCAATACCGGAAGTCGCCGCGAAGCCGGGGCTACGCTGAAAGGTGTGACCGAACCCGCGGATGACACCGTGCCGCGCCTACGCGTGGTGACGCGCGAGCTGCCCCCGCTGGAGGATGTGCTCGCCTACACCACCCCGTACGACCCGCTCTTCTGGAGCCGGCGCGGAGACTCCCTGGCCGCGTTCGGCGACCTGCTGACCCTCCGCTACCGCGGTGCCCGTCCGGGCGACGCGAGCATCGCCGACCGGTGGCGCGCCATCGCCGCGGCCGCCGAGATCGACGACCCCCTGCAACTACCGGGCACCGGCCTGCTCGCTTTCGGATCGTTCGTGTTCGATCCCCGCTCCGAGCGCGAGAGCGTCCTGCGGGTGCCGGGCATGATCGTGGGCCGTCGCGGCGGGCGCGCGTGGGTCACCCGCCTCGCCTTCGACGACACCCCCGACGAGCCCGAACCCGAGCTGCCCCCGCGCTCCCCCTTCGGACCGCACTGGTCGGCGACCCTCGGTCCCGGGCGTCAGAGCGCCGAGGGGTATCAGGACGCCGTCCGCCGCGGGGTGGAGGCCATTCACGCCGGCGACGTGGGCAAGGTCGTACTCGCCCGTGACATCACCGGGACGATTCCGGCCGGATCCGACCTTCGGCGCCTCGTCCGGTCGCTGCACGAGGGCTATCCCGACTGCTGGGTGTTCGCGGTAGACGGTCTCATCGGGGCGAGCCCCGAGACGCTCGTCACCGTGTCGCACGGCACGGTGACCGCTCGCGTGCTCGCCGGCACCGTGGCCCGCGGTGCCGACGCCGACGCCGACGCCGCGGCATCCCTCGCCCTTTCCGAGAGCGCGAAAGACCAGGAGGAGCACCGCTTCGCCGTGCAGAGCGTGCTCACCGCGCTCCGACCGCACACCTCGGCTCTGGCCGCGGCGGAGCAGCCGTTCACCCTGAAGCTGCCCAACGTCTGGCACCTCGCGACCGACGTCGAGGGCGTGCTGAGCGAGGCGGCGTCGTCCCTCGATCTCGTCGGCGTGCTCCACCCCACCGCCGCGGTGGCGGGGACGCCGACCGACGCCGCGATCGACGTCATCCGTCGCCTCGAGCCGTTCGACCGCGGCCGGTATGCCGGAGCCGTCGGCTGGATCGGCGCCTCGGGCGACGGCGAGTGGGCGATCGCGTTGCGGTGTGCGCAGATCGACCGTGCCGCGCCGTCGTCGCCGACCGCGCCGATCACCGCCTACGCGGGGGCCGGGATCGTCGCCGACAGCGTCCCGGAGTCGGAGCTGCTGGAGACACGCGTGAAGTTCCGCCCGATCGTCGACGCCCTCGCCTGAGTCACTCGGCCGGACTCACGAGGCCGCGAGGCGGCGCTTCTCTTCCTCGACGTCGTAGTCGGCGGCCGGCCACTGCGGGTCGATGTCGGTGAGCGCGTCGATGAGCAGGCGCTGCACCGCCAGCCGCGCGTACCACTTGCGGTCGGCCGGAACGACGTGCCACGGGGCGAGCGGCGTCGAGGTGCGCTCGATCGCGATCTGGTAGGCATCCATGTAGTCGTCCCAGAGCGTGCGCTCGTCGACGTCGGAGGGGTTGTACTTCCAGTGCTTGTCCGGGCGTTCGAGCCGCGCGGCCAGTCGTTCGCGCTGCTCGTCCTTGGAGATGTGGAGCATCACCTTCACCACTCGGATGCCGAGCTCCGCCGCCTCCGCCTCGAACCCGACGATCGCCCCGTACCGGCGCTCGATCTCGTCGGCCGGAGCGAGCGAGCGGACCCGGCCGATCAGCACGTCCTCGTAGTGCGAGCGGTCGAAGACACCGATCCGACCGGCATCCGGAAGGCGCTTGCGGATGCGCCAGAGGAAATCGTGGGAGAGCTCCTCGGCCGTGGGCTTCTTGAACGAGGCGAGCTCGACGCCCTGGGGGTCGACCGACCCGACCACGTGTCGCACGATGCCGCCCTTGCCCGCGGTGTCCATCGCCTGGAGGACGAGCAGCACGGATCCGGTGGCGGTGCCCGCGACACTCTGCGCGAAGAGGCGTTCCTGCAGGCCCGAGAGCGGCGCGATGCCCGCCTCGAGATCGGCCTGACCGTCGGCCTTGTCGCCGTCGTACCCCGGCGTCGCGCGCGTGTCGACGTCGGCGAGGCGGAAGCCGGGGGCGGCGCTCAGGGCCTCGGACGCGGGAACGGACCATCTGCTGCTCGTGCTCATCGCGCCATCGTCGCGCGAGAAGCGGCCCGTGCGCCACACCTTGACGAGCGCGCGGACGCCCGCCCGGCGGCGTCAGCGCGGGAGCGGGACTTCGACGAGCTGGCGTCCGCCGCCCGGTGCGGTGAGCACTTGATCGAGGGCGACGCGCGTGGTGACGCGGTGGTACTCCCAGCCGAAGGCGAGGGCGAGGTGCTCGAGCCGCGCCGTGTGCGGGGTGTACTGCACCCGCTCCATCGCCTCGTCACCGGCGATGGACGCGACCTCGAGGCCGTCGAAGATGGTGCCCCCGCCGTCGTTGCCCACCACGACCTGCACCCGCGGCTCGTCCTCGCCCGGGGGCAGCATCAGCGCGCCCACGTCGTGGAGGAACGCCAGGTCGCCCAGCAGCACACGCGTCACGCCGGGGCGTTCGTCGACTTGGCTCGCCAGGGCGATCCCCGTCGCGGTGGCGACGGTGCCGTCGATGCCCGCAAGCCCCCGGTTCGCGTGGACGGCGACTTTCTTGCCGCCGAGCAGTTCGTCGGCCACGCGCACCAACCGGGACGAGCCGAACATCAGCCGGTCGTGCGGCCAGGTGGCACGCCAGAGAGCGTCGACGAGGGCTGCACGGTCGAGCGGTGCGCGCATCACCTCGACCTCGGCGTTGATGGCACCCAGTCGCTCGTGCGGAACGGCCGAAGCCAGACCGTCCGCGTCGGGCGCCGGCGGTGACAGATCGACGGCGGCGGCGCGGGACGCGCGCATCCATTCGCCGAGCCACGCGCGGTCGGCCTCGCCCCCGCCCACACGGACAGCGTCCACGCCCTGCGTCGCGCCGTTGAGGTTGACGGGCTCGCCCGGGCCGCGCACCGCGATCACCTCGACGTCGTCGCGGCTGAGGAGTCGGGCGACCTCGCGGCTGAGCGTCGGGTGTCCGAGCACCACGACACGCTCGATGCGGCCGCCCAGGTCGGGGTCGCGCAGCAGCGCCCGGTAGCCGTGGACGACCTGGCGTCCGAACCGTGCGCCGCTGACGATCTCGGCGACGAGCGGAAATCCGCCACGATGGGCGAGCTCCTCCGCGGCGGGACCGGCGTCGGCCCCCGCCACGACGATCGTGCGGGGCCCGAGCTCCAGGGGAAACGCCGCTTCGATCTCGGGCGCGACGTCGGCGACGCCGATTCCGCCTCCGCCTTGATACAGGGCTCCGGATGCCTCCGCCTCGGGCTCGTCGTCGACCTCGGCGGGCACGGCCACCTCACCGGCGGTCGCTCTCTCGACGAGCCACGCGGGCACGGCACCCGCGAGCGGCTCGCGCAGCGGGACGTTGAGATGCACGGGTCCGGGTGGGCGGACGCCCTCCCCCAGCGCCGCGGCGACGGCGGTCGCGGCGACGGCGGCGAACTCGGCCGTCTGCTCGCCCGTCCCGTCGTGGTCGACGACCTCGGCGACCGGCAGGTCGGCTTCGAACCGCGCCGCCGCGCGGAAGAGACCCGGCTGACGCGTGGTCTGGTTCGCGCCCACGCCGCGCAACTCGGGAGGACGGTCACCGGTCAGCAGCAGCAGCGGTACACCCGCGTGGTGCGCCTCGAGGACCGCGGGAAGCAGGTTGGCGACCGCGGTGCCCGAGGTGCAGATGACCGCGGCCGGCATACCGCTCTCGCGTCCGATCCCGAGGGCAGTGAACCCGGCCACACGCTCGTCGATGCGGACGTGCAGACGCACGAGGCCCGCGCGCTCGAGCTCGGCCGCAACCAACGCCAGGGCCTGCGACCGCGATCCGGGGCTGACCACGAGGTGGCGAACTCCGCGCGCCAACAGACCCCCGAGAAGAGCGGCAACGGCATCCGTGGAGGGCGCGGCGGCGCGCTCGTCGTTCGTGCTCACGGTCAGCTGACGGCGCCGCGCTGCCCGCGGGTGTCATCATCGCCCGGGTCATCGCCGGCGGGCGGCTCGGGGCGAGGATCGCGCGGATCGTCGGCCTCGGAGTCCAGCTGCGCGAGCTCTTCTTCGAGGCGACGGATGCGCTCGTCCTGATCGGCGCGCGCCGCGGGCGACAGGCGGCCGAGGAACTCGGGGTCGTCGTCGGGAGCTCGCCGGGTGACGGGGCCGTTGGCGCGACCGCGGCCGATGAGGAACCACAGGATGCCGCCGAGCACCGGAAGGAGGATCACGATGACCATCCACGCGGGCTTGCTGACGCCGCGATGGCGTCCGGCCGGCTGGACCGCGCAGTCGACGATCGTGTAGACCCAGAAGGCGGTCGCCACGAGCGCCAGTATCAACAGCAGCCGTGCCATGACCCAATCCTACGTGTGTCGGCTGGACACCGGCCGGGCGCCGGGGGGTCGTTCCGCCGCCGTAGACTAGGACGATGCGTGCCCGGTCCGCCCTGGTCTTCACGGCCCTGCGTCTGCTCGCGTTCCTCGTGCCTCTCGGCATCCTGTTGCTGTTCCCGGTCTTCCAGGAACTGCCGTGGCTCGCCGCGATCTTCGCCGCCCTCATCGGGCTCAGCCTCTCGCTGCTGTTCCTTCGTCGCCCGCTCGATCAGGTCACCGGAGGTCTCGCGGAGCGCCGCGCCTCTCGCGTGACCGCGGGTCGCCGAACGGCGGCCGAAGCCGACGCCGACGCGGAGGACGCGGTCGTCGAGGCCTCTGCGCGCGAGGAAGCTCCCGCGTCCGAGCCGACCGCTGACGCTCCCGCCGAGGCGGATCGGTCCGAGGACTCTCCGGGCCGCTGACGCTCAGGCCACGAAGGCCCAGAACAGCAGGGCGCCGTAGCCGACCGAGGTGAAGCTCGTCACCTGCAGCGCGGTGATGAGCTCGCGCGGCGTCCGCGCGGTCCACACGATCAGCACCGCGGAGAGCGCTCCGAGCAGACCGAGCAACGTCAGCCACGCGACCGGGTACACCAGGGCGAGGAAGGCGGAGATGCCGAACGGGACGAGCACGAACAGCGTAAAGAGCACCTGTGTCGGGCGGCGTCCGATGAGGACGGACAGGGTGCGCTTGCCGGCGAGGCGGTCCTGGTCGATGTCGCGGAGATTGTTGGCCAGCAGCACCGCGCACGCGAGCAGCCCCGCGGCCACGGCTCCGAACCATGCCTCCTGCGGGATCTCCTGCACCTGGACCCACGTCGTGCCGAGGGTGGCGACGAGACCGAAGAACACGAAGACGAAGAGCTCGCCCATCGCGTTGTAGCCGTACGGGCGCTTGCCGCCGGTGTAGAACCAGGCCGCGATGATGCAGACCGCACCGACCGCGAGCAACCACCACTGGCCCGTCCGCACGACGAGCGCGAGGCCCACGAGCGCGGCCAGAGCGAAGAACGCGAGCGCGACGATCAGCACCGTCCGCGGCTCCGCCTTGCGCCCGCCGGTCAGACGCCCCGGGCCCACGCGGACGTCGTCGGTGCCGCGGATGCCGTCGCTGTAGTCGTTGGCGAAGTTGACGCCGATCTGCAGCGCGAATGCCACGGCGAGACACGCCAGCGCGATCACCCAATGGAGCTGATCGTCGACGAGGGTCGCCGCTCCCGTACCGATGAGCACCGGGGTGATCGCGAGAGGCAGGGTCCGCAGCCGCGCCGCGGCGATCCAGTCGCGCGCGGTGGCCGGGGCCACGGCCTGCGGGGCTGTGCTCTTCTGCCTCTGCGGATTGCCGTGGGGACGACGCTTCGGGGCCGGACGCGAACGCTTACGAGACTGTGCTGCCACGGAGGGTCATCCTAAGCCCGCCCCGCCGAAGCGCCGCGCCAGCGCGGCCCGGTCGGGCTTGCCCGACGACAGTGTCGGCAGCTCGTCGACCGCGATCACGCGCGCCGGTCGGGCCACGGTCCCGACGATCTCGCCGACCACCGCTCGCACCTTCGAGAGCACGTCGTCGGGGGCGTCGGGAGTGAGACCTGGAACGATCACGGCAGATCCCTGCCCCCAGTCGGCATCCGGAATCGCCACGACCACGGCCGACTCCAGACCCCGGATGCCACGCACCGCCGCCTCGACCCGGTCGAGCGAGACGTTCACGCCGCCTGACACGATGACGTTGTCGAGACGTCCGGTCACGCGCAGGACGCCGTTCTCGACCTCGCCGCCGTCGCCGGTGCGGTACCACCGCGTGCCGTCGTCATCGACGGGGAACGACGCGGCCGAGCGATCGGGATCGCCCACGTACCCGTCGGCGAGGGTCGGGCCCGACAGACGCACCTCTCCCCCGACGATGTCGACCGCGACACCGTCGAGCGGCACCCCGTCGTAGACGCAGCCGCCGCTGGTCTCGGTCGAGCCGTACGTGCGGACGACCCGCGCCCCGGCGGCCTCCGCGCGCTCGCGGACCGTCGGCGCGAGCGCCTGGCCGCCGATCAGGATCGCCTCGAACGAGCGCAGCGCCTGCGCGACAGCGGGGTCGGTGTCGGCGGCATCCAGGAGTCTCTGCAGCTGCGCGGGCACCAGGGACGTGTACGTCGGCACACGCGCGCCCTTGTCGTGCGAGGCCATGCCGAGGGCGGCCGCAGAGAAGGGTTCGGGACGGAAAGGCCCGGAGAGCACCGCAGGTTCGCGATCGGCGAGGAGCGCGCGCACGAGCACCTGGACGCCGGCGACGTACGTCGCGGGGACGGCGAGCAGCCACGCGCCCTCGCCGATGCGGGCGGCCGTCGCGTAGGCGCTCGCGATGAGCGCGTTGCGGCTGAGCGCGACCGACTTGGGCACGCCCGTCGATCCCGACGTGGTGACGACCGCGGCCGTTCCTCCCGGCACCTCGGCGGGAAGGCCCGGCGCGTCGCCGAGGGCGACCGCGGGTCCCGCACCGAGCACCGCCGCGCGCAATGCCCGCAGCACGTCGCGCGGGTCACCGGATGCCGGAGCCTCGAGCCTCACGCTCCGGATCTCCCGCTCAGTAGTGCCACGGGACGTCGGACCAGTCGGGGTCGCGCTTCTCGAGGAACGAGTCGCGCCCCTCGGCCGCCTCGTCCGTCCCGTAGGCCAGGCGCGTGGCCTCCCCGGCGAACACCTGCTGACCGACGAGTCCGTCGTCGACCGCGTTGAACGCGAACTTGAGCATCCGGATCGCGGTGGGCGACTTGGTGAGGATCGTCCGCGCCATCGCGATCGCCTCGCGCTCGAGGTCGACGTGCGGGACGACACGGTTCACCGCCCCGAGCTCGTATGCGCGCTCGGCGGAGTACTCCTCAGCGAGGAAGAAGATCTCGCGGGCGAACTTCTGCCCGATCTGCCGCGCGAAGTAGGCGGAGCCGTAACCGGCGTCGAACGAGCCGACATCGGCATCCGTCTGCTTGAACCGGCCATGCTCGCGGCTCGCGATGGACAGGTCGCACACGACGTTGAGCGAGTGCCCTCCCCCCGCGGCCCACCCGGGCACGACGGCGATGACGACCTTCGGCATGAAGCGGATGAGCCGCTGCACCTCGAGGATGTGCAGGCGCCCGGCGCGACCGGGGTCGTGCACGGTGTGCTCCTCGTGGGAGTACTTGTACCCGTCACGGCCGCGGATGCGCTGGTCCCCGCCCGAGCAGAACGCCCACCCGCCGTCCTTGGGGCTCGGGCCGTTGCCGGTCAGCAGCACCACCCCGATGCGGTGGTCCTGCCGCGCGATGTCGAGAGCGGTGTACAGCTCGTCGACCGTGTGCGGGCGGAAGGCGTTGCGCACCTCGGGGCGGTCGAACGCGATCCTGGCGATCCGGCCGTCGGTGCTGACGTGCGCGGTGATGTCGGTGTATCGCTCGGCGCCGGGCGCCAGCGCCCACTCGGCGGGGTCGAAGAGCTCGGAAACGGTCACCGTTCCAGCCTACGACCGGTGGTGAGGGGAAAAGCCGGGCGTCACGCGAGGGGCACGAGCCAACGGCCTCACGCATAAACGCGATCCGCGCCCATAAACACGGGGAGCACGCGTCTGCGAGCGAATCGTGTTTATGGGCGCGAGACGCTCAGGCGTTCTTTCCGTCGCGCCACGTGAGCCAGCGCTCGATGAGGGAGTAGTCCCACTCCGGGCCCGAGAAGCCGAGCGTGAACAGGCGCGTCCCGGCATCGAAGAGGGCGTCGGCGTCGGACTCGTCGCGGTCTTTCAGCTCGTTCGAGACGACGAGACCCGACAGGTCGCGCCCCTCGGTCTCGGCCCATTTCTCGATCACGCCGAGCTTGTGCGGCAGCTCGTCGGGCGTGACGAAGCTGTGCCAGATGTCGGCGTGCTTCGCCACGATGCGGAGGGTCTTCTGCTCGCCCTTTCCGCCGATCATCACGGGGATGTGGCGGGTCGGCGCGGGGTTGAGCTTGCCCCACCGCGCGACGATGCGGTCGAGGTCGGTCGCCAGGGCATTCAGGCGCGAACCTGCCGTACCGAAGGCGTAGCCGTACTCGTCGTAGTCGCGCTCGAACCAGCCGGAGCCGGTGCCGAAGATGAAGCGGCCGGTGTCGCCGCCCTTCTTGCTGATGTGGTCGATCGTGCGGGCCATGTCGGCCTGCAGGTCGGCGTTGCGGTAGCTGTTGCAGTTGACCAGCGCACCGAACTCGACGCGCTCGGTCTGCTCGGCCCACGCGGCCAACATGGTCCACGCTTCGAAGTGCTCACCGTCGGGGTCGCCGTAGAGCGGGAAGAAGTGGTCCCAGTTAAAGAGGACGTCGACGCCCATCTCTTCCAGGCGGAAGACGGCGTCGCGGATGTCGGAGTACTGGACGTGCTGCGGCTGGATCTGGACGCCGAGGCGGACCGGAGTGTCGAAGAGCATGGCGTCAGCCTATTCCCGGTCGTCGGCACCGGGGCCAGGATGGGGGGATGAGCACCGCGCCCCTCCCCCCGCTCTCTGACATCGTCGACACGGCGCGGGTGGTGGCCCTCCCTCTCGCCGCGCGCTTCCGTGGCCTCGAAACGCGCGAGGCGGTGGTGTTCGAGGGTCCCGAGGGGTGGACGGAGTTCTCGCCCTTCGTCGAGTACTCCGACGCCGAGGCGGCGACGTGGCTCGCCGGCGCCCTGGACTTCGGCTGGTCCCCCGCGCCGACCGCGTTGCGCCGCACGATCCCCGTCAACGCTACGATGCCCGCCGTCGCGGCATCCGAGGTTCCCCGGATCCTCGCCCGGTACGACGGATGCCGGACGGTGAAGGTGAAGGTCGCCGAAGCGGGGCAGGTGCTCGACGACGACATCGCGCGCGTGCGGGCCGTCCGGGAGGAGATGGGCCCCGAGGGGCGGGTTCGCATCGACGCGAACGGCGCGTGGAACGTCGACGAAGCCGAGCGGGCCGTGCACGCCCTCGCCGCGTTCGACCTCGAGTACGTCGAGCAGCCCTGCACCGAGGTCGACGAGCTCGCCCAGCTGCGGGAGCGCATCGCGTACCTCGGCATCCCGATCGCCGCCGACGAGAGCGTCCGCAAGGCGAGCGACCCCCTGCGCGTGGCGCGATCCGGAGCAGCCGACCTGCTCGTCGTCAAGGCGCAGCCGCTGGGCGGGGTGCACGCGGCGCTGGCGCTGGTCGCCGAGGCAGGTCTGCCCGCGGTGGTCTCGAGCGCCCTGGACACCTCGATCGGCCTGTCGATGGGCGCCGCACTGGCCGCCGCTCTGCCCGACCTCGAGTACGACTGCGGACTCGGGACGGCGTCACTCTTCACCGCCGACGTCGTGACGTCGCCGCTCCTCGCCCGCGAGGGAGCGTTGTCGCTCGAGCGCCCCCGACCGTCGAACGCTGACCTGGACCGCGTGGCGGCCCCCGACGATCGCCGTGAGTGGTGGCTCGATCGGCTGCGGCGCTGCTACGCCGCCCTCGAGCTCACTCGAGGATGAGCCCCACGATCTGAGCGAGCCGCTCGGCCAGCTCCGAGCGGGCCGCGTCCGGACTCGACGAGGTGAGCAGTGCCGTCTCCGAGGAGGAGATCCAGACCGAGAGAAGCAGATCGGTCGCCACCTCGACCGGGATGCGCAGCGAGAGCCCACGCGCGGCCGCGATGTCGCCCACGAGCTGCGTGACGCTCTCGCCCAGGCCCTGGTTCAGGGCGAGGTACTCCTTGGCGAACTCGGGATTGCGCAGGGCCTGCAGGCGCGTCTCGGCTCCGAGGAGCACGTCGAGCCGATCGTCGCCGGCGGCCTCCAGCACCTCCTGGACGAGGTTCTTCACGTCGCCGGAGCCGTGGAGCCCCCGATCCTCGATCGAGGCCACCCGGTCACGGACCGCCGCGATCGTGGTCTCGGCCGATCGCGCGCACAGCGCGAGGAACAGCTCCTCCTTGGAGGCGAAGTTCGAATAGAACGCCCCGCGCGTGAACCCCGCGCGTTCGCAGATGGCCTCGACGGATGCGGCGTCGATACCGACTTCCGCGAACATCTCCGTCGCGGCATCCAGGAGGCGCGTGCGGGTGGCCTCTCGTCGACGCGACGGCGCCGGTGCCGTATCGGTCATCCGCGTCCTCCTGCTCACACGCGAGACTCAGGTTCGAGTCCGCTTCTTCCGATTACGATACATTGTTGTATCCGATACGGCGCTGTATCGACTGTCCGCCGATCGTGGGAGCCGCACCGTGTCCACCTTTTTGTACACCCTGGGTCGCTGGTCGTTCCGTCACCCCTGGCGGGTCCTGAGCGCCTGGCTGCTCATCCTCGTGCTCGCGGGCGGAGGCGTCGCGCTCCTGGCGAAGGGCACCGACAACACCTTCACCATTCCCGGCACCGAATCGCAGGCGGGCCTGGAGATGCTCGAGCGCACCTTCCCCCAGGTCAGCGGAGCCAGCGCCGAGATCATCGTCGTCGCGGCAGACGGTGCGAGCGTGCGCGATCAGGCCTACCAGGACGCCATCCAGAAGACGAGCACCGACATCGGCGGGCTCGACTTCGTCGAGGCCGTCACCGACCCCTACGACACGCGCATCTCCGGCGGCATCTCCGACGACGATCGGGCCGCGATCGTGCGCATCCAGTTCGCGGGCGAGTCCACCGCGGTTCCGGATGCCACCGAAGACGGCCTCCGCGAGCAGGCCGCGGCCCTCGGCTCCGCCCTCCCCGCCGGCTCGCAGGCCGTTCTCGGCGGCCAGCTGTTCGCCACCGACGTCCCCGGCGCGACCCTCACCGAGGCCCTCGGCGTCCTCATCGCGGCGCTCGTGCTGATGGTGACCTTCCGTTCGTTCCTCGTGGCCGGGATGCCGCTGGCCACCGCGATCCTCGGCGTCGGCCTCTCGGTGGCCCTGATCTTCATCGCCACCGGGTTCGCGACCGTCTCCTCCACCACTCCTCTCCTGGCGGTGATGCTGGGCCTGGCCGTCGGCATCGACTACGCGCTGTTCATCGTGTCCCGACATCAGGACCAGACCCGCGCGGGGATGGACCCGGAGGAGTCGACCGCCCGCGCCGTCGGCACCGCCGGTTCCGCGGTCGTCTTCGCGGGGATCACCGTGCTCATCGCCCTGATCGGCCTGAGCTTCGCGAACATCCCGTTCCTCACGACCATGGGGATCGCCGCCTCGGTCGCCGTCGCGATCGCCGTGTGCGTCGGGCTCACGCTGACCCCCGCGTTCCTCGGGTTCGCCGGGCACCGCGTGGTCGGCTGGGGCTACAAGCGGCCGAAGAAGCGGGCCCGCGGGGCCTCCGCGGACGACACCGCGATCGAGGTCGCCCGAGCCACCGCCGAGCGCGAAGAGAAGGCCGCGGCCGCCGCGGCACGCGCCGAGCGCAACGGACCGGCGAAGCGGTGGGTGGGCCTGGTGACCCGGCATCCGGTCGTCACCACCGTCGCCGTGATCGGTCTCCTCGGAGTCACCGCGATCCCCGCCGCGTCGCTCGCCTTGACCCTGCCGAACGCCGGGCAGCTCCCCGAGGGCGACGAGGCACGCGTCGCCTACGAGCTCACCGACGAGTACTTCGGGCCGGGCGCCAACGGCCCGCTCATCATGACCGGGACGATCGTCACCTCCAACGACCCGCTCACGCTCATGCAGAACATCGGCGACGAGATCGCGAAGATCCCCGGCGTCGCCGAGGTGGCGCTCGCGACGCCCAACGAGACCGCCGACACCGGCATCGTGCAGATCGTCCCCGAGACGGCACCGGACGACCCGCGCACCGCCGACCTCGTCCGGGAGCTGCGCTCGCAGGAGCAGCGCCTGTACGACGAGTTCGGCGTGCACCTCCTCGTCACCGGGTACACCGCCGTGACGATCGACATCTCCGACCAGCTGGGGGCCGCGCTTCTGCCGTTCGGCATCTTCGTCGTGGGGCTCTCGCTGGTGCTGCTGATGATCGTGTTCCGCTCGATCTGGGTGCCCCTGACCGCGGCGGGCGGGTACCTGCTGTCCGTCGCCGCCTCGTTCGGCGTCGTCGCCGCCGTGTTCGAGTGGGGGTGGTTCGCCGATGCCCTGCACGTGGCGAAGGTCGGTCCCATCATCAGCTTCATGCCGATCGTCGTGATGGGCGTGCTCTTCGGCCTCGCGATGGACTATCAGGTGTTCCTCGTCTCCCGCATGCGCGAGGACTACGTGCACGCGAAGCGCGACGGCCGCTCCCCCCGCGAGGTGGCGCTGGGAGCCGTCCGCAGCGGCTTCGCCGCCTCGGCCCGCGTGGTGGTGGCAGCTGCCGTGATCATGTTCGCGGTGTTCGTCGCCTTCGTGCCGGAGGGCGACTCGAGCCTCAAACCCATCGCCCTGGGCCTGGCCGTCGGCGTCGCCGTCGACGCGTTCCTCGTGCGGATGACTCTCGTCCCGGCCGTCCTCGCCCTCCTCGGCGACAAGGCCTGGTGGATGCCGCGGTGGCTCGACCGCCTGCTGCCCAAGCTCGACGTCGAGGGAGAGGCTGTCGAACGTGAGGTGCGCCTGGCCGACTGGCCGGGTGAGCCGGCGATCGCCATCGCCGCCGACGAGCTGCGCACGGTCGGAGCCTCGGATGCCGACGACCCGGTGTTCACCGACATCTCCCTGCGCCTCGGCTACGGCGGGACCCTCCTGGTCACGGGTGAGACCCGGACCACCCGCGCGCTGCTGCTCGCCCTCTCGGGACGTCTGGCCGGTGTCGACGGGCGACTGCGCGTCGACGGCCTGCTCGTGCCGGAGCGGGCCGGGGCCGTGCGCGCACGAGTCGGCGTCGCCCTTCTCGACGAGTCCGCGGACGCCGCCCGCGCGGTGACCGAAGCCGTCGCCGGCGGAACGCGGATCGTGGTCGTCTCCGACGTCGATCGCCTCGATGACGACGTGCGCGACGAGGTCGCCTCCCTGCTCCGGCGCGCCGCCACCGACGTCCGAGAGCGTTCCGGCGACGAGTCGTCGCCCTTCACCCTCATCGTCTCCGCGCGCGACGAACGCCGCGCCCTCGCCCTCTTGGGGCAGGCCCAGCGCCCGGATGTGGCATCCCTCGCCCTTCCGACGCCGCGCCGGCACCAGACCGAACCCGAAACGTTCGCCGATCTCTCCGAGGTGTTCGCATGACTCTCCCCGTCGAGCGCTCGCGCTCCCGCCGCCCCGTGACCTGGCGCACGCTGCTCGGCGTGCTCCTCCTCCCCGCCGTCATCGGCGGCATCCTCGTCGGCGCGCTGTACAACCCGACCGATCGGCTCGAGAACATCACCGCCGCGATCGTCAACGACGACAAGGCCGTCGAGCTCAACGGGCAGCTCGTTCCCCTCGGGCGCCAGCTCACCGGCGGCCTGGTCAAGGGCGCCGACGATCAGTCGAGCAACATCGACTGGGTCATCTCGAACGACTCCGACGCCGCCGCCGGTCTCGCCGACGGGACCTACACCGCGGTCGTCACGATCCCCGAGAACTTCACCGCCGCCTCGCTCTCGACCCGCCCGGGCGAGAATCCCGAGAAGGCCACGATCGGGGTCGCGACCGCTCCGAACGCGCGCGTCGTCGACGGCGCGATCACCGCGACTCTGGCATCCACCGCCTCCTCGGTGTTCGGCAGCGAACTGTCGTCGCAGTACCTCAAGAACGTCTTCCTCGGCTTCACGACTCTCAGCGACCAGCTCGGTCAGGCGGCCGGCGGGGCGCACCAGCTCGCCGACGGCGCGGGTCAGGCGGCGACCGGCGCGAACGGTCTGCGCGACGGACTGGGCCAGCTCTCCGACGGTGCGGGTCAGCTGTCGAGCGGCGTCGGCCAGCTCGCGACCGGGGCGGGAGCACTGTCGGGCGGTGTGGGGCAACTCGCCACCGGCGCCGACCAGCTCTCCGGCGGCGTCGGGCAGCTCGCGACAGGCGCGGACCAGCTCGCCGACGGAACCGGCAAGCTCGCCGCGGGTGCGGGCGATCTCGCGAACGGTGCCGGCCAGCTCTCCGGCGGGCTCGACGGTCTCGCCGGGGGTGCCGATCAGCTCTCGAGCGGCGCCGCCGCTCTCGCCACCGGCACACGCGACGCCGCCACCGGCGTCGGGAAGCTCGCGACCGGAGCCGACGGCATCGCCGACGGGAACCGTCAGCTCGCAACTCAGGTCAACCAGATCGCGGATGCCATCCCCCCGGGCTTCGAGCAGGCGGCCAAGGACGTCGCTGCGGCGGCGCCCGAGGTGAACACGGCCCTCGCCACCGCGGCGGCGGACCTGCAGCGGCTCGCCGACTCGTGCGACGCCGCCGCCACGCCCGACCTGTGTGCGCAGCTGCGCGCCGCGTCCGACCGGGCCAACGCGGAGCTGCCGAAGGCGCAGCAGACGGTCACAGACATCGGCACGATCGCCGGTCAGGCAGCCCAGCTCCCCGCGGGTGTCCGAGCGATCGCCGCCGCCAACACGAAGCTCGCCGACGGCGCAGAGGGGCTCGCCTCCGGCGCCCGCGACGCCGAGAAGGGGCTGAACACGATCGCCGGCGGGATCGACGGTGTCTCCAGCGGCGCGACCCAGCTCGGCGACGGAGCGCGCCAGCTCGGTGCCGGTGCCTCTGCGCTCGGCTCGGGCGCCTCGCAGCTCGCCGGCGGCCTCGGTCAGACGCGTGACGGTGCGGTCCAGCTCGCTGACGGCGCTCAGACCGCGGCGGGCGGTGCCGGTCAGCTCGCGAGCGGAGCGCGTACCGCCGCCGACGGAGCGGGCCAGCTCGCCACCGGGGCCGAGGGCGCTGCCGGAGGAGCCGCCCAACTGGCCGACGGAGCCCGCGGCGCCGAGGACGGTGCCGGTCAGCTCGCCGACGGCGTGGGCCAAGTGGCATCCGGAACCTCGTCACTCGCCGGCGGCCTGGACACGGCCGTGTCGCAGATCCCGAGCTACACCGACGCGCAGGCGACCACCCTCGCCGACGTCGTCGCCGACCCCGTATCGGCCACCGGCACGAGCGACTCGCTCTTCGGCCTCGCGGCGGTGCCGCTGCTGGCGATGGCGGTGCTGTGGTTCGGCGGGCTCGCCTCGTTCGTCCCGTTCCAGGCGGTGTCGGCCCGCGCGCTGACCAGTCGCCGCCCCTCGGCCCTCGTCGCCCTCCGCGGCTTCGCTCCCGCGGCCCTCGTCGGGGTCGTGCAGGGGCTGCTGGTCGCGGGCGTGGTGCAGGTGGCATCCCGCTACGACTGGGGCGACTGGGCGCTCTTCGCACTCGTGTGCGTCGCGGCCGGAGTGGCGTTCGCCGCGGTGCATCAGGCTCTGGTGGCATTGTTCGGCGGGGCCGGCCGGTGGATCGCGGCGATCGTCGGGACCCTGGCGCTCGGTGCGAGCATCGTCTCGACCGTGCCCCCCGTGCTCGCCGCCCTGTCGTCGCTGCTGCCCACCTCACCCGCCTACAGCGCGATGCTCGGCGCCCTCTCGTCGTCGGGCGGCGTCGGGGCCGGGATCGTCGGCCTGATCGTCTGGGCCGTGCTCGCGCTCGTGGTCACGACGCTGGTCGTCGTCCGCCGCCGCACGACCTCGGCTCGCGCCGCGGCCCTCGTCGCCGCGTAGCCTGCGGGGCGCCGCGGGACCCCACCCCCGTTGAGTGTCCAAGACACGCGGACGTTCTCTCGAGAGCTCCGGGTGTCTTGGACACTCAACCTGCAGTGGAGACGTCGTCGACGAAACCCGACGAGCAGACCTGCTGAGGCGGCCCAGACCAGGGGATCCCGTCGCGGGAAGCCCGACTGTCCAAAACACCCGGACGTTTTCTCGAGAGCTCCGGGTGTCTTGGACACTCAACCTGCGCTGGAGACGTCGTCGACGAAACCCGACGAGCAGACCTGCTGAGGCGCCCAGACCAGGGGATCCCGTCGCGGGAAGCCCGACTGTCCAAAACACCCGGACGTTTTCTCGGGAGCTCCGGGTGTCTTGGACACTCAGTGAGCGAGAAGGGCTGTCGGTCCTCCTCCACCGGTCGTCGTGTCGGCGAATCATTCACCGGCAGCGTCTCACCGACCACGACGGGCCGGATGGATGCGATGAAGTAGCCGCATGCTTCGACGTCCCCTCCCCGCTGAGTTGGGTGCCGCCTTCACCGTCCAGGAGGCCAGACGACTCGATGTTCGTCGCGACCGGCTGCTCGCCCGCGATCTCTCCGCACCATTCCACGGCGTCCGCAGCAGGTCCGCCGACATGCGGTCGGTGCGAGAGAGGTGTGATGCCTACGCGCCGCGGCTGAGACCGGCCCAGTTCTTCAGCCACGAGACCGCCGCAGCGCTCTGGGAACTGCCGCTGCCCACCGCGCACCCGGCGGGACTTCATGTGTCGGCGATCGCTCCGGCGCGTGAACCTCGCACGGTCGGCGTCATCGGTCACCGGCTCAGAATGTCGACCGCATGTTTGACGCTACGTCGTGGTCTGCCTGTCACCACGGCTGCAGAGACGTGGGCGCAGCTCGCCGCAACCATGTCGGAGGACGACCTTGTCGCGATAGGCGATCACATCCTCACCCACGGCCTCGCCGACCGCGACGACCTGGGCGATGCGTGCACGCGCCTCCGGCGCCGAGGGGCCATCGACCTCGCCCCGGCGCTGGCATCCGTTCGTCCCGGTGCGGAGTCGCCACGCGAGTCCAAAGTGCGACGGATTCTCGTGCGCGCCGGTCTCCCCGAACCCGAACTCAATTGGACTCTCCGCGATACCCGTGGGGTGTTCATCGCCCGCCTCGACATGGCTTACGAGCATCATCGCGTCGCGGTCGAGTACGACGGCCGACAGCACGCGGACGTTCATCAGTTCCGACGGGATGCCGACCGGTGGCCGGCCATCACCGCCCAAGGCTGGCTCCTCGTTCGCATCGTCGACCATCACCTTCGTGACCCCGACCGCTTCATCGTTGCCCCGACGGTCGCGGCGCTCCGTTCGCGAGGGTGGCGGCCCTGACCCCGGTTGAGTGTCCAAGACACCCGGAGCGATTTTCAGATCGTCCGGGTGTTTTGGACACTCAACCGATCGTGGGACCGCAAGCGGCCGGGGCACGGGGCGAGGTCAGCGCGACGCGCGCGCCCGGCGCGCACGCGCGGGCCGGCGCACACGAGCGGGCCGGCGCGCACGCGCGCCCCGCCCGCACGCGCGGGCCGCCCCCTACTGCGTCAGGCCGCTGTAGGCGTGCAGGCCCTTGAAGAAGACGTTGACGATCGTGAAGTTGAACAGCACGGCGGTGAAGCCGATGATCGACAGCCACGCCGAGCGGGTGCCGCGCCAGCCACGGGTCGCGCGGGCGTGGATGTAGCCGGCGTAGAGCACCCAGATGACGAACGTCCAGACCTCTTTGGTGTCGAAGCCCCAGAAGCGGCCCCACGCGTCATTGGCCCAGATGGCACCGGCGATCAGCGTGAACGTCCAGAAGATGAACCCGACGATCGCGAAGCGGTACGCGAGAGACTCCAGGGCGTCGGCCGAGGGCAGGGTCCGCAAGAAGCTGCGGCGGCCCGCGGCGTCCGCCGGCGCGTCGACCAGCTTGCGCTCACGGCGGGTCTGCAGCAGCTGCACGACCGACAGCCCGAAAGCGAGCGCGAACAGCGAGGTCGCGAGGATCGCGACGAAGACGTGGATGACGAGCCACACCGACTTCAACGGGTCGGCCAGCGGCACCACCTCGACGTGGTACGCCAGGGTCGCGCCTCCCAGCAGCACGATCGCCAGGCCCGTGATGAACGAGCCGAGGAAGCGCAGGTCGTACCGCGTCAGCGAGGCGAGGTAGACCAACACGATGAGCAGCAGCCCGGTGAGCGCGAACTCGTACATGTTCGACCACGGCACACGGCCCGCAGCGAACCCGCGCAGCACGGTCGCGGCGAGGTGGAAGAGGAAGGCGAGCGCCGTCAGCGCCGTCCCCATGCGGGCCCAGAGGTACCGGGGCTTCGCGGTGAACGAGGGACCGGATGCCACACCCTGAGCCGAGGAGTCGATGACGCCTCCCCCGCCCGCGGTCACGAGCTCACGGGCGACGACCTGGTCCTTCGCCTTGACGGCGAGGTCGGAGCGACGGGCGAGGTCGATGGCGTAGGCGATGAACGCCAGCACATAGACGCCGACCGCCGTCCACACCAGGAGAAGGGAGATCTCGTCGAGGAAGAGCGAGTTCGGTCCGGGCATGGTGTCAGTCTACTTTTCCGGTATCGGGACGGGACGGGTCGGTGGGGTCGGATTCCGGGGCGTCGTCGACGCTGGTCCCCGCGCGCGGAGCCGCAGCAGCAGGAGCCTCGGCCGCCGGGGCGACCTCACCCGGAAGCGTCGCCCGGTGCTTCTCGACCATCTGCTCGACGGCGGCGGCGAGCGTCGGGTCTTCGCCGCGGGCCAGGCCCGCGTACTCCACGTGCACCGCCCCGCCGCGCAGCGTCGCCTTGACCCACATGCGGCGGCGCGGCACGAACAGCGCGGCGAGCAGGCCGAAGAGGGCGAGCAGGGCGAAGGCGAGCACCCAGGGCCCTGCGAGGTCACGGTGGATCGAGAGCGAGGCGAAGCGTTTCACCGAACCGTCGTACCCGGACGCGCCGGCGGGGGCGGCGTTGTCGAAGGTGATCGTGCCGAGTCCGTTCGGCAGGTCTTGCGTCTCGCCGGGCATGAGCTGGATCGCCGGGGTACCGCTGTCGCCACCGGCGAGCTGCTCCATGCCGGTCGGGTCGAGCGTATAGACCGAGCGGGGCGTGCCGTCGTCGATCCCGAGGTCTCCGGCGTAGACGCGGAGCGTGAGCACCGGGTACTCGAGCGCACCGTAGGTCGAGGTCAGCGCACCCGAGGCCAGCACGTCCATGGTCGGGTAGAAGAAGCCGACGAGACCGAGTTGCTCCGGGAGCCCGTCCGCGACCTTGATGACGCCGAGCGAGGTCATGTTGGCATCCTGGGGCAGGAACGCCACCGAGTCGTGGAACACCTCGTCGCCCTGGGCGTTACGGATCGTCACGGTCGGGGCGTATCCGTTGCCGAGCAGGTAGATGCGATCGCCCTGCACGTCGAGGGGATGGTTGACACGGATCTCGCCGTTCTGGGGGTCCCCACCCGGAGCCTGGGTCGTCATGTGCGCGACGAAGTCGCCCGCCTGCCCCGAACCGGGCTGGCCGGGCGCGACGTAGTTCACGTCGAACTGGTCGAGCGTCATCGAGTAGGGCGTGAGGGTGTCACCGCTGACGAAGCGCCCAGGGTTGAACGAGGAGTAGTCGAGCAGGCTGTTCGCGAACGCCTGTCCCTCCACGAGCACGCGCTGCCCGGTGTAGGTGAAGCCGCCGCCGATGCCGACGGCCAACAGCACGCCCACGAGCGCCGCGTGGAAGACGAGGTTGCCGGTCTCGCGCAGGTAGCCGCGCTCGGCAGAGACCGAGAACGTGCCCCGCCCGTCGTACCGCGCGACGCGGTAGCCGCTCTTGCGCAGCTGCGCGGCGGCACTGTCGACGGCTGCGGCGGCGACGGCCGCGGCATCCTGGCCCTCCGGCACCGTCACGGTCACGTCGCGGTGGTCGTCCAGACGACCGAGGCGCGCGGGCGTGCGCGGGGGCTGCGAGCGCAGCGCCTTCCAGTGGTGCTTCGTGCGCGGGAGCACGCACCCGATGAGCGAGACGAACAGCAGGATGTAGATCGCCGAGAACCACGGCGACGTGTACACGTCGAACATGCTCAGCTTGTCGAGCACCGGCGCGAGGTCGGGGTTGTCGGTGAAGTACTGCGTGACGCCGTTGGGGTCGGCGCTGCGTTGCGGCACGATCGAGCCGGGGACGGCGGCGATCGCGAGCAGCAGCAGCAGCACGAGCGCGGTGCGCATGCTGGTGAGCTGCCGCCAGCCCCAGCGCATCCAGCCGACGACACCCAGGCGCGGCTGGGTGATGTCGTCGCTGCCGTCGCCGGACGGTGCGGAATCGGCGTGATCGGACGGACGGAGGACGCCGTCGGTCGGCTCGGTCACGGTGCCACCTCGATCAGAGCGGGAGCTGGACATTGAGCATCACCCCCTGCAGGGTCGACATCCAGGTGCCCCACACGCCGATGACCATGAGCAGGCCGAGCACGATGAGCAGGACCCCGCCGATGAGGTTCACGACGCGGATGTGCCGGCGGATGAAGGCCACCGACTTCGTCGCCCAGCCGAAGCCGACCGCGAGGAGCAGGAACGGGATGCCGAGCCCCAGCGAATAGGCCAGCCCGAGCAGGGCCGCGCGCCAGGGGTCGCCGACGATGTACGACACCGAGATGATCGCGGTCAGCGTCGGGCCGATGCAGGGCGTCCAGCCGATGCCGAGGGCGATACCGAGCAGCGGCGCTCCGATGAGGCCGAGGTTTCCGCGTGCCTGCATGCGCACCGAGCGCTGCGCGATGCCGAAGAGGCCGATGAACACCAGCCCCATGAGGATGATGACGACACCGACGACGCGCGTGATGACATCGGCGTAGCGGGTGAAGAACGCCCCGGCGGCGCCGCCGAGCACGTTCAGCGCCATGAAGACGACGGTGAAGCCCGCGATGAACAACAGCGTCCCGCCCAGCAGGCGTCCACGACCCGGGCCGGATGCCGAGCTCCCCCGCGGAGCGACGGCACCGCCGATGAAGCCGAGGTACCCGGGGACGAGCGGCAGCACGCAGGGCGAGAGGAACGAGATGAGGCCGGCCGCGAGCGCGACGGGGAGCGCGAGCCACAGAGCCCCGTCGAAGACGAGGGCGCCCGGATTCACGCGTTCTCCGCGACCACGGTGCGCACCATCGCCTCGAGGATCGACGCCTCGGGCAGTTCCCCGATGATGCGGGCCGCGACGCGGCCCTGCTTGTCGAGCACGAGCGTGGTGGGGGTGGCATTCAGGGGCGTCTTGTCGTTGAACGCGAGCTTGAGCTCGGCGTCGTTGACCGCGAGCGCGCTGGAGTACGACACCCCGTTGTCGCGGGCGAACGAGAGGGCGGTGGGGCCCTGGTCGTAGGTGTTGATACCGAGGAACGCGACGTCCTGCCCCTGGAACGACTGGTAGGCCTGCTCGAGGCGCGGCGCTTCGATGATGCAGGGGCCGCAGGTGGCGTACCAGAAGTTGACGACGAGGACCTTGCCCACGAAATCGGCGCTCGACACGGGCGAGCCGTTGTCGAGGGTGCCCGCGAAGTCGACGGGTTCACCGCGCTGGTCGGGGGCGATCTCCTGTGTCTGGAACCCGTTCGCGGCGATGTACCCCTTGTTGTCGCCCGCGCGATACTGATCGGCGAGCGGGTCGGTGGTACAGGCGGCCAGGCTCACGGCGAGGGCCGCGACCACGGCGGCGGAGAGGATTCGGCGCATCACACGGCTCCTACGTCGACGGCTCCGGCGGTGCTCGCCGGTTCCGCGTAGGCCACTTCGACCCACCGAGCGGAGCCGTCGGCGCCCTCGCGCCGTTCGAAGCTCGTCACGCTCGACAGCGCGCAGCGGCGCTTGCGGGGATCGTGGCGGGTGGGCTGGTGGGAAAGGGCGAGGTGGGTCACCCAGATCGGGAGCTGGTGCGACACGATGACGACGTCACCGGACGGCACGCGCTCCCACGCATCGGTCATGGCGGACGTCACACGCGCGACGACCTGCGCATAGGGCTCACCCCAGCTCGGCACAGCGGGTTGCCGCAGGTGCCTCCAGTTGAGGGGGTTCGCGAGGGCCTGCTTCATGCGGCGCCCCTCGAACACGTTCGTCGGTTCGATCACGCGCTCGTCGATCACCGGCTCGATGCCGAAGAGCGCGACGAACGGCTCGGCCGACTCTCGCGTGCGCTGCAGCGGCGAGGCGATCAGCGCCGACACGGGGCGATCGAGCCCGTGGACGTACTCGGCGGCCTGACGGGCCATGCGACGCCCGTCGACACTCAGACCGAATCCGGGGAGCCGACCGTAGAGCACGCGACGGGGGTTGTGAACCTCCCCGTGGCGCACGAGATGAAGGCGATCCGCGGGCACCGGATCAGTCTACGGGCGCGTTCTGTGGTCTGACTGAGCGAGCGTCCCGGTTGCTTCGACGTGGAGATACCCCGACCGGATGCCGGGACTCAGGCGTCCTGGCGGCTACCGGCGGCGTCGCGCCGCGAGGCCAGCAGCGACCGGACGCGCGAGTACAGGAACCAGGACACCCCGATCGCGACGGCCGCGATCACGACGTACTGGAGGATCGAGGCGTACTCCTCGACGATGTGCCAGTTCTCGCCGAGCAGGAACCCCGAGAGCACGAAGATCGTGTTCCAGATGAGGCTTCCCGCAGCGGTGAGGAGACCGAATCGCCACATCGGCATCTTCGAGACGCCGGCCGGGATCGAGATGAGACTGCGGAAGATCGGGATCATGCGCCCGAAGAACACCGCCTTCCCGCCGTGACGTTCGAACCACGCCACCGTGCGGTCGACGTCTTCGGGGTGCAGCAGCGGCATCTTGTCGGCGAAGGAGCGCAGGCGGGCAGCACCGAGCCACCGGCCGAGGCCGTAGAGCAGGAACGCGCCGACGACCGAACCGACGGTCGTCCACAGCAGCGCCTCGAACAGGGTGAAGGACCCCCGGCTGGCCGTGAGCCCGGCCATGGGCAGCACAACCTCGCTGGGCAGCGGCGGGAACAGATTCTCCAGGGCGATCGCCACCCCGGCGCCCACGGGGCCGATGATCTCCATGAGCGACACGGTCCAGTCGGCGAGCGAGGTCAGCCAGGACTGTCCCTCTCCCGCGCTCGCGGTAGGCCGCAGGGAGGGAAGGGAAAGGGTCGTGTCGGTCATCGGGTGCCTTCGCGCTCGGTGATCAGCCGCCCGTCCGGACGCCCGTCCCAGGGTACGACCCGGTCATCCGCGATTCCTGGGGGTTGCCCCCGAGGGATTCAGGATGCCGAGACCCCGAGGCTCACGATCGCCGCTGCGACGAACCACAGCGCCGACATCAGAGCCATCGCCGACAGCGGCACCCAGAACGCCAGGCGACGCTTCACCAGGAGCACGATCGAGATGACCACGCCCACCAGGAGCACGCCCCACGGACTGATGACCGCCGACCACAGACCGATGTTCATCAGCTCCGTGTTGCAGGTCTGCGACCCGCACGCGTCGGACGCGAACGCGAGGAAGAGTCCCGCGTACGATGCGGCGAGCGCGGCCAGCGGCAGCAGCACGAGGAAGACGATCGTGAGCACGACGTCCCATACCCGCGGCGAGCGGGCGGCAGGTTCCGGCCGCAGCGTCCGGAACGACTCCGGCGGCATCGAAAAGGTCACGCCCACATCCTAGGGAGCGACGCGCCGCGCAACGTCACGAAGTGGCGGGCGGGGGCTCGCTCCCCGTACCGTCGAGGCGTGTCGTCCTTCCGGTCCCACACGCCCGACAGGATCGACGCGCTGCTCCCCGTTTCCCTCCGCCTCCACCGGGAGTGGCGCAGCGCGCTCGAGACCCTGTCGTACGGCGGTGCCCTCCCTCCCCTGCCCCCCGCTGTGCGTGCCGCCCTTCGCGAAGCGGGGCACGTCGATCTCGCGTACGAGGACGACGGCGTCGATCCGCTCGCCTCGCCCGCGTTCGGCATCCTGTACTCCCGGCTGCGCGCGGAGCAGGTGCTGCGCGCGGTGTCGGCGCGCACGAACCTCACGCTCGCGGGCACGACCGTCGCGGTGGTCGGCGACGGAGCGCTCTCGGCGGCGCTCACCTCTTCCCTCCGCACGCTCGGGGCGATGGTGGTCCGCGTGACGGACGCGCCCGTCGCGGCGCTCGCGGCGCACCTCGACGGCCTTCGCGTGCGGCCTCTGCGCGACATCTCCCGCACCGACACGCCCGTCCACCTGACCGTGCTGACGGGCGAGGGGCACGGCATCCTGTCGCTCGAGTCGCTCACCGGCCTGATCGCCGACGCGTCGCCGCGCGGCACGATCGCGGGCACGGACGGCGCCTCGCCGTCGCATCGCCCGTTCGTCACGACGGCGGGACCGGCCCTCCTCGTCGAGGTGCCCTCTCCCCTCCCGACCGAGGGCGCCGCTTCCACGGCACCCCAGCGGCGGGTGCTCGACGCCCTGATCGCGTGGCGGCTTCTCGACGGGGATGACGACCGCTTCGCCGAGGAGGTCATCGCGTGAGCGGCCGTATCGCCGACCCCTCGCTGTGGCGGGCGGGACAGGACCGCATCGACTGGGCGCGCGCCCATATGCCCGTGACGCTCGCGCTGGCCGAGCGACTGCGGACGGCCGGCACCGTGGCGGGCGTGCGGATCGGCGTCTCCGACGTCCTCGAGCCGAAGACCGCCACCGTCGCCCTCGCTCTCGCCGAGGCGGGCGCCGAGGTCACGGTCACCTCTGCCGGACGCAACACCGACGATGCCGTCGCGGCCGCTCTCACCCACGCGGGGCTGCCCGTGTACGCACGCGAAGACGCCGGGCGCGCGGAGGACCGCGAGAACGCGCTCGCGCTGCTCGACCACCACCCCGAGGTGATCGTCGACGACGGCGCGTCGACGATCCGGCTGGCCCATCTCGAGCGCCCCGACGTCGTCGCGCGCATGCGCGGAGCGACCGAGCAGACCACGAGCGGGGTGAGGCCGCTGCGGCGTATGAACGCCGAGGGCGCGCTGCGGATCCCCGTGGTCGCCGCCAACGACGCACGCTCGAAGTCCCTGTTCGACAACCGCCACGGCACGGGGCAGTCCGTCGTGTTCGCGGTGGCCGATGTGGCCGATCGCTCCCTCCACGGTGCGACCGTCGTGGTCGTGGGGTACGGCCGTGTCGGCTCGGGGATCGCCGAGCACGCCGCCGCCCTCGGGGCGCGGGTGATCGTGACCGAGACCGATCCCGTCGCCGCCCTGCAGGCGGCGTTCGCCGGCTTCGCCGTCCGCACCCTTTCGCGGGCCGTCGCCGAGGCCGACATCGTCATCTCGGCCACCGGCATCCGGCACACCGTCGACGTCGCCCACCTCGATGCCCTGCCCACCGGCGCGATCGTCGCGGTCGGGGGCGGAGTGTCCCAAGAACTGGCACTGGATGCCGCCCGCACGGCCGGCGCGACGGAGGTCGCCCGTGACGGCGCGGTGTCGACGCTCCGGATGCCGAGCGGGTCGCTCGTCCACGTGCTCGACGACGGCAACTGCCTCAACGTCAGCGCGGCGGAGGGCAACCCGGTGCAGATCATGGACCTGTCGTTCGGGGTGCAGCTCGCCTCGGTGGAGTATCTGCTGACCACACCGGGGCTCGCCGCCGGAGTGCACGAGCTGCCCCGCGCTGCCGACGACGAGGTCGCCGCGATCGCGCTCGCCTCGTTCGGCGGAACGGTCGACACCGCCTCGGCGGCCCAGCGGGAGTTCCTGGCGTCATGGACCTCCCGGAGCGAGGGCGACGAGTGAGCGTCGTCGTCCATCGCGCCCGCGCGGTGCTCTCCCCGGGCACCCCGCCTGTCGCCGACGGAGCCGTCGCCGTCCAGGACGGCCGTATCGCGGCGGTCGGTCGATTCGACGAGGTCGTGCGCACGTCCGAGGGCGCCGAGGTGCACGAATGGGACGGCGCGCTCACCCCCGGCCTCGTCAACGCACACACGCACCTGCAGTACACCGATATGGCCGCGGTCGGGCGGGCGACGCACACGGGCTTCGAGTCGTGGATGAGCGCCTTCATGGAGCTCTACCCCCTCCCGCGCGACTGGAGCGAGTCGGCGGCCGCGGGCGCGGCGCTCTGCCTGCGCGCGGGGACCACCGCGGTCGCCGAGATCGTCACCGACGTCGAGGCCGGCAGCGCCGTTCACGCAGCGGGCCTGCACGGCATCGCGTTCTGGGAGGTGCTCGGCTGGACCGACAGCGCCTGGCGGCTCGGCGGGCCCGACACCGTGCGCGCGCAGCTGAGCGCTCTGCCCACTCCCCCGGCGGTGGGGCTCTCGCCGCACGCGATCTACTCCCTCGACACCGAGGTGATCCGCGACCTCTCCCGCCTGGCCGCGGAGTGGGGCGTGCGCCAGCACATCCATGCCGCCGAGTCGGCCTGGGAAGACGCGTACGTGCGCAGCGGCACCGGCGATCTCGCCGAGCGGTGGCGCGCGAACGGCCGCGGTGAGTTCGCGCTGCTGAGCAGTGACGGTGTCGGGATCGGGGTCATCCCGTATCTCGATTCGCTCGGGGCCCTCGCTCCGACGACCCACCTCGCGCACGGCATCTACGTCGACGCCGATGACCGGCGCCTCCTCCGCGAGCGCGGGGTGAGCGTGGCCCTCTGCCCGCGCTCGAATGCGGTGATCGGTCTCGACCCGCCGCCGGTCGCCGCCTACCTGCGCGAGGGCAACGCGATCGCGGTGGGGACGGACTCCCTGTCGTCGTCGCCGAGTCTGTCGCTCTGGCACGACGTCGCCGCCTTGTACGACCTCGCCCGTTCGCAGGGGTACGCCGAACCCGATCTCCACGCCCGCCTGTTCCACGCCGCCACCGCGGGCGGAGCGCATGCCCTGGGCCTGGATGCCACCGACCCGACCGGCGTGCTGCAGGTCGGCGCCCGCGCCGACCTCGCCGTCTTCCCGATCGCCGCCTCCGCGCCCGAAGACGCATTGGCGGAGCTCGTCGAGGCGGGCCCGGCCGAGGCATCCCTCACCGTCGTCGGCGGGACCGTCCGCTGGCGCACCCCCGCCCGAGAAGAACGGACCACCGCGAATGTCTGACCCCCGCCCCCTGCTGTTCGGCCTCTACGAGCAGGCGTGCGTCGGTAACGGATCGTCGGCGGCCAGCATGTGGAGGCACCCGGCCGACGACCGCCTGTCGGCGACCTCGCTGCGGTACTGGACCGACCAGGCACGCCGGGTCGAAGCGGCCGGCATGGACCTCTTCTTCTTCGGCGACGTTCTGGGGATGTACGACACCTACCGCGGGTCGGCGGCGACCGCGATCGAGACGGGCGTCGAGCTGCCCGCCCTCGACCCGATGCTCCACATCCCCGCGCTCGCCGCGGTCACGGAGAACCTCGCCTTCGGCACGACCGTCTCGACCACCTACGAGCACCCGTTCGCGCACGCGCGCCGGTTCTCGACCCTCGACCACCTCACCGACGGCCGCATCGGCTGGAACGTGGTGACGTCGTACCTGGCCGGCGCGGCGGCGAACTTCGGACTCGACGTGCTGGCGCACGACCGGCGTTACGATCGCGCCGACGAGTTCCTCGAGGTCGCCTACGCGCTGTGGGAGCGCAGCTGGGAAGACGACGCCTTCGTCGGCGACAGGGCGTCCGGACTGTTCGCCGACCCCGCGAAAGTGCACCGCATCGATCACGAGGGCGAGCACTTCCGCGTGGCAGGTCCCCACCTCAGCACGCCGTCACCGCAGCGCACGCCGGTCATCATCCAGGCCGGCTGGTCTCCGCGCGGACGCGAGTTCGCCGCCCGCCACGCCGAGCTGATCTTCGTCGGCGACTCCGACCCCGTCGCCATCCGCGCAGGGCTCGCGGGCATCCGTCGTCGCGCCGAGGAACTCGGACGGGATGCCTCGCAGATCCGCGCCGTGGTCGGCATGAACCTCGTCGTGGCCCCGACCGGGATCGCGGTGCAGGAGAAGATCGACTCCCTCCAGGAGTACTACTCGCCGGAGGCGCAGCTGGCCGCCTACGCCGGGTGGGGCGGGATCGACTTCTCGCGGTACGCGGACGACGAGCCGCTGGTCAAGCGCGCGACGAACGCCACGCAGACGAAGGAGACCCGAGGCGACGCACCGACATTGACCGCGGGCGACGTGCGCCGCCAGTTCTCGAGAGTCACCGCCTTCGCCGACGATCGATTCCTCGGCACTCCCGACGCGGTGGCCGATGCGATCGGGACCTTCGTGGAGGAGTCGGGGGTCGACGGCTTCCTATTGCACCCGTTCCTGTCGCCGGCGTCGGTCAAGGACTTCGCAGAGCTGCTCGTGCCGGCATTGACCGCGCGCGGCCTGTACGGCGGCTTCCCGAAGGACGGCACGTTCCGTTCGCGCCTGCGCACGGACCGCCGAAGCCGCCTCGCCGACGACCACCCCGCGCGGGCCGGCGCACACTGACACCGGCACCGCGCGAGCGGTGCGTGGGACTTATCGCTGCGCGGGGCCTCCGGCGAGCGCCCGGACGAACAGACGGCGGAAGAGATCACCGTCGAACGCCGTGACCGCGCGGATGTTCGGCCCGTCGGGCGTCCCCCACACCAGCGGCAGGCCGTCGTGCGTGAGGGCGATGCGCGTCGCGAGCGACCCGCCGTGCGGCGTGTAGTCGACGGGACCCTCGGTCCAGGCGGTGACGATGTCGGGGCGGTGCAGCACGACCGTGGCCAGACCGTCGTGGGCGGACGAGATCCGTCGGCCCCACTTGTACTGGTAGAAGTCGTTGTACGCGTCGAGCACCTCGCCCGCGAACGTGCTCCACGGGGTGCCGGTGCCGCGCAGGACCGCGAGCACCTGCTCGTCGAGGATGGCGGTCGCGGTGACGTTCACGCCCACCATGACGACGTTGCCGGTGTTGCGCGCACCGAACACGATCTCGGCGGCCCGCTGGTCGTTGGCGGTGTTGGCGTCCGTCAGGGTGGCGCCGCCCGGCGGCGGATAGGCGCCGGCACCGCCCATGATGACGACCGAACGGAACTTCAGGAACAGGTCGGGGTCGCGCTCGAGGGCGCGGGCGATGTTCGTGAGCGGGCCGAGCGGGTGCAGGTCGACCTGTCCCGGGCTCTCCGCGGCGATGCGGACGATGGCATCCACCGCGCTCTCGTCCTCGACCCGCAGTTCGGCGCGCTCGAACCGATCGCCCAGGCCGTCGGTGCCGTGCACGAAGTCGGCGATCGACGCCTCCCCCTCGAGGGGCGCGGCTTCGCCGAGGTGGACGGGGATATCCTCGCGCCCCGCGAGTCGGAGGACCGTGCGGACGTTGCGCGCCGAGTCCTCGACCGGCGTGTTGCCGTAGATCGTCGTGATGGCCTCGATCTCGACGTCGGGCTGAGCGAGCAGATACATGAGCGAGTGGGCGTCGTCGAGGCCGGTGTCGGTGTCGACGAGCACACGCTGACGCGCGGGGGACGCGTCGGCTGCGGGGACGGGAAGGGATGCCATGAGCGCTCCTCGGGCAGGGATGGGGATGCTCTCACCCTGCCCGTTCTCGGGTCGCCGCGGGCGCAGGTGTTACACCGCGTGACGCCGACGTTCCCTGTTCGACATGTGCAGGCACCAGAGTGAGGGGCGACGCGGGCTGCATCCCGCGTCCCCCTCACAGCACTCATCGACCGACGACGGCGCGTCGGTCGGGAAACGGACCTCACATGGCTCTCTCTTCGTCGCGGCTACGCCGCCTCGCTCTCCCCGCGGTCGGTCTCGTCGGCGCGCTGACGCTCGCCGGCTGCGCGGGCGGGCAGTCCGCCCCGGCCCAGACGGACGGCTTCGACGGCGTCTCCCTGACGGTCTGGAACAACATCGACTTCGAGCCGTACCAGGGACTGCAGAAGAAGTACTTCGAGGCGTGCGCGTCCGAGTTGGGCATCACGGTCGATGTGCAGACGCAGTCGGGTGACTACACCACGAAGCTGCTCCAGGCCGCCGGGGCGAAGGCACTCCCCGACGTGGCGCTGCTGTCCACCGACACCCAGCTCCCGCAGCTGGCGTCGCAGGGCGTGCTCGCCGACCTCAGCGGGTACGACGTCACGACCGACGGGCTCGCCGACAGCGTCGCCGACCTCGGCACGTACGACGGGACGCTCTACGGCCTGCCCGTGCAGGTCGAGGACTACGCGATCTTCTACAACAAGGCCGCCTTCGCCGCAGCCGGCGTGCCCGAGACCGCCCCGAAGACCTTCGACGACCTCGTCGCGCTCGCGAAGTCGCTCACCACCGCGAACCAGAAGGGCATCGTCCTGCCGGGCATCGGCGGCGACGGCTCCACGCCTGTCTACTACCTGCCGTTCCTCCTCTCGGCCGGTGGCGACCCCGCCGACCCCACGAGCACGGGGGCCGTCGAGGCCGTCGACCTCTACAAGAAGCTCGTCGACGACGGCTCGCTGTCGTCCGAGTTCGTCAACTGGGGATGGGAATCGATCGATCAGTGGACCTCCGGCGCCGCCGCGCTGACGGTCTCGGGCCCCTGGAACCTCGTCGACACCTCGATCCCGTTCGAGTACGGCACCTTCCCGTTCCCCACGGCCACCGCGGGCGAGTCGCCCCGCGTGAACCTGCTGGGCTACGCCTACGGCGTCGCGGCGAACGCCGACGCGCAGAAGGAAGCGGCCGCGGCCGCCCTGATCAAATGCCGCGCCTCCGAGGAGAACCAGGTCGACACCGCGGTGCAGGGTGGGTACATCCCCGCCCTCACGAGCGCTCAGGCCTCGTTCGTCGAGCAGGTTCCCGCGGCCGCCCCGTTCGTAGACGCCGTCAGCGGCGCCTACAACTCGGCCGAGCTGGGCACCGAGTGGAACACGCTGCAGCAGAAGTACGTCGACGCGATCCAGTCCGCGACGGTCGGCGGCGAGACGGCCGAGGCCGCGCTGAAGCAGGTCGCCGGTCAGTGACCACTGATCGCATGAGAACGGCCGGCCGGCCGGGGGCATCGTCCCCCGGCCGGCCACGGCTGTCTCTGGCCGGGCGCTCGCGCGCGGAGCTGTGGGCGTTCCTCGCACCGGCACTGGTGTTCTTCGTCCTGTTCTTCCTGTTCCCGCTCGGGTACGGGGTCTTCATGAGCACCACCGACTTCCGCACGGGCACGTTCATCACCGGCCGTGCGCCTTTCGTCGGTCTGGCGAACTTCGAGGCGATCCTCGCCGAACCCGTCACGACCCGCGCGCTCGTCAACACGGTCGTCATCACCGTGGTGTCGGTGTCCGTCGAACTCGTGCTCGGTCTCGCCCTGGCGCTGCTGTTCGCCCGTCGGTTCCCGGGGAGTCGGTGGCTGCCGACCCTGATCCTGCTGCCGTGGCTGCTCCCGGCCGTGGTCGTCGCGACCGTGTGGAAGTCTCTGCTGGCCGGCGAGGGACCGATCAACGGGGTGCTGCGCGCCCTGAGCCTGCCCGCCGAGGCGTGGCTCGCCAATCCCGCGACCGCGCTGCCGGCCGTCATCGTCGTGGCGGTCTGGGCGAGCCTGCCGTACTGGGCGACCATCCTCGGTGCCGCGCTCAAGCAGGTGCCCGCGGAGCAGCTCGAGGCCGCCCAGCTCGACGGAGCAGGCCCCTGGCGCCGGCTCATCTCGATCATGCTGCCCACCATCTGGCCGGTCGTCTCGGTGCTGGTCGTCATGAGCGTCGTCTACACGCTCCTGATCGTCGACCTCGTCCTCGTGCTGACGGCCGGCGGTCCCGCGAACAGCACCGTGACGCTGGGTCTGCTGTCGTACCGCCAGGCGTTCCAGCAGTTCGAGTTCGGGCTCGGGGGCGCCTACGGCATGCTGCTGCTCGGCATCAGCATCGTCTTCGCGATCGTCTACACCGCTCTCTCGATGCGCAGGGAGCGTGCCGAACGATGACCACGCTGCACTCCGCCCCCGTCTCGCCCGCGCCCGTCGTGGCCACCGGCTCCGGGGAGTCCGGCACACGACGACGCCGACGCGGATGGGGCTGGACCCTCGTCACGGTGGTCGTGCTGGCGGTCTATCTCTTCCCCGTCTACTGGATGGTGTCGGCCTCTCTCCAACCCACGGCGAACTCCGCGGACACCGCCTGGTTCCCGACCTCCCCCGGGCTCGGCGGATACGAGACCGCCCTCGACGACGCCGGCCTGGGCGGTCTGCGGGTGTCTCTGCTGGTGGCCCTCGGATCCGTGTTGGTGACCCTCGCCGTCGCCATCCCCGCCGCCTACGCCCTGAGTCGCCTGCGGTCGCGCGCCGTGAGCCTGGCCCTCATCCTGCTGCTGCTGGCGCAGATGATCCCGAGCGTCGTCCTCGCGACCTCCTTCTACGCGATGTTCAACACCTGGGGTCTGCTGAACACGTTCATCGGCCTCATCCTCGCCAACGCGACCGCGGGCGTCCCGTTCGCGATCATCGTGATGCGAGCGTTCATGCTACGCCTCGACGTCGAGGTCATCGAGGCGTCGACGGTCGACGGACTCGGACCGCTCGGCACGCTCTGGCGCATCGTCATCCCGCTCTCTCGCAACGCGATCGTCACCGCGGGCGTGTTCGCGTTCCTCTTCAGCTGGGGTGATCTGCTGTTCGGCCTGACCCTGGTCAACCGCAACGAGATGTACCCCGTCTCGGTGCTGATCTTCGCGCTGAGCAACTCGAATCTGAACACGTGGGCCGCGACCATGGCGGCATCCCTCATCGCGAGCGTCCCGGCTCTCGTGGTGATCCTCGCCGCGCAGCGGCACGTCAAGGCGGGGCTCTCCGCCGGCGCCGGACGCTGACGCGCGGCCGCACGACACCCGCACGTAGACTGTCTCCTCGTGAGTGAACGCGTCCTGGTCAGCCAGTTGAAATCCCTTCCCGCCGGCCCCGTCGAGGTGTCGGGGTGGGTCGAGACCGTCCGCGATCAGAAGAAGGTGCAGTTCGTCGTCCTGCGTGACGAGACGGGTGCCGTGCAGTTGGTCAACCCGGCGACGCGTCCTTCCGAAGAGACGGAACAGGATGCCGCCGCCCTCGCCCTCACCGAGACCATCGGCGCGCTGGCCACCGGCACCTTCCTCACCGTGCGCGGCGAGCTCAAGCACGACGAGCGGGTCAAGCTGGGCGGAGTCGAGATCAAGGTCGGCGAGCTCGTGATCGCGGCCGCGGCGAACCCCGAGACCCCCATCGCCGCCGACAGCAGCCCCGACAAGCGGATGGACTGGCGCTTCATCGACCTGCGTCAGCGCCGCAACAACCTCATCTTCCGCGTGCAGACCACGCTCGAGCACGCGATGCGCACCTACTGGGTCGAGCGCGACTACATCGAGGTGCACTCGCCGAAGCTCATGGCATCCCCGTCGGAGTCCAACGCCGAGCTGTTCGAGGTGCCCTACTTCGAGGACAAGACCGCGTACCTCGCCCAGAGCCCGCAGTTCTTCAAGCAGATGGCCCAGGTCGCCGGCTTCGGCAAGATCTTCGAGATCGCCCCCGCCTTCCGCGCCGACCCCTCGTTCACGAGCCGTCACGCGACCGAGTTCACCTCGATCGACGCCGAGATCAGCTGGATCGACTCGCACGAAGACGTCGCGCGCATGCAGGAGGAGCTGCTGCAGACGGCGTTCCAGGCCGTCGCCGACAAGCACGGCGCCGAGATCCAGGAGCTGTTCGGCATCGAGGTGCAGGTACCGACGTTGCCCTTCCCGCGCATCCCTCTCGCCGAGGCGCGCGAGATCGTCGCCGCCCGCGGCTACGACATCCCCCGCACCGACGGCGACCTCGACCCCGAGGGCGAGCGTCAGATCGCCGCGCACGTGGCCGAGACCTTCGGCCACCAGTTCGTCTTCATCACCGACTACCACCCCGAGATCCGCGCGTTCTACCACATGCGTGACGAGGAGACCGGGCTGACGAAGTCGTACGACCTGCTCTTCAACGGCGTCGAGATCACCACCGGCGCACAGCGCGAGCACCGCGTCGACGTGCTGGTCGAGCAGGCGAAGGAGAAGGGGCTCGACCCCGAGCACCTCGATTTCTATCTGGACTTCTTCCGCTTCGGCGCTCCCCCGCACGGTGGCTTCGGTATGGGCCTCGCGCGCGTTCTCATGCTGCTGCTGGGTGAGTCGTCGATCCGCGAGGTGACCTACCTCTTCCGCGGCCCGACCCGTCTGGCCCCCTGAGAGCCGACCGCGCGTCACGGCGCAAAGGTTCGAGCGACCGACCCCCGGGGTTCACTCCCCGGGGGTCGTCGCGTCACGGCCTCCTTCTATCGTGAACGCATGATCGCCGTGACCACCGAGGGTCCGTCTCCCGCCGCAGACGGACCGCGTCCGGAGGGCTGGGCGATCGCGCTGCGGGGCGTGCGTCGCGATCGAGCGGGTACGCCGGTGGTGCGGGACCTCGATCTCGACATCGACCCCGGCCAGATCGTGGCCTTCGTCGGACCGTCGGGGTGCGGCGCGACGACCCTCCTGCGCATCGTGAGGGGAGCCGAACGGGCGGATGCGGGCACGGTCCTCGTCGACGGCCGTTCGGGGCCGACGGCTCCCCGCGTCCCGGGGGTGAGCGATCGGACACCGATCGCCCGCTTCGGCCGGGTCCACGCATCGATCGCCGCTGTCGTCCGGCGCGCAGGCGCACCCGAACCGCTCTCCGAAGCCGCACGGCTGACCGATCTCGTCGGCCTCGGCACCGGCGAGAAGCTCGTCCACCGCCTCTCCCGGGGCGACCGGCAGCGGTGGGCTCTCGCGCGAGCACTCGCGACCCGGTCCGGCGCACTCGTCCTCGACGACGCGTTGGCCGCCCTGCCGACCGCGGCCCGCAGCACGACGCGCGAACGAGTCGTGCGCGAACTGCGCGAACGCGAGGTCACGACCCTCTGGTTCACCCGCGACTCCAGCGAGGCGGCAGCCGTCGCCGACCGGCTCGTGGTCATGGATCACGGCCGCATCGTCGCCGCGGGGTGCCCCGACGAGATGTACGCCCGCGTCGACGAGCCCGCCGTCGCGGAGGTACTGGGTCCGGTGAGCGCCGTCCCCGGGATCGTCGAGGGAGCGATCGTCGAGGTGTGGGGACAGGAGCTCCCCCTCGTCCACGCCGTCCGAGACGGGCACTGCGAGGTCGTCGTCCGCCCCGAGAACGTGGTGCTCGTCGGCCCCGACGAGGCCGGGATGGATGCCGTGGTCGAGGGCACGACGTTCCTCGGCGGCGCCCGCCGCTCGACGGTGCGGACCTCGGACGGTGTCCGTGTGGTCGTCGAGCACGCCGTCGATCAGCGATTGGATGACCATGCCCGGGTCCGCATCGCTCTCGCGACGGTCCCCGCGGTCATCCGCGCGCTCGGCTGATGGGCCCCCGACCGCGCAGGGCGCGACCGCCCGCGGCGGTCGCGCTGCGATCACGCGGGGTAGTCGACGCTGGCGCGCTCGGCGACGACCGACCGCACGAACGTCGCGACCTCCTGGTGCGCGGGGTGCACTTGGTACCGCTCCAGAGCCTCGGTGTCCGCGAACTCGCTCACGAGGGCGACATCCCAGTTGGCCTGCGGATACGCGACGTTGCGGCCGATCTCGATGTGCTCGATCTCGTCGATGACTCCGCGCAGCGCGAGCAGTCGTTCTTCGATCTGCTCGGCGTGCAGGGCACGGGTGTCGGCGTCGTCGGCCGCGAGTTTCCAGAGGACGATGTGTCGGATGCTCACGCGGAGGCTCCTTCGGGATTGGCCGCCAGGAGGGTGGCGCGCAGTCGGTCGGCCGACACGCGCCAGTGCGCGTGCAGTTCCCCGTCGACGAGGACGACAGGGATCTTCTCCCACCACTTCTCGTAGAGCGCCGCGTCATCGGCGATCGAGGCGTGGGAGATCGTGACACGATCGGCCACGTCGGAGGGGAGTTCGGCGACGACCGTCTCGACGATCTGTTCGGCGACCTCGCAGAGATGACAGTCGGGTTTCCCGATCAGCGTGAGGGTCGTCACTGTTTCATCCTAGGAGGATGAGACGACCGGTCAGGCCGCGAGGTCACGCCTCGACGTCGTAGCCCGCCGCGATCCACTCGCCGGTGCCACCCTCGACGTTGGTCGCGTCGTGTCCGCGGGCGGAGAGGGCCTCCACGACGCGGGCCGAGCGGCCACCCGCCTGGCAGATGACGTCGAACGGCTCGGCCGGAAGCTCTTCGAGGTGCTCCCCCAGCGTCGACATCGGCAGGTTCACGGCGCCGGGCACGTGGCCCGCGGCGAACTCGTGCTCCTCGCGCACGTCGATGAGCGGACGGTCGCGTCCGGCGCGCAACTCGGCGATCGTGATGGACTGCATGCTTCCTCCAGGTGACCGATACACGAAGCGCCCGTCGCTTCGGACAGGCGCTCGGTGTGGTGGCCGCTTACTTCTTGTTGCGGCGCTGGTGACGAGTCTTGCGAAGCAGCTTGCGGTGCTTCTTCTTCGCCATGCGCTTACGGCGCTTCTTGATGACAGAACCCACGGAAAACCTCACTAAGTCGGGGTCTGGGTGCCGATGTCGGCCCCCGGGAACAGCAGGCGTTGGAAAAAAGCCTCGGATCAGTCTAGCCGACGTCTGACACCGGACGTTGCACGGCCTCGGCGACCGCCGATTCGGGTACCCGATAGCTGCGTCCGAAGCGCACCGCCGGCAGTTCGCCGGCGTGAACCAGACGGTAGACCGTCATCTTCGACACACGCATGAGCTCCGCGACCTCCGCGACCGTCAGGAAGCGCATGTCGGGAAGCTCTGCCATCGTTCACCCTTCGTTACGGGTGCACTCACCCGATGATGCTGGACACTCTAGGGTCTGCGTGTGACGGCTGTAAACCTATGCGCCTACTGTGACGCGAATATGTGACGGATGCCGCTCATCGGCCGGGAAGCTTGCGGAATGCCGAGGTGACCGAGTGCTTGACCGACGCCGCCGCACGCCCCACGACCTCGGCCGCGTGCATCGCCGATTCCGGGAGAGCGGGCTCGTTCTCGGCATCCACCGAGAAGAACGGCACGAGCCAGTCGTCGACCTCGTCGAGCGGGGCGACGGCGAGACTGTAGTAGCGGTGCTGCCCTTCTTCGCGGACGGTGACCAGCTGCGCCTCGCGCAGGACCTTGAGGTGCTTGGAGACGGTCGGCTGGCTCACGCCCAGCGCCGACACGATCTGTGACACGCTCGTCCCCCGCTCACCGCCGGTCGCCCGATCGAGGAGTAGCTGCAGAATGTCGCGACGCGTTCCGTCAGCGATCACGTCGAAGATGTCCGCCATGGCATTAGGTTAGCCGCGCCCCCGCCCGAGTACCATGATTCGGGTTCGGGCACCGAAGGGAGCGGCGCATGGCGGCGACGCCGAACGAGGTGCGCGTCTCCGTACGCGTGCGACGCATGGCGTCCGAGGCATGGGACAGACTGCGGAATCTGACGACGGCATCCCCGGCGCGATTCGCGGTCCTGGTCTTCATCACGCTGATCCTGCTGTTCACCGCCCTCTTCTCGCTGCCCCAGGCAGCGGCCGACGGAGAGCGCACCCCCTTCGCCGACGCGCTCTTCACCGCGGTCTCGACGATCTGCGTGACCGGGCTGTCGACGGTGAACATGTACACCCACTGGTCGCCGCTCGGGCACGTGATCACGTACATCGGCGTCAACGTCGGGGCGCTCGGCGTGTTGACGTTGGCCTCGATCCTCGGTCTCGTGATCTCGAAGCGCCTCGGCCTGCGCGCCAAGCTCATCGCCGCTGGCGACAGCAACCCCCTGCGCGCCCACGGCGGCCCCGTCAACGAAGGGCAGACCGTCCGCCTCGGCGAAGTCGGTCAGCTGCTGCGGACCGTCGCGCTCTCGACGCTCGTGATCGAGGCGGGTCTCACCGTCCTCATCTACCCCTCGCTCGTGATCGGGGGGATCAATCCCCTCGTCGCCCTGTGGGAGGCGCCGTACTACGCGGCCATGGCGTTCACCAACACGGGATTCGTCCCCAACGCCGACGGGCTCACGCCGTTCGCGCAGGACTACTTCCTGCTGACGGTCCTCATGATGGGCGTCTTCCTCGGCTCGATCGGGTTCCCGGTGATCTTCACCCTGTGGCGTCACTACTGGCGTTTCCGCCTGTGGTCGCTGCACGCGAAGCTCACCATCATCACGACGGTGATCCTCTTCTTCGCCGGTGCGGGCGTCATTCTCCTGCTGGAATACGACAACCCGCTCACGTTCGGGAGCATGGATGCCTGGGACACGACGTTCCAAGCCTTCTTCCTCTCCGCGATGACGCGCTCCGGCGGCTTCTCGGTGATCGACATCGGCGACCTGAACGGATCCACCCTCATCGTCGGATCGATGCTCATGTTCGTCGGCGGGGGCTCGGCATCCACCGCCGGAGGGATCAAGGTGACGACCCTCGCTGTCCTCGCCCTGGCCGTGTTCTCGGAGGCGAAGGGGCGCCCCTCCGTCCAGGCGTTCGGTCGGCGCATCCCCAGCGACGTGCAGCGCGTGGCCCTCTCGGTCGTGGCATGGGGCGCGACCATCGTCGCCCTCTCGACGGTCACCATCAGCCGGATCACCGACGCACCGATCGAGCACGTGCTGTTCGACGTCATCTCGGGCTTCGCCACCGTGGGGCTGTCGACGGGACTCACCGCCGAACTGCCCGACCCCGCTGTGTACGTGCTGGCCGTGACCATGTTCATGGGGCGCATTGGTACTGTGACACTCGCCGCCGCGGTCGCGGCCTCGTCTCGATCGCAGTTGTACGCGCTGCCCGTCGAAAGGCCCATTGTTGGTTGAACGCATCCGCAGTGACGCCCCGGTCCTGGTCATCGGGCTCGGTCGGTTCGGCGCGGCGTGCGCCGGTGAGCTCGATCGTCTCGACCGCGAGGTCCTGGCCGTCGACGGCAACCTCGAACTCGTGCAGAAGTGGTCGGAGCGAGTCACCCACGCCGTACAGGCCGACGCCCGCAACATCGACGCCCTGCGTCAGATCGGCGCGCAGGACTTCCAGGTGGCCGTCGTCGCCGTCGGTTCACTGATCGAGGCATCGGTGCTCATCACCGCGAACCTCGTCGACCTCAAGGTGCCGCAGATCTGGGCGAAGGCGGTGTCGCAGTCGCACGGCAAGATCCTCGCGCGCGTCGGCGCGAACCACGTCATCTATCCCGAGGCCGAAGCCGGCGAGCGTGTCGCGCACCTGGTGAGCGGGCGGATGCTCGACTTCATCCGCTTCGACGACGACTTCGTCCTCGCGAAGATGTACCCGCCGAAGCTCATCCGCGGGGTGGGGCTGAACCAGTCGGGCGTGCGCACGAAGTACAACGTGACGGTCGTCGGGGTGAAGAGCCCCGGGCGCCCCTTCCGCTACGCCGAGGCCGACACGGTCGTCACCAACCACGATCTCGTCATCGTGTCGGGCACGAACTCCGACATCGAACGCTTCGCCGCCCTCGACCGCTGAGTCTCAGGTCCCGGCGGCCAGTTCTTTCGCGCGGGCCAACGCCGCTTCGGCAGCCGTGGTGAAGGTGTCGTCGAGACGCGCGTCGTGGAGCACCGCGATGGCGCGCTCCGTCGTGCCCTTCGGGCTCGTCACCCGGCGGCGCAGCTCGGCCGGGTCGACGTCGGAGTCGGCCAGCAGGGTGGTCGCCCCGATGAACGTCTGCTCGGCGAGCAGTCGGGCCTGAACGTCGTCGAAGCCCATGCGGACGGCGGCCTTCGTGAACTCCTCGACGAGCAGGAAGACGTACGCCGGACCCGACCCCGAGATCGTCGACACCGCGTCGATCTGCGACTCGGGCACCTCGAGCACGACGCCGACCGTCTCGAACAGGGCGCGCACGACCGCGAGATCGTCGGCGGACGCCGCCGGCCCCGCGGCCAGTCCGGTGACGCCCTTCCCGACGAGGGAGGGGGTGTTCGGCATCGAGCGCAGCGTCGCCACCTGATCGCCGAGGTGCGCCGCGAACGTGTCCAGGGTCACACCGGCGGCGAGGCTCACCACGACCGCCCCCGGGCGCAGGTGCGGAGCGATCTCGTCGAGGAGGTCGGGCACCATGGCGGGCTTCACCCCGATGAGGATGATCTCGGCGGATGCGACGGCCGCGGCGTTGCCGTCGGGAGCGACCTCGAGGGCGACGCTCGTCACCCCGTCGAGGTCGGCGAGCTCGGCGGCTTTCGCGATCGACCGGTTGGTGGCGGTCACACCGCCGCCCGTCAGGCCTGCGGCGACGAGTCCGTGGAGGATGGCACCTCCCATGGAGCCGGCGCCGAGGATGGCGATCGGGGGCAGCGAGCTGGTGGCATCCGTCATGCCCACAGTCTACGAAGCGCACGGGCGGCCTCGCGGGCAACCCTGAGTGCGGCTGAGAGGGGTGCGCGTTAGAGTCGGAACGCGGGCGTACCGGGGCACCCGCGAGCGACACGGAGGACCTTTCATGACTCTCTTCGACGGCATCACGGCGCGTCTCGTCGATACCGATCGGCTCAGCGTCAACGTGCTCGAACGGGCCGGTGACGACCCGGCCACGGCTCCCGAGCACACGGTGGTGTTCGTCCACGGTCACGTGTCGTCCTCCTTGTTCTGGCAGGAGATCATGCAAGACCTGCCCAGCGATCTCCGGGTGCTGGCGGTCGACCTTCGCGGCTTCGGCGGGACCGAGCACATGCCGGTCGACGCCACGCGGGGCGTCCGCGACTTCAGCGATGACCTCCACGCGACCCTCGAGGGCCTCGGCATCCCCTCCGCCCACCTCGTCGGCTGGTCGATGGGCGGCGGCGTCGTGCTCCAGTACGCCCTCGACCACCCGGTGCTGTCGCTCACCCTGCAGTCCCCCGTCTCCCCCTACGGCTTCGGCGGTACACGCCGCGACGGCTCCCGGCTCACCGACGACGACGCCGGGACCGGAGCCGGCGGCGCCAACCCCGACTTCGTCCAGCGCCTCACCGACCGCGACACCTCGGACGAAGCCCCGACCTCTCCCCGCTCGGTGTTCCGCTCGGGATACGTCGCCGCCGACTACACGAGCGAGAACGAAGACGTGTGGGTCGAGTCGATGCTGACGACCTCGACCGCGGGCGGCAACTACCCCGGCGACGCCGTCGCGAGTCCGAACTGGCCGGGCTTCGCCCCCGGGACCACCGGGGTGCTCAACACCATGGCCCCGAAGTACTTCGACGTCTCGGGCATCGTCGACCTCGCGGACAAGCCCCCGATCCTATGGATCTACGGGACCGCGGATGCCATCGTCTCCGATGCCTCGTTCTACGACCCCAACCACCTCGGCGCGCTCGGCGTGATTCCCGAGTGGCCGGGCGAGGAGGTCGCGCCCGCCCAGCCGATGGTGTCGCAGACCCGTGACGTCCTGGGTGCGTACGCCGCGGCCGGCGGCGAGGTCACCGAGGTCCCCGTGGAGGGGGCCGGGCACGCGGCTCACCTCGAGCGCCCCGCCGCGTTCCGCCGTGCCCTGCTGACCCACATCGGGTACGTGGGCCGGCCCGCCGACCCGGCACCGCCGACCGAGGCGATCATCCTCCGCTCCGCCGACTGACCCTCGCCGATCGACGCTCACCCGGAAAGGACCTCGTGGAATACTGCCTGTTCACCGAGCCCCAGCAGGGGTTCTCGTACGACGACCAACTCGCCTTCGCGCGCTCCGCGGAGGCGCACGGACTCGACGGGTTCTTCCGCTCCGACCACTACCTCCGCATGGGTGAGGGCGACCCGCGCCCCGGCCCGACCGACGCGTGGACGACGCTCGCCGGCCTCGCGCGGGAGACCTCGCGCATCCGCCTCGGCACACTCGTCTCCTCGGTGACGTACCGGGTCCCCGGGATCCTCGCGATCCAGGTCGCCCAGGTCGACGCGATGTCGGGAGGCCGCGCGGAGCTGGGACTCGGGACGGGCTGGTTCGAACGCGAGCACGCGGCGTACGGCATCCCCTTCCCGGCGAAGAGGTTCGACCTGCTCGAGGAACAGCTCGCGATCGTCACGGGCTTGTGGGAGACCCCGGATGCCGAGACCTTCACGTTCGACGGACAGCACTACCGCCTCGACGCCGCGCCGGCTCTGCCGAAGCCCGTCCAGCATCGGGTGCCGGTGATCGTCGGCGGCGGCGGCCCGAAGCGCACTCCCGCCCTCGCAGCCCGCTTCGCGACCGAGTTCAACATCGGCTTCGTGACCGAGGAGGTCGTCGCGGAGAAGTTCGCCGTGGTGCGCTCCGCCTGCGAAGATCTCGGACGCGACCCCTCCGACCTCAAACTCTCCGTCGCGCTGCCCACCATCGTCGGGGTCGACGACGCCGAGATCGAGCGACGCCTCTCCGCCGTCGGCCAGTCGCGCGAGGCCTTCGACAACGGCGCGAACATCATCGGAACCCCCGAACAGGTCGCGGAGAAGGTCGAAAGGTTGACGGCCCTCGGTGCGGGTCGCGTCTACTTCCAGCTGCTCGACCTGCGCGACGTCGATCACGCCGATCAGCTCGGCGCCGAGGTGCTCCCGCTGCTCCCGCGCTGACGCGCGCCCCCGGTCAGTTTTCGTCGCGGCGGACGTCGAAGAACGACTGCAGCAGCGCGGATGCCTCGCGCTCGGCGACCCCGCCGACCACCTCGACGCGATGCGGCAGGCGCCGGTCGCGCAGAACGTCGTACATCGAGCCGGCAGCACCCGCCTTGGCATCCCACGCTCCGAACACCACACGCGGAACGCGTGCCTGCAGCACGGCGCCGGCGCACATGACGCACGGCTCGAGGGTCACCACGAGAGTGCACCCCGCGAGGTGCCACGTACCCAGCGACTCCGCCGCCTGACGCAGCGCGACGACCTCGGCGTGCGCGGTGGGGTCATGGGTCGCCTCGCGGAGGTTGCGACCCTCGCCGCGGACGCGCCCCGCGGCGTCGACGACGACCGCTCCCACCGGAACCTCGCCCGCGCCCGCGGCCTCATCGGCGAGCGCCAGCGCACGACGCATCGCGGAGAGGTCGAGGGCGGTGGGGGTCACGCGGGCTTCCGAGAATTCAGGCGGAGTCGTCATGGTCGAGCGACTAGCCTTGAGCCTATGCGTGTCCACGTCGCCGATCACCCGCTCATCACTCACAAGCTGACCGTGCTGCGCGACGTGCAGACCTCGTCGCCGGTCTTCCGTCAGCTCACGGAAGAGCTCGTGACGCTGCTCGCGTACGAGGCGACGCGCAACGTCCGTGTCGAGACGATCGAGATCCAGACCCCGGTCACCGTGACCGAGGGCGTCAAGATCAGCGAGCCGCGGCCCCTCGTCGTCCCCATTCTGCGCGCAGGTCTCGGCATGCTCGAGGGCATGGTGAAGCTCCTCCCCACCGCCGAGGTCGGCTTCCTCGGCATGGTCCGCGACGAGGAGACCCTCCAGCCCACCACATACGCCGAGCGTCTTCCCGACGACCTCAGCGACCGTCAGTGCTTCGTGCTCGATCCGATGCTCGCGACGGGCGGGTCACTCGGCGCCGCGATCAAATTCCTCTTCGCGCGCGGCGCGCAAGACGTGACCGCGATCTGCCTGCTCGGCGCCCCCGAGGGCGTCGCCGCCATCGAGAAGCAGGTCGAGGGACACGACGTCACCCTCGTGCTGGGTGCTCTCGACGAGCGGCTCAACGAGAAGGGCTACATCGTGCCCGGTCTCGGCGACGCCGGCGACCGCCTGTACGGCACCGCCTGACACGCGACCCCTCTCGAAAGGAGCGGTGGTGGCGCCCTGCGTGGGCGCGCGCGACGGCCGGCCACGACCGGCATCAGTCGGCCTCGGAGACCAAGCGCGCGAAGCCGCTCAACCGCGCCACGCCCTCGGGCGTGCGCGGGAGGTCGTCGAGCAACGACGGCGAGTACACCACGTAGGCGGCCTGCATCGCGCGGGAGATCGCGACGTTGATGCGATTGCGCAGCAGAAGGAACTCCAGCCCCCGCGGCGCTTCGCGCCCCGATGATGCCGCCAGGGTGAGGATGGCGACGACCGCCTCCTTGCCCTGGAAGCGGTCGACGGTCCCCACCGGCACATCCGCGTACCCCGCCGCCGCCAGGGCCTCTTCCACGGCGACCTGCTGCGCGTTGTAGGGCGTGATGACGATGATGTCCTCCGCCCGGAGGGGGCGCGCGTCGTGCACGGTCGCCGAGTCGCCCGCGCCACCCTCCGCGCCGACCCACTGACGCCCGACCACCTCCGCGACCAGGCGGGCGACCTCGGCAGCCTCCTCGACGGAGCACGTCGCGTTGCCGTGATGGCGCACGGGAACGACGTGCACGCCCGGCTCGACACCGTCGAGTCGCCGGAGGGCGGTCGAGGGATGCGCTGCGAGGCGGCCCTCGTACGACAGGCGCGACACGGGCCCGGCCACGGCCGGATGCATACGCCGGGTGCGCGCGAGGAAGTAGCCGAGCTCGGCAGGCACGACCTCCGCACCGTCGATGATCCAGCCCAGCGCCGACGTGTCGACCGGTTCGGGGTGGGTTCCCTGGCTCACCTGCGGCAGTTGCTGAGGATCGCCGAGGAGCAGCAGGCGCTGAGCGGCCAGGGAGACCGCGATCGTCGACGCGAGCGAGAACTGACCGGCCTCGTCGATCACGAGGAGGTCGAGGCTGCCGCGGGGAATGCGGGCCTCGTGGCTGAAGTCCCATGCCGTGCCGCCGACGACGAAGCCGTGCGCGGCGTTCTCGGCCGTGAAGGCGGCGACGCCGTTCTTGGGGAGCACGGTGAACGCGTGCGGGGCGCTCGGGTCTTTCGGTGCCTTGCCGACACGGGATGCCGGGACCCCGGCCGCGATGACCTGGTCGAGCATGTGCTCGATCGTGGCGTGCGACTGGGCGACGACGCCGATGCGGTAGCCCCTCTCGGCGACGAGCCGGGCGATGACGTGCGACCCGACGTAGGTCTTGCCGGTCCCCGGTGGGCCCTGGACGGCGAGATAGCTGTGGTCGAGGTCAGCGACGCTCCGGGCGATCGCCGTGACCTCGTCGTCGCCCGCGGAGCCGTCGACAGCGGTGACCGGCGCGAGGACACCCGAGCGGGTGCGCGGCGGCACGCGTCGCAGGATGTCGGCCGCCGGGCCGTCGGGGATGGCCGGCGCGGTCGCCAGCACCGCGTCGGCCCACGCGTCGATCGCCTTCTGCTGGTTGCCCGCCCGCGGAGGCGCGGGAGGGGTGAGGGCGAGTGGCAGCTCGTCCCACGTCACGCCGTCCGCGGCGATCTCTTCGATGACCGCGCCGTCGTCGAGGACCTCGCGCACCGTGACGCGTCGCGCGCCGTGGATCCAACGTGGACGGGTGTCGAGCGGGAACGGCGCGGGCAGGTCGTAGACCGCGAAGGGTTCGGCATCCGGAGTCAACCGGGTTCCCGGCGCGAGGTCGCCGCGGAGTTCGACCAGGCGTCTCTGTGAGCCGCGCCCCGATTCGGCGATGTGCCAATCGGCCACGACACGCGACCGGGAGGCGTCGACGACGACCACGTCGCGCGTCTCTTCCCAGACGGAGACCGGCTCGCGCAGCCGCAGGAAGTGGGTCGCCCAGTACGTCTTCTCTTCGCGCGGGTAGTAGTCGATCGCCGCCGCGGCCAGCCGCAGAGCGGTGGCGTCGGGCTCGGCGGCATCGACGGCCCAGCGCTGCAGCGCGGTGGCGCGGGCGGAGGGCTCGTACGCCTGTTCGTCCGGCTCGGCCCCGCGGGCAGGCACGGCTCCCGCCTCGCGCGCGCGATCGACGAGCCAGTCGCGCAGGCGCCTCGTCGAGACGCAGTCGTAGCGGTTGTAATCGGCGAGGTCGTCGAGCACCCGCTGCGCGGCGTCGGCCTCGCCGTCGGCGGCGAGCGCGCGGGCCTCGACGTACTTCACGATCGAGTCGTCGCCGCGCTGCACGTCGCTCGTGCGCACCTCGTCGCCCATGTACAGCGGCTCGAGCTTCTTGATCGAGTACGAGCGCGACCCGACGCGCAGCGCGCGGCGGACGACGGGGTAGAGGTCGACGAAGACGCCGTCGCGCAGGAGCCGGTCGACGTCGGCCTCGCGCACCCCGTATCGCGCGGCCATCGTCAGCAGGTGCGTGGGCTCGTAGGGGGCGTAGTGGTAGATGTGCATGCCCGGGTACTGCTGTCGCCGCAGGGCGACCATGTCGAGGAACCGCTCGAGGGCGACGCGCTCCTCGTCGAACGTGTGCGCCCAGAGGGCGCCGTAGACCTCACGGGTGTCGACCCATCCGAAGAGGTAGTCGATACCCCAGTGCTCCCCCGCGCCCTCGGTGTAGAGCGGGTCGCCCTCGAAGTCGAAGAACAGGTCGCCGTGATCGGGGCGGGGCAGGACGCCGAGTGACTTCGGGGCGACGACCTCGAAGGTGGGGACCGCGCGGGTCGAAGCGTCAGCCGCGGGAACACCGGCAGGGCTGTCGAGCTGGAGACGCGCCTGCGTGCGGAGCGATGCGAAGGTGTCGGCGCTCATCGCGGCGGGCGGTTCTGTCGCGGTCGCGAGCGCGTCGATGGTCAGGATGCCACCCGCCCGCAGCCGATCGCGCTGCACGGGTCGCATCCCGGCGACGAGGAGGAGGTCCCGATGCGCGATGACCTCGATCTCGCAGGTGGCGCAGCGGCCGCAGGCGATGACGCCGAGATCGCCGCGGGGATCGCCCCAGCCGATCACGGGCCCCGCGGTGCCGAGCTCCACACGACGGTCGGCGATCAGGGAACGGAGCCGTTCGCGGCGCAGCCCGAACACGGGGAGGAGGTCGTCGACGCGGTGAGTGCTCGTGGTGCCGTCGCCGAGCAGGAGCTGCACCTCGTCGGAGCGGGCCACTCCGAGCCGGTCGAGCTGGTCGACGTAGGCGGCGAGCTGCATGAGGGCCGTCACCCGGGCCCGGCGGGCGAGCTTGGTGTCCTGCACGATCCAGCGGCGTGTCCCATCGGCCCGCGTCTCGGTCTCGCGCACGAGGAAGTCGGCGAATCCGACGAACTCGTCGGTGGCGAAAGCCGCCTGGTACACGACCTCGGCGGCGGGGTCGGCGAGCGCCTCGTCGGTGAGGCGCACCGCCTCGCCGAGAGCCGCGGCGTCGGACGAGCGCGCGGCGGGGATCTCGCGGACGGCCGCGCCGAAGAGCGCCCGGTACTCGTCGAGCACGCGCAGTTCGTGGGCGGTGCCCAGCCGTGCCGCCCGCTCGAGGGTCGCATCTTCGGGGTCTTCGACGGCGGCGATGCGCCCGATCTTCGCGTCGATGGCGCGGAGCCACGCGAACTCGCACTCGGCTGCCGCCTTGAGGTCGCTGGCGCTCCAGACGATCCGCGCGTCCTTCTCGATGTACCGCATGGTGTTCCACGCTAACCGGGGCCACCGACATCGCGGTTCCCCGTCCACAGGCTCGCACCGCTCAGCGTCGACTGCCGTCGAGCGGGTGGCACCTGCCACACTGGAGGAGTGATCACCGATCTGCCGTTCGAGAGCATCTACCGGCACGGGTTCGCGCGCGTGGCGGCATGCACGATCCCCGTCGCGATCGCCGATCCGGCGACGAACGCCGAGGCGGTCCTCGAGTCCGCCCGCGCGTGCGACGGCGAAGGGGTCGCGATCGCGGTCTTCCCCGAGCTCTCGCTCACCGGATACGCGATCGACGATCTCGTCATGCAGGATCCACTGCTGGACGCGGTCGAACGAGCCCTCGAACGCCTGGTCTCGGCATCCGCGGATCTTCTGCCCGTGCTGCTGGTCGGCGCTCCCCTGCGGCACGGCAACCGCCTCTACAACTGTGCTGTCGTCATCCACCGGGGGCGGATCCTCGGCGTCGCTCCCAAGGCCTACCTGCCCACCTATCGCGAGTTCTACGAGCACCGCTGGTACGCGCGCGGCGACGATCAGTCGGGCCAGCACATCCGGGTCGGGGGTGACACGGTGCCGTTCGGTCCCGACTTGCTCTTCGACGCGATCGACGTTCCCGGCCTCACCCTTCACGCCGAGGTGTGCGAAGACGTGTGGGTGCCGATTCCGCCGTCCTCAGGCGCCGCGCTGGCCGGTGCGACGGTGTTGGCGAACCTCTCGGGCAGTCCCATCACGATCGGCCGCGCCGACGACCGGAACCTGCTCTCGCAGTCCCAGTCGCTGCGCTGTCTCGCGGCCTACGTGTACGCCGCCGCAGGTCAGGGCGAGTCGACCAACGACGTCTCGTGGGACGGCCAGACCATGATCTACGAGGGTGGACAGCTCCTCGACACGACGGAGCGCTTCCCCGACGGGCCGCGTCGTAGCGTCGCCGACGTCGACCTCGACCGCCTGCGGCAGGACCGCATCCGCCAGGGCACGTTCGACGACAACCGCCGCACGACGGCACCCGCCTTCCGCACGGTGTCGTTCGAGCTCGCCCCGCCCGCGAGCGACCTCGGCCTGCGCCGCGCGCTCGACCGGTTCCCGTTCGTCCCCGACGACCCGGCCCGCCTCGCACAGGACTGCTACGAGGCGTTCAACATCCAGGTGTCGGGTCTCGTCCAGCGGCTCCAGGCCATCGGCAACCCGAAGCCCGTGCTCGGGGTCAGCGGTGGTCTCGACTCCACCCACGCCCTCCTCGTCATCGCGCGGGCGATGGACCGGATGGGGCGTCCGCGCAGCGACATCCTCACGTACACGCTCCCGGGCTTCGCCACGAGCGACAGGACGAAGCAGAACGCGATCGCCCTCGCCCGGGCCGTCGGCGCCTCGATCGAGGAGATCGACATCCGTCCGGCGGCGACCGAGATGCTCACGCGCATGGGGCACCCCTTCGCCGCGGGCGAGCCCGTCCACGACGTCACCTTCGAGAACGTCCAGGCGGGCCTGCGCACCGACTACCTCTTCCGCCTCGCCAACCAGCACGGCGGCATCGTCGTGGGTACCGGCGACCTCTCCGAGATCGCCCTCGGGTGGTCGACCTACGGCGTCGGCGACCAGATGAGCCACTACTCGGTGAACCCCGGGGTTCCGAAGACTCTCATCCAGCACGTCATCCGCTGGGTCATCTCGTCGGGAGAGCTCAGCCCCACCACCGTCGAGGTGCTGCAGGCCGTCCTCGACACCGAGATCAGTCCCGAGCTCGTCCCCGCGGGGCAGGACGGGCGCATGCAGTCCACCGAAGACCGCATCGGACCCTACAACCTGCACGATTTCACGCTGTACCACGTGCTGCGCTTCGGCTTCCGTCCGTCGAAGATCGCCTTCCTGGCGGCCCACGCGTGGGGAGATCCGGATGCCGGGACCTGGCCGGCCGGCTATCCCGAGGGCGAGCGTCCGTCATACGACCTCGCCACCGTGGCCCGGTGGCTCGAGGTGTTCCTGCAGCGTTTCTTCGGGTTCGCGCAGTTCAAACGGACGGCGATCCCCAACGGCCCCAAGGTCTCACCCGCTGGATCGCTCTCGCCGCGGGGCGACTGGCGAGCGCCCTCCGACGGGAACGCACGCGTCTGGCTGGCCGACCTTCACGCCGCGGTGCCCGAGGCATTCGGCGGCTGAGGCGCGTCGCCGCGGAGGAGCCCTCACCGCGCGGGGATCGACGGGTCCCCCGCCGTGGCCTCACCAGCCCATCGACCCCGGCACGCCCTTGAACGGACCGGCGAGGTCGCTCGTGACCCAGCCGCCGTAGAAGCCCCCGGGCTGAGGCTCGACCGTCTCGCCGCCCAGGATCACGCGATCCATCGGACCGGCGTACACCGCGACGCGGTCGGCGAGCAGCTCGTACCCGGGCATGGGGCTCGGATAGTTCCAGGCGGCGCGCTGCGCCACCGCCCCGCCACCGCCGTGCACGTCGAAGTACCGCGCTCCGCCCTTGAACTCGCAGAACGACGCGCCCTGTCCGAGGGTCAGCGCATCGCCGAACGCGATGATCGGCAGGTAGTACACCGGCGGATGACTCGTCTCGAGCACGCGGATGACATCGTCGGTGTCGACGATGCGCGCCCCTCCGAAATCGATCTGCGCCCTCTTGCGGACGCGCTCGACGCGGGGAGGGCGCGGGTAGTCCCACACGGACTCCTGGCCGGGGCGGACGGGGTCGGGAACAGGGCGTGCCATGCGCATACGCTACGCCGCGCGAACCGTGCTCGGATCGAGATCCGATCGTGCGCTCGCTGTCTCAGGAGACACCCAGCTTTTCGGTAGCCTGGAGCTCAGGGGGTCGATGTGAGCGAACAGGAAGTCCGAGGCGGCGCACCGCGCTACCGGGTGTATCAGGTGGTCGGCATCGTGCTGGGCGTCCTCTTCCTTGCCCTCGGCGTCGTCGCCTTCCTCTCGGGCGGCGGCCCCATCATCGCCGCCATCGCCGCAGTCGGAGGTCTCGCCGTGCTCATCACCTCGATCGTCACCATGGTCCGCTCGTGACCGCTCCCGACGACCCGACCGGTGGCAACCCGAACGGCAAGAAGAAGTACCCGGCCGGAACGGTCGTGATCTGGATCGCCGGCGCGGGCATCGGCCTCTGGTTCCTCATCAGCGGGCTCATCGGCATCCTGTCCGGCGGGTCCTGACTCGCACCGGGGCGATCCCTCCCTCACGCCCGCCGATCGACGCGAGGGCGTGTTCGGCGCGTGCGACGCGAGGGGCGCGTCCAGGGAATGTCCGCGGGAGCCCGTCGTTGTCTCTGAGGTCACTCAGAACCACGACAGGAAGGCCATCATGACGCGCATCGGACGAAGCGACCTCGACATCCTCCCCCTCTCGCTCGGCGGGAACGTGTTCGGCTGGACGGCCGACCGCGACACCTCCTTCGCCGTACTGGATGCCTTCCACGCCGGCGGGGGAAACTTCATCGACACCGCCGACGCCTACAGCGCGTGGGTGCCCGGCAACTCGGGCGGCGAGAGCGAGACCCTCATCGGCGAATGGCTCGCATCGCGCAAGCCCGAGAACGTCGTCGTGGCCACGAAGGTCAGCCAGCACCCGGAGTTCCGCGGTCTTCGCGCCGCCACCATCCGCGCCGCGGCGGAGGCCTCACTGAAGCGCCTCGGCGTCGACACGATCGACCTGTACTACGCCCACTTCGACGACGCGGACACCCCGCTGGAGGAGACGGTGGCGGGCTTCGCCGATCTCGTGACCGACGGTCTCGTCCGCTACGTGGCGGTGTCGAACTACACCGCCGCGCGCATCCGCGAATGGATCTCGCTCGCTGAAGCCGCCGGCGCCGACCTTCCCGTCGCGATCCAGCCGCACTACAACCTCGTCCACCGCACCGCGGTGGAGCAGGACATCGTCCCCGTCGCCGAGCAGTACGGCATGTCGCTCGTCCCCTACTACGCCCTGGCCAGCGGCTTCCTGACCGGCAAGTACCGCACCCCGGATGCCACGGGCGGCTCGCCCCGAGCGGAGGGGGCCGCGAAGCTCGCGACGCCCGCCGGCATCGCGCTGATCGATGCCCTCGACGAGGTCGGGCAGGCCCACGGCGCCTCGATCGCCACGACCGCACTCGCATGGCTGCGCTCCCAGCCCACGGTGGCCGCCCCCATTGCGAGCGCGTCGAAGGTCGAGCAGGTCGCCGACCTGCTCGCGAGCACCTCGCTCGAGCTCAGCGACGACGAGATCGCGCGTCTCACGAAGGCCTCGGACCCGGCTCAGGGTTGAGCACTCCTCCGCCCGCGACCCCGCGGCTTCGTGACGAGCGGAGGAACGGGGGCGAGGGGAGGACGGATGCCACGGCCCCGCCCTCCGCTCGTCCCTGACCCGCCGCTCACCCCGCAACCTGGCACCCGTCCCGAGAGAGTCGCGCCGTCAGCGAGAATGGGAGGGTGAAGCTTCTCGTCGCCGCCCATGCGTCCGAACTCGTCGCCTTCGAGGACGACCTACCCGGCTTCGAGCGTCTGCTCACCGGCGTCGGCAAGATCCCTGCGGCGTACGCGCTCACCCGCGCGCTCAGCGAGGGCGAGTACGACGAGATCATCGTCGTGGGAACCGCGGGAGCGATCGACGACGACATCGCGGGCGGCATCTATGACATCTCCGGTGCGATCCAGCACGACGTGAAGGGCCTCGATGGCACCTTCGGCGAGCACGTGTCCCTCCCGACCCGGGTCGAGACCGGGGTCGACGGCGTCATGATCGCCACGGGCGACCATTTCGTCGACGACGCCGAGGCCGTTCGCCTCATCCGCGGGCTGGGCGCCGGACTCGTCGACATGGAGTCGTACGCGCTGATCTGGGTCGCGCAGCAGTTCGGAGTCCCGATCCAGATCCTGCGTGCCGTGTCCGACCGCGCCCAGGACGGCGCGACCGAACTGTGGGACGACGTGGTGGAGCGGTGCAGCCATGAGCTGCGAGCGGAGTTCCGCACGCGCTACGGGGTCTGAGCCGGGCCCCGCGGGTCGTGGAACGCGGCATACTCCGCGACCGTGACGGTCGTGCCCTCGACATCCGGCCTCAGGACGAGGGCGTCTGCGACCCCGAACGAGCGCGCCCGGCGAGGTCGGCGACGCCCACGATGAGGGCGAGGCCGAGGAAGATCCCGACGGTGATCATGCCCGACGCGTAGGCGTCGTGGTAGACCACGGTGGTGTCCACATCGCCCTGTTCGCGGTAGACCGTGGCGTAGAAGAGTGCCAGGGCGATCGCGGTCCCCACGGCCGTGCCGATGCGCTGGCCGAGCTGGCCCACCGATCCGGCCACCCCACCGCTGGAGACGGGGATGTCGGCGAGGGTGAGCGTCTGGTTGGGCGAGATGACGAGCCCGCCCGCGAAGCCCCCGAGCACCATGACCCCGGCCATCGCCCAGGGCGTCCATGCGGGCGGAGTGAACAGCGCGACGAGGACGAGGCCGCCGGCTGTCGCGACCATTCCCACGATCCCCCAGACCACGAGCGGACGACCGAGCCGCGTCACGAGGTTTCCCCCGATCCACGAACTCCACGCCGATGCGATCGCGAAGCCGATCGTGACCATGCCGGCGAACACGGGCTCGAGGCCGAGACCGCCCTGGAGGAAGAGCGTGCCCAGCAGGAACATCGCGGGGATGGCGGAGAAGTAGGCGGTCGAGATCAGCACGCCGTTGCGGTAGGACGACAGCCCGAAGATGGCGAACGGCATGAGCGGCATGCGGCCCCGATCGGCGTATCGACGCTCCCAGAACACGAAGATCGCGGCGAAGACCACGGATGCCACCAGGAACCACCACCGGCGAGGGTCGTCCGAGGGCGACCCGGTGGTGAACAGGAACGGCCACATCAGCGCGAGGATGGTCAGGGCGAAGAGCAGCACCCCGATCGGGTCGAGGTCGAGCTTCTTCCGCGACTTCGTACGGGTGTCGGGAAGAAACCACGCCGCGAGGGCGATGACGATCGCGACGAGCGGGATGTTGATCCAGAAGATCAATCGCCACCCGTCCGTGGCTCCGCCGAGGGCGATGAGCAGGCCGCCGAGGGTGGGACCGAACGCGGTCGCGATGCCGACCGTGGCGCCGAACAGGCCGAAGGCGCGCCCGCGTTCCTTGCCCTGGAACAGCTGCTGGACGAGGCCGAGCACCTGCGGCATCTGGATGCCGGCGGCCACGCCCTGCAAGAGGCGCGCGACCAGCAGCACGGTGGTGTTGGGCGCGAGCGCGCACGCGAGGCTGGTGACCAGGAAAAGCGACAGTCCGACGAGGAACAGCATGCGCCGGGAGCGCAGGTCGCCCAGGCGTCCGGCGGGGACCAGGACAAGTCCGAACGTGAGGATGTACCCCGAGACGACGAGTTGCAGCTCGGTGGGACCGGCGTTCAGCGCCGACTCGATCGAGGGCAGAGCGACGTTGACCTTCGTGAGGTCGAGGATCGTGAGCGCGGCGACGGAGACGGCGACCCAATAGGCACGCCAGCGGTGCTTCGGCGACAGCACGATGTCGCGCGTGGGCGGATGAGCGGCATTCGACGAGGGCGCGTGATCAGACATCGCGATCGACGCTACTCCCGGGCACGGACGTCGCGGGCGGGCTTGCGCCCCATGGAGCGGTCAGTCGACGTCGCGACGCGAGAACACGGCCCGCAGCACGAAGAACACGATGAGGGCGACCACCGCGACCGCCACGATGCGGAAGGCGAAGGCGATGAGCGAGAACACGACGTTCACGATGACCCACGCGATGATCACGGCGGCGATGACGCCGAGGATGGTCCACAGGGTGCTCTTGCGCATGCGCCCAGCCTAGGCGTCCGGCCAGCGGCGATGCTGTGGACGTGGCGCGGCTCGCTTCAGGCGTTCTGCAGGGCCGCGTCCTGTGAGATCACGCTCGGCCCGCGCGGCGTCGCGACGACGCGCAACTGGGCCGGCAGCTGGTCCTTCATCGAGGCGACGTGGCTGATGACGCCGACCGTGCGTCCGCCTTGACGGAGCTCGTCGAGGGTGCGCATCGCGAGGTCGAGGGTGTCGTCGTCGAGCGAGCCGAACCCTTCGTCGATGAACAGCGTGTCGAGCCTGATACCGCCCGCGCGCGCGGTGACCACCTCGGCGAGACCCAGGGCCAAGGCCAGGGAGGTCAGGAACGTCTCTCCCCCGGACAGTGAGTGCGGAGGGCGGCATTGGCCCGTGAACGCGTCCATCACCTCGAGCCCGAGACCGCTCGCGGCGCCCCGCGCGGCGAGCGCATCGCTGTGCTGGAGGCGGTAACGGCCCGACGACATCTGCTCGAGACGGAGGTTCGCGGCAACGACGATCTCTTCGAGCTCCGCCGCCAGCACGAAGGTTTCGAGCGTCATGCGACGGGTGTTGGGGACCCGTCCCGCCAGGGTGTCGGCGAGACGGGCGATGACGGCGTGCTCGTCGGCCAGCGTCGCCACGGCCGCGTGGGCGTCGTCGGCGCGGTGGGCGAGACCGCGGAGACGGTCGGCGAGCGCGCGAGCCGCGGCGTGTGCGGCTGCCGCGGTCTGAACGTCGTCGCGGGCCACGGCGACCGCCGCCGTGAAGGGCACGAGGTCGAGCGGTTCGTCGCCGGTGTCGACGAGCAGCAGCTCGAGGTCGAGCAACCGCTGCCGTGCGGACGCGAGAGCGGCGTCGTACTCGGCGATCGCCGTGTCGAGGCTTCGGCGTTCGGCGGCCGAACGCAGCGCCGCGAGGGCGTCCTCACGCGCGTCGAAACGACTCGCGGCGACGAGGTCGACCAGGGCCGTCGCTGCGTCACGGTGGGCGGCGGCAGCGGACGCGACCTGGCTGCGCGCGGTCGTCAACGCACGGATAGCGGCGCGCCGCGCCCCGAGGTCGGCTTGCCGGGCGGCGACCGTGGGGAAGTCGCCTCGCGCGACGGTGACGTCGTCGCGCAGCGCCTCGGCCCGCTGTCTCGCGAGAGCCGCATCTTGGCGGTGCCCCGCGAGGTCGGCGGTCAGGCTCTCGATACGCGCCGCGATCGCGACGTCGAGATCGGCCGCGCGCGTGCGCTCGTCGTGCACCCTCGCGTGCTCTGTTTCGTCGGCTCGCGCGGCGGCGAGCGCCTCCTCCGCCTCGGCCAAACGTGCCGTGAGGTCGGCGACGCTCTCGCCGCCGGCGCGGGCCGCCGCGAGAGCGTGTTGGTCACGGGCGACCCGGGCCGCGTCGGATGCGAGCCGGTCCTGTTCGACGGCGGCGTCCTTGCGCTCCTCCGCTGCGGCGATCTGCTCGTCGCTGACGGGGGTGTCGCCCCCCGCTGCGGGCCGTGGGTGCTCTGTCGACCCGCACACGGCGCATGGCTGGCCGTCCACGAGATCGTGGGCGAGCTCGGCGGCGGCCCCGGCCAGTCGGCGACGCAGCAGGGCCGTCCACTCGTCGGCGGCGTTGCGCACGTCTTCGCCCCGCAGCAGGGCCGCCATGTCGGCCCGCTCCCGCTGCTCGAGCAAGCGCTCCGCCTGCCGGGCCGACTCGAGGCGCAACCGCGTCTCGTCACACAGAGACGCGGCAGCCTCGCGCCGAGCCGCGGCTCCCGCGAGCTCGGTGAGACGTTCATCGAGCATCCGAAGGAGCGCGGGGACCTCGGCCCGCCCCTCGACGAGCGCGTCGCGCTCGGACTCGAGACCCGCGATGCGCGCCGTCGCCCTCTCCTCGTCGGCTTCCGCGGCCGCAAGGGCCGTCTCGGCGGTGAGCGCCGTCTCACCACGGGAGAGCAGAGCCGTCAGCTCGTCGTCGCGGCCCACGAGGGTCTCGGCCTCTCCTGACGGGTCTTCGCCGGCGGCTCGCGCACCGTCGATCGCGACGGTCAACCGGTCCTCGGCGGCACGGAGATCGGCGAGAGCTCGGCGCTCGGCCTCGATCACCGGCCGAAGGGTCTCGGCATCGGCCGCCGCCGACGCTTCCGCGCGGGCCCCGGCGATGCGCTCGCCCTCGGCCTCGAGAGTGGCGAGGTGCGCACGCACGCGCGCTCGGTCGAGCTGACGGTCGTGGAGGGTCCGCGCGTCGCGCTCCGCCGCGAGCGCAGCGTCGAGCCGCGCGTCGGCGGCGTCGCGCTCCCGGGCGCGCGTGTCGACGCGGTAGTCGGCGCGCTCGACCGCACGCACGACACGCGCCACCCGCTCGCTGACCGAGGGGGCGGAAGACCCGGTGGAGACGCCCGCTCCTTCCCCGCCGGCGGACGCGTGAGGCACGGGCGCGTCGAGCACGCCGTCGAGCATCGACGGGTCGTCGAGGACGACGGCCGTGTCGTCGGGAGCCGCTCCCCCGTCTTCCTCGGTATCCCTCACGGCTGGCCCCGCAGCCGCGGTGTCCGGAGTCGTGGCATCCGGAGTCGTGGCATCCGGAGTCGTGGCATCCGGAGCCGACATCGCGGACGGATCCGGCTCGAGCTCGGCTGCCAGTCGCTCGGCCTCGTCGAGCAACGTCGAGACCTCGACGCCCTCGGCAGCGAGACGCTCGTGGGCGCGCTTGCGCCGGTCGTCGAGTTGCGCGGCGTACTGCTCGAAGGATCGCGTGCCGAACAGGGTCCGCAACAGGGTGAGCCGCTCGTCGTTCTTCGCGAGGAGGAACCGGGCGAAGCGGTTCTGCGCCAGCAGGATCACCTGGAGGAACTGCTGCTGACTCAGCCCGAGGATCTCGTCGAGCCGGGTGGCGACGTCGACCGGGCGGGCGGCGACCCCCTCCCATCCCTCGGCCGTGCGCACCTCGAGCAGCGCTCGATGCGGCTCTTTCGTCGTGCCACCACCGCGGCGCTTGGGCCGCTCGAACTCGGGCGACCGCGTGACGCGCCACCGCTCGCCCTCGGCACTGAACTCGAGGGTCACGCGCGTGGGGTCGTCGGGGGCGCAGTGGTCACTCCGCAGGCGGCGCTCGGCGCCGTCGTAGCGGGGCACTCCCCCGTAGAGCGCGTAACAGACGCCGTCGAGGACGCTCGACTTGCCGGCACCGGTGCGCCCGGTGATGAGGAAGATGCCGTCGTCGGCGAAAGCGTCGAAGTCGACCATCTGGGCGTCGAGGAAGGGACCGAATCCCTCGAGCTCGAGGCGATGCAGCTTCATGAGCGGGCCTCCGTCACGGCACGCGCATCGAGCACCTCGCGGATGAGCTCGCGCTCGGCGGGAGAGGCACCCTCGCCTTCACGGACATGAGCGAGAAAGGCGTCGATGATCTCGGCGTCATCGCGCGCCGCGCGCACCCGGCGCGCGTAGCCCACCCCGTCGTCGGGGCGCGTCTGCGCGGGCGCGTGGACGACCGTGGCGCACCACGGGAACCGCGCCTGCAGACGACGCATCGGGTCGGGTTGAGGGGTCGGATCGGTGTATTCGGCGCGCACCCAGTGCTCGTCGTGGCCGTCGAACGCCGGGTCGTTCAGAAGGTCGTCGAGAGGGGCGCGGAGGGTGACGAGCGGACGCGGGACCGGGAGGTCGAGCCAGCTGACGCTCGAGAGACCCCTAGCGTCGAGGTCGACGAGCCACGACCCGCGGGGCTTCCCCGCCTCGCCGAAGCTGTAGTGCAGCGGTGCGCCCGCGTAGCGCACGCGCTCGGACACCTGCTGGCGCCCGTGGATGTGCCCCAGGGCGACATAGTCGGGTCCGTCGAACGCCCGCAGAGGGACGACGTCGAGACCTCCCTGGCGGATCTCTCTCTCGACGCCGGGTGTCGCCTCGACTCCGGCGGCGAAGCAGTGCGCCGCGACGACGGACCGCCCGCCGCGCTCCGCGAGATCGGTGCGGACGAGGTCGAGCGCGTACTGCATGGTCTGTGCCTGGCTGCGCAGCTCGATGTCGTCCCAGACGTGACGGACGATCGCGGGCTCGAGGTAGGGGATGCCGTAGATGTGGACCGGGCCGTGCTCATCGTGCACCGTGACCGGCGTGCCGACCGACAACGGATCGGTGATCACCGTGATGTCCGACCGCAAGAGGGACGACTGGAAGCCCAGCCGCGCGGCCGAGTCGTGGTTGCCGCTGGTGACGACGACGCGCGCACCCGCCGCGGCGAGCGCCGCGACGGTGCGGGAGAGCAGCGGATAGCACGCCGCCGAGGGCGTGGCGGAGTCGAACACGTCGCCGGCGACGACGACGACGTCGACATCGTGCTGCGTCACCTGCGCGACGAGCACCTCGAGCACACCGTCGAGCGCCTCGAGGGTGGAGTGCCCGTGGAAAGAGCGCCCGATGTGCCAGTCGGAGGTGTGCAGGATCCGCATGCAGACACGGTACGTCGAGCCTCCGACATCGGCTCGCAGCAAACGCCCCGACCCGCGATCACGTGGCCTCGGGATCGCATCCCGTACGCGTCGACGCCCCGCTCAGCGAACCGAACGGGGCGTCGACGAGAGGGGGTCAGGACCCGTTCACCTCGGCGGCGAGGGCGCGGATCCGGTCGTCGCCCAGGTCGAGGCCGATGTCGGCGAAGCGCTGGCGGAGGACGTCGGCGACGCGCTCGTCGCTCTTGCCCCCGACGTCGGCGCGGGTCTGTGCGACGACGCCCGCGATACGAGCCTCATCATCGGTGGCGTGCAGGTCCATCGCCGGCTCGTTCTGCTCGCCGTCGCGCGCCGGGAGCTTGCTCTCGTCGTGCACGGCTCCGCCGACCGAATCGGCGGGCGACGCACCGCCGTCGGGCGACGCGGAAGGTTCCGGGGCTCGGGTCTCGTCCGACATGTCAGTCCTCCGTGCTCATATCGGGGTCGATGCCCTTGCTCGCGGCATCCCCCTCGATGGGGTCCGAGGGCTCCGCGTCGTTCAGGCGCGGCGACCCCTTGGCGTTCTCGTTCTGCTGGGCGGTCTCGCCGTCGGCGACGGCACCGCTCTCCCACCCACCGGGCGGGTCGGCATTGATGACGCCCTCCGGCAGGTCGCGGTCGTCAGTCATGGCTTCCCCTTTCGACGCGTCCAGCATCGCCGGGTCCCGCGGCCTCCGGGCAGGGGTTGACGGCCACCGACGTGCTGCGTACGACGCGTCAGGAGCGTTGCTTCAGGAGACCGGCCCGCTCCGGGTGCGCCTCGAACCACTCCCCGACGTACCAGCACACGGGGAGGATCTCCCGATTGCCCGCCGTCTCGATCGCGTCGACCGCGCGCTCGGTGATCACGGCGGCATAGCCGTGCCCGCGGAACGTCGGAATGGTGAACGCGCGCGTGAGGGCGACGGTGCGCCCGTCGTCGCGATAGTCGAGGACCGAGACGAGGTCGTCTCCCTTGTGCAGGGTGAAACGGGATGCGGTCTTGTCGTCGGCGAAGAGCAGGTCGGCCATGACAGGGAGGCTACGCCTGCCACGGCGCACCGGCTTCGTTCGGGCAGAATGCTCGGTCTTCTCCCGTGGCTTTTCGGTCGCCTGAGCAGAATGCCCTCGGTGAGCGCATCCGCTGCCATTTGACGTGACCGGACTTCGTGCGTCATAATCCCCCCATGACTGTCAACGCGCGTTCTCTGTCCGCCCGGGAGGCGAACGGGACTGCCGGCATGATGATGCCCGGCCGCGTTGTCATGTGTTGTCGAATGTGCCGCTAACAGCGACCCTCGCTCCGACGATCTTGAGCTTCTGAACGCCGACATCGTCCCCCGGTCGTCTGCGTCTCGCGTCGATCACGCGTGTCCGGACACCGCGCACCGGCCTCTCGGCCCCCTACCTCCCGTCGAACCCCGCCTCTGACGACGCCCGGGTTCACACACCCAAGGACCTCATCCTCATGTCGATCTCCGCCGTTCTCGACCGCCCCTCCGCTCCCGTCGCCCGCCCCGTCCCCGCCGCCGCCCCAGCGCCCGCGACCCGTGTGGCCTCGACTCCTGCAGCCCCGGCCGCTCCCGCAGCTCGCCCCGCCCTCCCCGCCGGGACCTCTCCCCGCGGCTTCGCCCTCTACGTCGGCATCGACGAGGCGAAGGCCGCCGCCGCCGGCGTGAGCCTCGGCACTCTGGTGGAGGCGCTCCGCCGTACCCTCGGCGAGCTCGCCCCCGCCGCCGAGACCTACGCCACCGTCGCCCTCGCCCCCGCCGGTGCGGGCGGCCGTGACGTCGATGTCGTCCGCCTCGCGCTCCACGAGCCGTCCGCCGTCGCCCGCACCAAGGAGGAGCCCGCCGACGAGGACCGCGCGCCCGGCGGCGTGGTCGTCGACATCTCACGCAAGCGCGTGCTGATCGATGGCGAGTCCGCGGCCTTCACGTTCAAGGAGTTCGAGCTGCTGCAGTACCTCGTGCTGCGCGAGGGCCGCACGATCGAGCGCACCGAGCTCGTGGCATCCCTCTGGGAGGGCTCGACCGACGACGACGCTCCGGGCGAGCGCACCATCGACGTGCACGTGCGTCGCCTGCGCGCCAAGCTCGGCGTGTACGAGGACATCGTGCGGACGGTCCGCGGCGTCGGCTACCGCTTCGACCGGCACGCCGACGTCTCGATCCGCTACGGTCACGGCACCCCCTCGCCCGACCGCTTCTGATCGGGCAGCGCAGCCGTCCTGACAGGACGCGCGACCGGATGCCGCGATGTCGGCGGGTCGACGTAGGGTGTCGGCATGAGGTCGACCGGGGTGCAGACGCGGCAGGCACCGCGCGAGCTGGCGGTGCCTGCCGAGCGCCCCCTCGAGAGCGAGTACCGTCCCGCGCACCCCGTCGACATCGGCCGTGCGGTCGCCGCACAGCGCCACGGTCGCAACGATCCCACGTACTTCTCCGCCCGGCCGCTGCGCGAGGGCGGGGTCGTCTGGCGCGCCAGCCGCACGCCGCGAGGCGTCGCCACCCTCGCCATCCGCCAGAGTGCGGGCGGTGCGGTACGAGCCGCCGCATGGGGGCCGGGAGCCGAGTGGGCGCTCGATCAACTTCCCGCGCTGTGCGGCAAGCTCGACGAACCGACCGACTTCGACGCGTCACGGCATCCCCTGGTCGCCGAGTGGCATCGGCGGCATCCCGACCTCCGTATCGGGCGCACAGACCTCGTCTTCGATGCGCTGGTCAGCGCGATCATGGAGCAGAAGGTCACGAGCATGCAGGCCTTCTCGGCATGGCGCAGCATCGTGACGTGGTACGGCGAACGTGCGCCGGGGCCCACCCCGCGGCCGATGTTCGCCCCGCCCGACGTCGAAGGGTGGCGCCACGTGCCCTCGTGGGCCTGGCACCGGGCGGGACTCGAGCCCCCGCAGGCGCGCACGATCGTCGAGACGGCGCGTCGGGGAGAATCGGTGGTGCGCGCGGCGAGCGCCGCGGTCGACGGCGAAGCGCGTGACCGCGTCTTCATCAGCCTGCGCGGCGTGGGTATCTGGACGAGCGCCGAGACACGCATCCGCGCTTTCGGAGATCCGGATGCCGTGAGCGTGGGCGACTACCATCTCGCTCACCAGGTCGGTTTCGCCCTCACCGGTCATCGCACCGACGACGACGGCATGCTCGAACTGCTCGAACCCTTCGCGGGGCACCGGCAGCGTGTCATCCGGCTGATCTTCGTCGGCTCGGCGCTCGAGCCGCGCCGCGGCCCCCGGCTGCACCCCGAAGATCACCGCGATCGGTGACCTCGACGCCTCGGCATCAGTGCCCTCGCGGCGCGCGCCAGTAGCCCGTGAACGAGATCGCGCGCTTATCGACACCGGTGCGCACCCAGTGTCGACGCATCGCCGCGACGAGCGACTGCTCCCCCGCGACCCACGCGTAGGCCGGCGGCACGGCCCCCGCACTCGCCTCGACGGCCGCGTCGCGGACGGCGGCCCCCGGCGTGGACTGAGGATCGACGCGAACGATCCAGCGCACCTCGACACCGGCGGGAGCGTCGAGGTCGCGCACATCCCCCGGAGCGGGAACCTCGATCAGCGCCGTTCCCACGACCTCCGAGGGAAGGGAGGACAGGATTCCCGCGATCGCGGGGAGGGCCGTCTCGTCACCCACCACCGCGAGAGGACCGCCGAGATCCGCGGGCGGCGTGAACAGGATTCCCTCGTCGAGGATCGCCACCGCGTCACCAGGCTCGCACGTCTCCGCCCACGTCGCGGCCGGCCCCGCGGTCCCCTCGGCGGCGGAGCCGTGGAGGACGAAGTCGACGTCGAGTTCGGGTCCGCGCTCACCGGTGAGGCGGAAGGCGGCGACGCTGTAGTTGCGAAGCACGGGCCGCTCCGTCTTGGCGATCGCGAGGTACCGGAAGTAGGCGAGAGTGTCGAGCCGGTTCGGCAGCCGTGTGAGCGAGTTCTCCGACACCGGGAGGAACAGCCGGAACCACTGGTCGCGACCGAGCGGAGTGAACCGCGAGAGGTCGTCGCCGCCGAGCGTCACACGGGCGAAGGAGGGCGAGAGACGTCGTCGGTGTCGCACCTGCAGGGTGAGCAGTTCGCTCTTCTCGGGCTTCACGCGCGTCTGCGCGGCGTTGGTGCGGGCCATCGGGCCTCCTTGTTCGGTGTTCTCGATCGGGTCGGGGAAGGACGCGTCGACGCCCGCCACCTAGGCTGGGCGCATGACGCAGACAGGGACCGGTTGGCCGCGCGGACGCACGTACTGGGTACTGGGCAGCGTCGTGCTGCTGGTCCTCGGCATCCTGTTCGGCCTGGTGTGGCAGAACGTGTGGCTCGGTGTCATCCTCGCCGCGGCGGTGTCGGTGGGCTGGCTGATCGCGTACGAATCCAGCCGAGGCCGCAATGTCGGGGTCAACGACCCCGACAACGGCATCCAGCTCTGACGACACACCGGCAAGACCTTCCCGTGGTTCTGTGCGAGGCAGCCGATCACCCCCTCCGCACTCTTGCGAGGTTAGGTTAGCCTTAGCTTCGTGATGATGTCGAACCCGACTCTCGGAGCCCGCCTCGAACCGCGCCGACACGCGCTGATCTTCCGGTCGGCGACCCTCGCGACACGCACCTTCCTCACCCCGAGCTACGTCCGCCTCCGCCTCGAGGGCGCCGAACTGCGCGGGTTCCACTCCCCCGGGGCCGACGACCACATCCGCGTGTTCTTCCCCGCGAACGCCACGAACACCGCCGACGAGCTCCGCTCGGCACCGAGTCGTGAGTACACTCCGGTGTGCTGGGACGCCGATGAGGGCTGGCTCGACATCGACGTGGCCCTGCACGGCGCAGGCGTCGGCAGCCGGTGGGCCGAGACCGCGCCCCTCGGCGCCCCCGTGGGCGTAGGCGGCCCGCGGGGGTCGATGGTGCTGGTGGGTCGCCCCGACGCCTGGCTCCTGGCCGGGGACGAGACGGCCGTTCCGGCGATCCGTCGCTTCGCCGCATCGATGGACGACGACGCGGTGGGACGCATCGCGATCGAGGTGTTGGATGCTGCGCACGACCTGCCCGTGGCCGCACCCCCGGGCGTGGAGGTGGTGCAGGTTCACCGCGGCGATCGTCCGGCGGGCGACGAGCTCGCCGACTGGCTCGACGCGCTCGACGTCGAGGAGCAGCCCGACGGCTGCGTCTTCGGCTTCGTCGCCGCGGAACAGTCGATCGTCCGCGCGGGGCGGGCACTCCTGCTGCAGCGGTGGTCCGGCGACCCCGGCGCCACCATCGTCAAGGGCTACTGGAAGCGCGGCACCGCGGAGTACCACGCGCCGCACTGAACGCATCGAACCACACCATGCCGCCCGACACCGCGCCACCGCACGGACGAGCGGCGGCCAGACGGGGCTTTACTCGCGTTCGACTCCCGCGGCGAAGGCGAGCACGCGCGCCCGGAGGAACGGCGTCGCGTAGACCGCTGACGCTCCCGGTATCGGCGACGCGGTCGCGGCGGCCGTCGCATCGGCGAGCGCGCCGCGCACGAGGGGAACGGCTGCCCCCGCATCGGCGAGGGTGTCGACCGCGCGCACGGCGTACTCGTCGCCGACCGCGATGCGCTGCTGCACCGCAGCCGTCGGGTCGACCCCCTCCGGCACGCGGACCGTCTGCTGCGTGAGGAGCGGGGGGACGCTTCGGGCGAACGACGCCGTCGCGATGGCCAGAGCCAGCCAGTCGTCGTCGCCGGCGAGGGCGGTCAGGTCATCGCGTGCGGCCTCGAGAGCCGCCAGACGCGTCGCCGGCAGGTCGCCTGCGGGCACGGGGGCGCCACCTGCTCGCGCGTCGTAGGCGTCGGTGGCCGCGATCGCGGCGCGTCGAAGAAGAGAGGCGAGGCCGTCGAGGTCGGCGTCTCGGTCGAGGGCGCCTTGCCCGTCACCGAGAGCGTCGCGGAGCTCGGCGTTGTCGTTCGCGCGCGCGAGCGCCGACGCGGCCAGGGCCGCGGCGGTCGGCCCGGCCACTGCCCCGTCAGTCAGCGCGGTCTGCGCGTACCCGGCGAGCGCGTACGCCTCGGCCGCCGCCTCCACCCCGTCGAGGGCGAGGTCGGCCGCATCGAGCGTGTCGGGCGGGTCCTGCGCCGCCTCGGTCAGCAGCTGCTCGGCGGCGGTGCGGGTGACGACAGCCGAGTCGGCGGCACCATCGGTCGAGGCCGCGGCCGCTGCGGCGACGTCGGCCGCCGTCGACGCCGCGGCGAGGGCACCAGCCTCGTCGCCGGCGTCTCGCAGATCGCGCGCGCGTTCGATCATTGTTCGCGACCGCTCCGCGAGCGAGGCATCGGTCGCCGCGGGAAGGGCGCTCTCGGCCCGCGCCAAGGCGGCATCGGCGGCGGCGGCGAGCGCGTTCGCGTGCGGGGCGTCTCGCTCGGCGGGGTCTTCCGTCGCGGTCGGCAGAGGGGTCGGCGATGCGGCCGGCGTCGGGAAGATCGCCTCGGGAAGGTCTTCGCCGGTCATGATCGCGTACGCGCTCGCCACGTCGGCTACCTCGGTGATCGTCATGCCGCCCGCCGCTGCGAGCTGGTCCAGGTCGACAGCGGCCCCCGTGGCATCCGCCGCGATGCGCTGGCCGGCCGGAACGAGGATCGTGTCGATGTCACCGGCTTCCCGGGCCGCCGCGACCTGTTCGGGCAGGCCCGCGACAGGACTCACCGTTCCGAACGGTGTGACGCCGCCGGCCAGGGCGACGCCGGGCTGCACCTCGGTACCGTAGTACAACGCCAGCACGCCGACGGCCGTGACGGCGCCCGCGGCCGGGGTGTTGATGCGCGCACCGAAGCCGAAGGTGTATGCGGTGTCGGGCCGGGCGCCGGTGAGGAGGGTCGCGGCGGTGACAGCGGTCCATGTCGCGGATTGTGTCACCGGAGCCACCCCGCTGACGTCGTTCTCGGTGATGTCGATGCTGAGTTCGCCGCCGTCGGCCGCGTCGGCCGTGATCCGTTGGGTCGTGACGCCCCCCTTGCCTCCGCTGACGTACAGCACGGGAACGGTCAGCTCGCTGCCCTCGAAGTGTCCGTCGGATCCGGTACCGAACCCGAGGGAGAACCCGAGATCGCACCCCGCGAGAACGAGGGTGCACGCGAGAGCGACGGCGGTCGCCGCCGCTCCGCGGAGCTTCACGCGCCGGCCTCCCCGACGTACAGCGCGCACGTGGTGTCGTAGTAGTCGTCCGTCTCGCCGACGGCACGGAGCCCGATCCTCTCGGCGACCGCTCCCGACGCCGAGTTCGCCGGGTTCGTGACCGCGACCACCCGGGAGATGCCGCCGTCACGAGCGACGGCGAGCACCGCGGTGGCCGCCTCGGTGGCGTACCCCGATCCCCAGGCGTCGGGGTGGAAGTGCCAGCCGATCTCGATGTCTTCGGGGCGGCCGTCGCTCACGGTCTTCGACCACGGGATGCGCTTGAGGAGCACCGAGCCGAGGCGTCGGCCATCCCGGGTCTCCACGGCCCGGACGCCCAGGATGCCGTCGGCGGACCCCATCCACCGGTCGAGCAGCGGTTCCACCTCGCCGGGATCGCCCATCACCTGGCCGTTGCCGAGGTACTGTCGCACCTCCGGGCGGCGGTACATGTCGAAGAGGAACGCCTGGTCGGCATCCGACCGGGTCCACTCCCGCAATACCAGGCGCTCCGTGGCGAGGTGCGTCCGGCGCATCGGAAGATGCGGGATCCCGTCTTCGGCGAAGGGGGCACCCGACACGACGAAGCCGAATCGGCCGTACCAGGGAGCAAGGTGGGCTTGCGCGTCGAGCAGGATCGGGATGCCGGGGGCCTCGGCATCCAGAACGTCGACGGCAGCGCGCATGAGGTCGGCGGCGATCCCGCGGCCTCGAGCGTCGGGGGCGGTGGCGACCCGGCCGATCCGCGTGTTGACGCCCTCTCGCAGGACGCGGAGGGTCGCGAGGACGGCATCGCCCTCCGTCGCCCACATCAGCTCGGCATCCGGCTCGATGTCGCGGCCGTCGATCTCGGGGTAGGCGGCCTCTTGCTCGACGACGAACACGGTGACGCGCAGCCACAGGAGGCGGTAGAGAGTGAGGGGGTCGATCTCGGCGACGGGCGCCCGGTGCAGGGTGACGGCCATCCTTCGACCGTACCGCCCCGCTCCGACATCGCCCGCCGCGCGGGGACGGGCGGGCGATGTCGGACGTGGACCGGTGTCGGACGGGCGCGCTACTGTCCGGTCATGTCATTCCAGGCCTACCTCGACAACATCGAGACGAAGACGGGGCTCACCCCGCGCCAGTTCGTCGCCCTCGCCGAAGAACGCGGATTCGGACCCGGCACCAAAGCGACGCCGATCCTCGAGTGGTTGAAAGACGACTACGACCTCGGTCGCGGGCACGGGATGGCGCTCGTGCACGTGATCACCAAGGGGCCGAAGATCAGCGACACCCACGTCGGGCGACCCGGCCCGCACGGCGACAAGAGCGACGAACTGTGGCTCGACGGAGCGGCGTCGAACCCGAACGCCTGACCTCGGCCGCCGACGCATCCGCTCGCCGTGACGCGCGAGCCGACCTCACCCCGTGCGGAAGCGGCGCGACGCGGCGACCTGTTCCGCCACCCGTCGAAGCGCGAGGATGAGCGGCTCGACGAGGGCGGTGCCGAGGACCACGTAGCGCACGGCATCCTCGATCGACGTGTCCGGCGTCGCGGAGAGTTCGGCCTCGGCGATCGCCGAGAGGTTCTCGAGGTAGGCCGCCATGACCGGCTCCGGGACGGTGAATCCGGCACGATCCAGCGCGGCGAGAGCCTGTGCGACCGCGGCGACCTGATCGGGGAAGCAGGCCTGCGGGCTTCCCCCCATGCGTTCGAGCAGAACGATGGCGGGACCGAGGTCGACGTCGGCGGTGATTGCCGGGGTCACGGCGGCGTTGGCCGCCCCGAGCAGGTCGTACGGATTCTCGGGCGGCTCCTCGAGCACGCCGACCACTTTGCGGACCCCCGCGATTCCGACGCCGGCGTCCACGAGCGCACGGATCACGCCGAGGCGCTGCACGTGGGCCGCCCCGTAAGACGCCTGGGTGGGAGATGATCGCTCCCCCTCCGGCAGCAGCTTCTCACGCAGGTAGTACTTGATGGTCGCGACAGGCACACCGCTTTGCGCGGACAGTTCCGAGATTCGCACGGCGCCCCCTTGACTCGATAGCCCTACTATCCAACACTGGATAGCAACACTATCGAGTGAGGGCGTGCCATGGCATCCATCAATTCGGGTCGAATGACCCACGACTACACGGGCGAGCTGATCGTCTTCCACATCGGGATGACGATCAACAAATGGTGGCGACCGGACCAGTGGATGCCCCTCATGGGCGACATGCCGCGGATGCTGCGCGAACTCAGCATGGACCCCGACTCGGGGCTGCTCGGATTCACGATGCTGCTGGGATCGAGAGGACCGCACCTCGTGCAGTACTGGTCGTCGCTCGACAAGCTCTATGCCTACGCCTCCTCCCCTGCGCAGGAGCATCGACCGGCGTGGACGCGCTTCAACAAGCGCGCACGGACCGCACCCGGCGCCGTCGGGATCTGGCACGAGACGCACGTCGTCGAACGCGCCGAGACGATCTACGTCGCCACCCCCACGATGGGACTCCCGAAAGCGACGGGGATCATCCCCGTCACGTCACGGCACGACAGGGCTCGAGCGCGCGTGTCGGACGGGCTGACGCGGGCAGCGGCGAACGCCGCGGGGCCGGTCGCGACCGAGGCACCGTGACGCCGGAGACAGGACGCCCCGGAGAGGGCCAGACTGGGGCCATGTCTTCGATCCTCACGACTGCTCTCGAGCTGCACGACGCCCTCGCCGCGGGGGTCTTCCCCGGAGGCGGGGCCGTCCGAGTGCTCGACGTGCGATGGCGTCTGGACCGCCCCGACGGGCGCCCCGAGTACCTCCGCGGCCATATCCCGGGGGCGCAGTACGTCGACCTCGACCACGATCTGGCCGCGCACGGCGCGCCGACGGAGGGACGGCACCCCCTCCCACCCATCGAGGCGCTGCAAGCGTCCGCGCGACGCTGGGGCATCGATAAGGGTGACACGGTCGTCGTCTACGACGACCTGAAGAACATGTCGAGCGCGCGCGCCTGGTGGCTTCTGCGCTTCGCCGGAGTTTCCGACGTCCGCCTGCTCGATGGGGCCCTGCGCGCGTGGACCGACGCGGGTTTCCCCCTCGACGATGGGGATGCCCAGATCCCGGCGCCCGGCAGCATCACGCTGTCATACGGTGCTCTGCCGTCACTGGGCCTGGACGACGTGGGCCCCTTCGCCGAGACCGACCTGCTGCTCGACGCCCGCGCGGGCGAGCGCTACCGCGGGGAGGTCGAGCCGATCGACCCGCGCGCCGGCCACGTGCCCGGGGCGGTCAGCGCGCCCACGACCGAGAACGTCGACGACCAGGGCCGATTCCACAGCGCGGAGGACCTGCGATCGCGTTTCCGGATGCTCGGCGCCGAAGACGGCATGTCGGTGGGTGTCTACTGCGGATCCGGGGTCACGGCGGCGCACCAGGCGGTGGCCCTGACGCTGGCCGGCTTCGAACCGCGCGTGTTCCCGGGGTCGTGGAGCCAGTGGTCGAACCACCCCGAGCTGCCGGTCGCCACGGGGCCGGAGCCCCGCTGATCACTCCCAGAGGTCGCTGACCGCGATCGCACGCCCCAGCACGTTCTCCGCCGCGCGATGACCCGAGAGCATCGCCCCGGGCACGGTCGCGGGATCGTCGCCCCACGTGGCCTCGCCCGCGAGGTGCAGCACACCGCCGACGGGAGCGGCGAGGTCATCGTGGTCGGGACCGACGGAGCCGGGGCGCATGTAGGCGTACGAACCACGCGAGAAGGCGTCATCCTGCCATCGCGTGACGACCGCGCTCTCCGGCTCGGGCACGCGATCTCCGTAGAGGCGACGGAGCTGTGCGAGCGTGGAGGCGACGATCTCCTCGTCCGACCATTCGCGCGTCGCGATCGCCGCGGGACCGGCGGCGAAGGTCAGCAGGGCCGGCTCGTCGTGGATTCGACCGAGGTCGTACCAGGAGTGCCACCATTCCCCCTCACCACCGAGTTGACGGATGCCATAGACCCCGACGTCCCAGAACCGCTCGGCGAAGCGCAGCACGACTTTCTCGAAAGCGTTCATCCGCAACAGCCACAGGGCGCGGAGATGCGCCTCGGGGAGTTCCGGTTCGATCACGAAGTCATCGGACTGCAGCACTCCCACCGGCACGGTGACGATGGCGGTGGACGCGGAGAACGTGCCACGATCCGTCTCGACCGTCACCCCGTCCGACGACCACCGCACCGCGGAGACGATGTGCGACAGCCTCACGTCGACGCCGTCGGCGAAGTTCCGCGCGAGTCCGTCGTACCCGCGGGGAAAGACCACTTCGTCGCCGTTCACGGTGTCGTCGTCGAGGCCGTGGGCGCCGAGTTCGGTCATCGCGACGCCGTACTGCTCCTGAGCGCGCCGGTCGTTGTACTCGCGCACGCGCGCGGTGCGAGCGGCATCCCATTCCTGGGCGGCGAGGGCGCGGTCGACGACGTCGGCGTAGGTGGCATCCGGGTCGGCGGAGGCGATGATGTCGACCAGAGCGGCGTTCAACGTCCGGATGTCGGCGGCATACTGCCGCACCTCGTCTTCGGACAAGCGCCGACCGTCGTCGCCGAAGTATGCGAGCGGCCGACTGTCGGGCTGATACCCGCCGACGGTGAACTCGACCATCGGCATGCCGAAAGCCCGCGCGGCCGCGGCGACCGGGCTGTCGTCGATGCCGTGGATCCACGAGGCACCCCGGTCGGTGACGTGCCCGTCGGAGCGGTCCGAGAAGGTCCGTCCGCCGATGCGATCGCGAGCTTCGAGAACGACGACGCGGCGACCCGCGCGCGTCAGCAGCCGCGCCGCGGCGAGGCCCGAGACACCGGCGCCGATGATGAGGGTGTCGATGGTCTCCATGGGTGCCTCTCCCCCGCCTCAGGCCCCGACCCGACGGGGGCGTGTCGCCTGTGAGGAGACCGTACTGTGCCAGGTCAGGGCACAACAGTCACCATTGCGGACGGTGCGGAGGTGGCGACGCGCCCGCGTGTACAGCCGCGCCTACTCGCAGCCGATCCCGTCGCCGTCGCGATCGAGGTGAGAGCCGTATCCCGGGTCACCGCGGTGAACCGGTGCAGCTCCGGCCTCGCGAGCAGCCGTGCAGTTCTTGTAGTACACGGATTTCGGAGCGTCGGGTACGGAGACTTCTCCGGCGGGCGGCGCGGCATCCTGTGCGGCGACCCTCCCCTGCAGGTCGGCGATCGTTGCCGCGCGCGCATCGAGCTCGGCCTGCGCTGCGGTTGCGGCGGCTTCCAACTCGGTGACACGAGCCCTGGCCGAATCACGCTCCTTGGTCATGGCGTCGCTCGCGGCCGTTGCGGACGCGAGCGTGCCCACCGACTCCTCCGCCGCTGTCTGCGCGTCGGCCACGTCGGACTGCAGGGAAGAGATTTGGGCCTTCAGCGCACCGAGCTCCGCTTGAGTGCCCGCCCCGCTGGAGGCCGCGCCGACGACGAGTCCCACCAGGAGAGTCGCCCCCGCGACGATGGCCCCGGTGCGCCTCGTGACTCCGCGCCTCATGAACGGCGTCGTCGGCTCCGGTTGCGCGGGCTCCACCCAGGCAGTGCCATTCCAGTAGCGCTGCGCGCCATTCGCGTGCGGTGCCGCGTACCATCCGGCCGCGGGCAAGTCGATGTGCTCCACTGATCCCCCTGCAACGGTCCCGCCTTCGCGACCGATAAGTGCGTGCGCCCTGGTGGCGCTCCCCGCCCGCCATCCTGGCGGATGGGGCGGGGGCAGGCCCCGTCGCTGGAGCCGGGATGTCGCTGTTCGGCCACTCGGCCTGCGCGTCGCGTCCTTCCTCGCACGCGCTGAGGAGGAATGTCAGCGTCGTCGCGCTCCGTCAGGCGACCGGAGCCTCCTCATCCCGCCGCGCGGGGGCGACGCCCTTGCGGCCGTACCTCCACCAGAAGAACAGGTAGCAGAGCGCGACGAAGGGGATCCCGAAGTACAGCGCCGCGACCTGCTCGGGGTCGAACGCGATCGCGACGATGGAGGCGGTCAGCAGTACGAATGCCAGGATCGGCACGAGCGGGTAGAACGGTGTGCGGTAGACCAAGGTCGACACGTCGCCGCCCGCGCGCACGAACGCACGGCGGTGGAAGAACTGCGCGGCGACGATCGACATCCACACCGCCACGGCGGCGAAGCCGGCGATCGACACCAGCACGAGGTAGACCGTCTCGGCCGCGATCACGCTGGAGATGAGCGAGACGAGACCGATCCCGAGACTCACCAGCAACGCGATCAGAGGGATGCCGCGGCGGGTGAGCCGCGTGAACGAGCGCGGCGCGTAGCCCTCTTCCGCGAGGGAGAACAGCATCCGGGCGCACGAGTACAGGCCGCTGTTCCCGACGGAGAGGAGTGCCGTGATGACGACGCAGTTCATGATGTCGGCGGCGTACGGCACACCGACGTACTCGAAGACGTCGACGAAGGGACTCGAGCTGAGTCCGGCCTTCTCATACGGCAGGAGGGCGGCGATGACCGTGATCGAGCAGACGAACAGCACCAGCAGTCGCAGGACCGTCGAGCGCAACGCCCGCGGAATGTTACGACCGGGGTCCTTCGTCTCCCCCGCCGCGACGCCGACGAGCTCCGCGCCGCTGAAGGCATAGAAGACGGCCAGCGAGGTGACCAGAACCCCAACGAGACCCGCCGGGAGCAGCCCCTCCGGCGTCACGAAGTTGCGGAACAGCACGGCGTCATGGGGCGTTGTCGACAGCGGGGTGAACCCGAAGATCGCCATGGTGCCGAGCACGATGAGCGCGAGGATCGCGACGACCTTGATCAGCGCGAACCAGAACTCCGTCTCGCCGAACACCCGGGCGGAGATCGCATTGAGCGTGAACAGGATGCCCGCGAACACGAGGCACCACACCCAGACGTCGACGGTGGGGAACCATCGCTGCATGAGGATCCCGGATGCCGTGAACTCCGACCCGAGGGCGACCACCCAGCACAGCCAGTACAACCACGCGGTCACGAACCCCGTCGCCGGACCCATCGTGCGAGCCGCATAGATGTGAATCGAGCCCGAGACGGGATAGACCACCGCGAGTTCGCCGAGGCACACCATGACGAGCCACACCACGAAAGCGCCCAAGAGGTAGGCGAGGACGGCGCCGAGGGGACCCGCTTGATGGATCGTGTAGCCGGAGCTGAGGAACAACCCCGACCCGATCACGCCGCCGAGGGCGATCATGACCAGATGGCGAGCGCTCATCGCGCGGCGCAGGTGTCTGTCCGTTCCGACCGGGACAGCCTGGTCGGCGGACGAGCCCGAGGGGCGGTTCATGGGTGTTCTCCCCTTCGTGCTCGCGCCGGAAGCCGAGGAAGTTCGCCGACGCCGCGAGCCAGAGTAGTGGATGCCGCATCATGGTCCGGTGGCCCTTGTGGATGTCGTGACCTCGATCGCCGACCGCTTCGGCATCGTCCTCATCGTGACGCTCGTCGCCGGCATCCCTCTCGGCGTCCTCGTCGCGTATGTGCTGGGCCGGCACCGCATCCGTCGGGGATGGGCGCGAGACGCGGCCTGGCGGTCAGCGATCGCCGAAGTCGGCATGGTTGTCGGCACCCTGCCGTGGGTATGGATGATCATGACCCCGACCGGTGGCGCCGGCGGTCTGCAGTTCGTGCCGTTCCGCGACCTGCTGCGAGTTCTGGCGGGCGACGACGCGGTGGTGCAGCTGGTGGGAAACCTGCTCGTCTTCGCGGCGCTCGGCTTCTTTTTTCCGGTGCGCTTCCGCCTGGGTCGGCCGTCTATGGTCGTTCCGATCGTGACCCTCGTCGCTGCCGCACTGTCGGCGGTGCTCGAGATGCTGCAACTCGTCCTGCACCTCGGCCGCGTGACCTCGGTCGATGACGTCATCGTCAACGCCGCGGGCGCGGCGATCGCGTCGCTTCTGTCGATCGCCTGGTGGCGCAGTCGGCGCGCACCGCACGACGCCCCGATCGATCTCGCCTCGTCGGCCCCACGGGATCCCCGCGCGGCGGCGTAGCGAACCACACGAGGGTTCGCCGTGCGGGAGTTCGCCCCGTCTGTCCAGGCAGGTCTCAGGCTGTGCACAGCGGAAGATGAGAGCTCTGCCATGAAAGCGCTCCCACTTACGCGAACCCCTTGAACCTCAGCATTCAGGAGAGAACCGTCGAAGACACGGCGCCTCTCACCGAGACGGGACGCTCAGAACGAACGAACGGCGGGCCGCCCGGTCCGCACGACGATCGGAGACATCGTGACCGACAGCGAAATCATCGCTCCCGCCACCCCCACACGCCGGCGTCGGCGTCGGATGATCGGCAGCACCGTGGCATCCACCGTGCTGGTCGGTGCCCTGATGACGGCGGGCGCGATCCCCGCTCAGGCCGCCTGCGAGGAGTCGGGACAGTGGCTGTTCAGCCCCTCCTCGCAGAGCGGAGAGTCGCTCGTCTCCGTCGGGCCGCCCCAGTCCAACTACAACGGCACCGGGGCCACGTCGACCTCGGTCTTCACCGCCGAGGTGTCGGGGACGGTCGAGGCGACGGTCAGCGGCAGCGCGAACGTCGGCGTCGACGCGAAGCTCGCGAACATCTCCGCGACGTACGGAACGTCGGTCTCGGCCAGCCTCACCGCGAGCCTCGGCAATCAGACCTCCATCGAGGTCCCGCCCGGTCAGACCGGCAACGGGCAGTACGGCATCTACACGGTGACCGTCACGGGGACGGAGACACTGTACGGGCCGTCGTGCGAGGTCGTCGAGAGCCGCTCGACGACGATCACCTCTCCGACCCGGGTCGGCTGGAATACGTGGTGGAGCTGATCCGCGCGGTCGAGGAGGCGGCGGCGAGAAGAAATCACGGAAAGATAACGCCGACCTCTTCCCTTCCGTTACCTCACCGTTATAGAGTGCTCGCACGGTAGTTGTTTTGCTGTGGCAGCTACCGGCATGTGATTGCAGGACACTCTGGTGCAGAGAAAGGGCCGGTCGAGTCTCTCGACCGGCCCTTCGTGCGTCTTCGCGAGCCACGGACGCCCCGCACGCAGCAGGATGAAGGGGTGAACGATGCAGACCTCACCGAACCGGACGGCCGTCTCGTCCTCGTCCGACACGGCGAGACCGAGTGGAGCCGGACAGGGCGCCACACCGGACTCACCGACATCCCCCTCACCGAGACCGGCGCCTACAAGGCCGAGCTCGCCGGCACGCTCCTCGCCACGCGCCGCTTCGACCTCGTTCTGACAAGCCCCCTGCAGCGCGCCGTCGAGACCGCCTCGCGGGCCGGTTTCCCCGGGGCGCAGCACGAGCCCCGCTTGGTGGAATGGGACTACGGCGCCTACGAGGGACTGACGACGCCCGAGATCGTCGAACAGCTGGGCCGACCGTGGACCATCTGGCAAGCCGGCGCACCCGCCGGCGCCACCCCGGGCGAGAGCATCGAACAGGTGACCGCGCGGGCGAGCTCGCTGCTCGACGACCTGCGCCCGCGGTTGCGAAACGGGGAGCAGATCCTCGTCTTCTCGCACGCGCACTTCCTGCGCGCCCTCGCCGGGGTATGGCTCGGCCTGACGGCCGCCGGCGGACGCTACTTCGTGCTGGGTACCTCTGCGGTCAGCGAGCTCGGCTTCGAACACGGCAGCGAGGTCATCACGCAGTGGAACCACGTGCGCGGACGGTGACGCGGGCGCCTGGAGGGTGCGAAAAGATCGGTCACGAAAAGATAACGCCGACCTCTTCCCTTCCGTTACCTCACCGTTATAGAGTGCTCGCACGGTGGTTGTTTTGCTGTGGCAGCTACCGACATGTGATTGCAGGACACTCTTGGTGCAGGGACAAGGGCCGGTCGGAAGCCTCTCCGACCGGCCCTTACTCTGTGCGGCGGTCGACGTCGACCTCGCCGCCGACGACCACACGCCCCTCTATCGTGGAGGCATGACCGATCGCCGCCTCGCCGTCCAGGCGTGGGAGAGCCTCTTCCGGGCGCAGCACGAGGTCTTCGAAGAGCTGCGAACGGATTTCGAGGGCACCGACCTCACGCAGGCCGAGTACGACGTGCTCCTGACCGTGACCCGCGCCCCGGAGATGACAGCGCGGCTGCGCGACGTCACCGGCAACATGCTCATCAGCCAGCCGAGCGTCTCGCGCCTGGTGGAGCGGATGGTGGCTCGAGGCCTGCTCTCGAAGTGCGCCGATCCCGACGACGGTCGCGGCTCCCTCGTCACGGCCACCGAGACGGGTGCCGTCATGTTCCGCAAGATCGCTGCCGCCCACGGCCGCTCGATCGCCGACCGCATGGCCCGTCTCGACGACGCCGAGCTCGCGCAGCTGCGCGACCTGACGGCAAAGCTTCGCGGCCCCGCCTGACACTGTGCCCGCGCTTCTTCAGGCGCGCCGACTCAGCACTCGATGACGTTCACCGCGAGGCCACCCTCGCTGGTCTCCTTGTACTTCGTCGACATGTCGATACCGGTCTGACGCATCGTCTCGACGACGGCATCCAGTGACACGTAATGGCTGCCGTCACCGCGCAGGGCCAGTCGGGCCGCGGTCACCGCCGTCGATGCGGCAATCGCGTTTCGTTCGATGCACGGGATCTGCACGAGACCGCCCACGGGATCGCACGTGAGCCCCAGGTGGTGCTCCATGGCGATCTCGGCGGCATTCTCGATCTGCCGGTTGGTGCCGCCCATGACCGCGGTCAGGCCGCCGGCGGCCATCGCACACGCGGACCCGACTTCGGCCTGACAGCCGCCCTCCGCGCCCGAGATCGACGCGTTCGCCTTGAACAGCGAGCCGAGCGCGGTCGCCGTCAGCAGAAAGCGCCGGATGCCACGGCGTCGGTTCGCCTCGGCGATGTCGCCGTCGTCCCACCCCGCGACCTCTCCGCGAGTCACGGCGTGTCCGTCGTAGCCGAGCAGTGCACTACCGACGAGCTCCCCGTAGGGAGTGACGGCGTTGCCCGCCCCGAGACCGGAGTCCGCCAGGAAGCGCCACCAGTACATGGCCACGGCGGGGAGAATGCCCGCCGCGCCGTTCGTCGGCGCCGTCACGACGCGACCGCCCGCGGCGTTCTCTTCGTTCACGGCGAGCGCAAAGGCTCCGAGCCACTCCCCCGGCAGCTCACGATGTCCTTCGGCTTCGATCGCCTCGAGCTGCTCACGGATCACCGACGCGCGCCGCTTCACCTTCAGGATGCCGGGCAGCACTCCGTCGTGAGCGAGGCCGGCGTTCACGCAGGCGGCCATGGCATCCCAGATCCCGTCGAGACCGGCGGCGATCTCTTCGTCGGAACGCAGCGCCTCCTCGTTGCGGCGGGCCGCCTCCGCGATCGTGATGCCCTGTTCGTCGCAGAGCGCGATGAGCGTGGCCGCGTCGTCGAAGGCGAGCGGGAACGGGGCCGCGGACACCCGCGGCGGCTCGCCTTCGCGGCGGATGAAGCCGCCGCCGATCGAATAGAAGGTCTCGTCGGCGAGCACGTCGCCGTCGGCGTCCCGCGCGATGAGCGTCATGGCGTTGGGGTGACCGGGCAGACGCGTCCGCGGGGCCAGCACGACGTCGTCCTTCGAGAAGGCGATCTCGTGCTCGCCGGCGAGGAGGAGCGCCCGCCCCTCCGGCCAGTCCGACCACGCTCGGCGCACGGCATCCGGATCGACTGTCTCGGGGTGCAGCCCCTGCAACCCCGCGACGACCGCGTCGGGGGTGCCGTGACCGATGCCCGTTGCTCCCAGTGACCCGTACAGCGCGCAGGAAACGGATGCCACGCGCCCGAGGAGACCGTCGGAACGGAGGCGGGTCGCGAAGTCGGCGGCGGCCCGCATGGGACCGACCGTATGGGAGCTCGAGGGTCCTACACCGATGGAGAACAGCTCGAACGCCGAAACGTAGGCGCTCATGATCCCAGCGTACGTGCCCGCCCCGACGTCGCGCCGTCACCGCTCGGCCACCCACCCGCCACGCCCGGGATACACGCGGCTCTGGGCCGATTAGACGTCACCGTCGGTCGCGGCTATGCTTGACCACGGCCTGCGCGCCGTTTCGCGCGGAGGCCCTGCGCCCGTAGCTCAATGGATAGAGCATCTGACTACGGATCAGAAGGTTAGGGGTTCGAGTCCCTTCGGGCGCACACTGTGTTGAGACAGTCGAGAACGGTCCGCGAAAGCGGGCCGTTTTTGTTTTCGCCGCATGCTCGCGGACGGGCACGACTTCGGCGTTGAAGGTCACGCCGGCGATGACTCGCCTCAGCGCGGCGTCCGGGCGCGGGATCGCCGATCGACCGCCTGGAAGGTCACAAACATGCCGCCTCCGCCGGCACGTTGTGTCCACGGCGATGCGGCGGGTCCTCAATGGACAGCCGGTGCCGTCGCCTCCCAATCGCCGACGAACCAATCGGCGATCAGCGACATGTCCTCCGCCACGCGTCGGTGAGCGGGTCCGCGACGCCAGGCGTCGAACGCGACCTGGTCACGGAAGGAGCCGTCGACCACGATCACCTGCCCCTTGCGCGTATCGAGCGACATCGCGACCGTCCACGCCTCGACTCCTTCGCCCGCACCGAGGGAGCGGAGCGCGCTCACCGCGGAGGCGACGTCGGAAAGGGGAACCTGGTCACGTATCCGGATGAGAACGACGTGCCGGAACATCTACTCGCGAATGTTGTCGACGTTGTCGCGATACCAGGCGACGGTTCGTTCCATGCCCTCTTCGAGGGAGATCGTCGCGGTCCAGCCGGCCTCGGCCAGTTTGGAGACGTCGAGGAGCTTCTGGGGCGTGCCGTCGGGCTTGGTCGTGTCCCACTCGGTCTCTCCGGTGAATCCCGTGACGCGAGCGATGGTCTCGGCGATCTCGCGGATCGTCACGTCGGAACCGGTGCCCACATTGACCTGATCGGGTCCGTCGTAGTGCTCCATCAGATACAGGCAGGCGTCCGCCATGTCATCGGCGTGAAGGAACTCGCGCCGCGGCGTGCCTGTCCCCCAGTTCGTGACGCTGTCCGCCCCTGCCTGCGCGGCTTCGTCGTACCGCCGGATGAGCGCGGGCAGCACGTGGGAACCACGCGGGGAGAAGTTGTCGTTCGGGCCGTAGAGGTTGGTCGGCATCGCGCTGATCCACGGCAGGCCGTACTGGCGGCGGACCGCCTGGGTCTGCAGGATGCCGGCGATCTTGGCGATCGCGTAGGCATCGTTCGTCGGCTCGAGGTGACCGGTGAGCAGCGAATCCTCCCGAATGGGCTGCTCGGCGAATTTCGGGTAGATGCACGAAGAGCCGAGGAACAGCACCCGTTCGACGTCGTGGGCGAGCGCTGCGTCGAGGACGTTCACCTGGATGCGCATGTTGTCGCTCAGGAAGTCGACCGGATAGGTCGAGTTCGCCAGGATGCCACCGACCTTGGCCGCGGCCAGCACGAGGTACTTGGGCTTGATCTCGCCGATGTACGCGAACACCGCGTCGCGATCCTTGAGATCGAGTTCGTTGGAAGGTTTCCCGACGACATTCTGAAAACCCTCGGATGTCAGCTTCCGCGTGATCGCGGAACCGACAAGCCCGCGATGCCCGGCGACATAGAAGGTCGCGTCGCGGTCGAGTTCGTGTGCGGTGTAGTCCACACCGTCGATGGCGATGCTCACGCGTCCGCTCCCGGGAGCTTCGGGTGCCCCGAGATGACGGTGTTGAAGGCGCGCTTGTTCACGTTTTGCCTGTCTTGATCATGGGAAGAAAAACTACGCAGAAGGACTCTCGGCGCCTTTGGCGATCAGATCCGCGAGCAGGATACCGAATCCGTCGATGGCGATTGTTTCACTCAGAACAGTCTCTTTGTAACGTTTCCCGTTCTCGCCGTACCGAATCGCAGCCACACGATCCGCAGCGAGGGTTTTCGCCCCTTCGAGGAGAGCTTCCGCATTGCCTGCGTCGACCGCCACACCGGCACTCGCCTCCCGAATTTCTTGCGCCGTGATGCCGCCCGCATCGGTCGCGGCGAGCACGGGTCGACCGGAACCGAAGTACGACGTGAGCTTGCTGGGAACGCACATTTCTGCAACTCCTGGCAGTTCGTTAACCAGCAGAATGTCGGCGGATTGAAGAACATTCGCGAACGCTTCATCATCGAGTGGCGGGAGGATCTGGGTCGCCGTCTGCGACGCGTCCGCGCGCCGTCGGAGTTCATCCCGCTGCGAACCGTTCCCGACGAGGACGAAGCGCACGCGCTCGCCCCTCTCGTGCGCCAAGCGGCCCGCGTCGATCACGTGATGCAGGCCTTGTTTGACACCCATGTTCCCGGTGTGAACGACGACGATGTCGTCATCGCGCCACCCGTAGGAGGCGCGGACCGCGGCCACATCGGCGGTCTCGAACGGTGGGAGATGGTTCCAGTTTCGGATCACATCGATACGATCACGGGGCACGCCGAAATCTTCGTGCACCCGATCGGCGAACCGTTCGTGAATCACGACGACCGCTGATGCCGAACGCAGCAGCCAGCCCTCGACCGCGCGAATGACCCGGGAAGGGAGGCTGCCCCCCTGCCCGGTTTCAGAGAGGCCGACGCTGTACAGGTCCTGCACCCAGACCACGAAGGGCGTGCCACGGTGCGTGAGCGACGAACGCAATCGGACCACGGCCGATGCGATCAATGCCGGCGATACCGCGACGATCGCGGTGGGATTCTTCCAGCGGGTGAAGCTCTGACGGAGCCCGAGCGTCACCTCCGAAACCGCTCTCCGCGCAAGGGAAGGCCGACGAGGCACGTAATGGCGCAGACGGTCGACGCGGACACCGTTGATTCGTTCGCTCCGCGACCATTGCCCGTAACCTGGCGAGATCTTCCACTCCGGATAATGAGGGTGCGCGACGATGGCCCGCACCTGATGCCCTCTCCGCGTGAGCCCCTCCGCCATGGCACCTGTGTACGGGGAAATTCCCGTAGTCTCCGGGGGGTAGTTCAGCCCGAAGATGAGCGTTCTTGGAGGATGCACGCACTGACATTACCCCCGCGACCGTTACATCACAGTTACAAGAAAGGGACACCGTGAGCGACATTCCGGTGATCGATCTTTCGAAGGCTCCCGGCGAGCGAGCCGCGTGGGATCGCCCTTCTTGGCAGGTATACCTCTGGGCCATTTGCGAGTTGCTTTTCGTAACGAATCCGTGGCAAATCAGCTCCGGCCTCCGAGTGCGCATCCTCCGCGCGTTTGGGGCGGAAATTGGGCGCGGCGTCGTTTTCCGCCCGCGCACCCGGGTGAAATTCCCCTGGAAACTGCACATCGGTGACCGTTCGTGGATCGGCGAGGGCGTCTGGTTCCACAACCAGGACCATGTCTACGTCGGCCACGATGTGGTCATCTCGCAAGAGACGTTCATCACGACGGGCAGTCATCGACATCGCGTCGACATGGCGCTCATCACGCGGCCCGTCACCATCGACGCGGGAGCCTGGATCACGAGCCGGTGCATGATTCTGGGCGGCACGACGATCGGCCTGTCAGCCCTGATCCAGCCGATGTCCCTCATCAGCGGGGATCATGTCCTGCCAGGAGACGTATGGGCCGGAGTGCCGGGGCGACACGTAGGAACGCGATTCGAGGGACTTCGCCGATGACTTCCACACTGCCCATCACGGTCCTGGTGCAAACGAAGAACGAGGAGGTGGGGATCGCCGCCTGTCTCGAGGCTCTGGCCGAGTTCGACGAAGTCATCGTCGTGGACTCGGACAGTACGGACAGGACGGGAGAGATCGCCGAACAGCACGGCGCACACGTCATCAACTTCACATGGGACGGCAAGTACCCCAAGAAGAAGCAGTGGCAGCTCGAGAACGTCCCCACGCGCAACCCGTGGATTCTCTTCCTCGATGCGGACGAGACCCCCAGCGAGGAGTTGAAGGCCGAACTGCACGGCTACGCCCTCCCTGCGAACCCCGCCGCAGCGATTGACGTCGATCTGGATTACGTTTTCGCCGGGAAGATTCTCCGCCACGGTCATCGAGTGACGAAGCGATGCGTCGTACACCGTGACCGAGTCCGGTTCCCCGAGATGGACGATCTCGATGCCCCCGGAATGGGTGAGCTCGAGGGGCACTACCAACCACGGGCGACGGGTATCGTCCTCAAAGCACGTGGCCGCATCACCCACAATGATCTCGACCCCGTTTCAAGCTGGTTTGCGAGGCACAACAGGTACTCCGACTGGGAGGCCCATCTGAGGGCAAGGACAGCCGTCAGAGCGGATATTGCAAAGCAGCGAACGTTGAAGGGTCGACTGTTCGACAAGCTGCCTGCCAAGCCCGTTGCGTTCTTCGTTTACTGCTACGTCGCACGAGGCGGATTTCTCGATGGCCGCGCTGGATTCGACTACGCCGCAGCTCTGGCGATGTACTACTGGCAGATCGGTCTCAAGTATCGCGAACTACGACGCTCCGACTCGCCGGTCCTGAAGTGAGAGTTCTGCACGTCACGCCGAGCGTCGCTCGTTCCGACGGCGGGCCAGCTGAGGTGATCCGAGGGCTGATCCCCGCACTTCACCATCTTGGTGTCGACGCAGAGGTTCTCACCACCGACAAGGGTCTCGCCGCCAGCGATCAGGATCTGGTCGAGGCACCGTGGGTACGTCGGGTGTCGAGCATCGGCCCCCCGAGCGTCACCTTCGCCCCCGCCTTCGCCTCCGCCATGTCGGACGGGCTCGGACGTTACGACCTCGTCCATGTCCACGGCTTCCAGAGCTACCCCGGCACCATGGCGATGCGCATCGCCCGACGAAGCGGTATCCCGTACGTGATCGAACCGCACGGAGCTCTCGACCACTATCACTGGAGAACGAATCACCGCCGAAAACGCGCGTGGCTCCGAATCGCCGATGCAAAGAACCTCGCCGGTCTGAGCGGCGCCATCTACTCGAGCGATCTAGAGGCACAGCAGGCGCTCACGGTTCTTCCGGATACGCGGGCATTCCACATGAACCTGGCCGTGGACGAGCAGTTGTTCTCGATCGACCGAATGGCGAACGGCGGCCGACCGGCGGTCATCCTGTACCTGGGCCGACTCACCAAGAAGAAGCGCGTCGACCTCGTCGTACGCGCACTCGCAGAGGAACCGTTGCGGAACAAGGATCTCCGGCTCCTCGTCGCCGGAGGCTCGGACGGCACCATCCAGGACCCCGCCGTGCTCGCTCGGCAGCTCGGCGTCGACCATCTGGTCACCGTGCTCGGTCCCGTCGATTCGTCCCAACGCCGCGATCTGCTCCGGCAGTGCGACGTCTTCGTCCTCCCGAGTGAAGATGAAAGCTTCGGTGTCGCTGTCGCGGAGGCCATGGCCGCCGGCAGACGAGTCGTGACCAGCGAGCACGTGGGCATTGCTGCACGAGCTGTGAAAAGCGGCGCGCTGCGCGTGGCTCGAGATGACCCGGCGAGCATTGCTCGGGTGGTCGCCGACGCACTCGACGACATGGCCTTGGGTGCCCGCGCTCGCGCATACGCCGAACGGGAGTTCCGATGGAACACTGCGGCGGCGCAGGCGCGAGATGCATACGAGAGCGCCCGGGGTGGAGGTCACACATGACTACGGGCCCTCTGGTGGTCGTCACGCAGCCTTACGTTCCCGCCTATCGGGTTCCGCTCTTCGAAACCATCCGGCAGAAGCTGGCTGACCGCGACATCCAGTTCCTCGTCGCGGCCGGGCACCCCGTTGGCGCTCAAGCTGCCCGGGGGGACAAGGAGAACCCGCCATGGCGCCTGGACGTGACGGCAGCAGGACTGCAGCTCGGTCCTCGGCACCTTCAGTGGCGCGCCCTTCCCGCAAACCTCCGCCCTGATGTTCTCGTCTCCGAACTCGAGGCGCTGAACAACCTTGCATGGGTGAGGGCCCTCGGGAGGAAGAAGTTGGTCCTGTGGGGGCACGGTCGACCGTACGTCAATGACGCGGGAGCCGTGTCGGATCGCATCGAATGGGCACTGGCACGGCGAGCGGATGCCGTGATGACATACGCGGACGGCGGGCGCGACTACCTCCTCGAGAAGGGCAAGCTCAGCGCAGACAAGGTCGTCGCCATCGGCAACAGCACTGATTCGGCTTCGCTCAGGCAGGCGTACACCTCGCTCGGGGCGCAGGAACGTTTCGATGTGCACGTGAAGTGGCCCCGAGCACCCCGTGCACTCTTCGTCGGAGGGCTCGACGCAGCCAAACGCATCGACTTTCTCGTCGACGCAGCAATCTGGGCGCGGCGAAAGGACCCGACGTTCTCACTCATTGTCGTCGGCCAGGGCGAGTTGCAAGACGCTCTCGCGCGCGCCGGGCAGGCCATCGAGCACATCCCCGCCGCCCGTGGCGCCGAACTCGCCAGGCTGGGACATGTCGTCCAGGCGGTGTGGATGCCCGGTCGGGTAGGGCTCGTCGCGGTGGACGCCCTGGCGTTGGGGCTCCCCGTGTTCACGACCTCGTATCGTTACCACGCCCCAGAAATGGAATTCCTTCGTGATGGCGAGCGGGTCACGCTCCCGGACGACCCGCGTGCGTACGCAGAGAAGGCCCTGAGCCTCATGGCAGAGCAACCTGTCACCGGGCGACCGCTGCGGTCCGACATCCCGTCGATCGAATCGGTAGCCACAAACTTCTCCGAGGTCGTCGTGGGGGTACTCGAAAGCCCCTGAGGTGCTCCATACACGCGCCTCTCCCGAGCGCCACGAAAGGGGCGGCGAGCCACCCTCAACGGGGAGTGAAACCTGTCGGACGCGATTCGTGGAGTGACCGAGCCATGGTGGTCGATGTGCCGGCCTTGATGCACAGCGCCATCGCAATGAGAATCGGCCAGTAAGTCGCGCGCTCCATGAAGACGGGGTTGAAAAATCCGAAACCGATCAACGCCAGCACCGTGACGAGTCCATACGGGGCGATCGACGTCTGCCGATGCAGCCAGAGCACCGGAAGCGGTGCGAAAACGAACGCGTAGTAGCCGAGCGCAAAGAGAATCCCGCCTGCGGTCAAAACCGTCAACGGGACGGAAACGCCGGACTGACTATCAAACCCCTCGCCGGTGAGGGGGCTCTGCAAGAACAGCCGTAGCGCGTTCTCGTTCAGAGACACCCGGCCCGCGTCACTCAGCGCCCCCGCCCCATCGCTCAGGCGCGAATTGGAGAGGACAAGAGGCAGAACGAACCACGCCGCGACCACGCCCAGAATGAGCACCGGCCAGGCCAGCGACCTCAGACGCGAGCGGGAAAGCGTGATCACGAGAGCGACGCTCAGGACCGGGAGCCCAACGAGGAGTGCCGCACGAGATTCGCTGAGCGTTCCTCCCCACAAGATCACAGCAAGGCAGAGCATCCACGCGATCTTGGCTCGTCCCGTCGACAGCAAGAACACACACGGAGCTATGGCCAGGCAGACAGAGAACGCGAGTGAGTTCGGGTGCGAAGCCAATCCGCTCAGGCGTTCGCCTGTAGCTTGAGTCAAAATCCCCGAGAGGGAGACAATCCCGTAGGACACAGCGATCGCGGCGAGCGCGTTTGCGACGATGCCTGCGATCCACACCGTGAGGAGCCGACGGAGGTAGTCGCCGCCGATCCACTCGTTCAGGCTGAAGATGATCACAGCTACCGACACCATGGTCAGGAAGATGCGCAGCAGCATGACCGCGTCGAACGTCGCATCTTTAACGATGGTGTTCCACGCCGACACAATGGCCGCAGCAACGAGTGGCACGAGCATCCACGTGAACACGTGAAGGCGCCGACGTTGGAAGAATGCGACACCGACAAAGAGAACCAGCGTCACACCGAGGGCATAGTCGACGACATTGAACCCTCCGAACGCCGCTCCCGTCCATGAAGAGGAAAAGGCCGCGATGTAGGTTGCCCATCGCAGGGCGAACGTCCCGCGGGCGTCCGACGCGGGCTGCCCGTGACTATCGGCAGGCAGCACAGTCACCACCGCATTCCCCGTCCTTGTTCGCTCGGGTCCGCGAAAGCTCATGATCCACCGCTTTCCGTCGCGTGATGGGGCCGTCAGCCTGCGTCTTGATCTCGCTGCGCCGCCGCACAACGATGACGGACCTCATCGTCCCATTCAGGGGTCGGCTGCTCAGCCGAAGCCTCCCATACCTGCGCGTGAGGACGGTACGCGTCTCCGCCGGTCTGAACAACCATCGGGACCTCTCCGAGGAACGCCCCCCAGGCGCTGAAGGTAGAACGGCTCCCGATGATGCCGGCGGCACGGGAGAGGAACACGAGGTCGTCGAGCGCGTTTCGACCAGCGGATCGAAAAACTCCCTCTTCCCTCAGGAGTGGCTCCAGTTCGGCATCCTCCCCGTCTGAGCAGACGAAGATCCGGACATCGGGATGAGCCTCTCGTGCCGCTTCGACACGCGCGACGAACCACGCGATAGGAGAGCTGGTGTTGTTCTTCGACACCTCGGACTCTGAGGCGCCGACCCGAGAAAAGTCCCCCAGGCGAACATGCAACGCGAGGTAAGGCCGCGTCTCCTGAGGCGAGACGACACCCCGCCTCGCCTGGTTCAGCAGCATTTCGCGGAAATCCGGCCCCGCCATGCCGACACCCTCGAAGTAGTTCTGCATGCCGCGCACCGTCACGTAGGTGTCGTCGGCGGTGCCGAGGGCATGCGTCACCCCTCTGAATCTGGCCCAGACGAGTCGTACGGCTGAAACGAATCCCGGAGCGCGGAATATCGTCCAGTACATCCGCTTGTCTCGCTCGCGCCGAAGGACCGGTCCGATCTTGAGCTGGAACCACGTCGGCCAGAGCAGGACGCGTGACTCCTTGACAGCAATGTCGGCCGCCCGCAGGACCGGGAACAGTTCGTTCCCCAGGCCTGCCCTGCCGATCATCGGAGCGACGAACTTGCTCACAGCGCGGATTCCTCTTTGTCGAGTCGCTTGATGAGACGAGCCGGAACACCCGCGTACAGGCAATTCGCTTCGGTCGAGCGAGTCACAACAGCACCCGCCGCGACGATGTTACCTTCGGCGACCGACACACCGGGAAGGATGGTCGCACCACTACAGATCCACGACCCCCGACCGATGTCGATCGGCTCGCTCCGGCCGGGGCCCGCACGGCGATCGGGCGGTCCGACCTCATGATCAGACGTGATGAACCGGACGTGATCCCCGATTCGCGCCCCGCGTGCGATGTGGATCGGCGCTTGCATATCGAAGTGGCACGACTGATTCACGAAGACGTCGTCCTCGATAGTGAGACGCATCTGCGAGTGATAGGTAGAACCACCGTAGAGGAGCACATTGGCCCCTACTGAGGCGCCCGCCCGACGCAGAAGGATAGGTCGGAGGCGATGCGGCAGAAGGGGCACCGACGCCACCGCGCAAACGACATCCTGGAACCACTTTCGGCCTGGCATTACGACTTCCCCTCGGTGTGACCGCGTTTGTCGATGCGCCTCAGCGCGCCGGCTGCAGGCCAGATGGTGATGCTGAAAGCAAGGATCTCCGCCAGCAGGTAGGCGGATGCGACGCCGGCGATACCGAAGGCGATACCTCCGGCAACCATGCCCGAGAGACCGACGATCGCGGCGACGGTCGCGGCCAGCGCAAGGGTCGCCGTCTTCTTGAGAGGGACGAGACATGCCCTCCCGACCAAGGACGACATGAGCGCCATGCCGAGCGCCCCGCCGAGGCAGAATGACACCCCGTACGAGACCTCGATCGCACCGTGCGACAGAAGCGTGCCGAGCACCGGGGCGAGGAAGCCGAATCCGATCAGCGTGGCCACGCCCAAGCCGGCACCAACGATGATCGTCCGTCGGATCCTTGCCAGCAACTCGTCGTGAGTCCCCGCAGAAGGCACGTACCCCTGCGCGACCTGGGTGACCGGTGCTAGCGCCAGCGCGGCGATTCGGAACAGACGGTCCGCCATGGCATATGTTTCGACGCCTGCGCCCGCGAAGTTGGTCACAACCACGAGAGGTGAGTTCTGGTAGAGCGAGGTGAGGATCGCATTCGAGAAACCTGCACCCCCGGCCGCGACGGTTCCGGTGATGTCCCGCACGGAGATGTGACCACCACGCGGGTAACGACGGCGGATCGAAAGCCACGAGAGCGCGAGGGCACCGAGCTGGCCCGCGAGTTGCCCGAGGACGAAGAGCACGAGGCTAGAGGTGGCGAGGATCAAGGCGATGCCGATGAGCGTCCCGGCTGCCCGAGGAAGGACGTCGAGGGAGTTGAGCTTGGACGGACGCGACTCCCCCACGAAGAACCATGACGCCGTGAGCCCGCCGATGACGGGCGTCAGCCCCGCGATGATCGCGGCGGCCGTGGTGGTGGACCACCCGACAGAGAGCAGGACGACGACGGTGGCGACTCCGGCGGCGGGAATGAGGATCACCGCCCTCGAGATGAGGGAGATCAGGAAGATCCGTCCGCGCTCCGTGTCCGGCGCCGCCGCGACGGCCGCGGGGCCGATCACGGGCCACCCGAACGCGACGACGGTCGCTGCGATGGCACCGGCCGCCTGTGCGACGGCGAGAGTGGACCAGGCAGCCGCGCCCGCCACCTGGATCACGACGGGGACGCTCACAACCCCGACGAGCGCACTGATGGCTACGGAGAGAAAGTATCCCGAGCCCGACTTGATCAGACGTGGGGCTCTCACCGTCGTCCGTCCTGCGACGTGAGTTCTCGGACCACGCGCGACAGGCCTTCCAGATCATCACCTTTCGCTTTCCGCGCGAAGAACTCGAGAGTTCCCGAGAAGTCCCGCAGTTCCTCCGGCGCGAGATATCGAGTCAGCGATCTATCGATGTGGTGGAGGTTCGCGAAGTCCGCGGTGCGCTTGTCGCCCTTCGGCTGGGGAGGAGATGACGTGGTGTTCGATGCCCATTCGCCGCTATGGATGAGCGTATGAAAGTAGATCTCGTCCGGCGCGAGCGAGTACCTCAGGAGGCCTGCGAGGCGCGCCCGCGAACTGTCGTCCGACATCATCGAGGCAACGGCACCGGCGGTGAGGGCAGTCCATTGACTCCCCGCGACCATCGTGAATCCGGAGAATTCATCCTTCTTGCGTGTCGGGGTCGCGAGTTGGGTGAGCTTGCGGGCGGCGGCCGCGGCCCGCCCGCGGAGACCTTTTCCACGGGCGTCGAAGCGGTCGAAATGCCATTCGCGGAGTATCCGCCGCTCATTCATCTCGTATCCATCCAGCAGGAGCCCTGCTCGGCAGTACAGAACGCCCGGCCTCTGAATGAAAAGTGCTTCGAGCTCCTGGAGCGGCCGAATAGGCACACATTGCCCGGAAAGCAGAACGATGTACTCGTCCGGCGAGCTGCATTTCTGCAGCGCCAGCATGTAGAGCTTCTCGGTCGCCTCGACGACCGAGAATCCCCCCCACCTGACGTTCGTTCGATCCCTGACATACGTGATGTTGCCAGCTCTCGGGTATCCACCGTCATCGGTGGTCGCGTCGACGTGCACCACGACTTCGCTGGGGCTGAGAGCTTCCGCGGCGACTCGGAATGTCCCTGGATCGCCATGCGTGAGGATCGCGAAGACGGTCACCGACCGAAACCCGATCCGGGCGCCGACCGGCGGGTGGAGCAGCTCAACGATCCCATGTCGAGGAAATCCAATGTTTCGCGAGGAACCGATAAGACGTCCCGGACTGTGCGGTGAATTGCCACAGTTCCTCGGCCCCTCTCGCCCACGTCTTCCCCATGCCGGTCTCGGCTGAACACTAACAGCACGACATGACACCCAGAATCATCGGCATGTGAACATCCAATTTCACAGGAGGCGCTGCCACAGCCGTCGCAGGGTCATCTCCGCCTACGCGAGAATCGTGCCGATGATCGCCAGCAGCAAGTAGCTCACGTTGTAGACCATGTGGGCCAGGACCGCACCCCAAATCCGCCCCGTCAGCATCACGACGAGACCGCACGCCGTGCCCACCGTGAAGAGCTGAACGCCGTCGCCCAAAGACAGGGGACTGAAGGCGGAGTGCAAGAGGACGAATCCCCCGGCCGATACGAGAAGCGCGGTCGTCGCAGCGGCGACGGCCCCTACGCTCCGCCGGAGGAGCTGGTAGACCCCGACGAGGATGACGGCACGGAAGAAGAACTCCTCGACGACCGGCGCGACGAGAACTGAGGGAACTCCGTAGCTCCACACCCACCCCCACACCGGCGAGTCACCGGAGTTCGGGAGCGTGGGAAAGGGAGATGAGTCTGCGCCGCCGAGCCAGCCCTGCAGGATGCGGAGCGCTCCCCCCACGCTCAGCCCCCAGAGAAGATCGATCGGTCTCACACGCAAGAGCCCCGCGGGGCGCGCTCGCACAAGCGCCGCGACGATCCCGACTCCGAGGCCCATCCACAGTGCAACAGACGAGGCCGGTTGCGCCCACGGGGCGGCCAGTCGACTCAGCCCCACACTCACCAGCAGACCCCCGCCGATTCCCACGAGAGCGGTAGAGAGGACCACGTGATTCCATCGGCGGACGGCCGTGCCGCCTTGTCGCCAGTCGGAACGGCGACGGACTCGCCGGCGCGAACGCGCGGATTCCTCGGACGCACTTGTCACCGCGGAAGGCGCAGCCGCGTTCCTGGACGTGGCATCGCTCGGCTGATCGGGCACGGTGGCAAACCTATCGCTCGCACGGCGGAGGCAAAACAATCGTGCCGGGCCGGGCAAGTCGACATTTCGGCCGATGAATTCGTCGGCCGATGAAACCGGAGGCAGACGCGCATGAGCCCAGAACCATTGATATCGCGACGTCGGTGTTGCGAATCCGGAAACAATAGGTGTGGCACACTGAGGGAATTCTCCGACCTCTGTCACGCAGGTCGTCAGCGCGTCCTCGAGAGGCACCATGGAGCTCAGCGATCACATCCGCACCCTCCGCAAGAACTGGCTACTGATCGTCACGCTCACTTTCCTGGGACTGGGTGTCGTCGCGGGCTACACGCTGACGCGAACTCCGATCTACGAGTCGTCGAGCACGGTGTTCGTGTCGACCCAAGCAGGGAGTACCGCTGCGGAACTTCAGCAGGGGTCGTCGTTCGCGCAGGCCCGCATCAACACGTACGTCGGCTTGGCAACGATGCCTGTCGTCCTGGACCCCGTCATCACGGAGCTGGGACTCGCGACGTCTGCGGACTCTCTGGCGAGCTCGGTGAAGGCGTCCGCGGGTTTGAACTCGACGTTGATCACCGTGACGGCCTCCAACCCGGACCCCGTGCGTGCCGCCGAGATTGCCGACGCGGTCGCCGACAGCCTGTCGACGACCGTCCCCCAGCTCGAACCCGAAGCGGGTGACGGGACCAGCCCCGTCCGTCTCAGCCGTGTGCGGGACGCACAGCCCGCTCTCCAACCATCAAGCCCGAACGTGGTTCTGAACCTCACACTCGGCACGCTCATAGGGCTCGCGGCAGGCCTCGGGGCAGCGGCGCTGCGCAGTCGGCTGGACAATCGCGTCCGCACCCCCCGCGATGCCGAGCAGATCACCGGCGCTCCGGGCATCGGAGCAATCGCCTTCGACGCGAAAGCGAAGGATCGGCCATTGATCGTCCATGCGGATCCGTTGAGTCCTCGGGCGGAATCGTTTCGCGCGCTCCGCACGAACCTGCAGTTCTTGGACATGGGGGGACGATCGAGTTTCGTCGTCACGAGCTCCGTTCCCAGCGAGGGGAAGTCGACCACGACGATCAATCTCGCAATCGCCCTCGCCGATGCGGGCAAGCGTGTCGCTCTCCTAGACACGGACCTCCGCAAGCCGAAGGTCGCGGAGTACCTCAGCATCGAAGGTGGGGCGGGGCTCACCGACGTGCTGATCGGGCGCGCAAAGATCAACGACGTCATGCTCCCTTGGGGGGGCCGCAGCCTCTACGTGCTCCCGGCAGGGAAGGTTCCACCCAACCCGAGTGAACTCCTCGGCTCTCGCCAGATGGGCACCTTGCTCGAGATGCTCGAGAGGGATTTCGACGTCGTCCTCTGCGATGCACCCCCACTTCTCCCGGTGACCGATGCGGCTATCCTCGCGCGTGCGACCAGCGGAGCGATCATGATCGTCTCCGCGGGGCGTACGAGCCGGCATCAGCTCAGCTTGGCGACCGATTCGCTGAACACCGTCGGTGCGAAGCTGGCTGGCTTCGTCATGTCGATGGTGCCGACTCGCGGGCCCGACTCGTATTACTCCGCCTATGGATACGGCTACGGATACGGCTACCGCTACGTCGAAACTCCCCCTGCGACGAAGAAGACCCCACGATCGACCGCAGGACGGCGCCGTCGCGCCGAGTCTCCGAGCGACATTCCGGCAACGCCGGCGCTGGGAGATGTGGGAGTCGCTTCCCGCCGGACAAGTCGCGAGGCGAGCCGGGATGCAGACGGGTGAGTTGTCGTGGTCGTCGTGACGCGCCACCTCCACGCGCGCGTCGCTCGCCCCGAACGTGACCCCGCCCACCTCACGGACGCTGAAGCACGCCGGTAGATGAAGCCCCGATAGCCAGGTGATGACATCAACGCCTCTGTTCTTCCTCGACCGGCCGTGACCGCGGGCCGCGTCTTCGCCTGGATTCTGGCCGGCGCAATTCTCATCACGTGTGTCGTTGCAGGATGGGTCGGGGTGCGCGGCACGATGGCTTATCAGCACCTCGTTCGCGTACAAACAGAGGCGGGGGAAAGCACTTCGGCACTGGCGTCCGACCCTGCCGGTGCGATCCCGGCAATCGGTCGCCTGTCGATGGAGGCATCCGAGGCACGCCGGCTCACTTCGGACCCGATATGGCGGGCAGCCGAGCAGATCCCCTGGATCGGGCCCCAGCTCATCACGCTCAGTACCGTATCGGCCTCCGCGGACAAGCTTCTGGGCGGAGCGCTCCTCCCCCTCGCGACCGCGGCAAAAGATGTCTCCTTGGACGCTCTCCGTCCCGTCGACGGGCGCATCGACGCGAGTCCCCTGGCGCAACTCGCCGAGCCTGCGCGCGAGGCCGAGACGCAGGCCAGGGAGGCCGCCAACGATGTCGGCGCCATCGACCGCACTCCTCTGGTGGGAGTCGCCTCCGCGGCGGTCGAGAGGACGGGCTCACTGCTCGATCAATCCGCGGCGGCGATCGACGCGCTCGCGCGCACCGCTCACCTCCTGCCGCAGATGGTCGGCCAAGGAGAGCAGCGCAACTATCTCCTGCTCGTCCAGAACAACGCGGAGTGGAGGTCGTTGGGGGGAATCACCGGAACGGCGGTTCTTCTGCACATCGACGACGGAGCTGTGTCCCTGATCGAGACACAATCGGCGGGGGCTATCGTTCGAGATCTGCGTGAGCCGGTTATGACGTTGCCACCGGAGGTCGTCGACATCTACGGGACTCGTCCGGGACGCTACTTCCACAACCTGACCCAGATTCCCGATTTCACGATCGACGGCCCGTTGGCACGTGAAATGTACCGAATCAAAACGGGGCTGAACGTAGACGGGGTAATTGCCGTCGACCCCGTTGTATTGTCCTACGTCCTCGAAGCCACAGGGCCCGTCACTCTCCCCGACGGCGAACAGCTGACCGCTGGAAATGCCGCCGCCCTGCTCATGAACGAGGTGTATTTCCGCTATCCGGACCCTTCCGCTCAAGATGCGTTCTTCGCGGCCGCGACCGGCGCGGTGTTCCAAGCCCTCCTCGAGGGTCGCGGATCCGCTCCTTCCCTCATATCCGCCTTGTACCGCGCGGGGCAACAACATCGCCTTCTCGTGTGGAGCGCCGACGCCGCCGACCAGGCATTGCTCGCCGACACGACGATCGCCGGGCCACTACCGGTCACGGACGAACGCACGGCCCGCTTCGGCGTATTCCTGAACGACGGCACCGGGTCGAAGATGAGCTACTACGTGAAGCCGGACGTCAGCGTGACATGGGAGTCCTGCGGGACTTCAGCTGCGGACGGACCGCGTTCGCTCACGCTTGACCTCACGCTCACGAACGTCGCACCGCCGGACGCCGCGACAACTCTCCCGACGTACATCACCGGCGAGGGTGCCTATGGCACAGCGCCTGGCACGGCCAAGGTCGTGGGCAACATCTACGTACCAGAAGGCTACGAGGTGGTCTCGTCCGTTTCGAGCGACGGCACCACTATGACGGGCGGAACGCTCGAGGGCCGACGGGTCCTCACGTTCGGCACGGATCTCACGCCTCGCGCTTCCACCAGCCTCACCGTCGAAGTTCGTTCACTCACGACGGCGAGGGAAGCCGAGGCCTATGTGACACCGACCGCCGATCCCACCCTGAGTCCGATCGTCCGCGCCTCTTGCGAAGGGCCGCGACCGGGGAGCGCAACGCTCCGCTGATCACGCGGCCAAAGACCTCAGACGGTCGGCGACCTCGCGAAAGAGGCGTGCATTACCACGACGCAAAACGTTTACCTGAAAGAAATGACGGCGGTTTGCAATTGGGCGTACGCCTAAGGAATACTCAGGTAGGTCTCAACACACCATTCCGCTCTTTTTCCTCGCGATTCGTGCACACACCTGTGCCAGAGGCGCGCAGAACCATCAGACGACCGGCTGCCCGGACTCGAAAGCAGGCACTCATGAAGCACACGTTGACTAAGGCTGCGGCATCACTCGCCGCGGCCGGGGCCTTGCTCTTCGCAGCGCCCGCAGTCGCTCAGGCCTATATCCCCGATGACCCGAACACCATCACCGTCCAGGTCACCGGTAATGGCTCCGTGCCCTTCCAGGGCTTCCAGCCGGGCGCATCGGTCACCTTCACGCTGGTAGGGCGCGGCATCACGGGCAGCAACATCGCAACAGCCAACCTGCCCGTCACTGCGGCGTCTGTCACCAAGACAGCTGACTCCTCGGGCTCAGCCACTGCTGTCGTCACCCTGCCGGCCAACCCGAGCGGTACGTACACCCTCGCAGCGACCGGCGCCCGCGCCGACAGCAACGGCGGCGGCGGCTCCAACAACAACGGCGGCGGTAACAACGCTCTCCCCCAGACCGGTGTCAACGGCGAGTCGCTCATCGGGATCTACGTCGGAGGCGGCGCGCTCGTGCTCGCCGGCGCGACGGTCGCGGTCGCTGCGAAGGTTCGTCGCAACCGCGCCGAGAACAAGGCGTAAGCGCACACACCCCTCAGAGAGAGCCTCCGTCGACTCCTGTCGACGGGGGCTCTCTCTGTTCGTCACTGCACCACGAAGTCCCCGACCCGCGTCACGCCATCCGAAAGGTACACAGGAACGACGACGGCTCGTCCCGCACGCCCCTCCTGCCACAGCAAGGCTTCCTCGGGCGACCCGAAGTTCCTGCTCGAGCCATCGGCATCCGCCAACTCATCCGCCTCGACATAGCCCTGACGCCCGTTCGTGGCGACCACCGCGATCAGATCGGGCTCCTCCCCCGCGCCCCAGGATCCGTAGGTCTGACCGCGGTCGTTGACCGCGAGGGGCACCGGCTCGGCATCGAGGAAAGTCGCGGTCACGCGCCAGCTCTCGCTGGAGCCTGCCGACACCACCACCTCGGAGCCGACCGCCTCGAGGGGCACGTCGATCCACGAGACCACACCGGCGGGATCCGCCGAGAAGTCTTCGGCGGTGCAGACGACGGAGCCGCCCGGGAAGCTGAAGGTGCCCGGAGTGAGGCAACGCACCTCCACGCGAAGCTGGTCGGCTGTGCCGGGGCGAGGAGGAAGCGCCAGCATTCCGTCACCCGTGCCCTCCGTGCTCATCGGCACACCGAGCTCGCTGACGACCGTCCCGCCGGGAAGCGTCCACAAGTCGGCGGTCGCCGCCGTCGCCCCCGCCGCAAGCACGACGGCGCCCACACCCGCGACGATGAAGAGCCGCGCCCGGCTGCGGCGTTGCGGCAGCTTCGTCTGCGCGACGAGCTGACGCTGCAAGCCCGCACGGAAGACGGGATCGATGCGGAGTGCGTTCATGCGGAATCCTCCTCGAGTGCGGCCGCCCCCGGGATGAGCCCACGGAGCTTCGCCCGCGCGCGAGACAGGCGGGCGCGCGCCGCCACGGCTGTCAGGCCGAGAACCACCGCCGCTTCGTCGGCTCGGTACCCCTCCAGGTGCACGAGCGTGACCAGCTGACGGTCGACGGCACCCAGCGGAGCGAGCAACGCGAGAGCGCTGTCGTCGGCGAACGCGTCGTCCTCCGCCGAGGCCGCGTCAGCAGAACGGGGCAGCGTATCGAGCAGGCGCCGGTACCGCGCTGCCGAGCGCTGGAGGTTCCGCAGCGCGTTCGTCGTCGTCGCCAGGAGCCACGGCAGCGGCGACCCGTCGACGACACGCACGGCGTCACGTCGGCGCCAGAGCTCGAAGAAGGCCACGGCCGTGGCATCCTCGGCATCCCGTCGATCGGATGCCAACCGCGCGGCATGACGGAAGACGCGGTCCACGTGTCGCTCGTACAGCGCGCTCAGCGCCCGGTCGTCGCCGTCAGCGGTGACGCGGCGCCACAGCTCGGCTTCGTCCATACCCCGGAATGTCCGGCCGGGGTGGTCGTGTGACATTCCTGCTGTAGAAGATCCGGTATCAGCGCGCGGCCGACTTCTTCTTCTTGTCACCCTTGGCAGGTTTGTGGTCGTCTTCGATATCCGCTTTCGCGGACTCGGCCTCCGCTTTGTCTTTCGCCTTCCGTTTCGCCTGCGAGGCGAGGCGGGCGAGGTCCACCATACGAAGGGCGTCCATGCGGGCGCGACGCATGGTGGCGTAGTCGGGGTCGGCGTCGGCCGTCATGCCCTCGACGTCGAGACGCTTGCTGAGGTTGGCCTCGACGTCGCCCCAGGCCGCCATGCGGGCGTCGGCGACCAGAGAGTCGACGCGATTCGCGTCGTCGGCGAGAGCGCGCAACTCTTTCGCCACCCCGCGCGATTGGTTGGCGCGGCGGCGCAGGTTGCGCGTGTCGCGGTCGCGGTAATCATGCGTCCCCGACGAGTCGGAGAACCGCCCCCATGCCCGCTTGCGCTGGTGCGTGACCCGTTCCGCAGCCTGATCCTGCTCGTCGGCCAAGGCCCGAAGGGTCGCTCGGGCGACGTCGGCGACGGCCTCACTGTCGAACTGACCACCGCGGGCGATCGTCTCGACGAGGATGTGGTTGCGCACCGTCAGCCGCGCCGCCGCCGTCGCGATCGACAGCCCTTCGGCAATGGCATCCTTCGTACGACCCACGACATCCTCCCGCTCCAGGGTATCGGTCGAGAGATGCGGATGACCTCGGTCGCGCTACCGCAGCTTGTCGATGATCGCGGTGATGCGGCGCGCCCGTGTGTCGGCGGCCTTCGCGCCCTCGACGTTCGCCGCGTGCGCCTTCCGCGCGCTCGGAGCGAGGGCGTCGAAAGCCGCCCGCACGCCCGCCGCGGCGAGCGCGTCGGCGAGATCGTCGGGCACCTCGATCGCGCGCGGAGCGGTGTCGAGCTGGACGTCGACGGAGATGGCATCCCCGCCCGAGAGGCCCGTGGCCGCGCGCTTGTCGGACGAGAACGGGATCAGATGCTTGCCCGCCATGACCCCCAGGGTGCTCGAGAAGACGTAGCCGTTCACGTCGACGGTGACGGCCGCCCGCTTGCCGCCGCCGAGGGCCTCCACGACGTCGGTCGGCACCTCGATGCCCGTGTTGTTGCCCATCTGCGTCAGCGTCGTTTCGAACTTCATGAGCAGAGTGTGTCAGAGCCGTAAGTACGTGAACAGCGTGTGAAATGCAATCCCCTCGGGAGAGCTCTGCGCGCTTCGTATGGTGACATCTGTAGCGGAGGGCCTCGGAGAGTACTCGGGGGCCTTCTGTCGTTTCCGGGCTCAGGGATGACGCGGACGGCTTTTACCGGAGAACATGCGGCGAAGCAAAGCCCAATCCGAACCGCGCATTGTCTCCGAAGATGTGGGGAAGGCGGCCACGAGGTCGCTGCTAACTCACTGGGAGGTTCACCATGAGCTCTTCGCCCAACCGCCTCGTCGCCACCATCTTCGGGGCCGTCTACCTGCTCGTCGGTCTGCTCGGCTTCGCCGTCACCGGCGGCGTCGGCTTCATCTCGAACGAGGGCGGCCTGCTCCTCGGCATCTTCGAGGTCAACCCGCTGCACAACATCGCCCACCTGCTGATCGGTGCCGCGCTGCTCGTCGCCGGCCTTGCCAACGCCCGCGCGGCGAAGGGCGTGAACACCACGGTCGGCGCCGTCTACCTGCTCCTCGGCATCGTCGGCTTCTTCCTCTCGGGCCCGGCGAACATCCTGGCCCTGAACGTGCCCGACCACTTCCTGCACCTCGCCAGCGCGGTCGTGCTGCTGGGTGTCGGCCTCGGCACCGAGCGCAGCGTCCCGCGTACCGCGGCGGTCTGAACATGACCGCCGCGACCTTCGTCAGGTCGTGGCCCTCCGTATCCGCGTGGGGGGCCGGCCTGATCACCACCGCCCTCGGCGCGGGTGCGATCACCCGTCCCGATTCCGGGGCCGTCGCCGACGGCCTCGGAATCGGACTGGTCGTCCTCGGGCTCGCCGCCCTCGCCTGGGGCGGAGCGGTCCTCTCCGCCGGACGGCTCGTCATGCCGCGAACCGTTCTCGCCGGGACACTGGCGACGATCGTCGGCGTCACGGCGCTCCTCGTCCTCGTCCCCGCGCACACGAGCGTCGTGGCCGTCGCTGCGGCGTCCCTGCTCCTCGTCATCGTCGGCGCATGCACGGCGGTGAACCTGCGTCGTCAGCGCCGCTCAGCGGCCTCCGCGAAGACAGCCCAGCCGATGAGCGTCGTGGGTCTTCTCGTGGCCGCGGCGATCATCGCCGTCGTCGTGACCCCGGCTTTGGGCACCGCTCAGAACGCCGTTCTGCTGCGTGACGACGGCACCGTGCCGGTCATCAGCCACGAAGGCCACTGACTGTCTCGACGCCACGACACTCCCGCGCCCCTCCTTCCATCGGGTGGCACGCTGGAACGGTGACCGACACACCGCCCTCCCCCGGCACCGGCTGGATCTCGTCGATCCGCGCGAAGATCCTCATCGCCCTCGCCGGAGACCCGACCGGCATGGCTCCCTACGTACGGGCCATCGCCGACGGGGACGACGCCGGGTACTTCGCCGAGAACGGACCCGCGTGGACGGTGCACGCCGGGACGGGGACCCTGGTCGCCGGCATCCGGGCCCTCCTCCTCCAGGCCCTGCACCCGGGTGCTCTCGCAGGCGTACACGACTGGTCGCGATACCGCGAGGATCCCCTCGGGCGTCTCACCGGCACCGTCCGCTGGGTCGTCACCCTCACCTACGGGTCACGGACGCAGGCGGATGCCGAGACCGCACGCGTCGGCCGATTCCACCAGCGCGTGAAAGGCGAGTACCGTGCGGGCGACGGCACCGAGCGCAGGTACACCGCCGAAGCCGCAGATCTCGTGCGGTGGGTCCACCTTGCTTTCACCGATGCGTTCCTGTCCGGACACGCCGTATCCAGGAAGCCGATCCCCGGTGGCCCGGACGCGTATGTCGCCGACTGGGCCACCGCCGGTCGCCTGATGCGCGTCGTCGACCCGCCGCTCACCCGCGCAGCGCTGCGCGCCGAGATCGACGGGTTCTTCGAGCGGGGGGAACTGCGGCGCGACGAGCGCGTCGACGACGTCATGCGGTTCCTCAGGAAGCCTCCCTTTCCGGGGCTCATGGGGCTGTCGTATCGCGTGCTGTTCGCGGCGGCGGTGGCGACGATCCCCTCGCGATACCGCCGGCTGCTCGGCGTGCGGCGATGGCCTCTGCCCGTGCTCACCCTCACCCGCGTGGTCCTGCGCGTGACCGAGCGGGCGCTGGGGTCAGGTCCGCGCGCACAGGACATGGCGCGGGAGAGGTTGCGGCGCCTCGGGGTGTGAGGCGAGCTGCGGTGCCTCGGGGGTGCGAGGCGAGCTGCGGCGCCGAGGCGTGGAGCGTGCAGAACTCCGGAGAATCTCGCCGCATCGGGGCCGTGTGGACTGCGGGCCGGGGCCGTGGCATCCCTTTCTCCGGAGTTTCGCACGCTGCGTCGGCAGCGGCGGGACCGAGCGCGCGCCACCGTGTGCCGACGCGTGGTCCCGGCCCCCATCCCCTCGCCCCCCGGCGCCCGAAGCCCGGAGTCCGGAGCCCGCAGCCCGCAGCCCGCAGCTGTCGTAGCCGTCGTAGCCTGGAAGGACCGGAGGTGCCATGAGCGATGACCCGCGCCAGTCGGCCGAGCGCTATCGGCTCGACCGCGAGCTGCGGGCGAGCGGGCTCGAGCCGGAACCATCCACGACGGCCGCCCCCGAACGCGGGTCGACCGCGTCCGAACGGGCCGCGTACGTCGAGACCGCGATCCAGCAGGCGATCCGCCGCGGCGAGTTCGACGATCTTCCCGGTGCCGGTAAACCCCTCCCCGACCTGGGTGGAACGCACGACCCCGACTGGTGGATCCGCCGCAAGATCGAAACCGAGCAGCTGACCGGCCTGGGCCCGCCGGCGCTGACTCTGCGCGCCGAGTATGCCGAGCGGGCGGAGCGGATGGATGCCATCACGCGCGAGCCCGACGTCCGTGACGCGTTGCACGACTTCAACCGGCGGGTCATCGAGGCTCGACGACAACTGCAGGGCGGGCCGCCGGTGGTGACGCCGACCGTCGACGTGGACGCCGAGGTGGCCGCGTGGGCGGAGCGGCGACGCGCCCGGGAGGAGGCGGCGACTGTCGCACCGGTGGTGCGGCGGCGGTGGTTCCGGCGCGGGCGGTGAGGTCCGGCGTCGGTCGCCGCTGCGGTGGCTGAGCCGGTCGACGCGCCCGGGAGCCGCAAGCGGTACCGCGCCTTTCGACGAGCTCAGGGACGTGGGGTGCTGGAGCCGTGCGGGGGTACGGGGCGCTCCGACAAACTCGGGGACGTCGGAGCGGCACAGGGACGTCGCGCCGGCGAAGGGACGTCGCACCGGCAAAGGGACGTCGCACCGGCAAAGGGACGTCGAGCCGGCACAGGGATCGCGGGCCGGCGCAGTGACCTCTGCCCGGCTCAGGGACCTCGGACCGGCACCGGGACGTCGCGCCGGCTCAGGACCGGACCTACAGAGCGGCCAGGGCCTCGGCCCGTGCCACCAGCGCGCGAGCGCGCGCCCGTGTCGGCGCGTACGACCCGTCGACCGGGCCGTCGGGCGTCTCCGACAGCAGCGCCCGCGCGCGTTCGACCTCGTCACGGGCGGGCGTGAACCCGGCGTGGGCGCCGGGGACGGCGGCATCCTGAAGCGCGAGAGTGCCGGTGAAGCCCATCGCGACGGCGTGGAGGGCGGCATCGCGCGCCTGATCCACCGGACCGCACGGACCGTCGACGGGACCGGCGATCCCCGCCGCGGCCGAGGCGACGACGAGCTGCGCACGCGGCCACGACAGCGCGAGGCGGTCGGCGGCCATGCCGGTGTCACGGCGGAAGTCGCCGGTACCGAACGCGAGTCGGCGAGTCGCGGGGTGCGCGGCGATCGCCGGGGCGGCGAGCAGGGCCGCGGCTGATTCGACCATCGCGACGATCGGGACGCCGGCGGGCAGGGATGCCGCGACGTGGGCGACGTCGTCGGGTCCGGCGCACATCGCGAGCACGACACCGGCGAGGCGGTCGTCGAGCTCACGACCGAGAGCGAGATCGGCCTCACCATCACGCGTGCCCGCGGCGCTGATGCGCAGCCAGACCGGTGCCTGGGCGGCCGCGCGACCCGCCCGCTCACGCCCCTCGGCCTTCCGGCCGGCGGGGAGTCCGTCTTCGAGGTCGAGCACCAGCACATCGGCCGCGGTCTCGAGCCCACCGGCGAGAGGGGAGCGCAGCATCCACGTGCGGGCGAGGTCGACACGCGCCGGGGCGGGGGCGGCCGAAGCCGCCCCCGCCGGGGTGTTGTGCGCCAGGGTCACGAGCGACCCCGTGCGGCTGCCTCCGCCTCCGCCTGAGCGCGGAAGGCGTCGAGCGACTGCGTGTCGACGGTGGCGGCGGGACCGGCACCGACCTCGGCCGACGCCTGCTCCTTGGCATCCGCCGCCGGGGTGGCCGAGTGTTCGTGCCCGGTCATCAGCGACTCGTCGAACGGGATGTTGCCGGCGAGGACCTCGCGGACACGCTGGCCGTCGTACTCCTTGGTCCAGACACCGATCAGCATGGTCGCCACGGCGTTTCCGGTGAAGTTGGTGACCGCGCGGGCCTCCGACATGAACCGGTCGATACCGACGATGACACCGACGCCGTCGACCAGGTCGGGTCGGTAGGCCGACAGGCCGCCGGCAAGGGTCGCGAGACCGGCACCGGTGACACCGGCCGCCCCCTTCGAAGCGATGATCATGAAGATCATGAGGCCGATCTGCTCACCGATCGACATGGGCGAGCCCATGGCGGTGGCGATGAAGAGCGAGGCCATCGTGAGGTAGATCGCCGTGCCGTCGAGGTTGAAGGAGTAACCGGTCGGGACCGTGATGCCCACGACGGGCTTGGAGACGCCGAGGTGCTCCATCTTCGCGATGAGGCGGGGCAGAGCGGCCTCGGACGAGGAGGTGCCGACGATCAGGAGGTACTCGCGACCCAGGTACCTCATGAGCGTGAAGATGTTCACGCGGGTGACGACATAGAGCAGCGTGCCCAGCACGACGGCGATGAAGAGGAAGCACGTGATGTAGAAGGCGCCCATCAGGATGCCGAGGCTGATCACGGCCTGGAATCCGGTCTTGCCGACGACCGCGGCGATCGCACCGAAGGCACCGATCGGCGCCAGCCACAGGATCATGCCGAGGATGCGGAAGACGAGCGTCTGGAAGTTGCGGATGCCCTCGACCATGCGGTTACCGCGCTCGCCCATGCCCTGCAGGGCGAAGCCCACGAGGAGCGCGATGAACAGCACCTGGAGGATGCTGCCGCCGGTGAACGCCGAGAAGAACGTCGTCGGGATGATGCCGAGAAGGAAGTCCTGCGTCGTGGTCGCCTCGGCGGGGGCGTCGTACTGGGCGCCCGTGATGTTGAGGCCCTCACCGGGGTGGATGATGTTGCCGACGACGAGGCCGATGATCAACGCGAACGACGACATGACGAGGAAGTAGACCATCGCCAGTCCACCGATCTTGCCGACCGTGGAAGCCTTCGCGATCGAGCCGATGCCCACGACGATCGTGCAGAAGATCACCGGGGCGATCATCATCTTGATCAGGCTCACGAAGCCCTTGCCGATGGGCTCGAGCGTCGTCGCGAACGCCGGAGCGACGAGTCCGACGATCACACCCGCGATGACGGCGAGGATGACGGAGATGTACAGCCAGTGATTGCGGTCGATCCTCTTGCGAGGCCGACCGTCGCGCGTGGTGCGGAGTGAGAGTGCCACGGGAGATTCCCCTTTTCTAACGCCTTTGTTGAGTCCGGCGGGGGCGCCGGGTCGATGTGACGACTTTTATCGAGGCGAGGCAGAGGAACCATTTGTGGTCGTATTGTTCACGGCAGGCGCGACGAAGGGTATGGAATGCGACTGAGTGTGGGTGGGCGTCTGGCGCTCGTCTCCCTCGGCGTCGTCGTTCTCGTCGCCGGGGTCCTCGCGGTGCTGCTGTCGTTCCAGCTCACCGACTCGGGGCAACGCCAGGCGGAACAGGTCACGCGCTCGGTCGCCGAGACCCTCGCACACGAACCCGACGTCGCCGCCCTCGTCGTCCAGCGGGATTCGGACACGCTGCAGCCCATGGTCGAGTCAATCCTCGGCGACGCAGACCTGTCGTTCGTCACGATCATGACCCCCGACGGCATCCGTCTCACCCACCGCAATCGCTCCGAGATCGGGCTGCCGTACCAGGGCTCGCGCGAGGAGGCGCTCGCCGGCGAGACGTACACCGAGGTGTACGAGGGCACGCTCGGACCGTCGGTGCGCACGATCGCGCCGATCCGTGAGGGCGGCGACGAGGAGGGACCGATCGTCGGACTGGTCGCCGTCGGTGTGACGCTCGGCGCCGTGCAGCAGGACCTTGCCGCTCGTGTGCCGCTGATCGCCGTGGCATCCGCCGCCATCGTCGGTGTGGGTGTGCTCGGCGCCCTCTACGTGCGCCGCAGCGCGCGCCGGGTGACCGGGTCGTACACGCCGGCCGAGCTGTCGCGCCTCGTCGAGAGCTACGAGACCGTCCTGCATTCTCTGCGCGAGGGGCTGGTCGTCTCCGACGGAGAGGGGCGCATCGTGCTCTACAACGACGAAGCCGCCGACCTGCTGGGGCTTCCTCCCGCGACGATCGGGCAGGTCTCGCTCGACCCGCACGACGCGGACATGGATGCCGCCCTGGCCGACGCGATCGCGTCGGGGCGACGCATGGTCGAGGAGACGGTGGTCAACGGCGACCGCGTCCTCCTGGTGAATCAGGAGGACGCGCGGGATCTGACCGGGCGCCGCACCCCGGAGCGCGGGCACGTCATGACCCTCCGCGACCGCTCCGAGCTGCAGGCGCTCCTCGGCGAGCTCGAGGGCGTGCGGACGCTGAGCGACACCCTGCGCTCGCAGACCCACGAGCACGGCAACCGTCTGCACGCGCTGCTCGCGCTGCTCGAACTCGGCCGGATCGACGACGCGCGACGGTTGATCGTGGCATCCACCGGCGACCGCCAGGAACTCGCCGACCGCCTCGTCCTCGACGACGAAGACGCCGTGGTCGTCGCCCTCCTGCTCGGCAAGCTCGACGAGGCCGCCGAACGCGGCGTGCGCCTCGACCTCGACGTGGCCGAGCCGACGCCGGCGCTCCCGCTCGCGCCCGCCGAAGCGGTGACCGTCGTGGGAAACCTCGTCGACAATGCTCTGGATGCCGCCGCCTCGGGCGCAGAGCCCCGCTGGGCGCGCGCGACGCTCGCCGAGAACGGCGGCGACGTGAAGATCGAGGTCGCCGACAGCGGAACCGGGTTCGACCCCTCGCTCGACGACCCGTTCGCGTTCGGCGCGTCGACGAAGACCGCCCTCGCCCCGGGTGGGCGCGGGGTGGGACTCGCGCTCGTGCGCGACATCGTCGCGGCGCGCGGCGGGACCCTGCAGATCACGGCTGACCCGACGACGGTGCGCGTGTTCCTCCCTTCGCCCCGGGAGGCGTCGTGATCCGGGTTCTGGTCGTCGATGACGACGCCCTCGCCCTCGAGCTGCACTCGGCATACGTCGCGCGCGTGCCGGGATTCGAGGTCGGGGGACAGGCCGCGGGCGCGCGGGCGGCGCTGACCGCTCTCGCCGACCCCGAGCGCCGGATCGACCTCGTGCTGCTCGACATGACGATGCCCGACGGCACGGGACTCGACGTCGCGCGACGGGTGCGCGCGATGGGCTCGGGCGTCGAGATCATCGCCGTCACCGCCGTGCGCGATGCGGCGACGGTGCGCGCCGCGGTGTCGATCGGCGTGGTGCAGTACCTGATCAAGCCGTTCGCGTTCGCGGCGTTCCGCGAGCGCCTCGAGGCCTACCGCTCGTACGTCGAGGGGCTGGATCGAGCGGCCGGGGAGGCGACCCAGTCCGAGGTGGATGCGCTGCTCGGATCGCTGCGCACCGTCGCTCCCCCGGTGCTGCCGAAGGGTCTCAGCGACGAGACGCTGCAGGCTGTCGCGGAACGTGTGCGTACGGCATCCGGTGCCGTGTCGTCGACGGAGGTCGGCGAGAGCGAAGGCATGTCGCGCGTGACGGCCCGTCGGTACCTCGAACACCTCGCCGACGTCGGACGCGTGCGCCGCGAGCCCCGCTACGGCGGCCAGGGCCGCCCCGAGATCACGTACGCCTGGGTGCGGGGGTAAGGCCGCACGGGCTCCGACGCCGTGGTCGCTCACGCGTAGCGTCGCTCGCGCGACGCCGCAGCGCGGGCTGTGTCGCGCGGTGCGTGCTCGTCGCACCGAACACGCGCCGAGTGTCCAAAACACCCGGAGGTCGCAAAAACTCGTCCGGGTGTCTTGGACAGTCAACGGGCTTCGAGCATGGAGCAGCGCGGTCAGGCCCGGGCACGGCGCCGGGGCGGCCGGGTCGTGTCAGAGGTCGAAAGCGGCGCGGACGCCCTCGTTCACGACCACGCCGGCGCGGACGTTCAGACCCTTCGCGAGGGCGGGATCCGCGGATGCCGCGGCCTCCCAGCCCGCGTCGGCGATGCGCGTGATGTACGGGAGCGTGGCGTTCGACAGCGCACGGGTGGAGGTGTGCGGAACAGCGCCGGGCATGTTCGCGACGCAGTAGTACAGCGAATCGTGCACACGGAAAGTGGGGGCGTCGTGCGTCGTGGGGCGCGAGCCCTCGAAGCAGCCGCCCTGGTCGATCGCGATGTCCACCAGCACGGAGCCCGGCTTCATCGCGGCGACCATGTCGTCGGTGACGAGCTTCGGTGCCGCGGCACCCGGGATGAGCACCGACCCGATCACGAGGTCGGCGTCGGCGAGCTGCTCGGCGATCTCGAGGCGGGTCGAGGCGCGCGTCTCGATGGCACCGCCGAAGCGTTCCTCGAGCTGGCGGAGCTTAGGGAGCGAGATGTCGACGACGGTGACGCGGGCACCGAGACCGAGAGCGTTGGCCGCGGCATGCTCGCCGGCGACACCGCCGCCGATGACGACGACCTTCGCCCGAGGGGTCCCGGGGACGCCACCGGGCAGGAGTCCGCGTCCCCCCGACGCGCGGAGCAGGTGGTGGGCGCCCTCGATGATCGACAGGCGGCCGGCGACCTCGCTCATGGGGGCGAGCAACGGCAGCGCGCGGTCGGCGGTCTGAACCGTCTCGTACGCGACCGCGGTCGTGCCGGCATCCATGAGGGCGTCCGTCAGCGGTCGGTCGGCCGCGAGGTGGAGGTACGTGAACAGTGTGAGGTCGCGCCGGAGGAAGCCATACTCGGGCGCGATGGGCTCCTTGACCTTCACCAGAAGTTCGGCCCGCGCCCACGTCTCGTCGGCGGTGGCGATGATCTCGGCACCGGCCGCTCGGTACTGCTCGTCGCTGAACCCGCTACCCTCGCCCGCCCCGGCCTGCACGAGGACCTCGTGGCCGCGATGGACGAGAGAATCGACGCCCGCGGGGGTCATGGCGACGCGGTTCTCGTTGTTCTTGATCTCGGTCGGCACGGACACGCGCATGGGTTTCTCCTCGGACGGACGAGCGATGCGGAGAGAATCGCAGAAAAGTGTGTTTCGGTGGTGTTTCTTCGCAGATCATTCGAACAGACACCGCTCTCGGCGGCTATCTTCGGAGAATCGAGCCTTGCGTACCCGCACCGACCGAAGGATCTGCGATGACAGACGACGAGATTCACCCCCACGACGCCCGCATCATCGAGCTGCTCTCGGCGGACGCGCGCATCACCAACGCCGCGATCGCCGAGGATCTGGGCGTCGCCGCTTCCACCGCGCACGCCCGACTGCGCTCTCTCATCGATCGAGGACTGCTCACCGGATTCCACGCGGCCGTGGACCAGAGCCGCCTCGGTCGGGGGCTGCAGGCGATCGTCGGCGTGACGCTGCGTCCGGGGCAACGCCAGGAGAGCATCCGCGCCTTCGCGCACGAGGTTCGCCGACACCCCGACGTCATCCAGCTGTTCTTCCTCGGCGGAGCCGACGACTTCCTCGTGCACATCGCCGTCGACGACTCGTCGGCGGTGCGCCGCTTCGTCGTCGATCATCTCTCCGCGCGGCACAGCGTGGCATCCACTCGCACGAGCATCATCTTCGAGTACCACCGCAACGCGGTGGCAGCGGACTTCGACTGAGGCCGCCGCTGCGAGCGATCTCATCGGCGGCCCCTCCTGCACAGCTCGGAGCCGCCGTCAAGAGCGGACGCTCCTGACACCGGTCGCCGGCGAGCCGCCATGATGTGACCCGGAGGCCATGATGCTGCTGTCGATCGGGGTCATCGCGATGTGCGTCGGGCTGGCTGCCGGGGTCATCGCGGTCGTCCTCCCGCGCGTGGGCAGCCCGACGCCCCTGGGTGTCTTCCTCCGCTACAGCTCGGTGTCCGGTGCGCTCTCGGTCGGGGCGGGATCGATGTACATCGTCCGCTACAGCGGCGGCGGCACGGGCACGCTGGTGATCGCCGACACCACCATGGTGCTTGCGCCCGCGATCTTATGCGTCGCGGTGTGGCCCCCATCGGGACGTCGGAACGGCTCGCCCCTCGCGCTCGGCGCGGCTGTCGTGGTGGGCGTCGTCGTCGCCCTCAGCTCGGCGCTCCTCGATCCCGAGACATCGCTGAGAGTGAAGGCGATCGTGCTGACGATCGTCTGCGGCACGTTGGCGGTCATCGCGCTGCGCAACCGCGTTCTCCCGCACCGATCGATCAGAACCCTCGGAACCGCGATGGGCGCGTACGCCGTGTACTCCGCGCTGCGCATCGTGGTCGCCTCCACCCCCGAATCGCCACTGAGTCAGAGCATCTTCTCCCCCACCGGGGCCGGTGTCGCCGCGGTGGCCGCGATGCTGATGTGCGGGGTCGCCGTCGGACTCGTGGGGCGTCCCGTCGCCGTGCCCGATGCCCAGGATGACCGCCGCCGAACCCTCGTCGCCATCGGCGACTGGAAGCTCGCCAACACCGCCTTCGGCACCGATCGCGTGCTGGGGCTGCTCCTCGAACTGCGCCTCGCGGCGCGGGAGCTCGATTCGTCTGCCGTCGACGGTCCGCACGGCGTGGAGGTGGCCCTCCCCGCCGCCGTGTCCGTGCTCCGCGACCAGATGCGCGTCACGCACGGGTGGCGGCCCGAAGAGGTCGAGCTCCTCATCGACGGCTCAACCTTGCAGAAGGGACGCCGCCGGAGCGGGTACTGACCCGGCGAGCGGATGCCACCCTCCGATCAGCGCAGCGCGGCCGCGATCGCCGCGATGTCGGCGGGCGTCGACCGGCAGCACCCGCCGATGAGGCGCGCTCCGGCGGCGACCCATGCGGGCGCCGACTCGGCCAGCGGCGCACCGGCCCCGCGCCATCGGCGGGCTGCGGCATCCCACCGCTCCCCCGAGTTCGGATAGGCGACCAGCGCAAGCGCGGGTGCGGTCTCGAGCGCGGCGACCACGTGTTCGGGAGCGCAGCAGTTGACACCCACCGCGAGGAGAGCGGGAACGGATGCCGCGATCTCGAACGCTCGCGTCAGCGCGCCGGGCGCGCGGAAAGCGGTGCTGTCGGCCGAGAGACTCACGATGCTGGGAACGGCGAGGTCGGCGAGCTCGAGCGCGAGGGCCTCCAGTTCGCGCAGCGACGGGACGGTCTCGACGGCGAGCAGGTCGCCATCCGTGCCCGCCAGCACGTGGAGGCGGCGGCGGTGCGCGTGGCGCAGCTCGTCGACGGTGAGTCGATCGTCACCGGTGTACTCGCTGCCGTCGGCGCGGAGCGCCCCCAGGGGACCCACGGATGCCGCGACCACGGCGTCGCCGGCCTCGCGGGCGAGCGTCACCGAGCGTCGGAGGAGCGCCTCGACCTCGGCATCCGGAATTCCCGCGCCGAAGCCCACTTGATACGACGCAGAGATGACGACCTCGGCTCCCGCGGCGAGGAACTCCGCGTGCGCGGCGCGCACCTCGTCGGGATCGTCGCGCAGCACGCGCGCCGACCACAGCGACGACGAGACGTCGTTGCCGCGGGCCTCCAGCAGCGTTCCGAGACCACCGTCGAGGATGACGGGACGCTCGGCCAGGGTCGAGGCGAGGTCGATCACGCCTCGTGGGTCTCGCCCGCGGCCAGGACACGGAGAGCGTCGGCGAGCAACGCCTGATCGGCGCGACTGACACCGCGCAAGGCCTCGGCCTCGAGGCGGACCAGCTCGGTCATGGCGGCATCCACGCGCTCGATACCCTCCGGGGTGATCGCGACGAGGATCGCCCGCCCGTCGGAGGGGTTCGGGCGGCGGTGCACGAGACCGCGCTCGGCGAGCTTGTCGAGGCGATTGGTCATCGCGGCGCTGCCGATCATGGTCGCCGCGATCAGGCGCGTGGCGCTCAGCTCGGTGCCCGCGCGGCGGAGCACCGCCAGGACGTCGAACTCCCACAGGGCGATGTCGGCGCTCGCGAACGCTCGCGTGCGGAGCTTCGAGAGGTGGAAGGCCGCGCGACGCAAGCGCGACATGACGTCGAGGGGCGTGAGGTCGATGTCGGGCAGCAGCCGCGACCACGCGTCGATGAGGAGATCGACCTCGTCATCTTTACTGCTTGCGGTAGCCACATGACGACGGTACCCGAGCCGCGGGGTGCGCGCGGCGTTTCCGCGGGGTGGGGCGGGTCAGGGCCGGGGGTGCGGGGGTGCGGGCAGAGGCCCCGGGGGGCGGGGGTGCGGGCCGGGACGGGGGGCGGGTAAGGACGGGACGGGGCGGGGGCGGGGACCGGGGGGCGGGCCGAACTCCTGAGAATCCGCGGCGTTCGTCCGCCTCCGCGGCATCCCCCGCCCCCCGCGCCAGAATCCGCGCCGGAAACTCAGGAGTTTCGCACGCCCGACGGCGGCAGCTCGAGCCGCGAGGCGAGCGCACGGCCCGCGGCACGGAGCCAGCGGGCGGGCTCGGAGAGGGCGGAGGCGGACGAGCCGGCGAGAGCGGTGAGCGAGACGGCGTCCGCGAAGATCGACGTGTCGGCGTCGGCGGCGATCCGCCCGGCGACGAGGGCGACCGGCCGCGAGCCCGCGAGCTCGGCGATACGCGACGGCACCTTCCCGGCCCGTGAGCTCGCGTCGAACGCCCCCTCCCCGGTGACGACGACGTCGGCGGCCTCGATCGCTCCGACGAGACCGATCAAGGTCGCGACGTGCTCCGCCCCCGGGACGAGCTCGGCGCCCCACGCCCGCAGGGCCGCCCCGGTGCCCCCGGCGGCTCCGGCCCCGGACGCGTGCGGGTCGGTCCCCCACAGCACAGCGGCGCGGCCGAGGGCGGCATCCGCCTCGGGGATGTCGTGGGGCGTCACCCCCTTCTGCGGTCCGAACGTCGCGGCGGCTCCCGTGGGTCCGGTGAGCGGGCTGCGGACGTCGGTCAACACGGTCACACCGCCCGGCGGCGGAGGACGCAGCGCCGACCGGTCGAGGCGAACGGCTGTGCGCAGACCGCGGAGTCCGGGGGCGACGGGGGTGCCGGCGGCATCCGTGATCCGTGCGCCCAGGGCGGCGAAGGCGCCGAACCCGGCGTCGGTCGAAGCGCTCGAGCCGATGCCCAGCACCAGACGCGAGACGCCGTGGTCGAGGGCCGCGGCGATCGCCTCGCCGAAGCCGCGCGTGTCGGCGTCGAAGGGGCGGAGGGCTCCGTCGAGCAGTTCGATGCCCGACGTGGATGCCAGATCGACCACCCCCGTGCCGAGCGGGGCGTCAGCGGTCGGGGGAAGAAAGACCCAGGATGCCGAGATCTGCCGCCCATGCGGACCCGTGACCCGTACGGGAACACGGCATGCTCCGGGCACCGACGCGAGGAAGGCTTCGAGGGTGCCTTCGCCGCCGTCGGCCATCGGACGCTCGACCGTGCGGTCGGCGGGGCGGGCATCGAGCCACCCGGCGGCGAGGGCCGCGGCCGCGTCGGCGGCGGTGAGGGATCCCTTGAAGCCGTCGGGCGCGAACAGCACGGTGGTCACGCGCCGACCCTAGCCGCTCCGCGAGCGGTGGTCACCACCGGCTCGGTCGGGGCGGGCGGTCGAGTGTCCAAGAAGCGCCGTTATGCGTGCGGCGGTTACGGCATTTCCCGGACACTCGGCGGAAGGGGCAGGGCGGGCGGGGCCCCGGGGCGGGACGGGGCCCGGGGCGGGACGGGGCCCGGGGCGGGCGGGGCCCCGGGGCGGGACGGCGGGGCCGCGGCGCGGGCGGGGCCCGGGTCAGCGGCGGCCGGCGGGGACGGGCGCGTCGCGGCGGGCGGCGTCCTCGAGACGCTGGCGGCGCGCGTGGCGGGCGTGCTGCAGCACGCTGACGGTGACGATGATGGCGAGCAGCGCGTACAGCACGACCGTGAGCGGCGACGAGACGAAGATCGTCGGGTCGCCCTCCGACACAGCGAGTGCGCGGCGCATCTGCGTCTCGGCCATGGGTCCGAGGATCGCGGCGATCAGCACCGGGGCAAGCGGAATCGAGAAGCGCCGCATCACGAAGCCGATCACACCGATCGCCAGCGCGAGCCACAGATCGACCACGCGCGAGGCGATCGCGTAGACGCCGAGCATCGCGACGACCGTGATGCCCGCGTACAGGTAGTGGCGCGGGATGAGCAGCAACTTCGCCCACACCGCCGCGAATGGCAGGTTGATGATCAGCAGGATGATCAGGCCGAGGAACAGGCTCGCGAGCAGGGGCCAGACGAGGTCACCGGAGCGTTCGAACAGCAGGGGCCCGGGCTGCATCCCGTACTGCTGGAACGCGGCGATCATCATCGCGGCCGTCGCCGAGGTCGGCAGGCCCAGGCCCAGCAGGGCGCCCATCGCCGAACCGGCCGTGGCGTTGCCCGCGGCCTCGGGGGCGGCGACGCCCTGGATCGCCCCCCGCGAGCCGAAGTCCGTGTCGCCGCGGCGGCGGGCGAGACGCTTCTCGGTGCCGTAGGCGAGGAACGTGGGCACCTCGGAGCCCCCGACCGGGATCGCGCCGAAGGGCACACCGAACGCCGTGCCGCGCAAGAACGCCGGCAGCGCCTGACGCCACTCGCGCTTCGACAGCAGAGGTGACCCGCTGGGGGCGACGAGCTTGCCAGGACCGCCCGCGCGGCGGATGTGACCCGCGACGTGCAGCACCTCGCCGATCGCGAGGAGACCGACCGTCACGACGATGATCGAGATGCCGTCGAAGAAGACGGGACTGCCACCGGTGAAGCGCTCGGCTCCCGTCATCGCGTCGATGCCGACGAGCGCCAGGGCGAAACCGAGACCCAGCGCGACAAGACCGCGGACGATCGAATCGGCCACGACGGCCGAGATCGCGACGAAGGCGAACACGGCGAGCGCGAAGTACTCCGCAGGCCCGAAGACCTTCGCGAGCTCGACGATGTACGGGGCGAAGAACACCACCAGCACGCACGCGATCGTGCCGCCGATGAACGCGCCGATCGCCGAGGTGCCGAGAGCTTTCGCCGCGCGCCCGCTCTTGGCCATCCGATGACCCTCGAACGTCGTGGCGATCGCCGACGAGTTGCCGGGGGTGTTCAGCAGGATGCCGGCGGTCGAATCTCCGAACAGCCCCCCGAAGTAGATGCTCGCGAACATGATGAACGCGCCAGTCGGGTCGAGGCTGAACGTGACGGGGAGCAGAAGCGCCACCGCCATGGCCGAGCCGAGGCCCGGGAGCACGCCCACGGCGGTGCCGAGCACGGCGCCGATGACGAGGAAGAGGAGGTTCTGCGGCGTGAAGGCGACCGCGAACCCGTCGGCGAGGTTGATCAGCTGATCCACGGCGAGAGTCCTTCCAGGATGCCGGCGGGAAGCGACAGGCCCAGACCCGCGCCGAACGCGAGCTGCACCAGCGAGGAGACGATCACGCTGACCCCGATGTCGAGCAGGGGCCGGCGGCTGCCGAATGCCCACGAGATGACCCAGAACAGGGCCGCGGCCGAGATGATCCAGCCGAGGACGGGCAGCACGACGATGAACCCCGCGAGAGCGGCGACGGTGATGCCGAGCGTGCGCCAGTCGACGGACGCGGGCTTCGACGACGACGCCACGTCTTCGGGCGAGACGATGCGGATCTCCCCCGTCTCGTCGATCGCACCGAGGTCTTCGAGCATCTCGTTCGAGATCTCGACCGGGTCGTCGGCGACGTGGGATCGACGCGATGTCCGCAGCACCTCGACGAGCAGACCGATTCCGGCGAGCCAGAGGAATCCGCTGACCAGCATCGGGAAGAACTGCGGACCCGGGAAGGCGACGTCGGCGGGCACCTGCATGGTGGCGGTGCCGTACGTCATGAACCCGGCGAGCACGAAGACCCCGGCGACGACGACCAGCTCGCTGCGGCCGGTGTACCAGCGGGGTGTGCGCTGTACGCGCAGCGACCCCGTGGTGAGGGTGGACGGTTCGGTCACAGACCCAGCTCCTTCATGATCGCGGTCGTGCGTTCGGTCTCTTCCGACAGGTAGGCGGCGAACTCGTCGCCGGCGAGGAAGCTGTCGACCCAGCTGTTGCGGGCGAGCACTTCCTGCCACGCCTCGGTCTCCCGCATCTCGGATGCCATGGCCACGAGCTCCGCGTGCACCTCGTCGTCGATGCCCGGGGGCGCCACGAGCCCGCGCCAGTTCGACATGGCGACATCGACCCCCTGCTCGCGGAACGTCGGCACCTCGACGTCGTCGAGCGGTTCCTCGGCCGAAAGCGCGAGGGCGCGGAGGTTGCCCGACTCGATCTGGTCGCGGAAGTCGTTGTAGCCGGAGAGCCCCGCCTGCGTGGTGTGTGAGAGGAGGGAGGTCACGACCTCGCCACCACCGGGATACGCGAGATAGTTCACGCGCTGCGGGTCGATCCCGCCCTGCTGGGCCAGCATGCCCGCGAGCAGGTGATCGATGCCGCCGAGAGACCCACCCGCGATGGCGGTGCCCTCGGGATCGGCGAGGAACGCCTGCATGAAGTCGTCGAGGGTCTGCAACGGCGAGTCGCCGGGCACGACGAGCACGTTGAAGTCGTCGGCCAAGCGGACGATGGGTCGGACGTCCTCGAGGCTCACCGGCGAGCGGTTGACGATCACGCCGCCGACCATCACGCCGCCCGTGACGAGCATGATGTCGTGCCGGTCACCCATCTCGGCGACGGCGCCGAGGCCGATCGTGCCGGCGGCGCCCGGGATGTTCATCACCTGGACGGCACCGGCGATCCCCTCCTCGCGCATCACCTGCTGAGCCTCGCGGCCGAAGGTGTCCCATCCTCCACCGGGGGCCGCCGGGGCGACGATCGTGAGCTTCGTGCGGGGGTTGGCCACCCCGCCGGTCGCTGCGGCGCTGAGGCTCGCGGTCACGAACAGAGCCGCGGCGACCACGCCCACCACCGCTCCCGTCACGCGGCGGCGTCGAGGTGAGCGCGCGGGGTGCTGCGCCTCTGCTGGCGTCGGATGCTGCATCAAGCCCTCCCGGGACATCGTCGTTTCCGGATGAGAAGCTAGGTTGTCAGCGCCTCTCCCCCGGCGGCGCGCTCGGGGGCCTTTGCGCTCTTTGATGCTCACGACGATCCGCCCACGAAACGATGCGCACGAGGAGGTGCCCGTGTCGACCACCCGACCCGACCGCGCGCCCGTGCGGGTGCGCCTCGCCGTCTTGCTCGCTCTGCAGTGCACCGTCGTGCTCGTGTGCGTGTTGGCGACGACACTCGTCGCGATGTCGGTGCAGGAGCGCAGCATCCGCGCCGCGACCGAGGAACGCGTCCTCGACGTCGCCACCAGCCTCGTCGAGCTCGATCAGGTGCAGCGCGCCGTCCTGCTGGACACCGCCGCGGCCACCGCGGACCTGCAGCCCCTCGCCGACGTCGTGGCGGCGGCATCCGGAGTCGACTACGTCGTGGTCACCGATGCCCGCGGCATCCGGCTGACCCACCCCAATCCGGCCGAGCGCGGACGGACGGTCTCGACGGATGCCACGGCGGTGCTGGCCGGAGAGACGTTCCTCGGCACGGAGACGGGGACGATCGGCCCGAGCCTGCGAGCGAAGGTGCCGGTGCGGGCAGCCGACAGTGCGACCGGCGCGGTCATCGGGACGGCCTCGGTCGGCGTGCTGGAGTCGGAGATCTCGCGCAGTTTCGACGAGGCGGTGGGCGGGATGCTGCCCTGGGTCGCGGGATCGATCGTGCTCGGGGTCGTGCTGAGCGGCCTGCTGACGGCGGCGCTCCGTCGCCGCGTGCGACGACTCGAGGCCGATGCGCGAGAGCTCGAGACCCAGCGGCGCATCTCCGGCGCGCTGCGGGATCAGACGCACGAGTTCCACACGCGCCTGCACGTGATCCGCGGGCTCATCGCGGAGGGCGACACCGGCGAGGCGCTCACCTACATCGGGGGGATCGCGCCCGTGGCATCCGGTCTGTCGATCGACGACCCCGCGCTGCGCGCTCTGCTGGAGGGCCTGTCGACCGAGCACGCGGGGCTGCGCGTGGACCCGGCCAGCCTCGTGCCGCGCGGCACGGTCGACGACGAGGTGCTGACCGTGGTCGCAAACCTCGTGCGCAATGCGGCAGAGGCGGCGGGGGCGGAGGGCCACGTCGACGTGCTGGTGCTGGCCGGCGACGAACGACTCACGATCGACGTCGCCGACGACGGTCCCGGCGTCCCGCCCGCCGATGTCGCCCGGATCTTCGACCGTGGCGTGAGCTCGAAAGCCGCCGCCGGGCGCGGTGTCGGCCTCGACCTCGTGCGCCGCGTCGCCGGCGCGCGCGGCGGCTCGGTCACGGTCGGCCGATCACCCTCGGGCGGAGCGCGATTTACCGTGGAGCTGCCGCGAGCGGGAGTGCGGGCGTGAGCGTGCTGCGCGAGGGTACGGTCGTGAGCGCGCTGCGCGATGCCCCGCGAGCGCACGCGGACAGGGCGCGCGGGCTCGTCCAGGGGCTTGAGTGTCCAAGACACCCGGAGCATTTTTCGAGGCGTCCGGGTTTCTTGGATACTGAACGGAGCGGCCGGGTCGGGCGGAGCGCGAGCGGCGGGCGGCGAACGGGCGGGGGGCGCGGATGACCCCGGATGCCACGATCCGCACGATCATCGTCGACGACGACCCGGCGGTCGTGCGGTTGCACACCGCGTATCTCGAGGCTCTGCCCGGGTTCCGGCTCGTCGGGACCGCGCGGACCGGTGCCGCGGGGGCGGCGCTCGCGGCGGGGACCGGCGTCGACCTCGTGCTGCTCGACATGAACCTCCCCGATTTCAGCGGGGTGGAGGTGTTGCACCGGCTGCGGCTCGTGCGGGAGTGGGACGTCGACGTGCTCGTGATCAGCTCCGCCCGCGACACCCTGACGATCCGCCAGGCTGCTGCCGCACACGTCGTGGGCTACCTCGCCAAACCCTTCACGCGCGAAGCGTTCGTGCGCCGGCTCGAGGAGTACCGACGCGGGCGCGCCGCGCGGCCCGCCGAGGTGCCCGTGAGCATGGGCCAGGGCGACATCGACCGCCTCGTCGGACCGGCGACGGCTCCGGTGCGCACGGTCGTGGCATCCGATCCCCTCCTCCCCAAGGGCCTCGCCGAGTCGACCATGCACACCATCCGGGCAGCTCTCCACCCCGTGACCCCGGCGAGCGCACGCGACATCGCCGCCGCGTCGGGTGCCTCTCGCGCGACGGTACGGCGCTACCTCGACGTCCTCGTCGCGCGCGGCGAGGTCGACATCTCGCACCGGTTCGGCGCCCGCGGCCGCCCCGAGGTGCTGTACCGCCTGGCCGCGCGCTGACGCGCTCCGCGCTCCCCTGTTCTCACTGGCTCGCGGGCACCCGTCGCCCCCGGGTTCACTGTCCAAAACACCCGGACGTTTTTCTGAGGAGTCCGGGTGTCTTGGACACTCAACAGGGCGAGGCAGGGCCCCGGGCGGGGCGGGGCGTCGGGCGGGGCGGGGCGTCGGGCGGGGCGGTCGACTCAGCGCGTGGGAGGCGGCGCGGCCGTGCCGCGCGCGACGAGGCGCGTCGGCAACAGGACGTGCGTCTCGGGGAGGTCCTCCCCGGCGAGGAGCGCGAGGACGATCCGCACCGCCTCGGCCCCCAGGCGCTTCATCGGCTGGCGCACGGTCGTCAGCCCCGGCTGGGCGCGCGCGGCCTCGGGAACATCGTCGAAGCCCACCACCGAGAGGTCGTCGGGCACGCGGAGTCCCCGCTCGGCGGCCACTTCGACGATCGACAGGGCGGAGAGGTCGTTCGCCGCGAACACCGCGGTCGGCGGGTCGGGCAGCGAGAGCATCGCGTGCGCGGCCTCGCGGGCCACGTCGTGCTCGTAGCGCCCCACTCCCACGAGCGCAGGGTCGAACGGGATGCCGGCCGCCGACAGGGCCTCACGGTAGCCGGAGGCGCGCGCCACCGCGGAACGCAGGTCGGGGCGGCCCGCGATGAAACCGATGCGGCGGTGCCCGAGCTGGACCAGATGATGCACGGCCTGCTGCGCACCCGTGAAGCTGTCGGACTCGACCGTGGGCAGGTCGGCGCGGCCGGTGTGCGGGTCGATCGCCACGATGGGGACGTCACTCGTGACGTTGACGACGGTCGGGGTCACGATGATCGCGGCGTCGATGAGGGTGCCGCTCAGCCGGCTGAGCGAGCGCCGTTCCCAGCCCTCCCCGTCGCGGCGCGAGCCGCTGTAGGCGAGCAGGTCGTATCCGGTGTCGGCGAGCGCTCCCCCGACACCCTTCAGGATCTCGGCCGAGAACGGCTCGATGTCGGCCACGAGCACGCCCACCACGCCTGTCCGACGCGACCGCATACTGCTCGCGACGAGGCTCGACTCGTAGCCGAGAGCCTTCACGGCGTCCAAGACACGGCCGACGGTCTCGGGCGACACCCCGTAGCGACCGTTCACGGCTTTGGACACCGTGGCGACGGAAACACCGGCCGCCGCGGCGACGTCGTGGATGGTGGCGCGGCGGGTCATGGCATCCGACCCTAGCGTGGAAATCATTTTCGAAAACGTTTGACGAGCCTGTACGGCCGGGCGACACTGCTCAGACCCGGGGCGCGGCAACACCCCGGGAAACGGCATCGCTGCCGACGACCACCGCGCATCCCTGAGGGACGCACCTCGACGAAGAGAAACGGGAATCACATGAACACGCGCAAGATCCTCGCCGGAGCGGCCCTCGCCGTCGCCGGCACCCTGGCCCTCGGCGGCTGTGCCGGAGGCGGTGGCGGCGAGAACGCCGACGGCTCGGTCACTCTCACGCTGTGGCACAACTCCACGACCGGCGACGGCAAGAAGTACTGGGAAGACACCGCCGCGGCCTTCGAAGCCGCCAACCCCGGTGTCACGATCGAGATCCAGGCCGTGCAGAACGAGGAGATGGACGGCAAGCTCCAGACGGCGCTCAACTCCGGCGACGCCCCCGATCTGTTCATGGCCCGCGGCGGCGGCAAGCTCGCCGACATCGTGACCGCCGGTCAAGCGATGGACCTCACCGACAAGATCTCCCCCGAGGCCAAGACCGCCCTCGGAACCTCCCTCAACGCCTTCGAGGTCGACGGCAAGAACTACGGCATGCCCGTCGCCGTGCTCCCCTCGGGCATCTTCACCGCGCAGGACCTGCTGACCGCCGCGGGTGTCACCGAGGCTCCCGCCACCATCTCCGACCTCGAGGCCGCCGATGCGAAGATCCGCGCGACCGGCGTCGCCCCGATCGCCGTCGGCGCGAAAGATGCCTGGCCCGCCGCGCACTGGTACTACAATTTCGCGCTGCGCGCCTGCTCGAAGGATGTCCTGGATGCCGCCGCCCAGAGCCGCAGCTTCGACGACCCGTGCTGGCTCGAGGCCGGAGAGAACCTCGACTCCTTCCTCAAGACCCAGCCGTTCAACGAGGGATTCCTCACCACCGCCGCGCAGCAGGGCGCCGGCTCGTCGGCGGGCCTGCTCGCCAACCACCAGGCCGCCATGGAGCTCATGGGCGCATGGAACCCCGGCGTCATCGCGTCACTGACCCCCGATGAGAAGCCGCTGGCCGACCTCGGCTGGTTCCCCTTCCCCGAGGTTCCCGGGGGCGACGGAGAGCCCGGCGCCATCATGGGCGGCGTCGACGGCTACTCGTGCTGGGTCAACGCCCCCGCGCAGTGCACCGATTTCCTGAACTTCCTCGTGAACAAGGAGAACCAGGAGAACTACGCCGCGGCCTTCCAGACCATCCCCGCGTCGAGCGAGGCGACGGATGCCGTCACCACCCCGGCCCTGCAGTCGGCGCTGCAGGCGTACACCGACGCCCCGTACGTGTCGGTCTGGCTCGACACGCTCTACGGCCAGAACGTGGGCAACGCGCTGAACGTCGCCGTCGTCGATCTGTTCGCCGGTAAGGGCACGCCGCAGGGCATCGTCGACGCCGTCAACGCCGCAGCCTCCCGCTGAGGACCGCGACCATGACCACCCAGCTCGCCACCTCGGCGACCGACGCCGGGTCTCGCCGCCCGGCCGGGGAGGGCGCTCCCGGCGCCCCCTCGGCCGGGCGGCCGCCCGTGCGACGGCGCCGCGAGAACTGGCGCATCCGCGGCGAACTCGCGATCCTGCTCGGCCCCGCCCTCGTGGTGTTCGTGTCGTTCGTCATCCTGCCCGTCGCCCTGGCGGCCTACTACGGCTTCTACAAGTGGTCGGGCTTCGGCGCACCCGTCGACTTCGTCGGCATCCGGAACTACGTCACGATCCTCACCGACCCGGCCTTCCACGAGGCGCTCGGGCACAACGCGTTCATCGTGATCGGCTCGCTCGTCCTGCAGGGGCCGCTCGCCCTCGGACTCGCGCTGCTGCTGAACCGCAAGATGCGGGCGCAGTCGCTCATCCGCGTGCTGATCTTCGTGCCCTACGTGATCTCCGAGGTCGTCGTCGGCCTCGGCTGGGGCCTGATGCTGCAATCCGGTGGGGCCCTGAACGGGGCGCTGGAGAAGATCGGGCTCGGCTCGCTCCGCGCCGACTGGATCTCCGACCCGGCGTTGGCGATCTGGACGCTGCTCATCATCATCACGTGGAAGTACATCGGTTTCGCCGTGATCCTCTTCCTCGCAGGTCTCCAAGGCATCCCGGAGGAGCTCAGCGAAGCGGCCGCGATCGACGGCGCGTCGTACTGGCAGATCCAGCGGCACATCGTGCTGCCGCTCATGGGTCCCACCATCCGCATCTGGGCGTTCCTGTCGATCATCGGCTCGCTGCAGCTGTTCGACCTCGTCTGGATCATCTGGGGCCAGTACGTCGCCTCCACTGCCGGCACCTCGACGATGGCCACGTACATGGTCGCCAACGGCCGCAACGCCGGCAGCTTCGGTTACGGCAGCGCCGTCGCCGTGGTGATGTTCCTCATCTCCCTCGCCGTCGCCCTGATCTACCAGCGCTTCGTCCTGCGACGCGACACCGCCGGCGCTCTCACGGGAGGCTCGAAATGACCGCCACCGCCACGCTCGTGACCCCGAAGGCCCCGCGTCGGCGCCCCGCCGGCGCGAACCGGGGCTCGTCCGTGCTCGTCGGCTTCGTCGCCCTGCTGCTGATCGGCATGATGCTCGCGCCGGTCGTGTACATCGTCCTCGGCGGGTTCCGCTCGAACGCCGAGATCACCGTCGACCCCTCCGGCTTCCCGACCCGCTGGAACTGGGAGAACTACGCCGACGTGCTCGGCAGCGGCGTCTTCTGGGGGCAGGTCGGAAACTCGGCCATCGCGGCGATCGCGACCACGGTCTTCGTCGTCGCCCTGGGGTTGATGGCCGCGTACGCCCTCTCGCGCTACCGCTTCCGTGGGCGGGGCGCTGTGTACGCGCTGTTCACCGCGGGCCTGATGTTCCCGATGACCGTCGCGATCACACCTCTCTACATCCTCGGACTGATGAACTCCCTCGCGGGTGTCATCGTGCCGCAGATCGCGTTCGCCCTGCCGCTGACGATCATCATCCTGTCGCCGTTCCTCGCCGCGATCCCGGGCGAACTCCAGGAGGCCTCCTCGATCGACGGCCTCGGCCGCCTCGGGTTCTTCTGGCGCATGGTGCTGCCGCTCGCGGTTCCCGCGGTGGTGACCGTCGGCATCCTGGCCTTCGTCAACAGCTGGAACTCCTACATGCTGCCGCTGTTCATCCTCAATAACGAAGCCGCGTACACGCTGCCGCTCGGAACGCAGGCCTTCGCCTCGCAGTACTCCGTCGACACCGCGCGCGTGCTCGCATTCACCTCGCTGTCGATGATCCCCGCTCTGCTGTTCTTCAGCGTGTTCGAGCGGCGCATCGTCGGCGGCCTGACCGGCGCCGTGAAGGGCTGATCCGTCATGACCATCCACAACACCGACGTCGGTGCTGCCCTCGCTTCCGGCGTCACCCCTCGCGTCCAGGCCCTCGTCGCCGAGATGACGCTCGACGAGAAGCTCGCGCAGCTCGTGGGCTACTGGGTCGATCAAGGAGACGAGGTCGTCGCGCCCCTCTCGGGCGAGAAGATCACCTCGGCGGCCTACACGGATGCCACGGTGCACGGCCTCGGCCACCTCACCCGGGTCTACGGCACACGGCCCGTCGATCCGATCGAGCGCGCCGAGTGGCTCTGGGCCGAGCAGCGACGGCTGAAGGCCGAGACCCGGCTCGGGATCCCCGCTCTCGTCCACGAGGAGTGCCTGACCGGTTTCGCCGCGTGGAAGGCCGCGACCTTGCCGACGCCCCTCGCCTGGGGAGCCTCGTTCGATCCGGATGCCGTCGAACTCATGGCATCCGCGATCGGTCGCTCGATGCGCGACCTCGGGGTGCATCAGGGACTCTCTCCCGTGCTCGATGTGGTGCGTGACCCCCGCTGGGGCCGGGTGGACGAGTGCATCGCGGAAGACCCCTACGTCGTCGGCACGATCGGCACCGCCTACGTGCGTGGACTGCAGGCGGCGGGCGTGCACGCGACGCTCAAGCACTTCGTGGGGTACTCCGCCTCGCAGGCCGGCCGCAACCACGCTCCCGTGCACGCCGGCCCACGGGAGCTGCAGGACGTCTTCCTTCCTCCGTTCGAGATGGCTGTCCGCGACGGCGGGGCACGATCGGTGATGAACGCCTACGTCGAGATCGACGGCATCCCCATCGCCTCATCTCCCGAGCTCTTCACCGACCTCCTTCGCCGTCAGTGGGGATTCGACGGCACGGTCGTCTCCGACTACTTCGCCGTGGAGTTCCTCCGTTCGATGCACGGAATCGCCGGTACCCTCGGCGAGGCCGCCCAGCTGGCGCTCGAGGCGGGGATCGACGTGGAGCTCCCCGGCCCCGATGCGTATCCGCACCTCGCCGAGCGGGTGGCATCCGGAGCCCTCCCCGAGGCCGTGGTCGACCGCGCCGTCGCCCGTGTGCTCGCCGCGAAGGAAGACCTCGGACTCCTGGATGCCGACTTCTCCGACGCCCCGACCGAGATCGACCTCGACGACGCGGAGCACCGCGCGCTCGCGCACCGACTCGCTCTCGAGAGCGCGGTGCTGCTGCGCAACGACGGGGTGCTCCCCCTCGCGACGCCGGGACGGGTCGCGGTCATCGGGCCCAACGCCGACAGCGCGGAGGCGCTGATGGGGTGCTACTCGTTCGCGAACCACGTGCTCGCGCACCACCCGGGGGTTCCGATGGGCTTCGAGATCCCGACCGTGCGCGAGGCTCTGACCGACCGCTTCGGCGAGGTCTCGTACGCGTTCGGTTGCGCGGTCGAAGGCTCCGACGCCGCCGACATCGACGAGGCCGTGGCCGTGGCGGAGAGCGCCGACGTCGCGATCGTCGTCGTCGGTGACCGTGCCGGGCTCTTCGGACGCGGAACCGTCGGTGAAGGCAACGACGCCGACTCGCTCGACCTGCCCGGCGTGCAGCGTCAGCTCGTCGAGGCCGTCGTCGCGACCGGCACCCCGGTCGTGCTGCTGCTGCTGACCGGGCGTCCCTACGCCCTGGGGTGGGCTCTCGACGACGCGACCGGACCGGCCGCCGTCCTCCAGGCCTTCTTCCCGGGCGAGGAGGGCGGGCCCGCACTGGCCTCGCTCATCGCCGGGGATGCCACGCCCTCCGGCCGTCTTCCCGTCTCGCTCCCCCGGTCCGCCGGGGCGCAGCCGTACTCGTACCTGCATCCGCTCCTCGGCGGGCCGTCGGGGGTCACGAGCACCGACCCGACGCCGGTGCGGCCGTTCGGGTTCGGGCTGTCGTACACGACGTTCGAGCGCGGGCACCTGCGGGTGGACGGGGTGTCCGGTTCGGGCGCAGCCGCGAGCGGCATCGCGGTGGCCGAGGTCCCGGCATCCGGAACGCTCGCCGACGTCCGCGCGGGAGACGCCTTCACGGTGTCGGCTCGGGTCACCAACACCGGAACCCGGCACGGAGCCGATGTCGTGCAGGTGTACGCACACCGGGCCGTGGCGAGTGTGACGCGGCCGGTCGCGCAGCTCGTCGCCTACGCCCGCGTCGAGCTGGAGCCCGGCGAGAGCGCCGAGGTGCACTTCACCGTGCCCGCGTCGCGGTTGGCGTACAGCGACCGTGCGCTGCGACGAGTGGTCGAGCCCGGCGAGGTGGAGCTCCGGCTCGGACCCTCGTGCACCGAGGTCGACGAAGCCGTGACGCTGCGGATCACCGGGCCTGTTTACGAGGTCAGCATCGAGGATGCGCGCGTGGTCGAGGTGGAGGTGCGGCGGGGGTGAGGAGCGGGCGCGGTGCGAAACGGATCACCACGATCTCGAGCGGTCCCTCCGAGCTCCGCCCGACGGTGCGGACACGGCGTCCGACGCTACGGTGGTGGCTATGCGGCGTCGATCTCTCGTAGTACCCAGTGCCCTTGTCATCGCTGTGTCGGCTCTCACCGGTTGTGCGTCCGGTGCGGTTGGCGCCCCGGGCGCCGGAGACGAAGAAGTGTCTGCTCCGGTCCCGTCCAGCGAATCCTCCGCGGGTGACGCGGGGGATGTCGCGGCACTCGCTCAAGCCCAGGCATGGCTCGACGCGGCCACCCTTCCGCCGGGAGCCGTCCGCACCGACACGTCTCCCGGCAACTTCACCTCGTACACCGGGTGGCCGTGCGGCCCGTACGAGAGGTTGGAAGGGTATTGGGTCATCCCCGATACGACTGTGGTCGACGCAGCCAATTGGCTGATCGAGAATCCCACCGCCGACCTGATGACGACGAATTTCGGCTCCGCGACCGAGGAATGGGGACCGGTCGATTCCGCGACCGTCGGATACATCCCTGCCGCTGGTGCGCAGGAGGGCATCGTCTACACGCTCGCAAAGAAAGAGGGGGACGTTGCGGTACGGGCCGAAGTCGCGGCCCAAACCGGCACCGCCACCTGCCCTCCGCTACCCGAGGGTGAATCGTATGGAGCACCCGGACAGGGGTAACGCGGGGCGCGAACGGGACGACGCGATCCCCTCGGCGCGTTAGCGTGGACCCACGTCGTCGACGCCGCGAGAGGACTGCTTTGCTCCACAACGAGACTGCGCGCCCGGGGGCCGTGAACGCCGAGCAGGACACCGTCGTCGGCAACCCGGCATCCCGTGTCCACCCCGACCACGACGATGCCCGGGCCGACCCGTGGTCGATCGACCTCGAGCGCATCCAGTTCTCGCCGTACTTCTCGCGCCTGTCCGCTGTGACGCAGGTCGTGTCTCCCTCGATCGGCGGAGCCCCGGTTCACAATCGCCTCACCCACACGCTCAAGGTCAGCGCGATCGCGCGGGTCGTCGCGCTGCAACTGAACACGCGCTCGCGGCAGGCCGGTGAAGGCGATGTCTGCAACGCCACCGTCGTCGAGGCCGCCGCCTACGCGCACGACCTCGGGCACCCGCCGTTCGGGCACCTCGGTGAGACGACCCTCGACCGCCTCGCACGCAGCGAACTGGGCCTTGCCGACGGCTTCGAGGGCAACGCGCAGACGTACCGCATCCTCACCGCCCTCGACGTCGTCGAGAACGCCCCACGGGGACTCAACCTGACCGCCGCCGTCCGCGCGGCCTCGGCGAAGTACCCGTGGGCACCGTCGGTCGAAGCGAGCGAGATCGAGCGGATCGGCCCGCCCCGTGGCATCCGTCGCTCCCCGGACGGCGCGTATCGCGTGCACAAATACTCCGCGTACGACCTCGACCTCGACGACCTCGCCGAAGCCCGGGGAGGGGTGGATGCCGAGCCCCTGCGCCAGAGCATCGAAGGCGCCGTGATGGATCTCGCCGACGACATCGCGTACTCGGTGCACGACGTCGACGACTTCTACCGCGCCGGGATCCTCGACCACGCGCCGATCGCCGCGGAGTTCCGCGGGTGGCTCGACGATGTCCTCGAGTGGCGGAACCGCGACGACGCCGAGGTGCGGGCCGAGCTCGCGCCGGGCGCGGGTCTCGAGCGCCTGCGTCGAAAGATGCGCCGCGACGACCCGTGGATCGCCGACGACGAGGCGTTCCTGGCGGCGGTGAGTGACGTGGATGCCGAGATGGTCACCGACCTGCTCGCCCGCCCGTTCGACGGCTCCCTGACGGCGGAACGCCGGCTGGCCGCGTTCACCGATCGGTGGATCCGCCGCTTCCAGGAGTCGGCGCGACTGCGCCCGCTCGACACTCCGCGCGCGGGGCCTGTCGTGCTGTCGCCGTGGGCCTGGCACCACGTCGAGGTGCTGAAGTTCGTGCACAAGCGTTTCGTGCTCAGCCGCCCCGACCTGGCGATCCAGCAGCGCGGCATGAGCCGCATCCTCGCGCGTTCGGTGCGCGCGCTCGGCGAGTGGCTCGACGACGACCTCGACCGCGCCCGCACCCCGCGGCGCCTGCGCGAGCTCATCGCCCTCGCCCGCGAGCAGTATGCCCTCCTCCCCGCCGAACGTCGACCCTCGGATGCCGAAGCCGAGCCGCTCGCGCGCTCCCGCGGAATCGTGGACTACGTGGCATCCCTCACCGATTCGCAGGCGTTCGCGCTCTCGGAGGCGATCTCGGGGCGGGCTGATCGGTTGTGGTCGTTGGGGCAGCGGCTGTGACCGACGGGGAGTCGCTCATCCAGCAACGGATGCGGCTGAACCGCGACCGGACCGCGGCGGTCTGGACACTCCTCGGCGCGGTGTTCCTGGCATCGGGCAGCGTGTGGACGCTCGCGTCCGAGGGGGCAGACGCGCCGTGGTGGCGGTGGGGAGCGGTGATCACCTTCGCTGCCCTGACGGTGTATGGCGTGGTTCGGGTGATCGGTGCCGTCAGGAGCCTCCGGCGGTTCACCGCCGAGCACGGCCCTGACGCCGGGCGGCAGAGTCCCGTCGGACGGCGCTGAGCGTGTGCGGGGCGGGCCAGGGACAGCGCCGCTGGAGGAAGTAGTGTCGACCTCTCATGCAGATGAGCACGTCGGAAGGCAGTCTGTTGGCACGTGAACGAGGGAAACGCTCCGCACTTCTTGTCGCGGCCATCGCGGCGCTTGTCATTGCTGTGAGCGCGCTCTTCTGGAGAACGGGATCGTGCGCGGATTTCGCCGCGTCGGCGGGAGTATGCCAAAGCGGCTTGTCAGCGCCGGCGATCGTTTTCGCCCTTGTTTTCGGTGTCGCCGCGGTATGGCTGTTTGCCTGGTGGCTGCGAGTCACTCGACGCGAGTGACGGTGGGGCCGCGGCCGTCACGCGGTTCGGGGCACGTTCTGCCGATCGGGGCGGGAGTTTCGCGCCCCACGCGGAAGATCACGCCCCAAAAGGGAGGCGCTGCGCAGACCGTCCTCGAGGGTTCCGTGGTGCCGCATCCGTTCATGTCGGTTGCGTGGGGAGCACATGAGAAATGCCCCGGAGCCGCGGCAGCCCACCGCCACCACGAGTCCGGGGCACGATCCGCACACCGGTCGAGCCGATGCACGGCACGCGCCCCGAGAGAGCGAGGCGCGTGAGTGCCGCACCGCCCCCGGGCCGATCAAGAACCCGGGGACGGCGGGGGTCTTACAGGCCCTGGGCCAGGCGGTAGTACGCCTGGTTCCAGCGCAGCTCGCTCTGGAAACCACGGACCGTCGTGTCGTCGTCGATGACCACGAGCTCGGTCTTGGCGATCTCGGCGAAGTCGCGGAACACCTCGATGCCCACGGCCGTCGTCATGACGGTGTGGTGGGCGGCACCGGCCGCGAGCCAGCAGCCGGCCGAGGTGGCGAAGTCGGGCGCGGGCTTCCACACGGCGCGGCCCACGGGGAGCTTCGGCAGGTCGGGGGCGTCGACGTTCTCGACGACGTTGGCCACGAGGCGGAAGCGGTCGCGCATGTCGCTCATCGCGACGACCAGCGCTGGACCCGCGTCGGCGGTGAAGACCAGGCGCACCGGGTCGTCCTTGCCGCCGATGCCCAGCTCGTGGATCTCGAGGCGGGGCTTCTTCGTGGTCAGCGAGGGCGAGACCTCGAGCATGTGCGCCCCGAGGATGCGCTCGTTGCCGGGCACGAGGTCGTAGGTGTAGTCCTCCATGAGCGACGCACCGCCGGGCAGGCCCGCACCCATGACGTTGGCGACCCGCACGAGGATCGCGGTCTTCCAGTCCCCCTCGGCGCCGAAGCCGTAGCCCTCAGCCATGAGGCGCTGCACCGCGAGACCCGGCAGCTGCTTCAGCGCGCCGAGGTCTTCGAACGACGTGGTGAAGGCACCGAAGCCGCCCTCCTCGAGGAACGAGCGCAGGCCCAGCTCGATGGCCGCCCCGTCGCGCAGCGACTGGTGACGCGCGCCGCCGGGGAGCAGCTCGTCGACGACGTCGTAGCTGTCGACGTACTCCTGCACGAGCGCGTCGATGTCGGCATCCGATGCCGCCTCGACGGCCTCGACCAGCTCGTTGACGCCCCACGTGTTCACCTGCACGCCGAAGCGCAGCTCGGCCTCGGTCTTGTCGCCCTCGGTGACGGCGACGAAGCGCATGTTGTCGCCGAAGCGAGCGAGCTTGAGGGTGCGGGCGGCGGTCCAGCCGGCGGCGGCGCGTTCCCAGTCCTCGATCCGCTGGCGCACGGCAGGGTTCGACACGTGGCCGACGACCGTCTTGCGCGCGACGCCGAGGCGCGTCTGGATGTACCCGAACTCGCGGTCGCCGTGCGCGGCCTGGTTGAGGTTCATGAAGTCGAAGTCGATGTCGTTCCACGGCAGCTCGACGTTGGCCTGCGTGTGCAGGTGCAGCAGCGGCTTCTGGAGGGCGTCGAGGCCGGCGATCCACATCTTCGCGGGGCTGAAGGTGTGCATCCACGCGATGACGCCGATGACGTCGTCGCGGCCGTTGATCTCCAGAGCCATGCGACGGATGCTGTCGGAGTCCTTCAGCACGGGCTTCCAGACGACCTTCACCGGGAGGCCGGACAGGCCCTCGACGACGGCCTGCGACTGCTCGGCGACCTGCTTCAGCGTCTCTTCGCCGTAGAGGTTCTGGCTGCCGGTGACGAACCAGACCTCGTAGCCGTCGAGGTCGTTCTTGAGCTTCGTGCGAGTCATATTGCTGTCCTTCGTGAGGGTTTTCAGAGGGATGCCACGGCGGCGGCCTCGACGGCGAGCCCGGCGCGGTAGCGGTCGAGGTAGGTCGAGAAGCCGGCGACGTCCGCCGGGTCGGGGTCGGCGGTGACGATGGGCGCGTCGGCGAAGACCGCCTCGCGCAGGTACGTGTCGAGGTCGCGGCCCTGACCGTCGACGACGTAGGCCGCGAGCACCGCGATGCCCCACGCGCCCCCCTCGGACGCCGTCTCGGCGACCGCGACGGGAGCGTCGAGGGCGGCGGCGAGGAAGCGCTGGGCGACGCCCGCCGTGCGGAACATGCCGCCGTGCGCGTACATCCTGTCGAGCTGAACGCCCTCACCATGGAGCACGTCCATGCCGAGCGCGAGCGTGCCGAAGACGCCGTACAGCTGCGCACGCATGAAGTTCGGCAGCGTGAGGCGACTGTCGGGCGTGCGGACGACGAGCGGGCGGCCCTCGTCGAGACCCGCGATGGGCTCACCCGCGAGGTGGTTGTACGCCAGCAGCCCGCCGGCGTCGGGCTCACCCGACAGCGCAGCGTCGAAGAGCGCCGCATACGTGGCATCCGGGGGCACCGGCGTGCCGGCGGCGGCCGCGAACGCGGTGAACATGTTCGCCCAGGCCGCGAGCTCGCTCGCACCGTTGTTGCAGTGCACCATCGCGACCGCGTCGCCCGCGGGCGTCGTGACGAGGTCGAGCTCGTGGTGAACCTCGCTCAGCGGGCGCTCGAGCACGACCATCGCGAAGATGCTCGTGCCGGCGCTGACGTTGCCGGTGCGGGGAGCCACGGCGCAGGTCGCGACCATGCCGGTTCCCGCGTCACCCTCGGGAGGAGCGAAGGGGATGCCGGGACGCAGGGTTCCGCTCGGGTCGAGGAGCAGCGCCCCCTCGTCGGTCAGATTCCCCGCGGAGGTTCCGGCGACGAGGGACTGCGGCAAGAGGTCCTTCAGCGCGGGCACGCGACCCGCGGCGAGCGCGTCGTAGCGCGCGACGAGCTCGGCGTCGTAGTCACCGGTGGCGGAGTCGATCGGGAACATGCCCGAGGCATCCCCCACGCCGAGCACCTTCTCGCCCGTGAGCTTCCAGTGCACATAGCCGGCGAGGGTGGTGAGGAAGCGGATCTCGGGCACGTGCGGCTCGGCATCGACGACGGCCTGGTGCAGGTGCGCGATCGACCAGCGCAGCGGGATGTTCACACCCAGCAGCTCCGTGAGCTCGGCGGCGGCGACGCCCGTGTTGGTGTTGCGCCACGTGCGGAAGGGGGCGAGCAGTTCTCCGTCGGCGTCGAACGCGAGGTAGCCGTGCATCATCGCCGAGACACCCATCGCGGCACAGCGCTCGGGGGTGACACCGAACTGCTGCTGCACGTTCTGGACCAGCTCGGCGTAGGCGGCCTGGAGGCCCTCCCACACGGCATCCAGGGAGTAGGTCCAGAGCTTGTCGGCGTAGACGTTCTCCCATTCGTGGGAGCCGGTTGCGATGACTTCGGCGTCGGGGCCGATGAGGCACGCCTTGATACGGGTGGAGCCGAGCTCGATGCCGAGGGAGGCGCGGCCTTCGGTGATGGATGCCGGGGCGTCGGGGCTGCCGCTCAGGGCGGGGCCGCTTACGGTAGCGGACTCCCTGCCCGCGGGGGCGACGGATGCCGCGGTGTCGGGGTTCTGCGCGTTCATCGGCGGTCGTCCGTGCTCTGTCCGTAGACGTTCTGGTAGCGGTTGTAGAGGGCGTCGATCTTGTCCTGCGGGATCGGGACGAGGGGGCCGGCCTCGCGCGCGATGTGGACGGTCCGGGCGACGTCTTCGAGCATGACGGCGGCCTTCACGGCATCCTTGGCGTTCGTGCCGATCGTGAACGGACCGTGGTTCTGCATGATCACGCCGCGCGAGCGGTGTCCGCGCAGGGTCTCGACGATGCCGCGGCCGATCGAGTCGTCGCCGATGATCGCGAAGGGGCCGACCGGGATCGGTCCGCCGAACTCGTCGGCCATCGCCGTGATGACGCAGGGGATCTCTTCGCCGCGAGCCGCCCACGCGACGCCGTAGGTGGAGTGGGTGTGCACGACTCCCCCGACCTCGGGCATGTGGCGATAGACGTAGGCGTGGGCCGCCGTGTCGCTCGAGGGGCTGCGCTCCGAGCCCGGGGTTCCGGGGATGGCGTTGCCGTCGAGGTCGCAGAGGATCATGTTCTCGGGAGCCAGGTCGTCGTACGAGACGCCGGAGGGCTTGATCACGAACAGATCGGCACCGGGCACGCGGCCGGAGACATTGCCGCCGGTCCAGACGATCAGGTTGTAGCGCACGAGCTCGGCGTGCAGCTTCGCGACGTCGGCGCGGACGGCGTCGATCGCCTCCTGCACCTCGGGCGTGAACGGGGCGGCGTCGGACACGCGGTCTCCTTCGACGGTGGTTCGGGTGATGGGGCGGCGCCCTCGTGTCGCAATGTTACCGGTAACATCGCGGCAGCGCGAGGGGGATTTCGCGCGGCGTGGGCGCGCGGCGCGCGGCGCGCGGCGCGCGGAGCACGGTGGCGGCGCGCGGTCGCGGCGCGCGGGGCACGGCGCGCGGTCGCGGCCCGCGGAGCACGGCGCGCGGTCGCGGCCCGCGGAGCACGGCGCGCGGTCGCGGCGCGAAGCACGGCGCGCGGTCGCGGCGCGCGAGATCACATGTCCGCTCCGGGATCACACGCTTCGCGCCGAAGGAACGTGCGACCTCGCGCCGAACCTGTGATCTCGGCGAAAGAAAGCCGGACGCCGTTCGGGTGGGGGTGGGGCGTCCCCGGGTCGCCGCCCCACGGCGCGACGGGTCGCGACGGACGACCGGGCGACGCCGAAGACGCACCGGTTTGCCGAGACCGCAGGAGATTCGCGCCGAACCAATGCGGTCTCGTCAATCACGTGCGGCCTCGGCGCAGCAGGGCCGCGCGCCGTACGGTGGACGGGTGCTCCTCGCCACCGACCCGCTCCCCCGGCGGCCGCGGCGCGTCGTCGTGGCCGGCGTCTCCGGCGTCGGCAAGACGACCCTGGCGGCGCGGATCGGGGAGGTGCTCGGCATCCCGCACACCGAGATCGACGCGATGTACCACGGTCCGGACTGGACGCCGCGGCCGGAGTTCGCCGCCGACGTCCGAGCGCTCGTCGCGCGCGAGGAGTGGGTGACCGAGTGGCAGTACTCCGCCGCACGACCGCTCCTGACCGTGCGAGCCGACCTGCTCGTGTGGCTCGACCTGCCGTTCGCAACGGTGACGCTCCCTCGCGTCGTCGCGCGGACGGTTCGCCGCCGCGTCCGCCGGCAGCCGTTGTGGAACGGCAACGTCGAGCCGCCCCTGCACACCTTCTTCACCGACCCGGAGCACATCGTGCGGTGGTCGATCTCGACGCGGAACATCTACCGGGAGCGGATCCCTCCTCTGGATGCCGAGCTGCCGATCGTGCGGCTGCGCACCGCGCGCGAGGCGGAGCGGTGGCTGGCCGGCCCGCTCCGCGCTGCGCGCTGACTCGGGAGCGCGGGCGGGCGTCGCCGCTGCGGCGGCGCGGGCCGTGCGAAACTCCGGAGTTTTCGACCGGGCGCGGGGGTTTGGCGGGGCGATTCGGGGCGATTTCTCCGGAGTTTGGCACGGCCTCCGCGTACGCCGCACGGGTCCGCGGCGTCACGAGTCCGCGCCGGCCCGCGCGGCGTCTGCCCGTGCGGCGTCTGCCCCTGCGCCGTCAGCCCTCGCGCCGTCTGCGCGCGGCGTCAGACCGCGCTCCGTCAACCCACGCGGCGTCAGCCCTCGCGCCGTCAGCCCTCGCGCCATCTGCGCGCGCCGTCAGCTCTCGCGCCGTCTGCGCGCGCCGTCAGCCCTCGCGCCGTCTGCGCGCGGCGTCAGATCGGAGGGGCGGTCGAATCCCGGACGACGAGCACCGGCGCGGCCGGCGCATCGGCGGCGTCCCCGAGCACGGCGGCGACCGCGTAGGACGCCTCACCCTCGACATCGAGGCGCACCGTGGTGAGCGCGGGCGTGTAGAAGGCGGCATCCGGGTTGTCGTCGAAACCGGTGAGCGAGACGTCGGCGGGGACCCGTATCCCGCGAACCGCCAGGCCCGCGGCGAGCCCGAGTGCCATCTGGTCGTTCGCCACCGCGACGGCCGTTGTGCCCGCGGCGACGCATCGGGCGATGGTCTCGGCGACCGCGGATCCCGACGCGGCGCTCCAATCCCCCTCGACACGATCCACGAGAGCGAGGTCGCGGCGCGAGACCGCGTCGGCGACGCCCGCCGTGCGGGCCAGCGCCTCGCGCCAGTCCGACGGCCCGGCCACTTCGACGATCCGCCGATGTCCGAGGTCGGCGAGATGATCCACGACGAGGGCGGCCGCGTCGCGCTGGCGGATCCCCGACTCGCCGTACAACGGCACGATCGGCACGTCGTACCCCTCGAGAGGAGTGGCTCCGTGTGCGGCGACCAGAACGATCCCGTCGACCCCTTGCGCCAGCAGATGGCGCACGGCGGCGTCGATGTCAGCGGGGTCGTCCGAGTCGGTGTAGGCGGTCGAGATCCACCGGCCGCGAGCCCGCGCGGCACGTTCGAGAGCCGCGATCCCCGCCGCGGGACCGTGCAGAACGGCATCGGATGCCACCACGCCCACCGTACGCGTGAGGCTCGTGCCGAGCGCTCGCGCGGCGTTGTTCACGCGGTAGTCGAGGGCCGCGACCGCGGCGAGCACGCGCTCACGCGTGGCATCGCGGATGCCGGGGTACCCGTTCAGGACGCGAGACACCGTCTGCGTCGAGACACCCGCCGCGGCGGCGACGTCGCGCACACCGCTGCGCTTGCTCCCGACCTCGCCGCTCATGGTCCCTCACAGTAGCGGCGCGCAACCCCCTCGGCGGTCGCCGGGGCTTCGGGGTGCTCTGGGGTCATGACCTCGGCCACCGGCATCCCGCCAGTCTCCCGTTCGCCCGTCGCACGCGTGGCCGGCGAGGCGCTGGCCGGAGCGTTCGCCGTTGCGCAACGGCTGCGGTCGCCGCGACCGATCCACAGCCGCGGGGTCGTGCTGCGGGGCGAGCTGAGCTGGATCCCGGATGCCGCCCCCGCCGGGATCGCGTTCATCGACGAGGCCCCGGCGGGGGCGCTGCCTGTCGTCGCGCGCGTCTCGCGGTCGCTCGGACTGCCCGCGCCGCTACCCGACGTCATCGGGCTCGCGGTGCGCGTCGACGTGAACGCGTGGGGAAGGGCGGACGCTCGGGGGGCGACGGACACGACGACGAACGAGACCGGTGCGGCGTCCGACGACGACGCCCCGCACACCGCTCACGCGGACCGTCGCGTCGCCGACATCGAGTTCGCCTCCACGGGGTGGAACGTTCCCGCCCGCTTCGCGCTCCTTCCGCACCGCCGGGCGGAACGGGCGCGGTTCGGCACGCTCCTGCCCGCACGGGGCACCCGCGGACCCGTCCTCCTCGTCGCTCGCACCGCGGCCGGGCGGCCCGCCGCCACGGATCCGCGGGAGATCGACCCGACCGACGACACCCCGTGGGTCCTGACGCTCGGCCACGCCACGCCGGCGGGACCGTGGCATCCGTTCGCCCGCCTCGAGCTCGGACTCGACCCCGACCAGGACGACCGGGGCCTGCGGTTCGACGCAGTGCGTCGGCCGATCCCGGGTGCACGATGGCCGGTGTGGGTGAGGGCCGCGCGGCAGCCGTCGTACGCGAGGGTCCAGCCCGATGACGCAGACCTCCGCAGGCCGGAGACTCCACGCGCGCCGGCCCCGGGCGGCATGACCCCGCCCGCCGTCGACGCGGCGACGTAGCCTCGCGGCCCCCGCGGCCTCAGCCCGCGACCGCCGGGACGTAGCGAGGGAGACCGTCGACCTCCCCGTCACGCACCCAGGTCAGGCCCTCCGCCTCCACGAGATCGCCGGCGGAGGCGACCTCGACGTCACGGCGAAAGGTCGGGGCGTCCAAACGAATGAGCGGCATGGCGTCACGCTACGAAGAGGGTCCGCGCGAGGCCAGCCCGTTGACGCAGCAGGTCACTCCTGCGCGCGCAGCGCCGCGACGACGTCGTACCGCTCGCGGATCTCCGGTCGGTGATCGACGTCGACCGCGCGCGTGGTGGCGACGGTCCACTCGACCGGACCCCCGGCCAGGACTCCGGCCGCCTGGCGCGCGGCGCCGAGCGCGACGTACTCCCCCGCCGCGGGGACGACGATCTCGGCGTCGAACACCTGTGCGGCGATGCGTGCGACCCCCTCGTTCGCCGCCGCGCCGCCGATCAGCAGGATCCGCTGCACCTCGACGCCCTGGGCCTGGATGGCCTCGAGACCGACGGCGAGACCGCTCAACATCCCCTCGATCGCTGCGCGCGCGAAGTTCGCGCGGTTCGTGGATGCCAGGGTCAGTCCGGTCAGCGACGCCTGCGCGTGCGGAAGGTTGGGGGTGCGTTCCCCCTCGAACCAGGGTACGAGCACGACTCCCCCGGCGCCCGGCTCCGCCTCGAGCGCGAGGGCGCCGAGCTCGTCGTGGGAGACGCCGAGGAGGCCGGCGAAAGCGTCGAGGACGCGAGCCGCGTTCAGTGTGGCGACGAGCGGCAGGAACTTGCCCGTCGCGTCGGCGAAGCCGGCGACCGTTCCGGTCGTGTCGCGAGTGGGCGCATCGGCAACGGCGAACACGGTACCGGACGTGCCGAGCGAGACGACGACGTCTCCGACCCCGGCTCCCAGGCCGAGAGCGGCTCCGGCATTGTCGCCGGCGCCCGGCCCCACGAGGGCTCCCCCGGGCACGGTACCGGCGCTCTCCCACGGGCCGAGCACGCGGGGCAGCACGGCCTCGTGCCCGAGCGCGCGCGCGAACAGGTCGAGGTCGTAGCCGTCGGCACCCCAGTACGCGGTGCCCGAGGCATCCGACCGATCGGTGACGAGCTCCTCGAGCAGGGCGTTGCCCGGACCGAATCCCCGCAAGCGCCACGTGAGCCAGTCGTGCGGGAGAGCGACGGCGGCCACACGCGCGGCGTTGTCGGGCTCGGCATCCCGCAGCCACCGCAGCTTCGTCCCGGTGAACGACGCGACGGGCACGGCGCCCGTGCGCTCGGCGTACTCCGCGGCTCCGACCTCGTCGATGAGGTCGCGCGCCGCCTGCGCCGAACGCGTGTCGTTCCACAGCAACGCATCGCGGATGACGTTCCCGTCGGCATCGAGCACGACCATGCCGTGCTGCTGCCCCGCGATCGAGACCGCCGCGACGTCGTCGAGGCCGCCCGCCTGGACGATGGCATCCTGGAGCGCGCTCCACCAGGCTTCGGGGTCGACCGCGGTGCCGGAGGGATGCGACGCGCGCCCCTCGCGCACCACGCGCCCCGTCTCGGCGTCGACGACGACGACCTTGCACGACTGCGTCGACGAATCGACACCCATGACGAGCGCCATGCTCTGCCCTTCTGTCTGCCGCGCCCTCTTCGGCGCTGCTCTCGTTGTTCTGTCTTGGCCTTGAGCGTCCAGGAAACACCGTAAAGGTGCACCCGGTTACGGCGGCGTTCCCTGAACGCTCAACGGCTGGATGCCGCCCCCGCCGGGTCGCGACACCGGTTGAGTGTCCGAAACACCCGGACGGATTTCGCGGCCGTCCGGGTGTTCTGGACACTCGGGAAGGAGTGCGGCGATGCGGGGGACGCGGCTCCGCGTGTGCGCGGCTCCGCGTGTGCACGGCGCCGTCGGACGCGGCGCAGCGCCGGACGCTGTGCCGAGGGCCGGGCACGAGGGCGCCGACCGCGGCGCGTCAGGCGGGAAGGGCCCGGATGCCACGGCATCCGGGCCCCGCGAGACTCAGCGTGCGCCGAGCAGGTGCTCGGTGGCGAGCTGCTGCAGGCGGACGAAGCCGAAGCCCTTGCCGCCGAGGTACACGTCGGTGTCGAAGTCCTCGTACGCCGAGCGGTCGGCGAGGAGGTCGTCGTACGACTCGCCCTCGTTGAGCGTCGGCTGGGCGAGCTCGGCGACCTTCGCGGCGGCGAGCGCCTCCTGCACCTCGGGGTCGGCGCGGAAGGCCGCGGCCCGCTCCTTCAGCAGCAGGTAGGTGTTCATGTTGGCCGAGACCGAGTCCCAGACACCCGTCTCGTCCTCGGTGCGCGACGGCTTGTAGTCGAAGTGGCGCGGGCCGTCGTAGGCGGGCACTCCACCCGGGCCGCCGTTCTCGAGCAGGTCGACGAGCGCGAAGGCGTTGTGCAGGTCGCCGTGACCGAACACGAGGTCCTGGTCGTACTTGATGCCGCGCTGACCGTTCAGGTCGATGTGGAAGAGCTTGCCGTGGTACAGCGCCTGGGCGATGCCGGCGGCGAAGTTCAGGCCCGCCATCTGCTCGTGGCCGACCTCGGGGTTCAGGCCCACGAGCTCGGGGCGCTCGAGCGAGTCGATGAAGGCGATCGCGTGGCCGAGGGTGGGGAGCAGAATGTCGCCGCGCGGCTCGTTGGGCTTGGGCTCGATGGCGAAGCGGATGTCGTAGCCCTTGTCGGTGACGTAGTCGCCGAGGAGGTTGACGGCCTCGCGGTAGCGCTCGAGCGCCTGGCGGATGTCCTTCGCGGAGTCGTACTCGGCGCCCTCGCGGCCACCCCACATGACGAACGTCTTCGCACCGAGCTCGGCAGCGAGGTCGAGGTTGCGCAGCACCTTGCGCAACGCGAAGCGGCGCACCTGGCGGTCGTTCGAGGTGAAGCCGCCGTCCTTGAAGACGGGGGCCGAGAAGAGATTCGTGGTCACCATCGGCACGACCACGCCGGTGTCGGCGAGAGCGCCCTTGAGGCGGTCGATCTGCGTCTGGCGCTCGGCATCCGTGGAGCCGAAGGCGAAGAGGTCGTCGTCGTGGAAAGTCAGTCCGTAGGCGCCGAGCTCGGACAGCTTCTCGACCGCGTGCACGACATCGAGTGCCGGGCGGGTCGGGCCGCCGAACGGGTCGGCGCCGTTGTAGCCGATGGTCCAGAGTCCGAACGAGAACTTGTCATCGCGGGTGGGGGTGGGCATTCCTGCTCCTTCGCATGGAGACGCACGAGTGCGCGGTGACGCACGGCGGGTTTGTTGGTTCTCACAACATATACCCCGGATGCCACCGCGTCCAGCGCTCCGGTCAGATTCCCAGGGCCGCGTCGACGACGGCGAACACCTCCGGGTTCCACGTCAGCGCGCGCTCCCACGGCAGTCCGAATGCCTCGGCGAAGAAGATGCTGTGGACGTTGTCGCCGAACGCGTGGCGCTCGACCATGGGCAGCACCTCGACCGGCACGTCGTCGGCACGACCGCTGCGCAACGAGACGAGACCGTCGTGCGGCCACAGCTGCGTCGGCTCGGTCGCGGCGGCGAAGAACCCCGCCCCGATCGCCGTCACCGGAATGCCGTCGAGCACCCCCGCCTGGGCGTCGTTCCAGGCGCGAAGGAACCGCTGCGACACCTGCTCGGCTGCGCCCTGCGAATTCGCTGCGGCATAGGCCCGGGCCTCGGCGAGAATGCGGCGCGTCGCGGGGTCGCCGTGTGCGTCGGCATCCGAGATCTCGCCCGCGACGGCATCACCCAGGACCGCGCCGTCCCACGGCGTTCCGAGGGTGATCAGACGCTCGACACGCGGTCCGGTCGGAGCGAGTTCGCGGATCGCCGCCCGCGAGAACAGTCCGCCCATCGAGTGACCGACGAGGTCGACACGGGACACTCCCTCCTCCGCCGCGAGCCGGCGCAGGAATGCAGCGAGCGCGACGCCCGCATCGTCGATCGCGCCCACGGAGTTGACGGTGACGTCGGCGGGAAGCACGACGGGAACATCGCCGAAGCCCTGCCACCCGGCATCCGCCCGCACCTCTCCGACGCCGATCCGCGCCGGCGCGGTGAAGACGCGGACGCCGCGCTCGAGGAGGTGCGCACGAAGCGCGGTCAGGGTGTTGCCCGCGGCGAGCCCCGACCCGGCGGCATCCGCGGGCGTGGTGAACGGGGTGACGGCGGCACCGCCGGACACCAGGACGACGGCATCGGTCATGGGGACTCCTTCAGGATTCGGCCCGGGTGGAGCCGTTGAGTGTCCAAGAAACGCCGGAGAGCGCGGCGCCGTGACGGCGTGTCTTGGACACTCGACGGGGCGGGGCGCGCACGGGGCTCGGCGCAGGTGCGGGATCGACGGGGCGGCACGAGAAGCCGGCGCGGTGCGGCGCCCGGGTCATGGCGTCAGCGCGGCAGCGCGTCCTCGATCGCGGCGATGACCTCGGGGGCGTCGGGCTGCGTGCGGGGGCTGAAGCGCGACACCCGGCCGTCGGGGGCGACGACGAACTTCTCGAAGTTCCACGAGATGCGGCCCGTCTTGCCCTCGGCATCCGGGGTCGAGGTGAGCTCTTTGTAGAGCGGATGCGCGCTGCGTCCGTTGAGCTTGACCTTCTCCGACATCGGGAACGTCACGCCCCAGGTCGCCGAGCAGTACTCGGCGATCTTGTCTTCGTCGCTGAGCTCCTGCAGGAACTGGTTGCTGGGGAAGCCGATGACGGTGAATCCGCGGTCGGCGTAGCGCTTGTGCAGCGCCTCGAGCGTCTCGTACTGCCCCGCGAGACCGCAGCGCGAGGCGACGTTGACGACCAGGGCCGCCTTGCCGTCGGAAAGGTCGCCGAACGTCGTCTGCTCGCCGCGGATGGTCGTGATCGGGATGCCGGAAAGGTCCATGTCTCGATCCTGGCACCGCCGACACGGCCCGGGGTGGGAGTTCTCGATGCGTCTCGCGCCCGTGGCACAGTGGACGAATGGCGACAGCGGGAACTCGCGGTGACGGCATGCGCCGCGCCAACCTCTCGCTCGTGCTGCGCACCGTGCACCGCGAGGGTCCGCGTTCGCGCGCCGCCCTCACCGAGGCGACGGGACTGAACCGCTCGACGATCGCCGACCTCGTGGGTGAGCTGCAGCGGGCGGGGCTCGTGATCGAGCGCGCGTCCGACGCCCAGGGCCGGGTCGGGCGCCCGTCGCCTATCGTGACGCCCGACCCCCGGGTGGTCGCCCTCGCGGTCAACCCCGAGGTCGACGCGCTCGACATCGGCGCGGTCAGCCTGGACGGCACCGTCGTCGTCCGAGAGCGGATCGAGCAGTCCGCGCTGCTGACGCCGGCGCGGGTAGCCGAGCTCGCGGCCGAACGCCTGTCGGTGTGGCACCGCGGCCCCCTGGCTGACTTCCGGATCGTCGGGATCGGTGCCGCCGTGCCCGGCCCGGTCCGCGCCTCGGACGGCGTCGTGCGCGAGGCGCCTCACCTCCGCTGGATCGAGGCACGTCTCGGCGTCATGCTCGCGGATGCCACCGGGTTCCGCGCTCACGTCGGCAACGACGCAGCCCTCGGGGCCCTCGCGGAGTACCTGTTCGGCGCGGCACGCGGTGCGCACGACGTGGTCTACCTCAACGGCGGCGCGAGCGGCATCGGCGGCGCGGTCATCGTGGGGGGAACCCCCCTCGGCGGTGCGGGCGGGTACGCCGGAGAGTTCGGCCAAAACCGGCCCGGCATCGCCGAGGCGGCCGACCGTCGCGCGCCGGGCGGCGTGCTCGAAGACGAGGTCAGCCGGGCGTTCCTGCTCTCGGCCGTGGGTCTCGAGGGCGGCGACGATGCGACCCTGGCCGCCGCCCTGGCATCCGCATCCGCCCCCGCCGTCGTGGCCGAGGTGGACCGGCAGCGGAGGATCCTCGCGACCGCGCTCGCGAACGCCGCGAACGTGCTGAATCCGGCGGTGATCGTGCTCGGCGGATTCTTGGCCGTCCTGGCGGCACGCGACCTCGAGGGACTCGACGCGGCCGTCCGCGCGCAGACGATCCCCGCCTGCGCCGAGGGACTGCGCCTGGCCGTGGCCGAGCTGGGCGAGGACCGCTTGCTCGTGGGCGCCGCCGAAGCGGTGTTCGAGGCCGCGCTGTTCCCGGGGCGCTGACGCGCGCCTTCTGTCCGCGACGTCACGCTCGGTGAGGAGCGGAGGAGGAGGGACGAGCGGAGGATCCCCGCGGCGATATCGTTCTCCGCCCATCCCCGCCCCTCCCGTCGTCACGCGACGGGGACGTCCGCCCACGATGCCGGCGGCACGGTGCAGGATGGAGGCGTGACCCAAAGACGCGACGCCGGCACCACCTGGTCGGGCAACCACCGCTACCGCGCGACCGAGGTGCTCCTGCCCGGTGACCTCGATGAGCTCGCCGAGGTCGTGGCATCCGCCGACGCCCTCCGGGTCCAGGCGACGCGGCACACCTTCAACGACATCGCCGACTCCGAGGCCGCGCTCGTGTCGCTCGAGCGCCTCCCCACTCGCGTCGCCCTCGTCGACGACCGCGTCCGCGTCGAGGGCCTCGTCACGTTCGCGCAGCTCGCGCCTGTCATCGAGGCCGAGGGTCGCGCCCTGCACAACCTCGGCTCGCTCCCGCACATCTCGGCCGCGGGGGCCGCCGCCACCGGCACGCACGGCTCGGGCCTGCGAAACGGCAACCTGTCGAGCGCCGTCCGAGCGTTGGAGATCATGGATGCCGACGGCCATACGCACCGGATCGATCAGGCGCACGAGTGGTTCCCCGCCGCCGCTCTGGGGGTGGGCGCGTTCGGCGTCGTCACGGCCCTCGAACTGCAGACGGAGCCCACCTACGAGGTGACCCAGCAGGCGTACACCGGCGTCGCCTGGGACGACATCGCGGGCGACCCCGAGCGTGTGTTCGGCGGATCCCGCAGCGTGAGCGTTTTCACCACGTGGGGCGATCCGGCCCACGACCTCGTGTGGGCGAAGAGCGACGCCGGGGAACCCGGGTGGGTGGAAGATCTCGGCGGCCGCCCCGTCGGAGACGACATCCACCTCGGGCGCATCCGCACCGTCGACAACACGACCCCGCGCGGAACCGCCGGTCCCTGGCACACGCGTCTGCCGCACTTCCGTGCCGACGCCCTGCCCAGCGATGGGGACGAGATCCAGTCCGAGTACTTCGTGCCGTTCGCGTCAGCGGGCGCGGCCCTCGCGGCCGTCCGGGCGATCGCGCCGAGGTTCGACGCGCACCTGCTGGTCACGGAGCTGCGCACCGTCGCCGCCGACGAGCTCTGGCTGAGCCCGGCGTATGGGCGCGACGTCCTCGCGATCCACTTCACCTGGCGCAACGACACCGGCGGCGTCCTGGCCGTGCTCCCACACATCGAAGCGGCCCTGGCGCCGTTCGACGTCCGCCCGCACTGGGGCAAGGCGTTCACCATGCCGGGCGAGGCCGTGCGGGCGACGCTTCCCCGGGTCGACGACTTCCTCGCCGCGGCCCGTGAGGCCGACCCGCGCGGGGTCTTCCGCAACGAGTTCCTCGGGCGCGCGCTCGGGCTGTGACCCAGGGCGTGCCGAGGCTCCCCGACCCCGCCGCCCCGGGCCTCCTCGCGCCTCTCGTCGAGGCCCCGGCCCCGCCGCCCCGGGCCTCCTCGCGACTCTCGTCGAGTGTCCAGAACACCCGGACGCCGCGGAAAAACGTCCGGGTGTTCTGGACACTGAACGTGAAGCGACGGGCGGCGCGACAGTCACCGCGAAGCGGCGCCGCCCACCGCGACGCCGCCCCGCGGCATCCGGGATCAACGGCTCGAGTAGCCACCGTCGATCGGCAGCGAGACGCCCGAGATCATTCCGGCGCCGTCGCTGAGCAGGAACACGATGGGGGCGGCGATATCGTCTTCGGTCGCCCACTTGTGCAGCGGCATGGCCTCGAGGAAGGGGCCCTCGATGTCGGGGCGTCCCCAGTACCAGGCCGACATGGGAGTCATGACGACGGTCGGGTTCACGCTGTTGACGCGGATGCCGTAGCCGCCGAGCTCGAGGGCCGACACGCGCGTGATGTTGTCGAGCGCCGCCTTGGAGGAGCCGTACGAGATGTGCCCGGTGAGGGCCACGAGGCTGGCCTGGCTCGAGACGTTGACGATCGCACCACCCTTGCCGACGCGGATCATCTCTCGCGAGGCGTACTTGGTCACCAGCAGCGAGCCGCGCGCGTTGATGCTCATGACCTTGTCGAACACGTCGATGTCGGTGTCCATAGGGGTCGCGATCTCGCCGCCCCAGCCGCCGCAGTTGACGACGCCGTAGAGGTCGCGGCCCTCGATCGCGTCGCGGATCTCCTCTTCCGACTCGAGGTCGAACACGATGGGCTCGGCACCGGTCTCTTCGGCGATCCCGACGACGCTGTCGGCGGTGCGTCCCGCCGCGAGCACGGTCGCGCCGGCGGCGACGAGGTGGCGGACGGTGGCCCCTCCGATGCCGCCACCGGCGCCGGTGACGAGGATGGTGCGGTCGGTGAATTCGGTCATGGGGAGGCTCTTTCGCGGTCCTGGAGGTGTGGACGACATCGGTGTCGTCGCAGCCCATGATAACCACAGAATCACGCGGATGACTTCGGTGTCATGACGAATTGATCACGGGTGTTGACACCGGTGTCATGATGGGCATACCGTAACCGGAAGTTCGACCCCGGTGGGCCCCCACCGACACCGCTTCACCGACGCAGCACTCCGATGTGCGGCGCCGCCCGGAAGGACCACACCGCTGTGACCCACACCTCGGAACCCGACGCGACGACCTCCGCCGCGGACGTGCGCCTCGACGATCTCGTCGACCGCGCCCGGGCCCTCGCGGCGGTCGGCGAGCGTCGCGTGCTGGGTATCGCCGGCACCCCCGGCGCCGGAAAGTCGACCGTCAGCGACGCGCTGCTCGCCGCTCTCGGTGACGACGCGATCCTCGTGGGCATGGACGGCTTCCACCTGGCCAACGAAGAGCTCGCGCGCCTCGGACGCCGGGAGCGCAAGGGTGCCCCTGACACGTTCGACGTCGACGGGTACGTGGCGCTGCTCGACCGCATCCGCGCGGGTCACGCCGTCTACGCCCCACGCTTCGACCGCGGCCTCGAGGAGTCGATCGGCTCGGCGATCCTCGTCCCCGCCGCCGTCCCCCTGGTCATCACCGAGGGCAACTATCTGCTGCACGATGCTTTCGGATGGGATGCCGTGGCATCCCGGCTCGACGAGGTCTGGTTCCTCGACATCGACCCGGCCTCCCGCCGGGAGCGCCTCGTCGCTCGCCGCCTCTCCCACGGCCACCCCCACGACGAAGCCACCGCCTGGGTCCGCGACGTCGACGAGCGCAACGCCGTCGTCGTCGAACGCGGGCGCCATCGCGCCCACCTGATCGTCACCGTCTCCGACGCCCCCGCCGGCGGCATCGGCCACCACGAAGGAGCTTCCTCATGAGCACCACCACGACCGTGCCCGTGCTGCAGGCGCGGGGTCTGTCGCGTCAATTCGGATCCGTCCGAGCCCTCAACAACGTCGACTTCGAGGTCTACCCCGGCGAAGTCACCGCCCTGATCGGCGACAACGGTGCCGGCAAGTCGACGCTCGTGAAGGCTCTCTCGGGCAACCTCGCCGTCGACGAAGGCGAGATCCGCTTCGACGGTTCCCCCGTCGACATGTCGAACCCGCAGGTCGCCTCGAGCCTCGGCATCGAGACCGTCTACCAGGACCTCGCTCTCGCCCCCCACCTCGACCCCGTCCAGAACATGTACCTCGGCCGCGAGATCCGCCGCCCGGGTCTCGCCGGAGCCCTCGGGTTCATGAAGACCAAGGACATGGCCACCGCGTCGCGGAAGGCCTTCGACGAGCTGGGGGCCACCGTCCGCTCGCTCACCTCCCCCGTCGGCGAGATGTCGGGCGGTCAGCGCCAGGCGATCGCGATCGCCCGCGCCGTGCACTGGGCGTCGCGCGTCGTCTTCCTCGACGAACCCACCGCCGCCCTCGGCGTGCGTCAGACGAAGAACGTGCTCGAGACGATCCGGCGCGTCCGCGACAAGGGCATCGCGGTCGTCTTCATCTCGCACTCCATGCCCCACGTCATCGACGTGTCGGACCGCATCCAGGTGCTGCGCCTGGGCACTCGTGTCGCGAACGTGAGCGCGAAGAACACCTCCATGGAAGAACTCGTCGGACTCATGACCGGCGCCGTCACGAAGGACGACTCCCAGTGAGCACCCAGACCCCGCCGACCGAGACCGTCGCGATCGGCACCTTCGACAATCAGAAGGTCAACCCGCTTCGCGCCGTCCTGCGCACCCAGGCGTTCCAGATCCTCCTGGTGCTGGTCGCGATCATCATCGTTTTCAGCATCCTGGCGCCGGAATCATTCGCCCAGTGGACGAACTTCCGCCTCATCATCCAGAACGCCTCGATCCTCGCCGTCCTCGCGGTGGGAATGACCTACGTCATCATCACCGCCGGCATCGACCTGTCGGTGGGCTCCGTCCTCGTGTTCTCGGGCGTCGTGTCGGCGTTGGTCATGCGGGCGATGGGCGGAGAGGGCTGGGGCGTGGCCACCGTCGGTATCGTGGTGGCCGTCCTCAGCGGGATCTGCTGGGGTTTGCTGAACGGGTTCCTCATCGCGAAGGCGAAGATCCCCCCGCTCATCGTCACCCTCGGCTCCCTCGGTATGGCCCTCGGCCTCGCGCAGATCCTCACCGGCGGCGTCGACATCCGCGACGTCCCCACCGTGCTCACCGTCTCGATCGGCTACGGCAACGTCTTCGGATCGGTCCCGATCATCAGCGTCATCGCGCTCGTCGTGGTCGTGATCGGGGCGATCGTGCTGCACTACACCCGTTTCGGCCTGTACACGCTGGCCGTGGGGTCGAGCGAGATCGCCGCCCGTCGCGTGGGCGTCAAGGTCGACGCACAGCTGATCAAGATCTACACGATCTCCGGCGCCCTGGCCGGGCTCGGTGGCATCCTGTCGCTTTCCCAGTTCTCCACGACCGCGATCGCGGGGCAGTCGCAGACCAACCTGAACGTCATCGCGGCCGTCGTCATCGGCGGCACCTCGCTCTTCGGCGGCGTCGGCACGATCATGGGCACCGTCGTCGGCCTGTTCATCCCCGCGGTGCTGCAGAACGGCTTCGTCATCACCGGCGTGCAGCCGTTCTGGCAGCAGGTCGCCGTCGGCGCCGTGCTGATCGCCGCCGTGTACGTGGACCAGGTCCGCCGCTCCGCCGCTCTGCGCGGCAACTCGCAGGGCCTCTGGCGCAAGTTCCTCAGCGGAGGTCGGCGCGGCTGAGCCGCGGCGGCATCCCTTTCCCGCACCCCTCACAAACCCGACAACAAGAACGGTGATCACAATGAAGTGGAACAAGAAGGCGACCGCACTGACGGTCTTCGGCATGGCGGCGACCCTGACCCTCGCGGGCTGTTCCGGCGGTGCTGCCTCCGGCGGCGCGTCGGGCGGTGCCGACGGGGGCTACAAGATCGCGTTCGTGCAGGGCGTCGCGGGAGATGAGTTCTACATCTCCATGCAGTGCGGCATCGAAGCCGAGGCGAAGACCGAAGGCGCCACCGTCACCACCCAGGGCCCCGAGAAGTTCGACCCGACCCTGCAGAAGCCCATCGTCGACGCCGTCGTCGCCTCCAAGCCCGACGCCCTCCTCATCGCCCCCACCGACGTGTCGGCCATGCAGGCGCCGATCGCCGCCGCCGAGGCCGCGGGCATCAAGGTCGTCCTCGTCGACACCACCCTCGAAGACCCCTCCGGTGCGGTCTCGCAGATCTCCTCCGACAACGAGGGCGGCGGCGCCGCGGCCTTCGAGGCGATCCAGAAGGCCAACCCCAACGGCGGCAAGGTGCTCGTCGTCTCCACCGACCCGGGCGTGTCGACGACGGACGCCCGCGCCCAGGGCTTCGAAGACGCCGTGAAGAAGGACTCGAAGTTCACCTCGGTCGGCGTGCAGTACTCGCACAACGAGCCCTCCACCGCCGCCGAGATCGTCACCGCCGCCCTGCAGAAGGACCCCGACATCGTCGGCATCTTCGCCGCCAACCTGTTCGCCGCCGAGGGCTCCGCCACCGGCGTCCAGCAGGCGGGCAAGCAGGGCCAGGTCACCATCGTCGGCTTCGATGCCGGCCCCGCCCAGGTCAAGGCCCTCGAAGCCGGCACCGTCCAGGCCCTCGTCGCGCAGGAGCCCGCCACCATCGGCTCCGACGGCGTCAAGCAGGCCATCGCCGCGCTGAAGGGCGAGTCCACCGAAGCCAAGATCCAGACCGGCTTCACCATCCTCACCAAGGACAACATCACCACCGACGGCAAGGACGCGGTCTACAAGTCCAGCTGCTGAACGATCCCGGATGCCGGGACCCTCGCGCGCGCGTCGGGGTCCCGGCATCCGCCCTCCGCCCGGAGGCTTCGACAGACTCAGCCACCGCGCTCACGCAACCGGCGGCCCGCCGCCTCACGCGCACGCAGGTGCCTGAGCCCGTCGAAGGGACCGGGCCCCCTCTTCCACCGCCCCACCCCAGGGAGACCCGCATGACCGACCTCACCGCCGCCGCTCTCCCCTCCCTCGCGGCGAACGTGTCCGTCCCGACGTATGACCGCGCGGCCGTGCGGGCGCGGATCGTGCACGTCGGCGTCGGCGGCTTCCACCGCGCGCACGAGGCGATGTACCTCGACCGGCTGCTCGAGGCCGGACACACCGAGTGGGGCCTGTGCGGTATCGGCGTCCTGTCGTTCGACGCCCCGATGCGCGACGCGCTGGCGGCGCAGGACGACCTGTACACCCTCGTCACGACGACTCCCGACGGCACCTCGACCGCCCGCGTAATTGGCTCGATCGTCGAGTACCTCTTCGCCCCCGACGACCCCGAGGCCGTCGTCACGAAGCTCGCCGACCCCGATACCGCGATCGTCTCGCTCACCATCACCGAGGGCGGCTACGGCATCGACGACGCGACCGGAACCTACGCCCCGCGCGACGAGCTCACCCTCGCCGACCTCGATGGCGCTACCGCCCCGCGCAGCGTCATGGGACTGCTGGCCGAGGGTCTGCGACGGCGGCGGGATGCCGGCATCCCGGCGTTCACGGTCATGTCGTGCGACAACATCCAGGGCAACGGCCACGTCGCCCGCGCCGCTCTGCTCGGATTCGCCGAGCGCCGCGATCCCGAGCTCGCCGCGTGGATCGGAGCGAACGTGTCGTTCCCGAACTCCATGGTCGATCGGATCACACCCGTCACCACGGACGAGACCCGGGCCGCGGTCGCCGACGAGTTCGGCATCCGGGATCGCTGGCCCGTACGGTCGGAGTCGTTCGAGCAATGGGTGCTCGAGGACGCGTTCTCCGCCGGTCGGCCGCCGTTCGACGAAGTGGGCGTGCAGCTGGTCGACGACGTCGAGCCCTACGAGCTGATGAAGCTGCGCCTGCTCAACGCGTCGCACCAGGCGATGAGCTACCTCGGCATCCTCTCCGGCGCCGAGTACGTGCACGAGGTGTGCACCGACCCCCTGTTCGTCTCGTTCTTGCAGGGCTACATGCACGCCGAGGCGATCCCGACGCTGCGGCCGGTGCCGGGCATCGATCTCGACGCGTACTGCGACCAGCTCATCGAGCGTTTCGGCAGCGAGGCGATCCGCGACACTCTCGCACGCCAGGTCGTCGACGGCTCCGACCGGCTGCCGAAGTTCCTCCTCCCGGTCGTGCGTGATCAGCTCGCCGCGGGCGGCCCTCTCGACCACGCGGCCCTGGTGCTGGCGGCCTGGAGCGTCTTCCTCGAGGGACGCACGGAGGCGGGCGAGCCGACGCCCGCCGTCGACAACCGCCTCGAGGAGCTGCGCGCGATCGTGACCGACGACCCCGCCTCCCTCCTCGACTACGCGCCCGTCTTCGGCGACCTCGGTCAGAACACGCGCCTTCGCGAGGCCTACCTCGCCGCCCGGGTGTCGTTGGCAGAGCGGGGTGCCCGCGGCGCGATCCAGGAGGTCATCGCCTCCTGAGCCATGAGCGCGTCGCGGGTGGCGCCGCGCGACTCACGCGTCCGGCAGCCCCCGCAAGAACCCGGCGATCGCCTCGCGGAACCGCTCAGGATCCTGGTTCGCCTCGTTGCAGTGACCGGTGGTGTCGAACGCGACGAGCGTGGATCCCGGATGCCGCGCGGTGAAGGCCATCGACCCCGTGACCGGCACCACGGGGTCGCGCAGGCTGTGCACGATGAGCGTCGGGAGCTGCGGCGCGGGCCGCGGCCCGTCGACCCAGTTCAGCGCCCGGGCGTCCACGGCCTCGATGAGCCCGAGGGCCCGCGCGCCGAGACGGCTGCCCAGGACCCGCAACGCCACCGTGCCGACCGAGGCCGGCAGGTGCACGCCGGCGACGGCGCGGGCGACGATGCGGCTCCAGTCCAGCGCCGGCGCGACGAGGACGAGGCCCACGATCGCCTCGCGATGGTGCGACTGCTCGAGCGCCAGCATCGCGATCGTCGCCCCCATCGACCACGCGACGAGCACGATCTCGCGGGCACCGTGCTCGACCGCGTACGAGATCGCGTCGTCGACGTCGCGCCACTCGCGTGTGCCCAGCGACGACGGGAGCGTGTCGGCGGGCGCGGCCTCGTCGTCGCCGGCGTACGACACGACCAGTGATGTCCAGGCCGCTTCGCCCGCGGCGGGGGCCGAGCGCAGCGCCCCGGAGCGACTCGACCGGAGTCCGTGCACGTGGATCGTCCAGCGGTCGGCATCCTCGTCACCGATCACCCACGCGTCGGCGCTTCCTCCCCGTCGCAGCGGGATCGCGACGTGCCGGGTCGGACCGACGGCCTCCGGCGCGGCGATCGTCTGCGAAGTCCAGGCCCCCCGGACCATGCCCTCGGCGACTCCCTCGGGGCGCGCGATGAGCGACCGCACGACGCGATCACGGTCGACACGAACGATCTCGCCGACCGTGAGGTGGGCGCCGTCGTCGAGCCAGATGCCGTAGGTTCCGGGTTGCCTGCTGTCATCGGTGGCCGGTACCGACACGGTGTCGCCCTCGATCTTCAGGGGCACGAACGGTTTGGCCGCCCGTGGGGCGATCAGCCGCCGGGCGACGTAGCCGCCGAGCGCGAGGTGCAGGGTCGAGGCCGCGGCGGCGGCGACGCCCGCGGTGACGCCCGCGGTGACGATGAGGCGGCGGATCATGCGCGTGCTCCCGTGGTTCGGCGTGTGAGGTGGGCGTCGACGTCGTCGAGGAGCGCGCGCTGCTCCCGGGTCAACGGTGTGGCGGTGGCGATCGCCTCGTCTTCGACGGCGACACGGAGGGTGTGCAGCCGAGTGTCGAGATTCGCCGAGCGGCCGAACCTGCTCGGATCGCTCACCGCACGATCGCGGGCGAGAGTCTCCACGCGCTCGAGCAGGGTCTGACCCCGGCGCCGGATCGCCGCGGTGGCGCGAGACGCCCCGAAGATCCCCACCACGAACGACACGACGCCGAGATAGAACAGGGGGTCGAACAGCGCGCTCACGACCGCGTTCGGAACGAAGAAGCGCGTGAGGGTGAGGTCGACGATCTCGCTCAGACACCCCAGGACGATCCCGAGGGCCCCCACCCGGAACAGCCGTCGGATGACGGGAAGCGATCCGCGCGCCGACCGGTACAGCAGCACACCGACGAGGGCGATCCCGGCCATGTGGAGCACGCCGTAGGCCCACGCTCCGGTCGACGTCGCCGCCGCCGTCTCGAGGAACAGGAACGACGACGGTCCGCGCTCGGGCATCGCGACGAAGAAGACGATCGCGAAAACGACAGCGAGCGTCAGGGGGAATCCCCACCGGAGGGCTCGGATGCGCGCCGCTGCGGGCGCAGTCCCGGCCTGGATGCCGAGCCACAACGCGACCATCGTGAGCACGTTCTGGACGAGCTTGAGGATGTTCGTTCCGCCCAGCACCGCATCCATCGCGGGAAGGGGCACGACCGTGCCCTGGGTGAGGAGGGCGATCACGCCGAGGAGCGCGGCGAGCCAGGCGATGCGCGCTCGCGGCTGATGCCAGGCCACACGGGCGCGGGCGATCACGACGAGGAGGAGGCCGACCAGCGCCGCGTCGATGAGGATCGTGGTCACCACGACAGCTCTTCGACCCTCGGGCTGGCGTACATGAGACGGGCGATGGCGTGCGCGATGTGCTCGGCCACGAGTTCGGCCTCGATCTCGGGGGCGCTGAGCGCAGGGTTCGCGTGCGGCGAGACCGACGAGCGCTGGTGCACAGCCCCGCAGCAGTGGGCGTCGTCGAGCAGGTGGCCGAGCTCGTGCGAGGCCGCGAACTCGCGGTACACGGCAGCGTCGGCGCCGCGCACGTGGATCGTGCCCTCACGGCGCTCGGGGAAATAGGCGAGGAAGCCGGTCAGCGTGCCCCACATCGCGGTGTCCGCCTCGGCGACGACGGTGAGGCGGATGCCGATCGCGCGCTCGACCGCACGGACGACGTCGTCGAACGTCGTCCCCGGAACCAGCGTCGTCCGCGCGAGGGCGCGGTCGACGCGCGCCTGCACCCGAGCGAGCATCTCGTCCGACGCCGTCATCGCCCGCCCCCCGCGCGACCGGTCATGAAGTCGACGGCCGGGCTCGCAGGGAGTGCGCGATGGCGCGCAGCGCGTCGGGCGACATCTGCCCGAGAGCGCGGAACTGGATGCTCTGCGCACCGGCCTCGCGCATCGCCTCGCGGAGTTCGAGCTCGGCCTCGGTCCGGTCGGTCAGGGAGTCGTCGGTGTAGTCGATGAGGTACTCCACCGGCACGTCGGCCCACTGCGTGATGAGCCGGAGCACCTCCTCGTCGACGACCACCGTGTTCGTCGTCGAGGTGAGCAGTTCGCGCGCCCCGACCGCGGCCTCCGGGTCGAGGTCCGTCAGGTGCGCGAGGAGGTCGTCTTCGGTGGCGTCGTGGCTGCCGATCAGCCGACGTACGCGGTCGGCGACGGCGACGGTGGGCACGCGCATCGCGACGCGGGGAGCCGCCTCGGGGCTCGCGAGCTCCTCGGGGGCGACGCCGAGGGCGACGGCGAGGGCTTCGATGTCGTTGGTGTTGTACGGCAGGGAGAAGCCCGCGCGCGACTGGTAGTAGCTCTTCGTCATTCCGGCGCGACCGATGAGCTCACCCACGGTGAGCCCTTTCGCCTTCCGCAGGCGATCCACATTCGCCACCACTCGCCGGGAGTACCGAGAGGGCGGTCCGACAGCGCCGCGACCCACGGCTTCGATCGTAGACGACCCGCATGAACGTCCCCCTGTTCGTATTTACGTGAATGAGACAGTGCTATTTACAATCCCCTGTGCTTGGATGAGGACGAGACATGGTGTGAGGCCCCCGACTCCTCCGACACTCGCTCGCGTCGGACGACGCGGGGCACTCCCTTGTTCTCGCCAGCGGGCGCGGCGGCATTGGGGGACGCCGCGCCCGCTCCGTCGAGCCAGAGTCAGGCGATCCGCCGCTCCCCCGGACGAATGACACGCCACCACCGGTACCCGTATCCGTCCAGGGTCACCTCGAACCCGCCCGCGTCGACGACCACCGCGCCCTCCGTGTCACTCAGCAGGTCGACGACGCTCCAGCCCTCGGCATCCGCCCCGTCGATCTCGAGACGGAAGGTGCGCCCGTCGGGGGCGAAGTTGTGCACGGCCACGAACATCCCGAGCTCGCTCGTGACCGAGTGCGCGAGCACGCAGCCGTGGGGCTGATCCAGGATGCCGAGCTCCCCCCACCCGATCTCGGGCGAGGCCCGGTAGTGCCGAACGAGATTCTGCACGAACCGCAGCATCGAGTCGGGGTCGTGGCGCTGCTGCGCGACGTTGACGTGCTCGGGCGCGAAGCCGCCGGGGACGAGCCGGGCGACGAGATCTCCGTCCGCAGCGTGGGAGAAACCGCCGTCGGGGGCGCTGGTCCACTGCATCGGCGTGCGCACCGCCGCGCGGCTGCCCTCGATCTCGGGGTTCTCCCCCATCCCGATCTCCTCGCCGTAGTACAGCACGGGCGCGCCGGGGAGCGAGAAGATGAGGCTGTAGACCATACGGATGCGGCGCGGATCGCCCTCGAGCATGGACGGCAGGCGCCGAGTGATCCCGCGGCCGTGGATGCGTTGGCCCGCCTCGGGTGCGAAGGCTGCGAACACCTCCTCGCGCTCGGTCTCGCTGAGCTGGTCGAGCGTCAGCTCGTCGTGATTGCGGACGAAGTTGCCCCATTGATTGCCGCGGGCGATCTGGGGGCGCGAGGTGAGCGCCTCGCGCAGCGGAGTGGCATCCTGTCGCGCGAGGGCCAGGTAGAGCCGCTGATTGGCGACGAAGTCGAACTGCATCGTCAACTCGTCACCGTCGGCGTCACCGAAGAAGCGCATCTGCTCGTCGTAGGGCAGATTCACCTCGCCGAGCATCATGGCGTGGCCGCGACGGCGCGAGACGTATCCGCGGAGCTCGCGCAAGAACTCGTGCTCGGGTCCGTCGTCGCCGTCGATGAGGAATGGCACGGCATCCACGCGGAAGCCGTCGATACCGAGTTCGAGCCAGAAGCCGATCGCCTTGGCGATCTCTTCCCGGACCTCGGGGTGGTCGGTGGCGAGATCGGGCTGGTGCCGGTAGAAGGAGTGCTTGTAGTACTGACCTGCGGTCTCGTCGAAGAACCACACTCCGTCCTCCACGTCGGGGAACATGCTGGCGGGAGCGTCGTCGGGCACCTCGTCGCGCCACTGGTAGAAGTGCCGATAGCGGCTGTCCGGGCTCGTTCGGGCGTCCTGGAACCACGGATGCTGGTCGGAGGTGTGATTGACGACGAGGTCGACGATCACCCGCATACCGCGGTCGTGGGCCGTACGCAGCACCTCGACCATGTCGCCGAGCGAGCCGTAGCGGGGGTCGACACCGTAGTAGTCCTCGATGTCGTAGCCGTTGTCGCGCTGGGGCGACGGGTAGAACGGCGCGAGCCAGAGGCACGTCACGCCGAGTTCGGCCAGGTGGTCGAGGCGTTGGGCGAGGCCCCGGAGATCGCCGATGCCGTCGTCGTCGGCATCCAGGTACGTCTTGACGTCGAGGTTGTAGAAGACCGCGGTCTTCCACCACAGGTCGCTGGTGTCGGTGAGTCTCACGATGTCACCCCCGCCCCGGTCTCGGTGCGGCGCGGCGTGGGCGGGAAGGTCGTCATCGGAGCCCTCTTCTCGGGAGCGGTGGCGTCGGTCCCTTCCGTTTCTATCGGGCGCGGCGGCCCGACCCGGGGCGCTTGCCCTACCCGGGTCGATGTGCGTCAGGCCGCGCCTGACCGACGAAGCGGCCGGGGCAGGGGGAGGACGCACGGGCGCGGGGACGCGTGACGAGCGGAGGGGCAGGGACGGAGGGAGGACGCATCTGGCGCCTCGGCCCTCCGCTCGCCCCTCGTCCTCCGCTCGTCACCGGGCGCACGGCGGGGCCGGATGACGCGGCCAGATCAGAGCCGGCAGGACTCCCGCTCGATGAGCGACACGTCGATGACGGTGACCTCGTCGAGACCGAGGCCCGCGTCGGGCTCGAGACGCGCGAACACCCGCTCGGCGGCGAGCGCGCCGATGCGGCGCGGATCCTGGTCGATCACCGTGACCGAGGGGGTGAGCGTGTCGGCCATGGGGAAGTCGCCGAACCCCACGAACGGCATCGGCGCACCTCGCAGCACGTGCACGAGCGCCATCGACGACCGGGCGTTGGCCGAGAAGATCGCGGTGGGCGGCTCGTCGAGCGCACGAAGACCGGCGAGGGCGGATGCCGCAGACTCGCGATCCGAGACCTGCGAGGCCACGAGACGTTCGTCGATCTCGACTCCGGCCTCGCGCAGGGCGCGGCGCCAGCCCTCCACGCGCTTCGTCTCGGTGGACAGGTGGACCATGTCGCCGAGGTACGCGATGCGGCGGTGCCCGTGCGAGAGCAGATGGGTCGTGGCGAGGTGGGCCCCGGCTTCGTCGTTCTCGGTGAAGGTGTCGGTGAGCAGTCCCGCGGGAGCCCGGTCGACGAACACGATCGGGGTGTGACCGCGCCACCGCTCGAGCCAGGAGTGATCGGTGCCGACGGGAGCGATGACGAGGCCGGTCAGCTGGCGCCCGAGCAAGGACTCCAGCGCGGGACGCTCGTCCGCCGGATCTTCCCCGAGGCTCGTGACGAGGGTGGAGAGACCGTGCCGGCGCGCGGTGTCTTCGACCGATCGCGCGATCGCGGCGAAGAACGGGTCGACGACGTCGGGCACCGCGACCCCGATCACCGACGCGCGACCGGCGCGGAAGGTGGTCGCGAGGGCGTTCGGCACGTAGTTCAGCTCGCGCATCGCCGTCTCGACGAGGGCTCGGGTCTCGGGCAGCACGTGCGGATCGTCGTTGAACACCCGCGACACGGTCTTGGTGCTCACACCCGCGCGCTGGGCGACGTCGCGCATCGTGGTCACGAGGCACCTCCGGGACGTGGACGAGTGGGGGCTTCGACGTGCAACCCTATCCGCCCGCCGCCGCCGTCCGATTCGGCCCCGACGCGGGTGCGCGCGGTGGCCGATCCCGCCCGCCCGGCAGCGCGGCATCCGTCCCCCGCGTGCACCCGCGGGAAGACCGGCCGGTGCCGGGCGAGGGGGGTCACGTCAGCGGCCGTCGACCGCGTCCGCCAGCTCGCGCAGGCGAGGCAGCGCACGGCCCGAGAGCAGTTCCTCACGACGGTCGGCGTCGATGGAGAGACTGTCCTTCCAGAGCGACCGGCCCGCCATCGCCCCCGACGCGCCGTGGGCGACGGCCGTCCGCACCTGTTCGATGAAGGTCTCGTGGTCGACACCGGCCGACAGCACGGCCCACGGCACGCCCTGCGCGGCCTCGGTCACGCGCGCGCTCGCCTCGGCCGAGCCCGGGTACTGCAGCTTGAGGATCTTCGCTCCGCAGGCCACGGCGAGAGCCGCACCGTCGACGACGAGATCGGCGAACTTCTCGCGGTACTCCTCGTCACTCTCACCCTCGAGCTGATAGGTCAGCAACTCGACGATGAGCAGCAGCCCCTCGGCCTCGCACGCGGCGACGAGGTCGCGGATCTCCCGGGCGACGCGGGAGTCGGCATCCTGCTTGTCGGGGCGCGTGTAGTAGAGCATCTTGGCGACCGAGCCGCCCATGTCGCGCACGGTGCGCGGGGTCACCCCGGGCACGAAGCGGGTGTACTTCAGACCGTCCACGGTCTCGAAACCCGAGGCGTCGAGGCCCACGACGAGCCCGGTCTCGCGATCCAGCACACCGTCGTCGACGATCTGCGGCAGGGCGACCTCGGGGTCGAGCAGGATCGCGGGCGCGTGGTTGGCGAGGTGACGGACGAGGTCGGCCTTGACCGCGGCGAGCTCGTCGCGCGAGATCGCGTCGGAGCCGTTCGGGGCGTCTTTGATGGCGGCCTTCATACCGTTGCGCTGGTCGGCGGCGACGATGAGCATGTGGCCGTCGGGGGTGCTGATCGACTGGAGCGCGCGGCGCTCGAGCGTGGTGAGTTCGTTCATGATCTCTCTTCTCTGGGGTCTGCTCGCGCGGCGGCGCGGGAGTCGGTGGGAGCGGGCGGGTCAGGAGGGGACGGATGCCGAGACGAGGCGACGCGCCACGTCGGCGGCTCCGTACGCGACGTCCTGCTCGCGGGCGGACAGGATGAGGTCGGGCAGCGCGTGGGCGCGCGCGCGGCGGACGGAGGCCATTCCGGCCCAGCCGCCGGTGAGCGTGGAGTGGGTCGCCGGTGCCACCTCGCGGTCCATGGCCGCGATGAGCCGGGCGATCTCGTCGTTGCTGTGGCGAAGGGCCGCGCCGAAGATCTCGGCCGGTGAGGCTTCAGTGTGCAGGGTCAGGCGGAAGACGCCGTCGTCGTTGCGGGCGCCCCTCACCTCGATCGCACCGGGTGGCAATTCGCCGTCGAGAGGCAGCGCCATCACCGCCTCGTCCAGCGCGTCGCGGCCCGCGCGGTCGCTGATGCCGGCCGCGTGCAGCACCCGACGCAACAGCAGCCCCGTCTTGACCCCGGCGACGAGAACGTGCTTGCCGGGAACGACGTGGCGCACCTCGTTGATGAGGGCGTCGGCGAGGCGCTGACGGGCGTCGTATCCGAGGGGAGCGTCCAGCACGCGCAGCAGCACTTCGGCGGTGCCGAGGGAGACGTGGTAGCCGTCGGCATCCAGGGTCCCGTTGGCCTGGGCGGCGACGAGATGGTCGTGACCGGCGACCGTCAGGGCCGCCCCGTCCACGCGTGGGCCGAACGCCCCGGATGCCACGCCCCACGGCGTTCCTCCCCCGCGCAGCGGAGGAAGCAGGGCAGCGGAGACGCCGAGCGCGTCGAGCATCGCGGGCCACGCCGCGCCGGAGTCCTGGTCGATGAGCCCGGTGCGCGACGCGAGGGAGAGCTCGAGGGCGACGTCTCCTCCGAGCGCCGCGACGACGAATTCGGGGAGGTCGAGCCAGCGGAGACCCGTCAGCTCGACGCCCTGATCGCGCAGCCACGCGAGCTTGGCGACGCTCACCTGCGCGCCGAGCGGGAGCCCCGTGCGTCCGGCGAACTCGTCGCGCACGGCGGCGGGGAACGCGTCGATCTGGTCGAGACCACGAGGATCGAACCACGCGAAGCCCGGTCCGACAGCCTCACCGTCGACGTCGATCAGGATGCCGGTCTCCCCCATGCCGGCGACCGCGAGCGAGGCCAGCGGCTCCGATGTCACAGCGAGCAGCTCGGCATCCACGAGGTCCACGAGCGCGCGCACAGCCGCGAGCAGGTCCGCGGCGTCGATGTCGGTCGTCCCACCCTGTCCGACGCGCCACGGCGTGGGCACCTGGGCGCCGGCGACCTCGGCACCGTCGTCGTCGATGACGAGCATCTTGATCGCGGTGCTGCCCAGGTCGATGCCGCCGTGCAGGCGCGCTGACCCCGAGATCATGTCACCGGTGTCTCGCATGAGCGGCCGTCCTTTCCGGAACTTCTTCGAGTCCCGGAATTTCAAGCATGACACCGGTGACTTGCTACGTCTATGGTGGGGGTATGCCGTCGTCGTGTCAAATACCCGATTCGCTCGCCGTCGTCGTCGCCGGCACCGCGGGAAGCGGCAAGAGCACCCTGGGACGCGCCATTGCCGAGACCCTGCGCGCCCCGCTCGTCGATCTCGACAGCGTCACGACCCCCCTCCTCGACGTCCTCCCCGAAAGCGCCGTCGGCGGACACTGGCTCACCTCGCCGCACGCCCCCGCGATCCGTGCCGGACGCTACGCGGCGCTGCGCGCCACCGCGGCCGATGCCCTGTCCACCGCCGGTCGGGTCGTCGTCGTCGCCCCCTTCACCGCCGAGCTCACGGGCGGCGTCGAGTGGGAGGATCTGCGCCGCGCCCTGGCCCCCGCCGAACCGTACGTCGTCCACGTCGACGGCGACCCCGCCGTGCTGGCATCGCGGCGCTCGTCACGCGGGGCCGCGCGCGATGCACACCGCCCCGAGACGGCCCGCGTCACCCCTGCGATCGAGGTGATGACCGTCGACGCCGAGCTGTCGACCGCCCAGCAGCTCGCCCGCGTCCTCCCCGCACTCGGGCTCCGCCGCCCCATCCCGACCGACGCGGCGATCTTCGCACGCGAGTTCGATGCCGTGCTGTTCGACCTCGACGGCACGCTCGTGGACTCGACGGCGTCGGTCGTGCGGTCGTGGCGGCGCTTCGCCGAACACTTCGACGTGCCGATGGAAGCCCTGCACGCCAATCACGGACAGCCCGCGCGCACCCTCGTCGGCATCCTGCTCCCGCACGAGCGCCACGCCGAGGCGATCGCCCACGTCACCGACCTCGAGGTGACGGATGCCACGGGCCTCGCGCCCATCCGCGGCGCCGCCCCCTTCTTCGCCTCCGTGCCGGCCGCGCGTCGCGCGATCGTGACCTCGGGCTCGGTGCCGATCGCGAGCGCGCGGCTGGCCGCCGCAGGCTTCGACGCACCGGAGGTCTTCGTCACCGTGGACGACGTCGTCCACGGCAAACCCCACCCCGAACCGTTCCTCACGGCCGCCACGCGCCTGGGCGTCGATCCGCGACGCTGCCTCGTCGTCGAAGACGCCCCCGCCGGCATCGCCGCGGCCCGCGCCGCCGGGTGCACCGTGCTCGCCCTGACCGGCACGACAGCCGAAGAAGACCTCGTGGCCGCCGACCTCGTGATCGACGGACTGGATGCCGTGCGCCTCGAGACCACGGCATCCGGAGCCCTGCGCCTCGTCGCCTCCTGATCTGCGGCGCGGCGCGCCTTCCGGGCGACGCAGCGGCGTGCCGAGCGGAGGAGAATCAGCGACCGGAGGACCCTCGCGCCGAGATCGTCCTCCCCTCGCCGGATCTCCTCCCTTCCGCATCACGCTTGGCGCCCGCGCCGCACGACTTCGCACCGCGCACGAGCGATCCGGTAGCTCGACTACCTTCGCTACCTTTCCCAGCCCCCTTGTGCGCATCATTCGGCGCGTTTTACCCTCTGTCGTACACCCTCAAGGTAGTTGAACTACATTTCGCGGTCCACACCCCACGAGACGACGGAGTCCCATGAGAGCCCCCCGCCCCTTGCGCCGCTGGACGGCGCTGACGACCACCGGCGCGGTGATCGCCTCGCTCGCCGTCGCAGGCAGCGTGTCATCCGCCGCCGCCGACACCACCGCGACCGTCTCGATCGACACCGGCACCGTGGTGCAGGACGACTTCCTCGGCATCGGGGTGAACGTCATCCCCTCCGCTCTCATGGAGCGCTCGCGCGGCTTCGGGTACAGCGACGCGGACTGGGCGATCGATGCCGAACGCATCGCCACCATCCGCCCCAAGGTCGCCCGCGTCTGGTTCCAGATCGACTGGATGGAGCCGGAGAAGGGCGTCTACACGTGGGACAGCGACCGGATGAAGGCGTTCTACCGCTATCTCGACGCCTTCAAAGCGGCGGGCACCGACATCGAGCTCAACTTCGGGTGGAAGGTCGGCTCGACCGTCCACGACTGGTTCCCGATCCCGGGCGTCGACCCGTGGACGAGCGCGCCCAACGACAACGCCGCGTACGCGGCATCCGCCTCCGCCCTCATCGACCAGCTGAAGAACGTCCGCGGCTACGACAACGTCAAGTACCTCACGTACTACAACGAGCCCAATGGCAGTTGGGACTTCGAGGCTCCCGGCGACCAGCAGGCCGCATACGTGCAGATGGCTCAGGCCATCCATCAGCGCCTGGTGGCCGACGGCCTGCGCGACGAGGTCGAGATCTGGGGCCCGGAAGAGACCGGCGCGCCCGCCTGGACCAGCTACATGGCCCAGAACGGCGGCGACGCGTTCGACCAGTACAGCTTCCACACCTACGGCGACTCGTACGGCTCGGTGCCCGCCAGCATCAACGCCCGCAAGAGCGTCGCGGGCGGCAAGCCGGTGAACATGTCGGAGTTCGGCTGGTCCGACGACAACGCCAGCGGGTGGGACTCGGGCTACGCCAACTACGTGATCGCGGGCGCGAACCTCGGCCTGCACTCGTTGCTGGTGTGGCAGCTGAACGGCACGTGGACCGTCGACCCCGACGGCGACACCAACGGCACCTACAACATGTGGGACGCCCTCCCCCTCGGCCTCGAGCCGCGCAAGACGTTCTCGTCTGCGGGGCTCCTCAACCGCTACATCCCCGCGCACAGCCAGGTGCTGCAGTCGACATCGTCGACCGCGGATGTGCGCACGGCCGCCTTCCGAGACGCCGCGGGCGAATACACCGTGCTGGTTGAGTCCAAGGGAACCGCTCCGACCGACCTCACGGTCGACTTCGGCGGCACGGCGGTGAACAAGGACTTCCACCGCGTCGTGTACGACAACGACGTGGTGCCCGACGAGAACGCGCTGCTGCCGACCGTCTCGGCCACGGTTCCGGCGGGCACGAGCTTCTCCGACGACCTCGAAGCCGGCTACTCCTTCGCTATCTACACGACCGCAGCCCCCGCGACGCAGGTGCGTCTGGGCGACGTGGACCCGTCGGTCGCGTCAGGCTCGACGCTGCAGCTGACCGCCGACGTGCTCGACGGTGCGCCCGGCGTGACCTGGTCGGTCGACGGTACGGGCAACGGCTCGATCTCCAGCACCGGTGTCTTCACCCCGCCCGTCGTCGACTCCGAACGGCCGATCGCGGTGCGAGCGACCAGTACGGCCGACCCGTCGTCGTCGGCCGTCGCGCGGGTCACGGTGACCCCGCAACTCACGTCGAGCCGTGTCGACCCCGTGCAGTTCGACCTCGACAGCGGTGTGTACGCCGGGTCCGAGGTGCTGACCCTGTCGACGCCGACCGCGGGAGCGCAGATCCGCTACACCACCGATGGCTCGGCCCCCACGGCGAGCTCGACGCTGTACGAGCGACCGCTCATCCTCTCGGAGAGTTCGACGAAGCTGTACCGCGCCGCGGCCTTCGCCACCGGTAAGCAGGCCTCGGGCATCACCAGCCGGCTGTTCAAGGTCGGCGGGGTCTCCCAGGGTCCGGACGGGTACACCCTCTGCGCGAACGAGGGCGGAACGTGCTTCTTCTCCGGTCAGCAGAGCGTCGCCTTCGGCGGCGATGGACTGTTCACCTATCAGGCGAAGACAGGACCTGTCTCGTGCGACACCGCGACGCTCGGCGACCCGAACCCGAACGGCACGCAACGCTGCTACGTCAGCCCCGAGCTGCCGTCCTCGTACCCGCTGGTGACCCTCACGAACGCGGGCTTCGAGAAGCCCGCGGGCACGAAGTCCAAGACCGGACCCTTCACGAACGGGTGGACCTTCAACAGCCGCTCCGGCATCCAGAACGGCCAGGGCCCCCTCGGCCCCCCCACCCCGTCCGAGGGCCAGCAGGTCGGCTATCTGAAGACGGATGCCGGGGTCCAGGGCACCATCTCGCAGGAGGCGGCGTTCCCGGCCGGGGAGTACCAGGTCGTCTTCGCCCTCTCCGGCCGGTCGGGCTACCCCGCGCAGAGTTTCGACGTGCTCTACGACGACACCGTGATCGGCTCGTTCACGGTCGGCTCGACGAGCTCGTACGAGACCAAGCGGACTCCCGCCTTCACCTCCGACGGCGGCCGGCACACGCTGACGTTCCGTGCCACGGCACCGTCGGGAGACCGCACCGCGTTCCTGGACGCCGTACGCATCGAGGCCCCTGTCGCGCCGGAGCCGGCGCAGCTGCAGAACACGGGATTCGAGGCTCCCGCCACGACGGGCGTCAAGTCCGCTCCCTTCACCGAGGGATGGTCGTTCGTCGGGCGCAGCGGCATCCAGCACAACGGCAGCGCCTTCGGCGCCCCCACCGCACCGGAGGGGACGCAGACCGCCCTACTGCAGTCGCGCGACGGCCAGCACGGCTCGTTCGCGCAGACGCTCGACATGGCCGCGGGCGACTACACGCTCAGCTACCAGGCGTCGCGTCGCCCCGGGTACAGCGCGGTGCAGACGATCCAGGTGCTCGTGGACGGAGTGGTGGTCGACAGCTTCGCTCCTCCGACGGCGACGTTCACCGCGCACACCTCCCCCACGTTCACCGTGCCCGCGGGGGATCGCCAGATCACCTTCCGCGGCTCGGCGGCTTCGGGAGACGCGACGGCGTTCGTCGATCAGGTGGTGCTCACGCCGGTTCCCTGAACCGAACCGAATCGCATGAGCGAGCGGGGCTCGGGCATCACGCCCGGGCCCCGTTCCCGCGCTCAGCCGATGGGCGCGGGCATGCGCGCGACGTCGTAGCGAACCACCGCGGCCTCGCCCGTCGCCTCGTCGAGCAGTTCGACCTCCCAGCGGTCGGAGAACTGGTCGACACCGGCGATCATCGGAATCGTGCCCGAGATGAGGACGACGCCCGCCTCGCGCTCGCCCCGCTCCGCGAGCACGTCGAGCCAGTAGTTCGGCGACAGCAGGTCTCCCGCGCGGCCATCCTGGATCAGGGTCCGATCGGCGCCGACCCAGGCGCGCAGGCGCAGGTCATCGACGCGCTCACCCAGCGACGACAGCCTCCAGGCGCGCCGTCCCAGCATGTCCGGGCCCGCGTTCTTGCTCCAGGCGACTCCGTGCACCTCGAGGGCGCGGTCGGTGTGGTCGCATGCCACGGTCAGCAGGACGTCGTCGACGGACGGACCGGCAACGACGATGCCCCACTCCGCTTCGCCCGAGGTGCGTTCGTGTTGCGCCTCGACGCCGTCGCTCTGACGGGCGAGGTAGGACGACACCGGGTACAGCGACGGCGTCGTGGCGGGCGCCGGCACCCCGAGCTCGGCGAGCTCGTCGATGTGGTGACGCACGGCCGCCTGGTCGCGCCCGGCGTATCCGGCGTTGTAGAGGTGCTGCACGTCGACGGTCACGAGGGTGTCCTCGCCGATGATCTCGAACTCCAGAGCGGTCACGTCGCCTCTTCCCTTGTTACGGATCGGGAAAATCTCGCCGACCCGGTTGCGTATACGCCTTGTATACAGCAAGTATGAGGCAAACGGAAACGCGGTCTCCCGACCCGCCGACACCAGATGGGACCCCCATGACCAACGTTCGACACGGCGCACCGGCCGGCCGGGAGCACAAGCGCTCCCTCGCCAAGGCGTACACCGCCAGCCTCACCGGCACGGCTCTGGAGTGGTACGACTTCGCGGTCTACTCCGCTGCCGCCGCGGTGGTGTTCCCCGCGCTGTTCTTCCCCGAGAGCGACCCGCTCACCGGCGCACTCCTGGCCTTCTCGACGTATGCCGTCGGCTACCTGTCACGCCCCGTGGGCGGAATCGTCTTCGGACGACTCGGCGACAAGATCGGGCGCAAGAGGGTCCTCGTGATCACCCTGCTTCTCGTCGGCGTGGCCACATTCCTGATCGGCGTCCTGCCGACCTACGGCGCCATCGGACCCGCAGCCGCGGCCCTGCTGGTCCTCCTGCGCTTCGCGCAGGGCGTCGGCGTCGGCGGCGAGTGGGGCGGCGCCGTGCTGCTCTCCAGCGAGTTCGGCACCCCCCGACGCCGCGGCTTCTGGGCCTCGGCGGCGCAGGTCGGCCCCCCGGCGGGCAACCTCCTCGCCAACGGCGTTCTCGCGGTCCTGACCCTCACCCTCTCCGACGAGCAGTTCCTCGCATGGGGCTGGCGCGTCGCCTTCCTGCTGTCGGCGGTTCTCGTGGCCTTCGGCCTCTGGATCCGGCTCGCGCTCGAGGACACCCCGATCTTCCGCGCCATCGAACAATCCGGCGACCGCCCGCAGGCGCCGATCAAAGACGTCTTCCGCCTCGAGGGGCGCGGGCTGCTCGCCGCCATCCTGTGCCGACTCGCCCCCGACATCCTCTACGCGATGTTCACCGTGTTCACCCTGACCTATGGCCTGACGCAGCTGGGAATGGACCGCTCGCAGGTGCTCACCGCAACGCTGGTCGGCTCGGCTTTCCAGCTCGGGCTCATCCCTCTCGCAGGATGGGTGAGCGACCTGGTCAACCGGCGTCTGCTGTACGCCGTCGCCGCGGTCGCCGCGGCGGTGTGGCCGTTCGTGTTCTTCGCGATGGTGGGCGGTGGATCGCAACCGCTCTTCGTCTTCGGGGTGGTGATCGGCCTCGCGATCCACTCGTTCCTGTACGGCCCGCAGGCGGCCTTCATCACGGAGCAGTTCAGCCCGCGTTTGCGGTACACGGGATCGTCGCTGGCGTACACGATCGCGGGTGTGTTCGGCGGGGCACTGGCGCCCGTGATCTTCACGGCGCTGCTCGACGCCACCGGCAGCTGGGTGGCACCGGCGATCTACCTCGCCGTGGCGGCGGTGCTGACCGTCATCGGAGTGCTCCTCGGGCGCAATCCGCAGCACGCCGAGGACGAGGAGTATCTCGAGGTGCTGGCCCAGAAGCAGGCCGGCGCCTAGACCCCCGTCAGGATGGTTCTCAGGGTGATGGACAGGTGGTCGTCGATGGCCTTCTCGGCGGCCGCCTGGTCCCCCGCCCGCAGGGCCTCGACGATCGCGCCATGCTCGTGAGCGACGGCCTCCCAGCGCGAGGGGCCGATCCCGAGAGCGGCGATCCCGACGCGCACTTGGCGCTCACGGAGTCCGGCGTAACTGCGCGACAACAGCGAATTGCCGGCGGCGTCCACGAGCGTCTGGTGGAACTGACGGTCGAGTTCGATGCAGGCCCGCGCCTGATCGAAGCTCAACCGGTCGAGACCCGCGGTGACGGCATCCTGTCGGTGCATGATCTCGGCGAGCACCTCGTGCGGGGAGGCGTCCTGGAAGAGCGCCCGCTGCACCGCGAAGCGCTCGATGAGACCGCGCATCTCCATCAGTTCCGCTGTCTCGCGAGGGGTGAGCGGCGTGACGCGCGCTCCTCGCCGCGGCTCGAGGTGCACGAGACCCTCCGAGGCGAGGATCAACAGGGCCTCGCGCACCGGCGTGCGCGAGACACCCACCGCATCGGCGACCTCCTGTTCGCTGATGAAGCCGTTCTCCACCTCGGGGTCGGTCAACAACACACGAAGATGGCCGAGAGCACGATCGCGACCCGATTGCGGCGCAGCAGAAGGCATACGTCAGGTATACAACACGGGGGGAACCCCGAATGAAGGAGAACTCCATGCGCATCGCACTCGCCCAGGTCGTCGCGGGCGCCGATCCCGCCGCCAACCTCGCGCTGATCACGCGCGAAACAGAACGCGCCGCCGCGGACGGCGCCGATCTGGTCGTGTTCCCCGAAGCGATGATGTGCCGGTTCGCCGGACCCGATCTGACCGACGTGGCGCAGCCGCTCGACGCGGAGTGGGCGAGCACCGTGCGCGAGCTCGCGCAGCGTCTGGGCGTGACGGTGGTGGTGGGAATGTTCACCCCCGGCGCCACGGGCGACCGGGTACGGAACACGCTGCTCGTCGCGGGACCCGCTGACACCGCGTACGACAAGATCCACCTGTACGACGCGTTCGGCTACCGAGAGTCCGACGCCGTCGAGCCCGGCGATCGGCCCGTGACCTTCGAGCTGGGCGGCGTGCGCGTCGGGCTGGCCACCTGCTACGACGTGCGCTTCCCCGAGCTGTTCCGCGCCCTGGCCGACGCCGGCGCGCAGGTCACGCTGGTGTGCGCGTCATGGGGCTCGGGCGCCGGCAAGCGAGAGCACTGGGAGCTTCTGACCCGCGCCCGGGCTCTCGACACCACCACCGTGATCGTGGCCGTGGGGCAAGCCGACCCGCTGACCGTGGGCCGCGACGACGGCGTGGGAGCGCCGACCGGCATCGGGTACAGCGGTGTCATCGGCGCCGACGGCTTCGACCTGCTCCGCCTCGACGACGCCCCCGCGACGGTGGTGTTCGACGTCGACGAGGCAATCGCGGCCCTCCCCGGGATCCGTTCCCGGCTCCCTGTCCTGGCGAACGGCGGGCGCATCTGACGCCGCGGGCGCGCCCGATCCGGTGCCCGAGCCGGCGCGCGCGGCCGGTTTCGGCACGCGGCTCCGACGCGCCATCGGCGACCGGGCGAACGCGCGATCGGGCGACCGGGCGAACGCGCGACCGGGCGGTCGGGCAGTCGGGCGGTCGGGCGCACTCGCCCAGGCACCGGCTACCGCGTCGCCCTCTCCAGCAACTCCAGCACGTGCACGTACGTCTCCCCCGTCGCCTTGGTCATGCCCAACTCGCAGGTGCGGTTGCACGAGGCGTGCGCGTCGGCGCCCCAGCCCGCGACCTCGGCGGCCTCGGGGGCGGTGGCGGCCTCCGTCAGCTCGGGATGCAGCATGCCGCGGTCACCCGCGTAGGCGCAGCAGCCCCAGGCGTCGGGAACACGGATCTCGGATGCCACGGCCTCCCCGATCGCGCGGAGCGCGGGATCGATGCCCAGCTGTCTCGACGAACACGTGGGGTGCAGCGCCAGCAGCGCGGCCACCGGCGTGGGTGTGAGCGCGGGAAGCAGGTCGGAGACGGCGAAGGCCACGGCATCCACAACCCGGATGCCGTCGTCGCGCAGGGTCGCGGCGAACCCTTCGGTGCAGCTCGAGGCATCGCAGACGACCGGCAGGGCGCCGTCGCGGGTCGCCGTGCGGACGGCTGCTCGGACGCGGGCGGTCATCGTCGCGTGCCCCTTCGCATAGCCCTTCGACGACCAGGGCGTGCCGCAGCACAGGGAGTCGATGCCGCCGGGGACGATCGCCGCGACCCCGGCCCGCTCGAGCAGACGGACGAAGGCGGCGGTCGCCCCGATCCCCTCGGCCGCTCCGAACATGCTCCCGACGCAGGCGGGAAGGAACACCGCAGCCGGTTCCGCGCCCGCGGCGCCGACCCGAGCGCCCAGCGACCGCCGCGAGGGACCTCCCGCGGGGAGCTCCCTGGAGTACCGCGGCACCGTGTCCGTCCCCAGCACCGCGCGCGCGGCATCCGTCACCGTCCTGACCACCGGCGTCGGCACCGCGGAGGCCACCGAGAGCGCCACAGACCCCGCCCGTGTCACCGTCCCCCAGCCTGTCGCCGCAGCCGACCATCCGGCCGCCAGCACCGGGTTGGCGTCGTCGCGGCGGAAGCGCTTCATCAGGGTTCCGGTGTTGATGAGCACGGGGCACGCGGTCTGACACATGCCGTCGACGGCGCAGGTCTGTACGCCGTCGTAGTCGTAGTCCTTCTCGAGCTCCGCGACCAGAGCGCCGTCCCCGCGCTCGCGGGCTGCGGTCGAGGCGCGCCGCACGACGATCCGCTGGCGCGGGGTCAGGGTGATCGACCGACTCGGGCACACCGGCTCGCAGTAGCCGCACTCGACACAGCGGTCGACCTCGGGTTCGATCGACACCGGGGTCTTGAGATGACGCAGGTGCGCGCCGGGATCGTCGTCGATGATGACGCCCGGGTTCAGGATGCCGCTCGGGTCGAGCAGGCGCTTAAGCGCAACCATCACGTCGTACAGCTCGTCGCCGTACTGCCGGCGGACGTACGGCGCCATCGCGCGTCCGGTGCCGTGCTCCGCCTTGAGGTTGCCGCCCGCGTCGAGCACGAGGTCGACCATCGCGTCGGTGAAGCCCTCGAACCGGCCGAGCGCCCGCGCGCCCTCGAAGCGGTCGGTGAGCATGAAGTGGATGTTGCCGTCCTTGGCGTGGCCGAAGATCACGCTGTCGTCGTACCCGAAGCGCGCGAACAGCTCTTGCAGTCCCTCGCAGGTGTCGGCGAGGCGCTCGACGGGCACGACCACGTCTTCGAGCAGCGCCGTGGTGCCCGAGGGGCGCGCGCCGGCGACCGAGGCGTACAGGCCTTTCCGGAAGGTCCAGGCGGCAGCGCGTTGCACCCGGTCGCTCGAGAACACGGCGGAGTCGAGCAGGGGTTGCTCGGAGAGCACACGGGAGCCCGCCCCCGCGAGGTCGCGCAGCGCGTCGACGTCGTCCGCGTGGTACTCGACCAGCAGCGCCGCCTGCGTGGTGGCCTCGAAGCCGTGGATGGCGGCGGGGGTGCCGACGAGGCGCTGGCCGACGCGGAGGGAGGTGGCATCCATCAGCTCCAGCGTCGCCGCCCCGGTCGCCACGAGCGCGGGCAGCGACCGGGTGGCGGCGTCGAGGGTCGGGAACACCGCGAGCGTCGTCGCGATCGCGGGACGGATCGGCACGGTGCGGAACGTCGCCTCGGCCACGAACGCGAGCGTGCCCTCCGACCCGACGACGAGGTGCGCGAGCAGGGCTGCCGGGGTGTCGACGTCCAGGAACGCGTTGAGCGCGTAGCCCATCGTGTTCTTCATCGCGAACTGTCGCTCGATGAGCGCGACGCTCGCGGCGTTCTTCACCACTCGCTCGCGCAGACGCATCAATCCCTCGACGAGGGCGGGTTCGCGATCACGCAGCAGCGCGTCGGCGTCGGGCGCCGCCGTGTCGACCACGGTCCCGGATGCCAGCACCAGCACGAGCCCCTCGAGCGTGCGGTACGAGTTCTCGGCCGTTCCGCAGGCCATGCCACTGGAGTTGTTCGCGACGACGCCGCCGATCGTGCAGGCGGCCTCGCTCGCGGGGTCGGGCCCGAGACGGTACCCGTGCCGCAGCAGCCGCGCGTTGACCTGCCGCACCGTCGCCCCGGGCTGCGAGCGCACACGACGGCCACCGTCGAGCACGTCGATGCGCCCGAAGCCCTGCCGCACGTCGACGAGCAGCCCCGCGCCCGACGACTGCCCCGACAGGCTCGTTCCGCCCGAGCGGAACGTGACCGGCGTCCCGGATGCCGTGGCCCCGCGCAGGATCGCGCCGACCTCGGCCGCGTCGGCGGCGACGACCACGGCATCCGGGGTGAGCAGGTAGTGCGAGGCGTCGTTGGCGTAGGCGACGCGGTCGATCGCCCGGGTGCGGATGCGTGTGATGTCGGCGACGGCCGCGGCGATCTCGGGCGCGACGGCGCTCACGCGTCCCCCTCGGAGGTGAGGCGACGCGCGAGGTCGGGCGAGGTCTCGACCCGGGCCCGGATGCCGTGCGGCGGTCCCGCGACGATCGTCGACGCGTGCGCCACGGCGTGCGCGCCCCACTCCGCCGCGGAAGCCGCGGCAACGGCGAGCGGATCGGCGTCGACCGCAAGCTCCCGCGTGAGGCCGAGGAGGAACCCCGCGAGAGCGGCATCGCCCGCGCCGGCGGTGTTGGCGACGTACGGGGCATCGGCCCGCGCGAACACCGCACGGTCGGCGGTGACGGCGACGAGTCCGTCGACACCGAGGCTCGCGAGCACCGTGGCGACCCCGCGCGCGACGATCTCGCGCGCCGCCGTGACGACATCGCCGAGGGTCGCGAGCGGGCGGCCGACCGCGGCTGACAGCTCGTCGGCGTTGGGGGTGAGCAGGTCGATGCCGACGGGGTCGGCGAGCAGCGCGTCGAGGGCGGCACCGCTGGTGTCCACGGCGACCCGCGCGCCGCTCTCCCGCGCGATCGCGCGGACGGCGTCGAGGTCGACGAGCCGGCCGGTTCCCGCGAGCTCCGGCAGGCTGCCCGAGATCACGAGCCACGGATCGGTCCGCGCGGTGAGCTCCGCTCGCAGCGTCGCGATCGTGGCATCCCACGCCTCCGGCGACAGCGGCGGGGTGGGCGCGTTGACCTTCGTCGTGGCCCCCTCGGCATCGATGATCGACGTGTTCACGCGCGTCGCGCCGGGGACCTCGACGATGCGCAGCAGCGGAGCGGTGAGCCCGCCGCGCGCGAAACGTACGTCGTCGGCACCGAGCGCGACGACCGCGGCGGTGTCCGCTCCGCCCGCGGCGAGCGCGGCGGAGACGTTCACGCCCTTGCCGCTCACCTCGCGCGTGTAGCTGTCGGCGCGGGCGAAGGTCCCGCGGCGGAGCGCCCCGACGCGGTACGTCGCGTCGATCGCGCCCGCGGCGGTGAGGGTGACGATCCCGGTCACGCGTGCGCTCCCGCGGCGTGCTGCGCCGGGACGCTGCGCCCCGTGATCACGTCGAGCAGACGCTGCACTTCTGCGGCGACCGCTTCGCGCCCCGGAGCGAGCCAGCGACGCGGATCGATGGCATCCGGATCCCGCTCCAACTCCGCGCGCACCGCCGCCGTGAGGACGGTGTTGAGGTGCGTGCCGACGTTGATCTTGCGCATCCCGGCGCGCACGGCGCCGTCGATCCCGGCGTCGGCGACGCCGCTCGAGCCGTGCAGCACGAGGGGCGCGGGAACGGCGGCGGCGAGACGGGCGATGAGGGGCTCGTCGAGTCGGGCGCTGCGTTCGCGCATCGCGTGCTCGCTGCCGACCGCGACGGCGAGGGCGTCGACCCCGGTGGCCTCGACGAAGCGCACGGCCTCGGCGACGTCGGTGCGCACGCCCGGAGCGTGGGCCCCCTTGCCGCCGATTTCGCCGAGCTCGGCCTCGATCCAGGCTCCGGCGGCGTGCACGCGGGCGGCGACGGCCGCAGTGCGTGCGAGGTTCTCGGCATCCGCGAGGTGGGCCGCGTCGAACATGACCGACCGGATGCCGACGACCAACGCCTCGTCGACGAGCGGCTCGTCGGTGGCGTGGTCGAGGTGCACGGCGACGGGGACCCGCGCGGCCTCGGCCAGGCGCAGAGCGGCGGAGGCGGCGGGGGCGAGACCGCCGTGGAACGCGACGGCGTTCTGCGACAGCTGCAGGATCACGCCGGTGTCGGCGGCCTCGGCGCCGGCGACGATCGCCTCGGCGACCTCGAGGGTGATGAAGTTGAAGGCCCCGACCGCGCGGTGCGCGGCGAGCAGTTCGGGCATGTCGGCCAGCGGCACGGCGGTCTCTCTCTTGTCGGGGTGGGTGTTGCTTCGCGCGGATACCGCACTTCGTCGCTTCGAGCCGTGGAAATGCCGCGACTCACGCGGGGTGGATGCCGGGACCTGCGCGTCGTGCGCGAGGGTCTCGGCTCCGTGGGTCGTGGCGTGAATTGCCGCACTTCGTCGTCTCGAGGTGGTCCAAGGCGTCGAAGTGCGGCAACTCACGCGGGGTAGGGGGTGGGTGCCGGGGCCCGAGCGTCGTGCGCGTGGTCCGTCATCCGTGGGTCGTGGCTTGAGTTGCCGTGCTTTGTCGCTCGGCGTGGTCCGAGGCGGCGAAGTGCGGCAAATGAAGCGGGGTGGTGGACGCCGGGCCCCGATCGTTGTGCGTGGGTCCCGGGTCGGTGGCTCGAATTGCCGCACTTTGTCGCTGGCGGTGGTCTGTGACGGCGAAGTGGGGCGATTCAAGCGGGGTGGGGTGGATGCCGGGACCCCGCGCGAGGGTCCCGGCATCCGGCATCGTTCAGCAGCTGGACTTGTAGACCGCGTCCTTGCCCTCACCGTCGATGTTGTCCTTGGTGAGGATGGTGAAGCCGGTCTGGATCTTGGCTTCGGTGGACTCGCCCTTCAGCGCGGCGATGGCCTGCTTGACGCCGTCGGAGCCGATGGTGGCGGGCTCTTGCGCGACGAGGGCCTGCACGGTGCCGGCTTCGAGGGCCTTGACCTGGGCGGGGCCGGCGTCGAAGCCGACGATGGTGACCTGGCCTTGTTTGCCCGCCTGCTGGACGCCGGTGGCGGAGCCCTCGGCGGCGAACAGGTTGGCGGCGAAGATGCCGACGATGTCGGGGTCCTTCTGCAGCGCCGCCGTCACGATCTCCGCCGCCGTCGACGGCTCGTTGTGCGAGTACTGCACGCCGACCGACTCGAACTTCGAGTCCTTCGCGACCGCGTCCTCGAAGCCCTTCGCGCGGGCGTCGGTGGTGGAGATGCCGGGGTCGACCGAGACGACGAGCACCTTGCCGCCGTTGGGGTTGGCATCCTGGATCGCCTTGAACGCGGCAGCCCCGCCGCCTTCGTTGTCGCTCGAGATCTGCGACACCGCGCCCGAGGGATCTTCCAGGGTGGTGTCGACGAGCACGACCTTGATGCCCGCGGCCTCCGCCGCCGCGATCGGCGCCTGCATCGCCGACACGTCCGTCGGCGCAATCAGGAGGGCGTCGGGCTTGGAGGCGACGACCGCGTCGACGATCGGCTTTTGAAGCGTCGGGTCGAACTTCTCCGGTCCCTGGGTGGTGACGGTGGCGCCTTCCTTGGCGGCTTCGTCCTGGATGCCGCACTGCATGGAGATGTAGAACTCATCTCCCGCGACGCCCTGCACGAACGCGATCTTGTAGCCCCCGTCGGCACCGCCCGACGCGGAGCCTGACGAGGCTCCGCCGGAGCACCCGGCGAGGACGAGGGTGGCTGCGGCGCCGAGGGTGGCGAACGCGAGAACCTTGTTGTTCCACTGCATTGTGATGACCGTTCTCTCTTGGTGATGTCGGATGCCGGGCGTCAGCCGCGGCGTCCTCCGCTGACGAACTTCCGCCAGAGGCTCTGGGTGTTGCCGCGGGTCGCGGCGGTGCGGCGCACCTGGTCGACGTAGACGGCGGTGATCAGCACCGCGCCCACCGCGACCTGCTGCCAGAAGGGCTGCACGCCGGTGATGACGAAGCCGTTCTGCAAAACGGCGGGGATGAAGAGGCCGACCACGGTGCCGAAGATCGTGCCGACGCCGCCGAAGAGCGAGGTGCCACCGATCACGACGGCCGCGATGACGTTGAGGTTGGTCTGCGACTGTCCGGCGATCGCCGTGGTGGAGAACTGCGACAGGGCCAGGATGCCGGCGAGTCCCGCGAGCGCTCCCGACAGCGTGTACACCGAGATGAGGTGGCGGTCGACCTTCACGCCGACCCGGCGGGCGGCGAGCTCACTGGAGCCGACGGCGTAGGTGTAGAGGCCGAACTTCGTGAAGTGCAGCACCACGGCGCCGATCACGACCACGACCAGGGCGATGACGCTGATGATGGGCAGCGACCCGAACACGTTGCCGTACCCGATCGAGACCGTGAGCACGGTGGGCACGTCGCGGATGTCGACGCCGCCGGTGAGGATCTGCGCGAGACCGAGCGCCATCCCGAGCGAACCCAGGGTCACGATCAGCGGCGGGATCTTCGCCTTCGCGATGAGGAAGCCGTTCAAAAGCCCCCAGCACACGCCACTGAGGATCGACACGAGGATCCCGATCGTCGCCACTCCCCAGCCCTCCCCGCCGAGGGCGCGCATCGTCAACGCCGACACGACGCCGGAGAACACCAGCACGGAGCCGATGGAGAGGTCGATGCCGGAGGTGATGATGATGTACGTCATCCCGACACCCAGGACGGCGAGGATCGAGGCGTTCTGGATGATGAGGCGGAAGTTCGACCACTGCGCGAACGACTCCGGCGCCAGCGCGCTGAACACGAGCACGATCGCGATCAGGATGAGCAGGATCTGGAAGGCCTGCGCCTTCAGCAACCCGCGGAAGAACCCTGGTTTCGTGTCCTCGAATGTGCCGATGGCGACGGTCTCGGTGGGAGGGGTGGTGACGCTCACTTCTGGTCGTCCTTCGTGACGGCGCCGGTCATGAGCCCGACGAGTTCTTCCATGGAGGTGTTCTTCGCGCTCACGTTCGCGACACGGGTGCCTAGACGCAGCACCTGGATGCGGTCGCAGACGTCCATCACGTGCGGCATGGAATGCGAGATCAACACCACCGCGATGCCTTTGTCGCGCACCCGCCGGATCGTCTCGAGCACGTTCTTCGTCTGACGCACTCCGAGCGCCGCCGTCGGCTCGTCCAGGAACACCAGACGCCCCGCCCAATGCACGGCGCGGGCGATCGCGATCGCCTGACGCTGACCGCCGGACATCTCACCGACCGGTGACGACAACGACCGCACGGTCGCGCCGAGCTCGTCGAAAGCCGCACGCGAGGCGACGGCCATCTCTTTGGTCTTCATGAACCCGAGCGCTCCGGCGATGCCGGGGCGGCGGATCTCCCGACCCAGATACATGTTCTGCACGGGGTCCAGGTGTGGGGCGAGGGCGAGGTCCTGGTACACGGTCTCGATGCCGAGGCCGGAGGCAACCTGCGGGTTGGTCATCTCGATCGGCTTGCCGTCGAAGAGGATCTCCCCGTCGTCGACGGCGAGGTTGCCGGAGAGGGCTTTGACGAGCGTCGACTTGCCGGCGCCGTTGTCACCGATGAGGGCGGTGACCTCTCCCGGGTAGACCTCGAAGTCGACGTTGTTCAACGCCCGGACATGACCGAACTGACGCGACAGGCCCCGAGCCTGCAGCACCGGAACGGCGGTGGTGACTGACGACATCGTCAGCTCCTTTCGGTAGTGAGAACAGAGGAGGAGAGGAACGCCTGGGCGACGGCCTCGAAAGAATCGGACGAAGCAGCGAAGGCGGCGAACAGGGCGGCCCCGTAAGCCGTGCCCTCATCGTGGGTCGACACCGTGACGTCGGGCAGCAGCGTCGAGCGGGAGCGGACGACGGATGCCATCGTCGACCAGCCGCCGGTCAGCACCGTCGAGGTGGGCGGAGCGACCTCGCGGTCCATCACCGCCATGCACTCGGCGAGCATGTCGTTCCCGTGGCGGAGCGACGACGCGAACAACTCGGCCGGGCTGAGCCCGTCGCTCTGCGCGACGATCTTCAGCACCCCGTCGTCGTTGCGCGCGCCCGTCACCTCGAGACCGCCGTCGGCCAGCGTGCCGTCGACGGGGAGTGCCAGGGCGGCGGCGTCGATGAGGGCGCGGCCCGTGGCATCCGTGATTCCGAGCAGTTGCAGCACGCGCCGCATGAGCAGCCCCGACTTCGTGCCCGCGAGCAGCACGTACTTGCCGGGGATGACGTGCCGCACGCAATTGATGCCGGCGTGGGCGAGACGCTCCCGGGCGGCGAAGGGCAGGGTGTCGTCGAGCACACGCACGAGCGCCTCGGCGGTGCCCATGGAGTCGTAGAGCTGACCGGTGTGGGTGGCGCCGACGGCGACGGCCGAGACGAGGTGGTCGTGGCCGGCGATCGTGAGGGCAGCCCCCTGGAAACCGTCGGGCATCGCGGGGTCGTCGAGCCGGCCGACGGCCTCTCCGGCGCTGACGAGCGCACCGAGGATCGAGGCGTCGACCCCCAGCACGTCGAGAGCCGCGTGCCACGGCGTGCTGTCGTCCTGGTCGAGGAGCCCCGTCCGCGAGACGAGCGAGTACTCGGCCACCCGCGGGCCGCCGAGGGCGTTCACCACGTACTCGGGCACGTTGAGGAACGTCGTCCCCGCGAGCGCGATGCCGCTCTCCCGCAGGTGCAAGAGCTTGGCGACGGATGCCAGAGGCCCCACCGGAAGTCCCGTGCGGCCGGGGAACTCGGCGCGGAACTCCTCGGGGGTCGCCATGATCTGCGCGGCCCCGCGCGGGTCGAACCAGGCCATGATCGGGGCGAGCGGGACGCTCTCGGCATCCAGCAGCACGCCGGCTTCCGCCATGCCCGACACCCCGAGCGCGAGGATGCGGTACCCGTCGGAGAGGCGGGCGTCGGCCTCGGCCGCGAGCTCGCGCACCACGGCGATCCCCCGTTCGGCGGGCATCTCGGCCCGTCCGTGGTCGAGGTTCGTCCAGGGCGACGGGCGGCTGACGACGAGCACCTGGCGCCCCTCGGGCGTGGCGACCAGAAGCTTGGTGCTGGTCGAGCCCATGTCGATCCCGACGACGTACTCGCTCATCGCACGTCACCCCCGCGCAGGGTGCCGGGCCAGCCCGCGCCGGGGGCGGCGACGAGGATCTCGGCCGCGCCCGTCAGCCGCCACGCGCCGAACGCGTGGGGCACGGCGTAGACCTGTCCGCGCTCGACCTCGACGGTCCCGGCATCCGAGACCAAGGCGCCCGCTCCCTCGCGCACGAGCACGACCGCAAAGCCGGCCTCGCGGGAGGCGGTATCCCCCGCCGCGTCGAGAAGACGGAAGTACGGATCGGCGACCGCGGGCAGCAGCGAGCGGAAGCCCGATCCCGCCGTCGTCGTCCCCGCCGTGCTGACCAGGGCGTCGAGGGCCTCGGCATCCAGCTTCTCGGTCGACACCGACGGCATCACGGCGTCGAAGCCGAGGTCGAGGTGTGACTCCTCGCGGGTCGAGGTCGTGACCGACCACTCGAGGAGGATCGAGAAGTCGGTGGGCTCCTGCACCTCGGCCACGAAGATGCCGCCGTCGATCGCGTGCACGGTGCCCGCGGGCACCAGCACGCCCATGCCCGGTCGCACGACGACGCGGTTCATGCGCGAGAGCATCCACTCGCTGTCCTGCGCGTCGCGGCGGCGGTCGAGTTCGTCGCGGTCGACGGCCTGGTTCCAGCCGACGTGCACGGCGCAGTCCTCCTCGGTCTCGAGCACGTACCAGGCCTCGGTCTTGCCGTAGGGGCAGTCGAGGTGCGCGCTCGCGAACCCGCGGTCGGGGTGCACGTGCACGGGGAGGCGCTGCCGCGCGTCGAGGAGCTTGACCAGGATGCCGAGATCCGCGGCATCCCGTCCGCCCCGGGCCCCCACCCACGCGGCGCGGTCGGCCGTGACGAGGTCGCGCAGGAACGCTCCCTCATCGGTCACGGCGAGGCCGATCTCGTCGGAGCCGAAACGCGAGACCGTCGAGCCGAGCCACTCCTCGGGCTGACGATCGGTCTCGGGCTCGATGCCACGCAGCGCGGCGATGCGGTCACCGCCGAGATAGAAGTGCTGCACGGGGTTCGGCGGCAACAGGACGGGCTTCATGACGCGGCTCCGATCGGGGCTGCGGCCGGAACGGCGACGTCGCCGGCCGGCTCGGGGTGGACGAGGGAGAGGGCGGCCGCGACCAGCTCGGGGGCGGGGTCGGCGAGGGCGGAGGGCGGGCTGAACTCCTCCCGCGGCGCGGGCGGCGACGTCGCAGATCCGGAAAGATGCACCGGATCCGGATCGATAAGCGCATTTCGTCCGGATCCGTTGCACCCGTCCGGATCTGGGGAGGGCACCGAGACCGTCTCCGAGGCCCGGCCACCCGCCGCGACCTCGCCCGACCCGCGCGCCACCAGCCGGGTCGGCACCACGATCCGCTCCGGCCCCTCCTCGGGACGCACGGCGCGCTCGCGCAGAAGCCGGAAGGCGGCGACGGCCAACAGACGCGGATCGTGGTCGACACAGGTGATGCCCGGCTCGAGCGCCTCGGCGAGGGGGAAGTCCCCGAACGAGATGAGCGCGGGCATGCGCAGGCCCTGGGACCGGATCACCCGCACCGTGCCGATGGCCGCAAGGCTCGTCGCGCACAGCAGGGCGGTGGGTGCGTCGTCGCGTTCGAGAAGACGCGACGCCTCGGCGGCTCCTCCCCGGCCGAAGCGCTCGTGGGTGACGACGAGCGAGGGGTCGAAGGGCAGTCCCGCGGCTTCGAGAGCGGAGCGGTACCCGACCAGGCGGTCGCTGACCGTCGGGTAAGGGACGTCCTCGCCCATGAAGGCGATGCGACGGTGCCCGTGCGCGATGAGAGCCGTCGTCGCCTCGGCGGCCGCCCCGGCGTCGTCGATCACCACGGCGTCGATCCCCGCGCGCACGCGGTCGACGCTCACGACGGGGAAGCGCATCCGCAGGCTCACGAGCGTCGACGCGGCCACCGCCACGGGTGCCACGATGAGGCCCGCGAGACGGTGACCGGTGAGGCGGTCGAGCTGGAGGCGCTCGCGCGAGGCGTCATATCCCGTGCTGGCGAAGATCACGCTCAGGCCCTCGGCGACCGCGAGTTCTTCGACGACGCTGACGAACGCGGCGAAGAACGGGTCGCTGATCGCGTCGATCAGGATGCCGATCGTGTCGGCATCGCGCCGCTTGAGCTCCCGGGCGCTGCGGTCGGGCACGAAGCCGAGATCGCGCACGGCACGCAGCACACGGTCGCGGGTGTCGGGGAGCACTCCGGTCTCGTCGTTGATGACGCGCGAGACGGTCTTCGGGCTCACGCCGGCGGCGGTGGCGACGTCGATGAGCCGCGCGCGCGGCCGAGGCATCGAGCCCTCGGCGACCGCGGGGGCGGTCTCTTGCTCGTCGTGCGTCATCGCATCTCCGACATCGTTGTCATGGGGACCGAAACCCTCGGGCGGGCTTCGCTGGAGTCAGCATGAGGCCGACCGGACAACGTTGTCAAGTCACGGATGCATCTCGGATGACATCGATGTCAAGGCCGAGCTCCCACGAGGCGCCCGCGGCCAGTTCTCTCAACAGTCCGGACGCCCGCGCGTCAGCGCGCCCCAGGATGGTCGGAGCCGTGGCGGGCTCCACCCCGAGGACCACCCCGCCCTCCTGCGCGACCCGCCAGTGGAACATCCCCGGCAGCACCGTCGCATCGAACGAGATCCGGACGCCGAGCCCCGACCGCGCGATCACCTCGGCGCTCACGCGACGATCGGTCGGCAGCACGTGCGCGAAGACCTGCTCGGGATACTCCGCAACGGGCGCGGGGAACGCCGCCCACGACGCCAGTCCCGCCTCGGCGGCAGCATCGCGCGCGGTCACCTGCTCCGCCGGCGAGCGCAGCACGGTTCCCTCATCGACCAGGGGCCAGCCGAGATTGACGTGGTAGAGCACCATCGGCTCCACCGCCCGCGCTCCACGGTTCACGATCTCGTCGCGCAGTTCGATCCGCCCCGCCCCGAAGGGCAGTCGCACGCTCCGGCGCAGCTCGAGGTGGGCACCGAGAACCGTCGCTTCGACGACCGTCGCCTCCACGACCACGGCGTCCTCGACGACCTCCGCTCGGGTGACGGATGCCGCCAGCCCGCTGTACCTCCCGTGCTGCGGGTGCTCCCCCTCGGCGTCGACCGAGGGCGGGCCGAAAGACAGCAAGCCGCAGGTGGTGACGAGACCACCTCCGAACGACGCCTCGAATCCGGCGGCGCTCGGCCGCGGCCATCCGGTCGGCGACACCCACGCCAGCGGGACTCCGCGGTGGCGCACCTGCCCGAGGTCGAGGCCACGATCCGGCAACAGCTCGACCTCGAGATCACCCGCGATCAGGCGCAGGCGCCGGGTTCCGGCATCCGGGCCGTCCGTGCGGACGGAGGCCTCCACACTCGCCACCTGCGCCAGCGATCCCGTGCGCTTTCGCACCTCGTCGATCGCAGATTCGTACAGCTCGCCCATGAGCCCCGCCTTCCTCGCCGTTGCGCGGCCCAGGCTAGCAGCGATTGACAACGTTGTCTTGCTCCCCTCATACTGACCGACGAGCGCAGAGCCGCGCCCCGACCCGACGTCTCGGAGACCCACACCCCATGTCGAAACCCCGCCTCCACCGCCTCTTCAACGCGCGCTCCGGCCGCGCGCTGGACGTCGCCGTCGACCACGGCGCGTTCCACGAGCACGCCTTCCTCACCGGCATCGAAGACATGGCCGCGACCGTCGCGACGCTGGTCGACGCCGGCCCCGACGCCGTCCAGCTCACGCTCGGCCAGGCACCTCTGCTGCAGTCGGTGCCCGGCAAGCAGAAGCCCGGCCTCGTCCTGCGCACCGACATCGCCAACGTCTACGGCGACCCGCTCGAGTCACCCCTGCACAGCATCCACGTCCCGGATGCCATCGAGGTCGCCGTCCGTCTCGATGCGGTCGCTGTGTGCGTGAATCTTCTCGACCTGCCCGGCGAGCCCCAGGTCCGCGAGCAGTGCATCCGCTCGATCCTGGCCCTCCGCACCGACGCGGAACGCTACGGGATGCCGCTGATGATCGAGCCCCTCGTCATGCAGACGAAGCCCGGGAGCGGCGGATACGGCGTCGACGGCGACACCGCCAAGATCGTCACCCTCGTGCGACAGGCACGCGAGCTCGGTGCCGACCTCATCAAGGCCGACCCGACCGACGACATCACCGAGTACCACCGGGTCGTCCAGGCTGCCGGAGACACCCCCGTGCTCGTGCGCGGCGGGGGCCGCGTCGACGACCGCACGCTGCTCGAGCGCACGAAAGCCGTGCTCGAGCAGGGCGCCCGCGGCATCGTCTACGGCCGCAACGTCATCCAGCACCCCGACCCCGCCGGCATCACCGCCGCGCTCATGGCCGTCGTGCACGACGACGCCTCGGTCGACGACGCCCTCACCCTCATCGGGGGTGCCGCGTGACCGGCAAGAAGGTCGGCGTCGGCATCATCGGGGGCGGCCTCATGGGCCGTGAGATCGCCGCCGCCCTGCGGCGCTGGCCCGCTCTCATCGATCACCCCGCCGAGCCCGAGCTCGTCGCGGTCTGCGACATCAACCCCGCGGCTCTCGAGTTCTTCGAGCGCATCGACACCGTGCAGCTCACCACCACCGATCACCACGAGCTGCTCGCCGACCCGCGCGTCGACGTCGTCTACATCGCCGTGCGCCACGACCTGCACGAACGCCTCTACATCGACACCATCCGCGCGGGTAAGGCGCTGTTGGCCGAGAAGCCCTTCGGCATCGACCGCGCGGCCGCGGATGCGGTCGTCGCCGCGATCGACGAGACACCGGGGTCGTTCGTGCGTGTCTCGAGCGAGATGCCGTTCTTCCCCGGTGCCCAGTGGGCGGTCGACTACGTCCGCTCCGGTGCGCTCGGCCGCATCGTCGAGGCGAAATGCACCTTCCTCCATTCCAGCGACATCGACGTGAACAAGCCCCTCAACTGGAAGCGGCAGAAGAAGTTCTGCGGCGGTGCCGGTGTGCTCAACGACCTCGGCATGCACACGTGGCACGTGCCGCTGCGCCTGGGCTGGACGCCCGAGAAAGTCGTCGGCATCCTGCAAGACGTCGTCACCGAGCGTCCCGGCCCCGACGGCACCATGCAGCCGTGCGACACCTGGGACAACGCGGTCATCCACTCGTGGGCACGCCACGACGGCGCCCCCTTCCCGCTCACGACCGAGACCAAGCGCATCGCACCGGGTCAGAAGAACACGTGGGAGTTCGAGGCCATCGGCATGTCGGGCGGAGTGCGCTTCAGCACCAAGAACCCCAAGCAGGTCGAGGTGTTCGCGTTCATCGACGTGCCGGGAGTCGGTCGTGAGCAGAGCTGGCAGAGCGTCGACGCGGGCAGCCAGTCGGTCTGGCCCACGGTGACGGGTCCGAACTTCGAATCCGGATTCTCGGATGCCATCCTGCAGATGTGGGCGGCCTTCCTCGCCGAGTACGTGGGTGAACTGGGAGACGGCTTCGGCTGCGTCCGGCCCGAGGAGGCGGCGCTGACCCACCGCCTGTTCGCCGCGGCGATCGCCTCGCACGAGAGCGGGACCTTCGTCACGCCCGAGGTGTGACCGCTCGACGGGGGTGCACCGACCGGTCCTCGGCGCACCCCCCTCCTCCGTGCCGAGGACGCCGCCGATCCGGGGTGTCCTCTCCGTGCGTTTTCCGTACGACGCGCCTGCGTCCCTATGCTCGGAGGACGCCGCCCCGCGGCATCACCCGAGGAGACGCATGCGCAAGACAGGCCGACCCACGATGGTCGACGTCGCGGCCGACGCGGGAGTCAGCTTCAAGACCGTCTCCCGGGTCATCAACGGCGAACCGAACGTCGACGCGGTCATGGCCGAGCGGGTGCTCGCCTCGGTGGCCCGCCTGGGGTACCACCGCAACGCCCTCGCGGCGAGCCTGCGCTCCGGCAACCGCGACACCATCGGCTTCATCGCCGCCGACCTGTCGAACACGTTCTACATGCAGATCGCCGCCGCGGTCTCGACCGTCGCCGCCCGAGAGCGGATGCACATCGTCATGGCATCCAGCGAAGAGGATGCCGACACCGAGCGCGCGCTGGCGCTCGACCTGTGCCAACGCCAGGTCGGCGGTCTCATCGTGGTGCCCACCGCGGCCGATCACTCCTACCTCACGCGCGAAGTGCAACTGGGCACGCCCGTGGTGTTCCTCGATCGCCCCGGAAGCGGCATCCCCGCCGACGCCATCCTGCTCGACAATCGCGGCGGAGCACGCGCCGCCGTCGCCGAGCTCGTGGAGGCCGGGCATCGCCGCATCGCCGTCCTCCTCGACGCCCGGGCGATCTTCACGATGGCCGAGCGCTGGGAGGGCGCCCGCGACGCGTTCGCCGCCGCCGGCCGCGAGATCGACCCCGCCCTCGTCGTCGACGGGTTGCACACCCCGACCCTCGCCCGCGACGCGATGCGGCGTCTGCTGGAGTCCGACGAACCACCGACGGCGGTGTTCTGCGCGAACAACCGCGTGACGATCGGCGCGCTCGAGGCGATCCTGCCCGCCGGCGCCGAGGTGGCGGTCTCCGGCTTCGACGACTTCGAGCTGTCCCGCCTGCTGCCGCGCCGCATCCGCATCGTCGACTACGACGTCGCCGACCTGGGCCGACAGGCCGCCGAGACGCTCCTCGCGCGCGCCGCGGATCCGGCAACCGGATCGCACACGCAACTCGTGGCGACCCGCCTGGTCGATCGCGGCGGACGCGTCTGACAGACGACCCGCCGCGCACCCGGCACCCCGATCGGGGCGCATCGGGTGCGCGGTCGGATCAGCGGGTGTCGCCCGTCTTACGCCGCACGCGCACCGTCACGACGACCGCCAGACCGAGGGTGAGGAGAACGAGGCCGAGGGGCACCGCCGTCCCCCCATCGGTCAGTCCCGATGCCGCGAGCGTGGGACGCGGGGGCGCCTCGCCCGGCTGCGGCGCGGGCAGGGTGGCCTGGACCGCGGTGAGCAGCGCCTGCGCGTTCACGAGGCCCGAGCCGACGGCATCCCGATCGGCGATCGACGGATAGATCGAGCGATCGGGCGTCGTCGACTGCTCGATGAGGCGCCCCAGCTCGGCGGGAGTGAGGGCGGGATTCAGCTGCAGCGCGAGCGCGGCCACCGCGCCGGCGCTGGGCGTCGCCGCCGAGGTGCCGTTGAAGAGCCAGACACCGGGCTGGATCTCCTCGCCCTCGGTGAGGGCGTTCTGCTCGATCCCGTCGACCGACAGAATGGTGGGCTTGGAAATCGTCCGCGGATCGGCGACAGGCGCACCGGTCACGTCGAAGTACACCGGCGATGCGGGCCCGAGCGAGCTGAACTGCTCCAGCTGGCCCTCGTCGCCCGCGCCGGTCGCGGCGACGGTGAGCGCCGACGGCGCGGCGTTGTGGCCGACGATCGAGCGTCCCACGGTGTCCAACTCGTTCGAGGCGACCTCGTCGCTGCTGGCGATCCACTGCGGGCCGTCCGTCGGGAAGACGAGGCGCAGCGCGGGGGTGATGTCGGTCTCGGGCGTCCCCGTGGTCATGCGCACGATCGACAGCCCCACCGTCACCTCGTTCGCCGGAAGATCGTCGCGCACGATCGGTGGGACGTTGATCGAGATGCGTCCCGCGGCGGCCGGGTAGGTCGGGTCGCTCGCGATCACCGTGCCGTCAGCGGTACCGCCGGTCGCGACGATCGAGAACGCCGCCTTCGCGGCGCCGTCCGGCTCCGCCCACTGCATGATGACGGTCGGCTGGGCGACCGTCTCGGGCTCGGCGAGCTCAGCGGGAACGGTCACGAGCGACGAGACCGTGCGGACGCCCTCGGTCGCATCGAAGTCCATGCAGTCGTATCCCGTGAACGGTGCGGTCACCGTCACCTTCACCGAGGGGTCGCACGGCGCGGGGCGGTAGGCCACGGTCTCCCAGTTGCCGATCGGAACCAGCTCATTCCCGGTGCGGCGCCGCTCGAGGCTCACCAGAGTGTTGTTGCCGGCGGCGGTGAGGTAGGTCACGCCCGAGGCGACGGCCTCCTCGATGGCGGCGGTCTGGGCGGACACCTGGTACACGGTCTCGTCGGCGGCGATCAGGTCGTCGACGATGATGTCGACACCGGCGCCGCGCAGCTGCTGGATCGCCTGGGCGAGTCCCTGACCGACGCCCTCGGCGTAGAAGAGCTCCGCCCCGGGGGCGATGCCGTGCACGACCTGCGCCATCGCCCGACCCTCGTCCGTGATGAGCGACGCCGGCACCACGTTCGTATCCGGCTCGCTCAGGCGGACGACGGGGGTGGTCCATCCGCAGGGGTTCCCCTCCCCCGGCAGCAGGCCCTGCGCGATGTTCTGCTCCCAGGTGCTCCCGGTGTCCACGAGGTTGAACGAGCCCGAGATGATGCCCACCTTGATGCCCGTCCCGTCGACACCGAAGTCGGCTCGAGCGATATCAGACGTGAGCTCCGAGTCGGCGTTGACGGGGATGGTTCGGCAGTCCTCTGCCGCGGAGGCGGTGAGAGGGACCGCGGCGGCGGCGCCGACAGCAAGGACGGCGACCGCCAGGGTCGAGAGGATTTTCGTGCGCACGCAGGTCTCCGGTCCGTCGGTCCGCGGCTTCGTCGGGCTCTCCCCTGGACCGGACGGGGCACCCTGAGTTCATCCTATGGATAACCCCAGCGCTCGCTGAGCACCGCGGGGAGATCAGCTGTCCTCCATCCGTCAAGGCCGCCCCCGGCGCGGACTCCCCTGCCTACCCTCGGGTCATGAGCACCGAACGAGACCAGTTCACCTTCGACAACCCCGTCACGCGCTACGACCGGGTCGAGCCGCCCGTCCAGCATCAGCCCGAGCCGGGTGTCCAGGCCGACATGACCCCCGTGCCCGATCTCGGGGAGAAGACCTACCGGGGCCTCGGCCGCCTCGTCGGGCGCAGGGCGCTCATCACCGGCGGCGACTCCGGCATCGGCGGCGCCGTCGCGATCGCCTTCGCCCGCGAGGGCGCCGACGTCGCCATCGTGCACCTGCCCGACGAGCAGCGCGACGCCGACCACGTCCTCTCCCAGATCCGGGATGCCGGCCGCACCGGCGTCTCGATCGCGACCGACATCACCGAGCCCGGCGCGTGCCGCGAGCTCGTCGCCCGGGCCGCGGAAGCGCTCGGCGGTCTGGACATCGTCGTGAACAACGCCGGCAAGCAGGTGATGGTCGAGCGGGTCGAGGAGCTGTCCGACGAGCAGTTCGAGCAGACGTTCCGCACGAACGTGTTCGCGCCCTTCTGGATCACCAAGGCGGCGCTCGCCCACCTGCCCGAGGGCGGGACGATCATCAACACGGCCTCGCTCGAGGCGTACGTCCCCGCGCCCGACCGGCTCGACTACGCCGCGACGAAGGCCGCGATCAACAACCTGTCGAAGGGCCTCGCCCAGCAGCTGGCCTCCCGGGGCATCCGGGTCAACGTCGTCGCCCCCGGCCCCACGTGGTCGGCGCTGCAGGTGAGCCAGGGCGTCTCGGACGACCAGATGGAGCACTTCGACGACGAGAGCACCTACCAGCGCGCCGGCCAGCCCGCCGAGATCGCGCCGGCCTTCGTCTTCCTCGCCTCCGCGGAGTCCAGCTACGTCTCCGGCGAGACGCTCAACGTCAACGGCGGCATGGTCACTCCCTGACCCCGCGACGCGAACGCCCCGGCTCCCGCGCGGCCCGGGGCGTTCGCCGTTCGCGGAGTCGATCCGGATCCATGTCGCGGGCCGAACTCCTGACTTTTCGCGCGATCCGCCCTCCCCGCCCGGCGCGTCGCGGCGCCCGGCGGGACTTCTCCGGAGTCCGGCCCGCCCCGAGGTCCTTCCGCCGCTCAACGCCCTTGCGCATATCGCGCCGATCCGCAAGCGACCCGTTCCGACGAGCTCCGTGAGCGAGCGTGAAGACATGCCACCCGTCACCCTCTTCCTGCTGCACGCGCTCGGCGCGAGCGCCGGCTCCTTCAACCGCCTCGCCGAGCGTCTCGACGGCCGCGTGCGGGTCGAAGGGATCGACCTCCCCGGCTTCGGATCCGCCGCCGACCTGACCGACTCCTCGCTCGACGCCACGGTCGACCACGTCATCGCGCACCTCGTCCGCCACGCCCGCGGTCGCTGGATGCTCGGCGGGCACAGCATGGGCGGCAAGATCGCCGCGCTCGTGGCATCCCGCGTCCTGCGGGGCGATGCCCCCCTGTTCGGGCTGAGCGGTCTGGTCCTCCTGGCGCCGTCGCCCCCTCGTCCCGAGCCGATGGACGAGCAGCGCCGCGAGCGCATGCTGGCCTGGGTCGCCGACGGGGGCATCTCGGAACAGGATGCCGACACCTTCATCGATCAGAACACGGCCGAGCCGCTCTCCCCCGACGCCCACCGCGACGCCGTGACCGATCTGCAGCGCACCTCCCCCGACGCGTGGCGTGCGTGGCTGCAGACCGGCAGCCGCGTCGACGCCTCCGCGGAGGTGGGGACCCTCGACCTCCCCGTGCTCGTGCTGGCCGGCGCCGATGACGACGATCTCGGCGCTGCTGCCCAGCCCGGCCTGCTGGCATCCGTGTATCCCCGCGCGCGCTTCGTGGCCCTCGCCGACACCGGCCACCTGATCCCCCTCGAGCGCGCCGACGAGGCCGCCGACGCCATCGCGCACTTCGTCGACGACGAGGTGCTGATCGGCCCCGCCGTGCCCGACGACTGGTCCGCGCTCATCGCCGGCGACCGCGTCGATGCCCGCGTACGCGGCGTCCTGAACCGCCGTGCCGTCCCCGACGACCGGGGATACGCGCCCGAGGTGCTCGACGTGGCGCAGCTGACCCTGCTCCGCGAGATCGCTGACCTGGTCGTGCCGCAGGAGGGGCCGGCGATCGACCTCGCCGCGCGCGTCGACACGCAGCTCGCCCGCGGCGAGGGCGACGGATGGCGCAACGCCGATCTGCCCGCCGACTCCGAGGCGTATCGCGCCGGTCTCGACACCCTCGCCGCGGTGTGGCCGGCCGACCCCACCGACCGGGAAGCAGTGCTGCGCACCGCGATCGAGGGGAGCACGGACGCCGAGGGCCCCCTCGACCCGGCTCGGTTGAAGCTCTGGCTCGAAGACGTCCGCAACGACCTCGTCCGCCAGTGGCTCGCTCACCCCGCGAGCATGGCGCGCGTCGGCTACGACGGCTTCGCCACCGGCGGAAGCCCCATCCGCGGGTACGTGGAGCTGCGCCTCGGGCGCCGTGAAGACTGGGAGCCGGCCGGTGTCGGCGGCTCGATCGCGACGGGAGACGCGGCATGAACCTCGAGAAGATGCGGACCTTCGGCACCGACGAGATCGTCGATGTCATCGTGGTCGGCACGGGCGCCGGAGGGGCTCCCCTCACGGCGGAGCTGGCGGGCAAGGGACTGCGCGTCGTCGCGCTCGAGGCGGGCCGTCACTTCGCGCTCGACGACCTCACGCCCGACGAGACGGAAGCCGTCGAGATCAACTGGATGTCCGAGCGTCTGAGCGGCGGCGACGATCCCACCGCGTTCGGCCCGAACAACAGCGGCCGCGGCGTCGGCGGGTCGATGCTGCACTGGGGTGCCTTCACCCCGCGGCCCGACCGCCGCGACCTTTCTCTGCGCACCGAGACGGGCGAGGGCCGCGATTGGCCCGTCGATCCCGACGAGTTGCTGTCGTACGTCGAGCGCGTCGAGGGTGACATCGGCGTCTCCGGACCGAGCCCGTATCCGTGGGACCCCTCGCGCCGGTACGCCTACGCGCCGGCGAAGCGCAACGCGCCCGCGAATCTGGTCGCCAAGGGTTGCGACGCACTCGGTGTCCGGTGGGCCGACGCCCCCGCCGCGGTCCTCACCCGCGCTCGTCTGCAGGATCACCATGGCGAGCGCGGCGCGTGCGTCAACTGCGGCGAGTGCCACCAGGGATGCCGGACGGATGCCAAGGCCTCCACGGCCAACACGTACCTGCCCGCGGCGGTCGCGGCGGGCGCCGAGATCCGCGCCGAAGCGATGGTGCACGACATCGAGCTCGACGCCCGGGGCCATGTCGCCGCGGTCGTGTACCGACAGAACGGCGTCGATGTCCGCCAGCGCTGCCGCGCGCTCGTTCTCGCCGGCGGCGGGGTCGAGACGCCGCGCCTGCTGCTGCACACAGGTCTCGCCAACGACAACGGTCAGGTGGGCCGAAACTTCCTCGCCCACGGAGCGACGCAGGTGTGGGGCCGGTTCGACGAACCCGTGCGCGGACACCGGGGGTATCCGTCCTCGCTCATCAGCGAGGACATGATGCGTCCCGCCGATGCCGATTTCGCCGGGGGCTACCTCGTGCAAAGTCTCGGTGTGATGCCCCTGACCTTCTCGACGACGCTCGTGCGGGGCGGGGGGCTCTGGGGTCCCGAGCTCATGCAGCGGCTCGAGCAGTCCCGGTTCATGGCCGGCATCGGGATCAACGCCGAGTGCTTGCCGTCGGATGACAACCGTCTGACGCTCGTCGACGAGACCGACGAGTTCGGCATCCCCCGCGCCCGTGTGACGTTCACGGCGGGTGCGAACGAGAAGGCGCTCGACGAGCACGCGACGGCGTTCATGCTGCGGGTGATGGACGCGGCAGGCGCGCGCGAGACGATGGTGCTGGCCCGCACCGCACACACCATCGGCACCTGCCGCATGTCGATCGACCCGTCCGACGGCGTCGTCGACGCCGACGGCCGCTCGCACGAGATCCCCAACCTGTGGATCTCGGACAACTCCGTCTTCCCGTCCGCGATCGCCGCGAACCCCGCCCTGACGATCATGGCGCTGTCGCTGCGCACCGCCGACCGCTTCCTGGCATCCGCCGCCTGACCGGGGCCGGCGCCCCGTCCGCTCGGGGTCGACCCCCGTCGGGACTCGGCCCGGGTTGGTGGTGTGGACGAGCCCGCCAGGTCACACGATCCGCGCGAGACCACAGGCGCGCGCCGCGACGCGATGTGTGCTCTCGGCACGATCGTGTGCTCTCGGCGAGTCGAAAGAGGCCAGCAGGCCCGCGTCGACGCTCCATATCCGGGAGAATGGATGCCATGAAGCTCGAGCATCTCCGCCGGTTCGCCGCCCTCGCCGAGGAGCTGCACTTCCCCCGTACGGCCGAGAAGCTCGGCATCCCCCTCGCCTCCCTCTACACGACGCTCGACAAGCTCGAGGAGGAGGTCGGGCAGCCGCTCGTCCAGCGCACGCCGCCGACGCGCCTCCTCCCGGCGGGCGTTCTGCTGCTCGAGGAGGCGCACCGCCGGATCGCCGATGCCCCGGCGCCCGCGCCCACGCAGAAGGCGTCCTGGGGCGGTAAGGCGAAGGCGTCGAAGGGCAAGGGCCGCGCACCCATTGTGAAGGGCCAGCCCAAGCCCTACAAGAAGCGCCAGGGTCGCTGAGCCCTCACGTATGAACACGATGGGCGCACGTGAACGCGCTCTCCTCGCGTTTCTGCGCGTGGATAGCGTTCACGCCTTCGGGCAGAACTCCCGGTGGAGGCGGAACCGCCCCTACAGCTCGGTCACGACCCCGGCCTCGACCCGCCATCGCCGGTCAGTCTCCACCGCCGCCAGCATCCGCCGGTCATGCGTCACCAGCAGGAGCGTCCCCGTGTAGGACTCCAGCGCCTGTTCGAGCTGCTCGATCGCGGGCAGGTCGAGGTGGTTCGTCGGCTCGTCGAGGACGAGAACGTTCACCCCGCGCGCCTGCAGGAGCGCCAGGCCGGCGCGGGTGCGCTCGCCCGGCGACAGGCCGTCGACGGGACGCGTGACGTGGTCGGCCTTGAGCCCGAACTTCGCCAGCAGCGTGCGCACCTCGCCCGCGTTCATCTCGGGCACGAACCCCTCGAAGGTCTCCGCCAGCGGACGCGCTCCGACCAGCAGGGATCGGGCCTGGTCGATCTCGCCGATCTCCACGCTGGCTCCGAGGCTCGCGGTTCCGTCGTCCGGCGTCTGACGGCCCAGGATGCCACGCAGCAGCGTCGATTTCCCCGCACCGTTCGGCCCGGTGATACCGATCCTCTCGCCGGCGTTCACCTGCAGGGAGACGGGCCCCAGCGTGAAATCGCCCTGTCGGAACACGGCACCGGACAGCGTCGACACCACAGAGCTCGACCGCGGCGCGGAGCCGATCGTGAACTCCAGCTGCCACTCCTTGCGCGGTTCGTCGACTTCTTCGAGCCGCGCGATACGGCTCTCCATCTGGCGGACCTTCTGCGCCTGCTTCTCACTCGACTCCGCCGACGCCTTGCGGCGGATCTTGTCGTTGTCGGGCGCCTTCTTCATGGCGTTGCGCACGCCTTGACTCGACCACTCGCGCTGCGTTCGGGCTCTCGAGACGAGGTCGGCCTTGGTCTCGGCGTACTCGTCGTACTTCTCGCGCGCCTGCCGACGCAGGGTCGCGCGCTCTTCGAGGTACGCGTCGTACCCACCGCCGTACACGCGGTGCGCGTTCTGCGCGAGATCGAGTTCGAGCACACGGCTCACCGCGCGCGCGAGGAATTCGCGATCGTGACTGACGAGCACCGCTCCCCCGCGAAGACCCTTCACGAACGTCTCGAGCCGTTCGAGTCCGTCGAGGTCGAGGTCGTTCGTCGGTTCGTCGAGCAGGGCGATGTCGAAGCGCGACAGCAGCAGGGCAGCCAGTCCGACGCGTGCCGCTTGTCCTCCCGACAGGCCGGTCATCTCGGCATCCGGGCCCACCTCGAGTCCCAGATCGGCCAGCACGATCGGCATCCGTTCGTCGAGGTCGGCGGCGCCGCTGGCGAGCCACCTCTCCAGCGCCGCGGCGTACGCATCGTCGGCCCCCACGGCGCCGGGGTCGCCGAGGGCGGCGGCCGTGGCATCCATCTCCCGCGTCGCCTCGGCGCATCCCGTTCGTCGCGCGATGTACTGCGCGACGGTCTCGCCCGCGATGCGCTCGTGTTCCTGGGGCAACCACCCGACGAAGGCGTCGGAGGGGGCGAGGCTGATCGACCCGCCCTGCGGCTCGTCGACGCCGGCGAGCAGCCGCAGCAGCGTCGATTTGCCGGCACCGTTCGCCCCGACGACGCCGACGACGTCGCCCGGGGCCACCGTGAGGTCGACACCCTCGAACAGCGTGCGGTGTCCGTACCCGCCGGAGAGGTTCTGGGCGACGAGGGTGGCGGTCATCTCCCTAGTCTCTCAGGGCGGCGGGGCGGCCCTTTCGTCGCGATGACGCGCGAGCCGCCGGAGCGCCCGCTACCGCGCCCGCGGATGCGATGTCGCGTACACGTCGCGCAGCGCGTCGACCGTGACGTGCGTGTAGATCTGCGTCGTCGCGACAGATGCGTGCCCGAGCAGTTCCTGCACGACGCGCACATCCGCACCGCCCTGCAGCAGATGCGTCGCGAAGGAGTGTCGCAGCGTGTGCGGCGACACGTGCGCCGTCAGCCCGGCTCGCTCCGCGGCTGCCTGGAGGATGAGCCACGCACTCTGTCGCGACAGCGGTGCCCCGCGCACACCGAGGAACAACCGGGGCGTGGCTCGTCCCTTCGCCGCGAGGGCCGGGCGCACCCGCGTGAGGTACGCCTCGATGGCCGCGCGAGCGTACGAGCCCACGGGCACCACCCGCTCCTTGGAGCCCTTTCCTCGCACGCGGATCAGGTCGCCGTGCGCCATGTCGTCGACGTCCAGGTGCACGATCTCCGACACGCGCGCACCCGTCGCGTACAGCAGCTCGAGCAACGCGCGATCCCGCACAGCCGCCGGCTCGGCTGCGGCGTCCGAGCCGGGTGTCGGGCCCGCGGCGTCCAGGAGCGCGTCGACCTGGGCGATGGTCAGGGCCTTCGGGAGCCGCCGGGGCGCCTTGGGCGGCCGCAGGCGCCCACTGGGATCGTCGTCGACGCGTCCTTCCCGGACGAGGAAGCGGTGCAGCCCCCGCACCGAGGACTGCATCCGCGCGAGCGACGACGCGGCCGGCGGCGGTTCCGCCGAGGCCCGCTCCGCCGCGAACTCCGCCACCAGCGACGCAGTCACGGACTCGATCGCGGTCACCTCGCGCGCGTGCAGCCACTCGACGTACCCCGCCAGGTCGCGACGGTACGCGTCGACGGTGTGATCGGAGAGTCCGCGCTCGAGCGCGACGTGCCGGAGGTAGGTCTCGACCGCGCGCTCGAGCTCCACGTCAGCGCGCGGAGGCCTCGCGGCGCAGCACCTCGGCCGCGGCGAGCGCGCCGGTTGCCAGGATGCCGTTGCGCAGACGCCCCGCCAGCACGCCGTCGATGACGTCGGCGAGCGGCACGCGCTCGACGCGCATGTCGGACTCCTCGTGCTCACGCTCGTAGTCCGTCTCGACCGTCCGCAGGCCGCGGGCGAGGAAGAGGTGCACGACCTCGTCGTTACCGCCGGGGGTGGTGTGCATCGAGACGAGGGGCTGCCAGCGATCGGCCTCGAGGTCGACCTCCTCGGTCAGCTCCCGTTTGGCCGTCTCCAGAGGCGGCTCTCCCGCCACGTCGAGAAGACCCGCCGGGATCTCCCAGTCGCGTTCCTTGATCGGGTGGCGGTACTGCTGAATGAGCACGACGCGCTCGTCCTCGTCGATCGCGACGACCGCCGCTGCCCCGGGGTGCTCGACGTACTGCCGCGTCATCTCACCGTCGCCGTAGCGGACGGTGTCGCTGCGGACGTTCCACACCGCACCCTCGTAGACGAGATCGGTCGAGACGACCTCGAGGTCGACGCGCTCGTCGCGCAGCTCCGCCATGTCAGGCCTCCTCGACGTCGAACAGCTCGCTCGAGCGGTGACGCTCGAGCGCCGCCCCGACGAGACCGCGGAACAGCGGGTGCGGAGCGGTCGGCCGCGACCGCAGCTCGGGGTGTGCCTGGGTGGCGATGTAGTACGGGTGCACGTCACGCGGCAGCTCGACGAACTCGACGAGGTCGAGATCGGGGTTGAGCCCCGAGAACACCAGGCCCGCGTCGCTCAGCTGCTGCCGGTAGGCGTTGTTGACCTCGTACCGGTGGCGGTGACGCTCCGAGATCTGCGACTCGCCGTACAGCTCGGCCGCGAGCGATCCCTCGGCGAGCGCGGCCGGGTACAGCCCCAGGCGCATGGTGCCGCCGAGGTCGCCGCTCTCGAGGATGTCGACCTGCTCGGCCATCGTGGCCACCACGGGGTGCACGGTGTCGGGATCGAACTCGCTCGACGACGCGCCCTCGAGGCCGGCCACGGTACGCGCGTACTCGATGACCATGCACTGCAGGCCCAGGCAGATGCCGAGCGTGGGAATGCCCTGCTCCCGCGCGAACCGCAGGGCGCCGAGCTTGCCCTCGATACCCCGGATGCCGAAGCCTCCGGGCACGATGATCCCGTCGACCGCCGCGAGAGCCTTCTCGGCCCCCTCGGGCGTCTCGCAGAGGTCGGAGGGGATCCACGTGATCTTCACGTGGGTCTCCTGTCCGAAGCCGCCCGCCTTGATCGCCTCGGTGACCGAGAGATAGGCGTCGGGCAGGTCGATGTACTTGCCGACGAGGCCGATGGTCACCTCGTGCTTGGGGTTGTGCACGGCCTGCAGCACGCGCTGCCACCGCGACCAGTCGACGTCTGCGGCCTTGTCGATGTCGAGGGCGTCGACGATGTAGGCGTCGAGACCCTGGTCGTGCATCATCGTGGGGATGTCGTAGATGCTGGGCACGTCGATCGCGTTGACCACGGCGTCTTCGTCGACGTCGCACATCAGCGCGATCTTGCGCTTGTTCGACTCCGTGACGGGCCGGTCGCTGCGCAGCACGAGCGCGTCGGGCTGGATGCCGATCGAGCGCAGCGTGGCGACCGAGTGCTGAGTGGGCTTGGTCTTCTGTTCGCCGGAGGCGCCCATGAAGGGCACGAGCGAGACGTGCACGAAGAAGACGTTCTTCCGGCCCAGCTCGTGGCGGATCTGGCGCGCGGACTCGATGAACGGCTGCGACTCGATGTCGCCGACGGTGCCACCGATCTCGGTGATGATCACGTCGGGCTGGGGGCTCTCGCTGGCCTGCAGGCGCATGCGACGCTTGATCTCGTCGGTGATGTGCGGGATCACCTGCACCGTGTCGCCGAGGTACTCGCCACGACGCTCCCGCGCGATCACCTGCGAGTAGATCTGGCCGGTGGTGACGTTGGCCGCCTGGCTCAGCTCGATGTCGAGGAAGCGCTCGTAGTGCCCGATGTCGAGATCGGTCTCGGCGCCGTCGTCGGTCACGAAGACCTCACCGTGCTGGAACGGGTTCATCGTCCCCGGGTCCACGTTGAGATACGGGTCGAGCTTCTGCATGACCACGCGCAGACCGCGAGCGGTGAGAAGGTTGCCGAGGCTTGCCGCCGTCAGGCCCTTACCCAGGGAGGAGACCACTCCTCCGGTGACGAAGATGTGCTTCGTCGTGAAGGTCTTACCGTCTGAATGTCCCGCGTCCGAAGTCTGCATCACGGGCTTCGATCCTATCAGTCGCATCTGTCCTCAGGATGGCGGATGTTCTCCGCTCCTCCCGCAGTCTGGCATCGGCCCCCGACATCCGCGTCACCGCGACGTGACGATCACGGGTCGATCGGCGGATCAGACCGTGGCACGCCCGGTCTCGAGCAGTTCCCGCGCGTGGGTGAGAGCGGCCTCCGAATCGCTCAGCCCTGACAGCAGGCGCGCCATCTCGGCTTCGCGGTCAGCACCATCGAGACGGCGGACACTGGATGCCGTCACGGCCCCGTCGTTGCCCTTCACGACCGTGAGGTGGTTGCCGGCGAAAGCGGCGACCTGCGCGAGGTGCGTGACGGCGATCACCTGCGACGACTCCGCGAGACGCGCGAGCCGTCGCCCGACCTCGATCGCCGCAGCTCCGCCGATACCGGCGTCGACCTCGTCGAACACGAAGGTGGGTACGGGGTCGACCCCGGCGATCACGACCTCGATCGCGAGCATGACGCGGCTCAGCTCTCCTCCCGACGCACCCCGCGACACCGGGCGCGGATCGGCACCGGGGTGCGGAGCGAGAAGGATCGACACCTCGTCGCGCCCGTGTCCGGCGGGGGTGGCCGCAGCGACATCGACCGTGAGACGGGCGTCGGGCAGGGCGAGGGCGTGCAGTTCCTCGGTGACAGCGGCGCCCAGGCGCTCCGCTGCCTCGCGCCGGGCGGCGGTCAGTATATCGGCAGCGGCGTCGAGCTCAGCCGCCGCGGCGTCGCGCTGGGTCTCGAGGCGCTGCAGCCGGTCACCGTCGTCGTCGAGTTCGACCAGGCGTGCCGATCCCGTCTCGAGTAAGGCGAGGGCGGCCTCCACCGATCCGTGCGTGCGTGCGAGTCCGGCGAGCACGCCCCGTCGCTCGTCGACGATCGCCAGCTCGTGGGGACCCGACTCATCGAGGTCGGCGAGGTAGCCCGACAGCGCGACCGAGGCATCCGTCGCGCGATAACCGAGATCCGCGACCTGCTCGCTGATCGCGGCGAGGGCGTCGTCGCTGGCCGCGATGCGCTCGAGCGCCCGACGCGCCTCGGCGAGCAGCGTCACGACATCCGGCGAGCCGTCGTCATTCGACAGGGCGGCGTGGGCGGTCACGGCGGCCAGTCGCAACTCCTCGGCATTGGCGAGGCGTTCGGCACGACGAGCGAGCTCCTCCTCCTCACCCGCCACGGGGGCGGCAGCTTCGATCTCGGCGATGGCCGCGCGCAAGTGCTCGGCCTCACGGGCCCGGTCGTCGCGGTCGGTGGTCAGGGTGGTCAGCTCGGCATCGAGAGCGCGCCAGGTGTCCCAGGCGTCGCGGTAGGCGGCGCGCGCCGCTGTCACCGGCTCACCACCGAAGCGATCGAGCGCTTCGCGTTGAGCGGACGAGGACTTCAGACGCAGCTGGTCCGACTGTCCGTGGACGACGACGAGGTCATCGGCCAGGTCGGCGAGCACGCCGGCGGGGGCGGTCCGGCCGCCGACCGTGGCACGCCCGCGGCCTTCGCTCGAGACGGTACGACCGAGGTACAGCTCAGCCGCTCCCCCGCCGACGGGCTCGACGTCTCCCCCGGCCTCGCGCACGCGTTCGGCCACGGGGCCGTCCTCGGGAACCAGCCAGACCCCCTCGACCGCGGCCTGGGCCGCACCCTTGCGGACGGCACCGGAGTCGGCGCGCTGGCCGAGCAGGAGGCCGAGGCCGGTGACGACCATCGTCTTGCCCGCACCCGTCTCACCGGTGATGGCGGTGAAACCGCGGCCGATCGGCAGGGTCGCGTCGGCGATGACGCCGAGGTCGCGCAAGCGCATCTCCTCGATCATGCGGCACCTCCCGCCACTCCGCGCCAGCCCGTGACGGGCAAGCGGAACTTGCGCACGAGGCGCTCGGTGAACGCCGCGGGGTGCAGGCGCGCCAGGCGCACCGGCCGCGACGATCGGCGCACCACGACGCGGGCACCCGGGGGCAGGTCGTGCGAGCGTCGACCGTCACACCACAGGATGCCGCTGCCGCTCGTGCGTTCGAGCACCTCGACGGCGACGCTCGCGTCCGGACCGACGACGAGCGGTCGGGCGAAGAGGGCGTGCGCCGACAGCGGCACAACGGCGATCGCCTCGACGGTCGGCCAGACGACCGGCCCTCCGGCGGAGAAGTTGTACGCGGTCGATCCTGTGGGCGTCGCGATGACGACACCGTCGCAGCCGAACGATGACAACGGACGCCCGTCCACCGCCATGACGACCTCGAGCATGCGCTCGCGGCTCGCCTTCTCGACGGTGGCCTCGTTCAGCGCCCAGGTTTCGAAGATGACCCGGTCATCGGCATCCTCGATCTTCACCGCGAGCGCCAAGCGCTCCTCGACGGTGTAGTCGCGGTCGATCACGCGGCGTACCGCGTCATCCATGTCGTCGCGCTCGATCTCGGCGAGGAAGCCGACGTGCCCCATATTGATGCCGAGGATCGGCGCCGTGCCGCCGCGCACCATTTCGGCCGCGCGCAGGATCGTGCCGTCGCCGCCCAGCACGATGGCCAGTTCGACGTCGTCGATGCTCACATCCACGCCGAGCGTCGCGACACCCTCGAGCGAGAGGCGCTCCGCGAGTTCGGGGCGGTCCTCGGCGGAGACCACCGGCGTGGCGCCGGCGGCCCGGACGGCGGTGAGGACGCGCTCGGCGGCGTGGACGGTGTCGTCGCGACGGGCATGGACGACGAGGAGGATTCGGCGATCGCTGGGGGTCATCGGCTTCCGGTCAGTCGGGTCACGGTGCTCTCCCATTCTGAGGGGTCGCTGCCGTGAGCGGCCGAGAACCACGCGACGTACTCCTGGTTGCCGTGGGTTCCGACGATGGGCGAGGCGATCAGGCCGTTCGTGCGCAGCCCTGCGTCCCACGCGGCCCAGAGGACACCGTGGACAGCATCGGACCGAAGAGCAGGGTCGGTGACGAGACCGCCCTTCACAGCGGTGCGCCCGACTTCGAACTGCGGCTTGACCAGCAGCACGATGTCCGCTTCCGGTGCGGCCGTATCCACCACCGCGGGCAGGACGTGGTGCAGGGAGATGAAGGACAGGTCGCCGGTGACGATCGTGGGGCGCTCCGCGACACCCGTGGCATCCGAGAGCGAGGCGGCGGTCATGAACCGCACGTTATACCCCTCGACCGACACGACGTCAGCGTCGGCCGCGAGCACTGTGGACAACTGCCCGTGACCCACGTCCACCGCGAGCACGGGCCTCGCTCCCCGCTCGCGGAGCACCTGCGTGAACCCACCGGTCGAGGCGCCGAGGTCGAGAGCGATCCGGCCCTCGACGGAGATGTCGAACGTGTCGAGCGCGGCGATGAGCTTGTGGGCTCCCCGGCTGACGTAATGGTCGGGGCTGGCCACCTCGATCACGCTGCCGCCGTCGACGGCGGCCGACGCCTTCACCACCGCGTGCCCGTCGACGCTCACCTCCCCGGCCGCGATCAGCTGGGACGCGTGGGAGCGGGATCGCGCGAGACCGCGCGCGGCGAGCTCGGCATCGAGACGAGTCATGCGTGCGACGACGGAGTGTGGTCGCCCGGACCGGACTCGAGCCGCCGCGCAAGTTCGTCGTGCACCGCCGCGTACGCGTCGGCCCTCGTGTCGAGAGGCTGTTCCTCGATGACGCGAAGGCGGCTGATCAGCTCGGGATCGGCATCGTTCTCGCGGGTGTCCGACATGGATGCCATGCTACGGCGTCAGCGCACGCGGAACGGGTCCGCATACAGCTGTTCCGGAACCCGGAAGCCGAAGATCGCGCGCCCGGAGTTCCAGATCGCAGCCGCCCCGGCTCGGAGAAGGTCGATCTGACGCTCCCCCTCCGCCACGATCCGGAGGTCGACACCGTCGATCTCCACGATCGCCTCGCCGACGCGGGTCCGCTCCCCCTTCACGATCGTCGCCGGGTAGGGCTCGAACAGCTCACGCAGGTCGGCGACGATGAAGTCGGGCCGCTGGGAGGGAGGTGCCGCCAGCACCTGCTTCGGCCGGTCGATCCCCGTGAGCACGAGCAGAGACGACATCTCGGCCGCGCGAGCGCCTTGGATGTCGGTGTCGAGGCGATCACCGATGAAGAGAGGATTCTGGGCACCGGTGCGGATGACGGCTTCGTCGAAGATCGGGCGTTCGGGCTTGCCGGCGATCGTGGCCAGGCGCCCTACCGCGGTGTGCACGGCGGAGACGAGAGTGCCGTTTCCCGGTGCGATGCCGCGGGCCTGTGGAATGGTCCAGTCCGTGTTCGTCGCGACCCAGGGGATACCGCCCTCCTCGACGGGGGTCGCAAGGGCGTAGGCGGCTTCGGCCAGGTCCTTCCAGCCGACCTCGGGCGCGAAACCCTGCACGACGGCGGCGGGAGCATCGTCCGCGCTGCGCGTCACCACGAAGCCGGCCTTCTCGACCTCGACGACGAGTCCTTCGCCGCCGATCACGAGAAGTGTCGAGCCCGCCGGGACCAGGTCCCGCATCAGGCGCATGGCGGCTTGGGGACTCGTGACGACGTCGCCTGCGTTCACGCGCAGACCCAGCGACGACAGGTGCTCCGCCACGGTCGCATCGGTTCTCGACGCATTGTTCGTGATGTAGCCGAGCTGTCGCCCCTCCTCCTGAGCGCGGTTGAGACTGTCGACCGCGTGCGGGAGCGCACCGGGGCCGGCGTAGACGACCCCGTCCAGGTCGGCGAGCACCACGTCCACCCCGTCGAGCGGCGTGGCCTGCGGCTTGCTCCGACCGAAGATCACCGCGGGCCGCCCTGCTCGTCGACGTCTGCGACCGGGCCCGCCTCACTCACCGGCGCGTGCGGGGGCTCTTCGTCTTCGTCCTCGTCGGAGACGGGAATGACTCCGGATGCCACCTCCACGCCGCCTTCGTCATCGATCACGTCGATCTCCTCGACGACGATGACTTCGCGATCCGCGACACCCGCGGCCGCATCGAGTGCTTCAGCCGCGACCTGCGCCCGACGCTCCCACTCCGCGGCCTCGGCGTCACGTCCGAGTTCTTCGAGAACGGCAGCCCGAGCGGAGAACAACGCGGGGCTCCACTCGAAAGCCCGATCGGGATCGGCTTCCGGGATCTCGAGTTCCTGCAACGCGCGATCCGCCTGACCGAGGTCGAGGCGGGCACCCGACATGGCGATCGCCAGTTGGACGCGAACGGGCACCGACAGCGTCGAACGGTCGACGGAACGGCCTTCCTCGAGCGCGCGATCAGGCCGCCCGACGCCACGCTCACTGTCCACGATGAGAGGGAGCTGCTCGTCCGAGCCGGTGATCCGGCGGTGGGTACGCAGCTCACGCAGAGCCAGTGCGAAGTCTCCGACGGCGTACGCGGTGATGGCGACGGTCTCTCTGACGACACCGACGCGCCCCGCGCTGCGCGAGGCAGCCAGGGCGTGCTGGTGCGCCAGCTCGGGATCCTCATCGATGAGCCGGGCCGCCATGGCGAGGTGACGCGCGACGTTCTCGGCGTTGTCCTTGCTCAGGGTCTTCAGCTCGTTACGAGCCGCTCCCGGCAGGTCCCACGCCGTGACCTCTTCGGGGATCTCGGGCCCGCGCTCACGGCGGTCCTGCGGCGGGCGCGTGGCACGCGCATCGTCACGACCGAAGCGGCGAGGGGCGCCGGCCCCGGGCCTGCGGTCGCCGGAGGGCCGACGGTCGCCGCCGCCGAACGTGCGCCCCTCACCGTCCCGACGAGGACGACCTCCCCCGTCGCCATCGCGGCGGAAGGGGCGGTCCCCCTCGCGCGCGGGACGACCAGAGCCCTGTCCGTCACGACGGAAAGGTCGATCACCATCTCGCGGCGGACGAGAATCGTTATCGCGACGGAACGGCCGATCCCCGTCCCGCGGAGGACGGCCAGAGCCCTGCCCGTCACGGCGGAACGGCCGATCGCCCTCTCGCTGCGGGCGGCTTTCGCCGTCACGACGGAAAGGCCGGTCACCATCACGGGGCGGACGCGAATCGCTATCGCGACGGAACGGCCGATCCCCGTCCCGCGGAGGACGGCCAGAGCCCTGCCCGTCACGGCGGAAGGGTCGGTCACCATCACGGGGCGGACGCGAATCGCTATCGCGACGGAACGGCCGATCCCCGTCCCGCGGAGGACGGCCAGAGTCCTGCCCGTCACGGCGGAAGGGTCGGTCCCCATCACGCGGCGGACGCGAGTCGTTATCGCGACGGAACGGCCGATCCCCATCCCGCGTGGGACGGGCAGAGCCCTGCCCCTCACGACGGAACGGCCGATCACCATCCCGCGGCGGACGCGAATCATTGTCCCGACGGAACGGCCGATCGCCCTCTCGCTGCGGGCGGCTTTCGCCGTCACGGCGGAACGGGCGGTCTCCGTCACGACGGACGGGGCGGTCGCCTCTCGGCGCACCGCCACGGGAGGATGGTCCACGACCCGAGGCGCGGTCGCCCGAGCGCCCTTCGTTGCTCTTGCGATCGTTCGCGTCGTCGGTCGACATGACTGTCCTTCCCGGGAAAAGTGCCCGTAAATGCGAAATGGCCACCCAACCTTGGGTGGCCATTTCGTGAAAAGAAGTCCGGCGGTGTCCTACTCTCCCACAGGGTCCCCCCTGCAGTACCATCGGCGCTGAGAGGCTTAGCTTCCGGGTTCGGAATGTAACCGGGCGTTTCCCTCTCGCTATGGCCGCCGAAACACTATTGATGTTTCAAGAACCAACAACGATCAATCATTGTTGCGTTCCCGACCGTACATCGAGAACCACTCAGTGGACGCAAGCACCAAAAACGGTGTGTTATCAAGTCATCGGCTTATTAGTACCGGTCAGCTTCACGTATTACTACGCTTCCACATCCGGCCTATCAACCCAGTAGTCTGGCTGGGAGCCTCTCACCCGAAGGTATGGAAGTCTCATCTTGAGGCCGGCTTCCCGCTTAGATGCTTTCAGCGGTTATCCATCCCGAACGTAGCTAATCAGCGGTGCTCCTGGCGGAACAACTGACACACCAGAGGTTCGTCCAACCCGGTCCTCTCGTACTAGGGTCAGATCCTCTCAAACTTCCTACGCGCGCAGCGGATAGGGACCGAACTGTCTCACGACGTTCTAAACCCAGCTCGCGTACCGCTTTAATGGGCGAACAGCCCAACCCTTGGGACCTACTCCAGCCCCAGGATGCGACGAGCCGACATCGAGGTGCCAAACCATGCCGTCGATATGGACTCTTGGGCAAGATCAGCCTGTTATCCCCGAGGTACCTTTTATCCGTTGAGCGACAGCGCTTCCACAAGCCACTGCCGGATCACTAGTCCCGACTTTCGTCCCTGCTCGACCTGTCAGTCTCACAGTCAAGCTCCCTTGTGCACTTACACTCGCCACCTGATTGCCAACCAGGTTGAGGGAACCTTTGGGCGCCTCCGTTACATTTTGGGAGGCAACCGCCCCAGTTAAACTACCCACCAGGCACTGTCCCTGAACCGGATCACGGTCCTAAGTTAGATATCCAGAGTGACCAGAGTGGTATTTCAACAATGACTCCACACTCACTGGCGTGAATGCTTCAACGTCTCCCACCTATCCTACACAAGCCACACCGAACACCAATACCAAGCTGTAGTAAAGGTCACGGGGTCTTTCCGTCCTGCTGCGCGTAACGAGCATCTTTACTCGTAATGCAATTTCGCCGAGTTCGCGGTTGAGACAGTTGGGAAGTCGTTACGCCATTCGTGCAGGTCGGAACTTACCCGACAAGGAATTTCGCTACCTTAGGATGGTTATAGTTACCACCGCCGTTTACTGGGGCTTAAATTCTCAGCTTCGCCTTGCGGCTAACCGGTCCTCTTAACCTTCCAGCACCGGGCAGGCGTCAGTCCGTATACATCGTCTTGCGACTTGGCACGGACCTGTGTTTTTAGTAAACAGTCGCTACCCACTAGTCTCTGCGGCCACCACACCCTTTCGGAGCAAGTCCTAATAAGTGGATGGCCCCCCTTCTCCCGAAGTTACGGGGGCATTTTGCCGAGTTCCTTAACCACGATTCTCTCGATCTCCTTGGTATTCTCTACCTGACCACCTGAGTCGGTTTGGGGTACGGGCAGCTAGAACCTCGCGTCGATGCTTTTCTTGGCAGCATAGGATCACCCACTTTTTATCCGCATCGTGTCTCAGCCTCAATGACTCCCGGATTTGCCTAAGAGTCGGCCTACGCACTTGCACCAGGACAACCATCGCCTGGCTTGGGCTACCTTCCTGCGTCACACCTGTTAATACGCTAGCCGCACCAGCATGGGGTCGAGCGTTCACACAGACGGTCCTCACCCCGAAGGGATCCGACACATTCTGAGCTAGGACTCTTAGCACCACTGGATTAGCTTGGGCGGTTCTTCGCCGGTACGGGAATATCAACCCGTTGTCCATCGACTACGCCTGTCGGCCTCGCCTTAGGTCCCGACTTACCCAGGGAAGATTAGCTTGACCCTGGAACCCTTGGTCTTTCGGAGGACGTGTTTCTCACACGTCTTTCGCTACTCATGCCTGCATTCTCACTCGTGTAGCGTCCACGGCTGGGTCACCCCGCCGCTTCACTCGCCACACGACGCTCTCCTACCCATCAACACGGCTGGACCACGAAGGCCTACCAAAAATGTCAATGCCACAACTTCGGTGGCGTGCTTGAGCCCCGTTACATTGTCGGCGCGGAATCACTTGACCAGTGAGCTATTACGCACTCTTTCAAGGGTGGCTGCTTCTAAGCCAACCTCCTGGTTGTCAAAGCAACTCCACATCCTTTCCCACTTAGCACGCGCTTAGGGACCTTAGTTGGTGGTCTGGGTTGTTTCCCTCTCGACTATGAAGCTTATCCCCCACAGTCTCACTGCTGCGCTCTCACTTACCGGCATTCGGAGTTTGGCTGACGTCAGTAACCTTGTAGGGCCCATCGGCCATCCAGTAGCTCTACCTCCGGCAAGAAACACGCAACGCTGCACCTAAATGCATTTCGGAGAGAACCAGCTATCACGAAGTTTGATTGGCCTTTCACCCCTATCCACAGCTCATCCCCTCAGTTTTCAACCTAAGTGGGTTCGGTCCTCCACGACGTCTTACCGTCGCTTCAACCTGGCCATGGATAGATCACTTCGCTTCGGGTCTAGGACACGCGACTGAATCGCCCTATTCAGACTCGCTTTCGCTACGGCTACCCCACACGGGTTAACCTCGCCACGTATCGCTAACTCGCAGGCTCATTCTTCAAAAGGCACGCTGTCACCCCTACTAAGGAGGCTCCAACGGTTTGTAAGCAAACGGTTTCAGGTACTATTTCACTCCCCTCCCGGGGTACTTTTCACCTTTCCCTCACGGTACTTGTCCGCTATCGGTCATCTGGGAGTATTTAGGCTTATCAGGTGGTCCTGACAGATTCACACGGGATTTCTCGGGCCCCGTGCTACTTGGGATACTCTTCACGCCAAGAACAGGCATTTCGACTACGGGGTTCGCACCCTCTATGACCGGCCATTCAAAACCGTTCGTCTATACCCTCTTGTCACGTCGACTGCTCGGCAGAACAATCAGAAAAGTCCCACAACCCCCAACATGCAACGCCTGCCGGCTATCACACACGCTAGGTTTAGCCTCTTCCGGTTTCGCTCGCCACTACTCACGGAATCGCTGTTGCTTTCTCTTCCTGTGGGTACTGAGATGTTTCACTTCCCCACGTTCCCTCTACCCGCCCTATATATTCAGGCGGGAGTCACCAGGTACGCACGCGCCCTGGCGGGGTTTCCCCATTCGGACACCCTCGGATCAAAACTCGCTTATCAGTTCCCCGAGGCTTATCGCAGATTGCTACGTCCTTCTTCGGCTCCAGATGCCAAGGCATCCACCGTTTGCTCTTAAAGACTTGAAATCACATGAGTTGAATCGTCAAAAAATTGACTAATGATCTTTAAGATCATCTTCACGACACAACCCGAAGGTCATGTCGAAGATGCTCGCGTCCACTGTGTAGTTCTCAAAGTACGGGCGGTACCCACCCCAACAACCACAACCGTGGCGCCAGGACAGGCCCTCGAGGAACAGCCACCAACCACCAGCCCAAAGACTCAGCGATCAGCGCCCGGCCCCTCAGGACCCAACAGCGTGCATGCACCCACCCCTCCGACCCGAACCGTTCCAACAGCAAGCTGCGTACTAGACCCGAAATCCTCAGTGTGAGCACCTCATCAAATGTTCCACCCATGAGCTAACCGGCAGACACATTCGGTCTGATCCGGCGCCTGGACACTCACAACCCGAAGGCCATCAGTGCCAGATGCTCCTTAGAAAGGAGGTGATCCAGCCGCACCTTCCGGTACGGCTACCTTGTTACGACTTAGTCCTAATTACCGATCCCACCTTCGACGGCTCCCTCCACAAGGGTTGGGCCACCGGCTTCAGGTGTTACCGACTTTCATGACTTGACGGGCGGTGTGTACAAGACCCGGGAACGTATTCACCGCAGCGTTGCTGATCTGCGATTACTAGCGACTCCGACTTCATGAGGTCGAGTTGCAGACCTCAATCCGAACTGGGACCGGCTTTTTGGGATTCGCTCCACCTTACGGTATTGCAGCCCTTTGTACCGGCCATTGTAGCATGCGTGAAGCCCAAGACATAAGGGGCATGATGATTTGACGTCATCCCCACCTTCCTCCGAGTTGACCCCGGCAGTATCCCATGAGTTCCCACCATTACGTGCTGGCAACATAGAACGAGGGTTGCGCTCGTTGCGGGACTTAACCCAACATCTCACGACACGAGCTGACGACAACCATGCACCACCTGTTTACGAGTGTCCAAAGAGTTGACCATTTCTGGCCCGTTCTCGTATATGTCAAGCCTTGGTAAGGTTCTTCGCGTTGCATCGAATTAATCCGCATGCTCCGCCGCTTGTGCGGGTCCCCGTCAATTCCTTTGAGTTTTAGCCTTGCGGCCGTACTCCCCAGGCGGGGAACTTAATGCGTTAGCTGCGTCACGGAAACCGTGGAATGGTCCCCACAACTAGTTCCCAACGTTTACGGGGTGGACTACCAGGGTATCTAAGCCTGTTTGCTCCCCACCCTTTCGCTCCTCAGCGTCAGTTACGGCCCAGAGATCTGCCTTCGCCATCGGTGTTCCTCCTGATATCTGCGCATTCCACCGCTACACCAGGAATTCCAATCTCCCCTACCGCACTCTAGTCTGCCCGTACCCACTGCAGGCCCGAGGTTGAGCCTCGGGATTTCACAGCAGACGCGACAAACCGCCTACGAGCTCTTTACGCCCAATAATTCCGGATAACGCTTGCGCCCTACGTATTACCGCGGCTGCTGGCACGTAGTTAGCCGGCGCTTTTTCTGCAGGTACCGTCACTTTCGCTTCTTCCCTGCTAAAAGAGGTTTACAACCCGAAGGCCGTCATCCCTCACGCGGCGTTGCTGCATCAGGCTTCCGCCCATTGTGCAATATTCCCCACTGCTGCCTCCCGTAGGAGTCTGGGCCGTGTCTCAGTCCCAGTGTGGCCGGTCACCCTCTCAGGCCGGCTACCCGTCGACGCCTTGGTGAGCCATTACCTCACCAACAAGCTGATAGGCCGCGAGCCCATCCCAGACCGAAAAATCTTTCCAACCCCCACCATGCGATGAGAGCTCATATCCAGTATTAGACGCCGTTTCCAGCGCTTATCCCAGAGTCCAGGGCAGGTTGCTCACGTGTTACTCACCCGTTCGCCACTGATCCACCAAGCAAGCTTGGCTTCACCGTTCGACTTGCATGTGTTAAGCACGCCGCCAGCGTTCATCCTGAGCCAGGATCAAACTCTCCGTAAAAGAAAAAAGCCCACCCAACCGGAATAAGGTCGGGACAAGCGAGTTCAATCTGACCAAACAGGAAGTCAAAACTGACTATCCAGATGCCAACCCCAAAGGGTTGGACTTTGATCCAAAGGAATTTCTCGCAATCCAACAAAAGTCAGACCGACGAGGAATAAATTGGCATTTGACAAGTGCACGCTGTTGAGTTCTCAAGGAACGGACGCACCCACAGAAACGATCTCTCGACCTACCCGTGAGGCAGTTCACATCTATATGTGCCACATCGGACCGTCACACACGACGAAACAGACTTCCGAAGGAAGAGTTTGTGTCGATGACATGTGCCGAGTGGCAGGATCCCAACCTTAGACCAGAGAATCGAGATTCTCAAGTGTGAGTGTTGGGAGTGGTTCACCGCTTGAGAGGACGCGGGGCCTTTCGGCCGCTCCGCTCTCCCCTGTGGGGCGAACAACTAATAAGTTACGCGGATCCCGCCCACCCGTCCAATCCACACCGCCGCCCGGGCGTGTCGCACCCGTAGAACCGCGAAAAGACGCGCTTCTCAACGCCAGCGGTCGACCGCTCCCCATCCGCCCACCCACGACTCGAGATGGGGTTGGTCTCTCAGGAGGTGGAGATCGGAAAGGGTGATCGTGCCCGTGAGGAATCCGACCGGGGCTCCCCACCGCTTCTCGCGCTGGCGTGCTCGTCGAGACACGGCCTCGCCGATCACCTCGCCGGCTGCGCTGTGGAGCTGGAGGCGACCTTCCTCGCCCTGGCCGAGTGCGGAGAGGCGGGATTCGATCTGGTCGGCCGCCAGCAGGACGGCGGGGCGGGCGAGGTGGAGGACGACGCGCGCATCGGGGACGTCTCCGATATGCACGCGCGGGTCGGCGGAGAGTGCAGCGATGCGTGGGTCGGCGTCGAGGACCACCCGGGCCCGGGGGAAGGCCGCGAGGAACGAGTCGACGCACACGAACGCCGCCGCCGGCGTCGGGTCTCCGGCGAGGTGCACCACCAGATCGGGGACGGCGGACAGGAGTCCCCGACCTCGGGAACCGTCCACCGGGACCTTGCTCGCCATCAGCAGGGTCTGAGCATTTCCTTCCCGCGTGCGATCGACACCCTCGCGTCCGGCCCACTCCGGACCGTCATGCCAGGCGACGGCCTCGGGCACGTGGGCGAACACGGCTCCGGCCTGCCATGCCCGGTGCGCCCACTCCCAGTCTTCGCCGCCATAGGACGCGAAGCTCTCGTCGAACCCTCCGACGCCGTCGAAGAACGAGCGGGCGCATGCCATGACGGCGCCGATGACATATCGGTAGCTGCGGTCATCGGCGCGCAGAAGGTTCTCGGAGCGCCGGTAGGCGTCGATCAACCACGGGGGTTCGGGGAGCTCCGCAGTGGGACCGATCTCGGCGATCGGCTCCTCCGCGGCGGCATCCGCGAGGTCGGCATGCCGTCGACGCCCGACCGTGACCGCCTCGGGAAGAAGGGCCGGGAGACGCACCATCTCCCGGACGTACCCCGGTTGGGGGGTGGTATCGGCATCCAGGAAGCACAGGATCTCGCCCGTGCTCGCGGCCACACCGCGGTTGCGCGCGGCAGCGGCGCGAAATCCGAGGTCGGGCTGGGTGACCACGCGGACCCCGTCGGGCACCACGGGAGCGATGGGCGACCCATCGTCTGCGACGACGATCTCGAGGAGGTCTGCCGGGTAATCCTGCGCGGCCAGCGCGTGAAGAGTGCGATCGAGCTCGCGTTGCTGGTCGTAGTGGGTCACGATGACGCTCACCTGCCGGAGCGGCGCAGCCTGCCCGTCGAGCAGATCCCAGCGGTTCCCCGCGACCCAGCCCGGGGCGGTCACGCGAGCACCTCGCGCCACCACCGCAGGTACGCCCGCGCGACGTCGGACGGCCCGAAAGGCACGGGATCGATGCCGTGCCACGTGCGTGCGGGTTCGGCGACTGCGGAGCGGATCGCGTCGGCGAGGGCGTCGGCCTCGACCGGCGCGAGCGTACCGGGGCGCAGCGCGGCCATCTCGTCCACGTACCGGTTGCGGACGGCGAGAGGTTTGCGGCCCCACCCGATCCACGAAGTCAGAGACCCCGATGCGGACACGTGCCGGTGGGCGATCACCGGCACCGCGACCGCCGCGGCACGCTCCGCCATCTCCGCGTCGTCCAACCAGCCCGTCACCTCGGCGACGACTCCCTCGTCGGCGGCGCGGCGGACGAACGCCTCCAACTCGTCGGCGTGCCCCTCCGACGCGCGTCCCAGGACGCTGAGACGAGTCAGCCCGGCGGCGACGGCGGCGGCGAGCGCTTCATCGTGCCCCTTGCCGGGGTAGAAGTATCCGAGCACGCCCACCGCGCCGTCGGGCGGCGGAACCGCGCGCGGCGGACGAGAGGTCACCGGAAGGGGCACGACGGCGACCGGTCCATCCCACACGTCTTCTTCCGCGAGGAGGGCGCGCTCGTGTGCGCTGTTCACCGCGATCGCGCGGGCGGACAGCGCGACGGCGCGATAGAAGGCCCGCCGACGCGGCCGGTTGCGTTCGCCGTCGGACGCCTGCGGGACGTCGTGAAGCGTGACCGTGAGCGGATGACGTCGAGCGAGGGCCACGACCGTCTCGGTGGCATCCTCCGGCGATCGCCCCCACAGCCGATCGGTCACGTGCGCGTGGACGGGAGTTCCCGGCGGTAGCGAGGCCAGGTCGTCGGGACCCACGGAGCGTGGCTTCTCGCCCACGCCCGCCACAGCCGCGGCGACCTCGCGTGCGTAGGCGGCGACTCCGTGAGGTCCGGGGTGCACGAGCAGGACGGGGGTGGTGGCATCCGGAGCCGTCTCGTCCGGCGGCGAGAACAGGGACGTCATGCGGCACGCCAGCGGCGAAGGAGCGGGGCGATGCGCGTCACGGCCGCGGCGACGAAGGCGGGGCGTTCGGCGTACCAGGCACGGTGGGCCTCGGCCACGGTGGCCGCGGCGAGCACCTCGCCGGCGACGATCCAGTCGGGCTGGGGCTCGGCATCCAGGCTCCAGGCGTCGACGACCCACTCCTCGAGCGGGGCCCGGACCCCGGCGAGGATCGGGCGACCGGGATCGACCGCGCGACCGGGGGCACCCAGCGCCGCGACGAGGCGTTCGCCGAGGGGAAGGAAGACGGCGTTTCCGGGGTGGTTCACCGTGCGGGCGAGATCGGCGACCACCGGAGAGAACAGGTCGGATGCCACGACGTCGAGTCCACGACCCTCGCGGCGCCGCAGCTCGGCCACCGACTCCGCCGCCACCTCGCGCACCGACGCGGCCGGCAGCTCTCGCGCGACGGGGAGACCCGCCGCCTCGGCCAGGAGACGAACGTCGTGGTAGGCCACGAGGGGCGGATCGACCTCGAATCCGGGGAGGCGCAGCACGGCCTGGAACGGGTGGAGCCCGCCGTAGCGGATCGAGGGGACGAGGACGACGCGGGCATCGGGTGAGAGCGACGCGCGCAGCTGCGCGGTGCCGAGCGGGAGACCGCGGTAATCGTCGCGGACAGGCTGCGCCACGAGGAACGACGCCCGCGTGAGGATCTCGTGAAGACGGTCGGCCTCCACCGCGGTCAGCTCGTGCACGGCGGGGACACGGATCGCGGGCAGGGCGTCGGAGGCGATGACCAACCGCAGGGATTCGGCCTGGCAGTTGCCGACCACCACGCCGAAACGCGGGGGCAGCGGCGCCTCGCCGGAGAACTCGGCGTAGTGGCGGCGGCGCGCTAGCACCGCCTCGTCGTGGTCCGCAAGGCTCCTCGCCCGACCGTCTTCGCCACTCATGCTGTGAACGTATCCGTCGGTGCCGTCGTCGTCCCAACCGCCCCGTTGCATTGCGATGTCTCCGTCGATGCGGTACGCGCACCGACGAAGCCAGCTGCACGAGGAGGAGAAAGAATCGACACCCCCACCATCCCCCCGATCCGAGTAGCCGCGGTCCCGTCCGCACACCCGTACGTCCACGCCGTCACGGACTCGCACGTGGTGACGCTGCTCGAGGATCCGCCGGTCCCCGGGGCCCCGGCGGGCCAGTGGTGGCCGCCACAGGTTCTCCTGCCCGCATGGCTGGAGGCGCACGCCGCCGATATCGACCTCGTACACGTGCATTTCGGGCTGGAGTCGTACACGCCCGCCGAGCTCGCCACGACGGTCTCGACGTTGCGCCGTCTCGGGCTCCCCCTCGTGTACACCGTGCATGACCTCGAGAACCCCCAACTCGAATCGCAGGACGAGCACCGCGCTGCTCTCGCGGTCCTCACAGCGGCCGCCGACGAGCTGATCACCCTCACCGACTCCGCCGCCGCCGAGGTCCGCCGGGAGTACGGCCGTGCCACGACCGTCATCCCGCACCCCACCCTCGTCTCCTCGCCGAGCGCGCCGAGCGGCATCTCGCACGAGGTCACCCGCGTCGGGGTCCACCTCCGCGACCTGCGGCCCAACATCGACGGCGTGGGCACCGTTGCCACCCTCGTTCGCGCCATCGCCGACCTCCGCGCGGAGGGGGCGCGCGTCGAAGCCGTCGTGCGGATGAACGAGCGCGTGCGCGACCCGGAGGCGGCGGCATCCATCGATCTGCTCGTCGCCGGAGCCGACGGTGTCACGATCGAGCGGGGGGCGCGTCTGGACGACGACGAGCTCACCCACTGGTTGGCCGACCTCGACGCGTGCTTACTGCCCTACCGTCACGGCACGCAGTCCGGATGGGCCGAATTGTGCTTCGACCTGGCCGTCCCCGTCATCGGGACGCGGGTCGGGCACATGGCCGGGCAGCATCCCGAGGATTTCCACACCTTCGACGTGGGCGACCCGGTGTCGCTCGCACGGGCGATCACTGATGCCACAGTGCCGGCGTGGTCGACACCGGGATCGACTCGGCGGGCGGAGGAGGTCGCACGGCGCCGCGAGAGCCGCCTCGACGAACGCGCGGTCGTTCGGCAGGCCCATCTCGCGATCTACCGTCGGGCTCTGCGGCCGGGGGTGGCGGCATGATCCGCGACGCTCGTCCCCTGCGGGTCCTCGTGGTCGCCCCCTCGAGGTATCCCTTGCGCCAGCCGCACGCCGGCGGGCTCGAGGCCTGCGTGTGGGACCGCGTGCGGTGGTTGCGCGCACGGGGGCACGAGGTCACCTTGTGCGCGGCGGAGGGGTCGGACTTCCTCAGCGAGGTTCCTGAGTTCCGTCTCCCCACGCCCGCGTGGACGCGCCCGGAGGAGTCGTCGGACACCGACTATCCGCTCGGATACGCGGCGGCGGTCGACGCCGCGTTCGACGCGGCTCGCGACCGCCTCATCGCCGACCGGCACCTGTACGACGTCGTCGACAACCACAGCCTGCATCCGGCACCGATCCGGTGGAGTCGCGAGGCCGGAATCCCCGTGGTCACCACGCTGCACACCCCGCCCCTGGAACCGATGCTGCGAGCTGCGGCGCAGGTGCGCGACAACCCGCACCGCTTCGTCGCGGTCAGCCAGACGACGGCGCGCGCCTGGTCGGTGGAGGGTGTCGACGCCTTCGTCTTCCCGAACGGCATCGACACCGAGCAGTGGACGCGTGGAGCAGGCGGACCGTCGTGGGTCTGGTCGGGCCGGATCGTGCCGGAAAAAGCACCTCACCTGGCCATCGAGGCGGCCCGCGCCGTCGACGCGCACATCGTTCTCGCGGGGCGCATCGGCGACGTGGACTACTTCGAGCAGGAGGTCGTGCCCCGCCTCGGACCCCACGCCCGCTACGTCGGACCGCTGCGGCAGCCCGACCTCTGCCGCCTGGTCGGATCGTCGGCCGTCGCCCTCGTGACGCCGATGTGGGAGGAGCCGTTCGGTCTCGTCATCGCCGAAGCCCTCGCGACCGGCACCCCCGTCGCCGCGTTCGACATCGGCGGCGTGTCGGAGGTGCTCGCGGGGATGCCGGGATCGGCCACGGTCGCGCCCGGAGACGTCGTCGCGCTGGGCAGGGCCGCGGCCGAGCTCGCCGCGGCGGGGGCACGCGAACCGCTCACCCGCGTGTGGACGCGGCGGGCAGCGGTGCGCCAGCACTCGCTCGCGCAGCGCTATCGCGAGGTGGAGCGCGTGCTGTCGCACACCGCACAGCCCGTTCCGGCGCGGCGGGTGCCGGCGGTGTCGTGGTGATCGGCTGGTACATCCACCACCACGGATTCGGCCATGTGGCGCGCTTCCTCGCCGTCCACCCCCACCTGCGCAGCCGGGTCGTGGCGTTCTCCTCGCTCCCCCGCCCGACGGGGCTTCGCGCCGACATCGAGTGGGTCGACCTCCCGTCGGACGCCGATCCCGTGCGCGCGGCGGACGGCACGGTCGTGGATCCGCGGGCGGGCGATCCGACCGCGCGTGGAGTCCTCCACTGGGCGCCGCACGACCACCCGGGGCATCGCGGGCGTCTCGCGACGATCGCGCGCGCGGCGGCGGACCGTCCGCTGTCGACATTCGTCGTCGACGTCAGCGCCGAGGTCGTCGCGTTCGCGCGTCTGCTGGGCCTGCGAACCGTCGCCGTGACGCAGCCCGGCGCACGCACCGACGCGCCGCACGCCTTGGCGTACGCCTTGGCCGACCGCATCGTCGCCCCCTGGCCGCATGGCGCGGTCCCCTCGCCGGGCCTCGCCCCCCACGGCGACCGTGTCGCCTGGACCGGGGGCATCTCCCGCTTCGACGGACGGACACCCGCGCCGGCCCGCGACGTGCGGTCGGTGCTCCTGCTCGGTCGGGTTCTCGCGCCCGACGAGAGACACGAGGTCACCGCCGTTCTCCGCGACCGCGGCTGGGAGGTGACCTCCGCCGGCCACGACGACGCGTCCCGGATCTCGGACCCGTGGCCCCTGCTCAGCCGGAGCACGGTGGTGGTGAGCGCCGCGGGTCAGAACAGTGTCGCCGACCTCGCGGCATCCGGTGCGCGCTCCGTCGTCATCGCTCAGGACCGTCCCTTCGACGAGCAGCGTGCGACCGCCGAGGCCCTCGAGCGCGGGGGGCTGGCCCGGTCGACCGGCGGCGCCCCCTCGCCCTCCGACCTCGCCGACCTCGTCGAGAAGGCGGCGAGCGACTCCCCCGATTGGTCGCGCTGGCAGGTCGCGGGTGCCGCGGGGCGCATGGCGTCCGCGATCGAGGCGATGGTGCCGTGAAGACCGCGGTCATCACGGTGGCGTCGCGTGCCCGGCGCGAGCACCTCGAGCGCCAGCGACGCGTGCTCGCCGAAGTGGCGGGCGACATCGTGCGCGTGGAGGCGTGGCTCGACGCGGCGGCGCCGACCGGCATCCCGGATGCCGAGACCCGCACGCTGCACGTCCCGCCGGGGCCGCACGGATTCCGGGTCGGTGAGGGCCGCAATCGCGCGGCCGATACGGCGATCGCCGCGGGGGCGGAGCTCCTGGTGTTCCTCGACGTGGATTGCCTTCCCGGACCCGAACTCCTGTCGGCGTACCACGACGCGGCGACCTCGTATCCGGACGCTCTGCTCGCAGGTCCGGTGACGTACCTGTCGAGCGTGCAGCGCCCGGAAACCGCCGCCGACCTGCCCTTCCTCGCGCGCCCGCACCGCGCGCGTCCGGCACTACCGGCCGGCGAGACGCGAGCGGCGACGTCCGCTGAGTACGACCTGTTCTGGTCGCTGTCGTTCGCCGTGACGCCGACGACGTGGGCCCGCGTCGGCGGCTTCGATCCCGGGTACGAGGGCTACGGGGCCGAAGACACCGACCTCGCCTGGTCGGCTCGCGACCGCGGCGTGGAGATGCGCTGGGTGGGTGGGGCGGATGCCTTTCACCAGTGGCATCCGGTGTCGTCTCCGCCGTGGCAGCATCTCGACGACATCCTGCGCAACGGTGCGACGTTCCGCGCCCGCTGGGGCGTCTGGCCGATGGGCGGGTGGCTCGAGGCCTTCGCGGCGGCCGGGGCGATCGAGCGTCGCGGCGACGGCTGGGTGCGGGTGCGCTGAGGCGCGCGGGAGCGCGGGCAGGCGGTGACGCTCCGTTGAGTGTCCAGAACACCCGGACGGCCGAGAAATCCGTCCGGGTGTTGTGGACACTCAACGGAGCGCGGGGAAGCCCCGGCGCTCGGGGCGCCGGGGCTTCCGGGACGGGGCTTCCGGGACAGCCCCTTCCGGCGAAGGACTTCCCCGGAAGGGGCTGGGTCAGGAGCGACGGAGCCAGACCGTGGTCTCGCCGGGCAGCGCGTCGCCGTCGAGAGCGCCACTGGCCAGCACAACCTCGCCCGCGGGGAGCGCTGCCGGCTCCGCGCCGAAGTTCGTCACGACCGTCCAGCCGTTGGGGCGCGCGAAGGCCACGACATCGTCGCGGCCGGTGTCGACCCACTCCAGCTGCTCGTCGGTCTGCAACTCGTGCCGCAGATCCAGCGCGCGGCGATAGAGCGACAGAGTGGAAGCGGGGTCGCCGTCCTGCAGGTCGACCGCATAGGTGCGGAACCAGTCGGGCTGCGGCAGGTGCGCGGTGCCCGTGCCGAATCCGAATGCGGGGCCCTCCTCGGTCCACGGCAGGGGCACCCGGCATCCGTCCCGACCCCGGTCGACGCCGGGGCTGCGGAAGAACGTCGGGTCCTGCCGCTCGGCGTCGGGGATGTCGGCGACCTCGTGCAGCCCCAGTTCCTCACCCTGGTAGAGGTACGCGGAGCCCGGCAGGCCCAGGACGAAGGTCGCGGCGGCGCGGGCGCGGCGCTCCCCGCGGGCAGCGTCGAGAGCCGGGCTCTGGCCGCCCGACAACAGCCACTCGTTGCCGTGCTTGAGGGTCGGGCGTCCGTCGGCGCCGCGCTCGGCATCGGGGAGCCCGTATCGGGTGGCGTGGCGCACGACGTCGTGGTTCGACAGCACCCACGTGGTGGATGAGCCCGACTCGGCCGCGAGCGAAAGGTTGTCGGCGACGATCCGACGGAACTGCGCGGGATCGAAACCGGCCTCGAGCAGATCGAAGTTGAACGCCTGGCCCAGGCTCTCGGAGCGCGCGTACAGCGGCACGCGCGAGGGGTGCACCCACGCCTCGGCGACCGCGGTGCGCGGCGGGTCGTACGAATCGAACACCGCGCGCCACTCGGCGTAGACCTCGTGCACGTCGTCGCGGTCGACCAGCGGGTGCTTCCCGTCGAAGGGCAGCTGCTCGAGCTCGGCGCGGGAGGGCAGCGGCTCGGTCAGATCCTTCGTGAGCATGTGCGCCACGTCGATGCGGAAACCGTCGACACCGCGGTCGCTCCAGAAGCGGAGGGTCTTCACGAAGTCGGCGCGCACCTCGGGGTTCGACCAGTCGAGGTCGGGCTGCGAGACATCGAAGTTGTGCAGGTACCACTGCCCGTCTTCGACGCGCTCCCACGCCGACCCCCCGAAGACCGACTCCCAGTCGGTGGGCGGCTCGGATCCGTCGAGACCGGTCCCCTCACGGAAGATGTACCGGTCGCGCGCCGCCGAGCCGCGACCGGCCGCCAGCGCCTCCTGGAACCACACGTGCTTGTCGGAGGTGTGGTTGGGGACGATGTCGACGACCACCCGGATGCCATGGGCGTGCAGCTGAGTGATCAGCTCGTCCATGTCGGCCAGGGTGCCGAGCTTCGGGTCGACGTCGCGGTAGTCGGCGACGTCGTAGCCGCCGTCGGCGAGGTCGGAGGGGTAGAAGGGGCTCAGCCAGATGGCATCCACTCCCAGCTCGGAGAGATAGGGCACGCGCGAGGTGACGCCGGGGATGTCGCCGAGGCCGTCGCCGTTGCTGTCGGCGAAGCTGCGCGGATACACCTGGTAGACGACGGCCTGACGCCACCAGTCGGGGGCATCGGAGAGGTCGCGGGTCTGCACGGAGGGTGCGGGGGAGGTCACGGAAGAGGTCCTTTCGGGGGGGTGGTCGGTATCAGCCCTTGATGGCGCCCTGCGTGACGCCCGCCATCACCCATCGCTGGGTGAAGAGGTACGCGACGATCGCGGGGGCCATGGCCATGAGGTACGAGGCGAAGGCGACGTTGTAGTTGTTGCTGAACTGCGTCTGGAACAGGTTCTGCCGCACCGGGAGGGTCTGCAACGCCGGATCGCTGATGATGAGCGAGGGCATCATGAAGTCGTTCCATGCGTAGAGGAACGCGAAGATGCCGACCGTGGCGCTCATCGGTGCCAGCAGCGGGAAGATGAGCTGCCAGAACGTCTGCCACGTCGTCGCCCCGTCGATGCGCGCGCTCTCCTCGAGCTCGAGCGGAATCGAGCGCAGGAACGCGGTGAACAGCAGGACGCTGAAGCTCAGCTGGAACATCGTGGCGAGGATGATCACGCCGACCGGGTTGTCGAGCCCGACGCGTCCGGTGAGCTGGATCTGCGGCAGGGCCACGACCGGGAATGGGATGAACATCGCCGCGAGCAGGTAGAAGAACGAGTAGCGGAAGAGCTTGCGGTCCCAGTTGCGGGCGATCGCGTACGAGGCGAAGGCCGCGAGGATGATCGTCGCGATCACCGTGCCGGCGGTGACCAGCAGGGAGATCGCCAGGCCCACCGGGAACTTCGTGAGCGTCCACGCCTGGACGAAGCCGTCGAAGCTGATCGGCGACGGGAGCGAGAACGCGTTGCCGTCGACGACCTGGGTGCCGCTCTTCAGCGCCATCGCGACGGTGACGTACAGCGGCAGCAGGATGGTGAGCGAGCAGAGCACGAGAATGGTGGTCGTCGACCAGTTCACCCGTTCCATGCCGACCCGCCGGAAGCGGGGCCGCGAACGCTGCGCCGCGGGGAGGGTCAGTTCGGCCTGCTCGACGGCGAGCGCGGGCTGGTTGAGAGCGGTCACGACAGGGTGTTCCTTCCCCGGGTCAGCGAGAGCTGCAGGAGCGAGATGACGACGGCGACGATGAAGAACAGTGCCGCGTTCGCCATCTGGTACGCGTAGTCACCGCCGTTGAAGCCGAGGATGATCGACATCGCGACGCTGCGGGTCGCGGTGCCGGGCCCGCCGCCGGTGAGACCGACGATGATGTCGTAGGCGTTGAGGAAGCCCTTGAACCCCAGGATGACGTTGATCACGACGTACCCGGCCACGAGCGGCAGCGTGATGCGGAGCAGCTGCTGGGTCTTGCTCGCACCGTCGAGACCGGCGGCTTCGTAGACGTCGCCGGGGACCGAGAGGAGTCCCGCGATGTAGATCAGCAGGGTGCCGGGTATGGCCTGCCACGCGGTGACGATGACGATCGCGACCCACGCGAGGTCGGGGTTGGCGAGCAGGCTCGTCTCCAGCCACGGGATGCCGAGAGCAGCCCCCGCCTCGGGCACGGAGTTGCTGAAGAGGAAGTTGAAGACGTAAGCGATGATGATGCCCGAGATCACCATCGGGATGACGAAGACCGTGCGCAGGGCCTTCTTGAACCGGATCTGCGCGGTCAGGCCCACCGCGAGCAGGAACGCCGCGATGTTGACCACGATGACCGTGGCGACGGAGAACCCGAAGGTGAACAGGTAGCTCTGGAGGATCGCCGGATCGCTGAAGATCGCGATGTAGTTGGTCAGGCCCGTGAAGCTCCACTCGCCGAGGCCGATGGAGTCGGTGAAGCTGAAGAAGATGCCGATGACGCCCGGCACGGTGATCGCGAGCGTGAACAGCACGAGCGTCGGCAGCAGGAACAGAAAGTAGATCGGTTCCACACGACGGGTGCTGCGACGAGCCGTCGCTTTCCCGCCCGTGACGATCGTGGTCGTGGTGGTCATCGCGCGGCCTCCTCGCCGGATGCGTCGGTCGTCGAGGCGGGTGGCTGGCGGAACGCGAGTCGCGCCCAGTCCTCGTCCATGGTGCGCAGCGTGGTCTCGGGCGCGGCACCGAAGATCATCGCCTGGGCATAGTTGAAGGTCGGGATGGTCTTGGGTACGAGCACCGAGGCGCCCTGGTAGATGCGTCCCTCGTCGTAGTACGGGATCATCCCGGCGACGCGCGGGTCGCTCGGCGAGGGGGCGTCGGTGGTCGGGGCGAAGCCGAGCTGCGACTCGTTGTAGGCCTCGATGACCTCGGGTCGGTAGAGGTACTCGAGGAAGTCCCGCGCCGCCTCCTGGTGGCGCGAGGCTTCGGGGATCATCGCCGCGAGGTCCATGTTCACGCGAACCGCGAGGTCGTCGGGATCGTCGGTCATCGGCAGGGGGAAGGTTCCGACGGGCAGCTCCGGCGCGGTCTTGGCGATCTCGCCCAGCGCCCACGGACCCTGGAGGTACATCGCCGCCTCCCCCTGGGCGAACGCGAGGTTGCCGTCGCCGTACGCACGGCTCTCGGCATCCGCGTTCGTGTAGTTCTGCGCGAGCTGGAGCATGCGGTCCATCGGTTCGGTGAAGTCCTTCTGGAACGACACCGCCGAGGTGGAACCGACCTCATCTCCCTCGGCGGCGAGGCCGTCGAAGAAGTCGATGACGTTCAGTGAGCCGCCGATCGCGTAGTCGTACCAGCCCTGGGCGACGGTCCAATCGTCTTTGAAGGTGCCGTAGAAGGGCGTGACGCCGTTGTCTTTCAGGGTGTCGGCCACCTGGATCAGTTCATCCCAGGTGGTGGGGACGGAGAGACCGAGCTGGTCGAAGATCTGCGTGTTGTAGATGACCGACGCGGCCATGACCGAGTAGGGCAGCGCGCTGGTGCGCCCCTCGCAGGAGCCGTACTGGTTCATGAGCGGTTGCAGGTCGTCACGGACGCTGCCCGCCGCCTCGGTGCCGCTGAGGTCGGTCAGGGCGCAGCGCTGCACGAACCGGGCGACCTCGTAGTTGTAGTTCGCGAGCATGATGTCGGGGGGATTGCCGCGGACGAAGCTCGCCGACACGACGTCGACACCCGAGCTGTCCATCTCGACGCGCACGGCGTCTTGCGAGGCGTTGTACTCGGCGACCACGTCGTTCATGAACGACAGCGCCTCGCGCTTGCTGAAGGTGAAACGGATGGTCTCGCGGCCGTCGGCGGAACAGCCCGCGAGCATGGCTGCGCCGAGCACCCCCACCGCGGTGACCGCGACCCATCGTCGCCCGGCTCTGGTCTTCGTCGACACCTGGATCCTCCTCGCTGCACTGCGAATTTGTTGTGTCGGCGAGTAAATCTACTCGCCAAATCAATGTCGTGCAGGCAGTATTGCAGGTGACCGTAGGGGGGTCAAGGGTGCCGATGGATGCCATGACGACGACGCCGTCGCTGCGCCGCCACAATCTCGACGCGGTGTTGACCCGCGTCTGGGACGAGGACGTGTTCACCGCGAGCGACGTGATCGCCGCGGTCGGCCTGACCCGCTCGACGGCGATCGATGTGCTCGACGAGCTGACCGCGCGGGGCCTCTTGACCGAGATGCCCAACGCCCGCGCGGTCGGCGAGTACTCGAAGGGCCGGCCCGCGCGCCGCTTCGCCTTCCATCCCGGCGCGGGAACCGTCGTCGGTGTCGACGCCGGGCGCGGACACGTCACCGCCACCGTCGCCGACCTGCGCGGCACGACGCTGGCGACCTCCCGGCTGGCCGTCGACCCCGAGCTCGACTCCCCCGAACGTCGCCGTCGAGCCGCGGAGGCCACCGTCGCTGCCACCCTCAAGCGTGCCCGCCGCTCCCGCAGCGACCTCGTCGCGCTGTGCGTGGGGGTACCGGCACCGGTCGACCGGGCCGGACGGTCTCCCGTGCACCACGACGGCTTCTGGGCACGCATGAACCCCGGCTTCGTCGACACGTTCACCGCGTGGGCCCCCGTCGTACGCATCGAGAACGACGCCACCCTCGCCGCGGTGGCCGAACGCACGTATGGCGCTGCCGTCGGCCGCGCCGACTTCGTCGCCCTGCTGGCCGGCGAGCGGTTCGGCGCCGGGATCAGCGTCGACGGGCACCTCCTGCGCGGAGCGCACGGTGGAGCGGGAGAGACGGTGGCGTTCGACCGGGTCGAGGGCGTCGGCAGCGCGTGGGGACTCGCTCCGCGGTGCGTGGATGCGGCGCGGGCGGCCCTGGCATCCGGCACCCTGCCCGTGGGAAGCGCGCTGCGCGAGATCGATCCGGACAGCCTGGACGCCAAGACCGTGCTCGATCTCGCGGCGGACGGAGACGCCGGCGCCCTCGCCGTCGCGCGAGAGGTGGGCGGTGCCCTCGCCGGGGTGGCGGCGATGTTCGGGAGCCTGTTCGACGTGGACCGCGTCGTGGTGTCGGGGGCGATCGCCGCCGGCGCGGGACCCATCATCGCCGCGGCCGTCGAGGCGATCCCCGACTCGCTGCACCTGCCCGCGCCTGAGATCGTCGCATCGACGCTCGGGGCCGACATCGTCTCGATCGGGGCGGTCGCCGCCGCCATCGAGAGTGCGCGCGCCCGCGCCCTCGACCTCGACGCGTTCGCTCTGCCCGCGGATCGCGAGCGGGCGTGAAGGGAGCTCACCGCAAGGCCTCCGCTCCTACCGCGTCGTCCGGATAGCGTCGGAACGGTCTCGCCCCGATCGAGAGGAGACCGGATGCCCGCGTGGCCCGAGCATGTCCTGTGGTGGCACGTCTACCCGTTGGGGTTCGTCGGCGCACCGATCCGCGACGGCGTGGATCCGGATGCCGACCCCGTCCGCCGTCTGGACCGCCTCGAGCCGTGGCTCGACCACGTCATCGCGCTCGGCCTCAACGGTCTGCTGCTCGGACCGATCTTCGCGGCGGAGACCCACGGCTACGACACCGTCGACCACGTCCGCATCGACCCGCGGCTGGGGGACGAAGAAGACGTCGCCCGTCTCGTGGCTGCGGCGCGGGAGCGCGGCATCCGGATCCTTCTCGACGGGATCTTCAACCACGTGGGGCGGCGGCATCCGGCGTTCCAGAACCTCACGGAGGACGGGCCGCAGCTGTTCCGCGGGCGCTGGGTCGGCGGGCGATTCGAGGCCGACGTCTTCGAGGGGCACGACGCGCTCGTCGCGCTGGATCACTCCTCGCCCGCCGTGGTCGACCTCGTCGTCGAGGTGATGTGCCACTGGCTCGAACGAGGCATCGACGGCTGGAGATTGGATGCCGCCTACGCGGTACCGTCGTCGTTCTGGGCCGAGGTGCTCCCGCGGGTACGGGAGCGATTCCCCGACGCGTGGTTCCTGGGTGAGGTGATCCACGGCGACGCCGCGGAGATCGTGCACGCGTCGACGATGGATTCCCTCACCCAGTACGAGCTGTGGCAGGGCATCTGGCACGGCATCGCCGATCGGAACCTCTTCGAGCTGAGTCACGCGATCGAGCGGCACGACGCGCTGCTCGAGACGTTCGTGCCGCAGACCTTCGTCGGCAACCACGATGTCACCCGCATCGCTTCGGCGATCGGGACCGACCTCGTACCCCACGCGCTCGCGGTGCTCTTCACGGTCGCGGGGACGCCGTCGGTCTACGCCGGCGACGAGTTCGGGTGGACGGGCATCAAGGAGGAGCGCCTCGGGGGCGACGACGCGGTGCGGCCGGAGTTTCCGGCGTCACCGAGCGATGTCGAGCCCGACCAGCGCATCCTCCGGGCACATCAGGCGCTCATCGCGCTGCGCCGACGCAAGCCGTGGCTCTGGCGAGCGCACACAGACGTGATCGAGGTGGCGAACACCGCGCTCGCGCTGCGCACCGCGGTGGGCGATGACGCCGTCGTGGTCGCCCTCAACGTCGGCGACGAGTCGGTGTCGCTGCCGATCGCGGAGGGGCGCGTGCTCGCGGCCGGTGAGGGCACGTTGGCGGATGGCCGCATCACCGTGGGACCGCACGGGTGGGCGGTGCTGGAGGCGTAGGGCGCGCGGGCGCTTCGACAGGTTCGGTCCCCTCGCGTACAGCGCCGCGTCAGGCGCCCGCACGGAAGCGATGTTCGGGGCGGCCGGTCGTTCCGTACCGCAGGCTCACCTGCACCAGTCCCCGCTCCGCGAGAGCGGTGAGGTGGCGTTGCGCGGTCGCGCGGGAGACGCCGATGCGCTCAGCGACCTCGGTGGCAGAGGCCTCGTCGGCACCGAGCGCGGCGAGGACCGTCTGCTCGGTCGCCGACCGCGCCAGCGACGGCCCTTCGCGCTCCCCACGCAGGACAGATGCCGCGCGGTCGATGTCGTCCTGCGACAGGGGCCGGGTGCTCGTGAGCAGGTTGCGGTACCGGGCGTAACGGTCGAGACGCTCCGCCAGCACGCGCGTGTCGAAAGGCTTCACCAGGTAGGCGAGCGCGCCCGCGGTGAACGCGCGGCGGACCGTCGCGGCATCCGTCGCCGCCGAGAGCACGAACGCGTCGATCCCGGCTGAGCGCACCAGTTCGATTCCGTCACCGTCGGGGAGGTAGACATCGGCGAGCAGCAGGTCGGGGCTGTGGGCGGCGAGCGCCGCGCGCGCCTCTCCCACGGTGCGCGCGGGCTCCAGCGCGAGGAACCCCGGACGCGCCGCGACCGCGTCGCGATGCAGCCCCGCCACGCGGAAGTCGTCGTCGACGACGAGGACGCGGATGTCGGTCATTCGTTCTCTCCTCGGAGGACACCGGGCAGGCGAGCGGCCACGACGGCACCGTGACCGTGGCCCCCGGGATCGACGACCCATACCTCGCCGCCGCGGCGACGGGCGAACTCGCGCGAGAGCGGCAGGCCGATACCGAGCCCGTGCACCGTCGCAGGATCGTCGTGGCGCTCGCGCGGCGCGAACGCGGCATCGACGTCGCCGATCCCGCCGCCCGTGTCGGACACGGTCAGCACGATCGCGTCGCCGTCGCCGAGGACGGCGACCTCGACCTCGCGGGGCTCGGAACCGGATGCCGTGGCCGTCACGGCGTTGTCGATGAGGTTGCCGAGGACCGCCACGACATCTTCCACGTCGTCGACGGTGCCGCGCAGGAACGTGTCGTCGGCGACGCGGAGGACGACTCCGCGTTCCCGGGCGGCGAGCGCTTTCGCGCCGAGGAAGGACTGCAACATCGCATCTCCCACGAGGTCGATCCCGGGCACCGCCCAGTCCACCGACCCCCGGTCGACGAGGTCGGCGAGGAAAGCGCGCGCTTCGTCGGTGCGCCCGGCGTCGAGCAGACCCACGGCCGCGTGGAGGCGGTTGGCGTTCTCGTGCCGTTGCACGCGCAGGGCGTCGCCCATCGCACGGACGCTGTCGAGTCGCCCCGAGAGGGCGGCCACGTCGGTCCGATCGCGCAGCACCGCGACGCGACCCAGGGCGCGCGCTCCTCGGCGCACGGGGCGCACGTCGATGAACACGACACGCCCCTCGACGGGCAGCCCCGTGCTCGCGCCCGCCCCCGCGAGCGCGGTGGCCACGGCGGGCGGGAGGTCGAGGTCGGCGAGGGGGCGGCCCACGGCATCCGTGATCCCGAGCAGGCGCTCGGCGGTGGTCGTGCACACGCGCACGACCCCCTCTTCGTCGAACGCCAGGACGCCTTCGTCCGCCCCCTCGAGCACGGCGGTCTGGGTGTGCACGAGGGCGACGAGTTCTTCGGGCTGCACGCCGAGGGTCAGCCGTTCGAGGCGCCGGCGCATGAGCAGGGCGACCGCCGCGCCGATCGCGACGGCGAGAACGACGGCCACCGCGATGCCGCCCAGGAGGGCGGGCAGGTCGTCGAACACGCTCGCCCGCTCGAAGCCGACGCTGACCTCTCCGACCGGGGCACCGCCGTCGGGTGGGTACACGGGCACCTTGGCGCGGGCGGACTCCCCCAACGTCCCCGTCTCCCAGGTCACGACCTCGCGCCCGGCGAGCGCGTCCGCGAAGCTCGTGCTGACCACCTCGCCGAGCCGGTCGGGATCGGGGTGAGCCAGACGGATGCCGTGGTCGTCGGTGATCACGACGAACAGCCCCTCCGTGCGGTGGGTGACGTCGACGGCATACCGCTGGAGAGCGCCGTCGCGCAGGTCAGCGGCATCCGGGGTCCCGGGGTCGGCGGAGTAGCGGGCGACCAGCTCGCGTACCTCGGGAGCCTCGGCGACCGAACGTGCGATGTTCAACGCCGACGAGTCGGCCTCGGCCTTGAGCTGCTGGACGCCGAGCCAGGCGAACACGGCGGTGCAGACGGCGACGACGACGATCTGCGTGGCGACCTGGACCACGAGCATCCGGGTGGCGAACCGCATGCGCACCTCCGAGGCCTCGATCGCCGTCGCGCGGGCAGCACCGGCGGCGGAGTGCGCGAAATGCGCAGAACACACGGTACGCGCATAACCCCGCGCAATGCGAGCAAGCGCGCGCTGGAGGCCGTGGCATCCGTAGTGTCGCCAGATCGAGAGCGCGAGATCCGCGCTCGTCACGACGAAGGAGTCGCGATGACCCCCCTGATCCTTGCGGCCGACACGGCCGAGTACCCGGTGGCCTACACGCCCGCCGACGGGGTGCTCGTGGCCCTCGGCTTCCTCATGGTCCTGTCGTTCATGGCCCTGATCATGACGCGGCGCCTGACCCCGATGGTCGCCCTCATCGTCGTTCCGACGATCTTCGGACTCATCGCCGGAGCGGGGCTCGGCCTCGGCGACATGGTGATCGACGCGATCAGCAAGATGGCCCCCACCGCGGCGCTGCTGATGTTCGCGATCATGTACTTCGGCATCATGATCGACGTCGGGCTCTTCGACCCGCTGATCCGCGTCATCACGCGGGTGCTGGGAGACGACCCGGCCAAGATCGTGCTCGGCACGGCGATCCTCGCCGGTGCCGTGTCGCTCGACGGCGACGGCTCGACGACGTTCATCATCACGACTTCGGCGATGCTGCCGCTGTATCTGCGGCTGGGTATGAGCCCGGTCGTGCTCACGTGCGTCGCCGGGCTCATGAACGGCACCATGAACATCGTGCCGTGGGGCGGGCCGACCGTCCGTGCCGCGACGGCCCTGGGTCTGCAGCCCACCGACGTCTTCGTGCCGATGATCCCCTCGCTCGCGGCGGGCCTGGTCGTCTCGCTCGCGTTCGCCTGGTTCCTGGGCCTCGCCGAGCGCAAGCGTCTCGCGGGCTCGGTCGACACCTCGAAGCTGGACGCTCCCGGCGGCTTCGGGCGCCTGGGCGGCCCGGCGCTGGTCCGTGGCGCGGAGCCCAAGCCCGGTGCCGTCGCCTCGCTCCGCACCGGAAACATCGTCACGGTCCGCGGGGGCCGCGACACGATCGCCGCCGCGCAGCTCGTCGACACCGCCGACACCGCGATGGCCGACACGATGCTCGACCCGAACCGTGCGACGCTCCGCCCGAAGCTCATCTGGTTCAACCTCGCGCTGACGGCGGCGGTCATGGTGCTGCTGGTGATGGACCTGTTCCCCCTCGCCTTCGTCTTCATGGTCGGCGCGGCCCTCGCGCTTATCGTGAACTTCCCGAAGCTCCGCTCCCAGGCCGACGAGATCGTCGCCCACGCGCCCTCGATCGTCGGCGTGGTCTCGATGGTGCTGGCCGCGGGCGTCCTGGTCGGCGTCCTCAACGGCACGGGCATGGTCACGGCGATGGCGTCGTGGATCACCGAGGTCATCCCGTCGTCGATGGGTCCGTTCCTGGCCGTGATCACGGGCGTGCTGTCGATCCCGTTCACGTTCTTCATGTCGAACGACGCGTTCTACTTCGGCATCCTGCCGGTGCTCGCCGAGAGCGCCGCGAACTACGGCATCGCCCCGGTCGAGATGGCCCGCGCCTCGATCACCGGCCAGCCGGTGCACCTCCAGAGCCCCCTGGTGCCGGCGATCCTCCTGCTCGTCTCGCTCGCCGGAGTGAACCTCGGCGACCACCACAAGAAGGTGCTGTGGCGCGCGACGATCGTGTCGCTCGTGATGCTCGCCGTCGGCGTGCTGGTGGGCGCGGTGCCGCTGCTGCGCTGAGCCTCTCGTTCGAAAGGGCCCCGGATGCCACGGCATCCGGGGCCCTTTCTCGTGTCGACGGCGACGCATAAACGCCGTTCGCGCGCAGAAACGCGTGCAGCTCGCGTTTATGCGCGCGGATCGCGTTTATGCGCGCGGACAGGGCGCGGCGAGCACGCCCGACGGCGCGACGCACGGCCCGCGGCGCACAGCCCGCGGCGGACGGCCCGGCGGCGGCGCGTCACACGGCGCCGAGCGCCTCCCGCACCGCCGCAACCACCTCGGGCACCGCGCCGTCGCGGACGAAGACCGGAATCCGATCCAGCGGCGCCTCCACCTCGACCTCGCCGCCACCGGGGAACACGGCCCCGCTCCAGAGGTCGGTCCACTGCGCCCCCGCGGGCAGGATCACGCTTCGTGCACGCGCACCGGCCTCCATGACGGGAGCGACGAGCAGGTCGGGGCCGAAGAGGTACTGATCCTTCACCGTCCAGCAGCGGTCGTCGTCGGGGAACTCGTGGAAGAGCCCCCGCAGCACCGGCTGGCCGTTCTCGTGCGCGTCCCGCATGACCTCGCGCGTATACGGGCGCAAGGCCTCCCGCGCGAAGAGGTAGCGCTCGAGCACCGGGGTGACGGCGTCGCCGAAGCTCCACACCTCGTTCGGCCCGCCACTCGGCGAGCGCCGCGACCCGTCGGCCGCGTGCACGGGCGTCGTCGGCAGCCGATCGCCGTGCAGACGCATGACCGGGCAGAACGTCCCGAACTGGAACCAGCGCACGAGAAGCTCGCGGAAGTCCTCGGCATCCGGATCCCCGTGGTGGAACCCGCCGATGTCGGTGGTGAACCACGGGATGCCGGCGACGCCCATGTGGATGCCCGCTGTCACCTGTGCCCGCAGCGCGGCGAACGTCGAGGCGATATCTCCCGACCACACCAGGGCTCCGTACCGCTGGCTGCCCGCCCACGCCGTGCGCAGCAGGTTCACGACCTCGGTCTCGCCGTCGCCCCACTGCCCCTCGGCGAATGCGCGCGCGTAGTGCTGCGGGTACAGATTCCCTACCTGCAGCACGGAGCCGACGTGATAGCGGAAGTTGTCGTAGTCGTAGAGGCCGTACTCGGGCTCGGCCTCATCCAGCCAGAAGGTGCGGATGCCATGAGCGCCGTAGTTCTCGCGGCACCTCTCCCACACGAAGGCGCGCGCCCGCGGATTCGTCGCGTCGAGGAAGGCGCTCGGCCCCTCGAACGACATGTGGACGTCGAGACCGCGCTCCGCCCGCACGAGGAGGTTCTCCTTCTTCATGTGCGGGTAGTTCTCGGACTCGAGCGACACCTGCGGCCACACCGAGACCATCAGCTCGACACCCAGCTCGTCGAGCTCTCGCACCATCGCGGCGGGGTCGGGCCAGAACTCGTCCTCGAAGCGGAAGTCGCCCATCCTCGGCCAGTGGAAGAAGTCGGCGACGATGACGTCGAGCGGGAGCCCCCGCCGCTTGTGCTCCCGCGCGACGGCGAGGAGCTCCTCCTGCGAGGAGTAGCGCAGCTTGCACTGCCAGAAGCCGAGCCCGCGTTCGGGCATCATCGGCGCGTGGCCCGTGGCATCGCCATAAGCGCGGGCGATGTCGCGGGGCGTCGCGCCGGCCGTCACCCAGTAGTCGAGCTGCTCGGTGGCCTCGGCGAACCACTGCGTGCCGTTGGCCGCGAACGTCGCGCGCCCGATCGCCGGATTGTGCCAGAGGAAGCCGTAGCCGCGGTCCGAGAGCACGAACGGCACGCTCGACTGCGAGTTGCGATGGGCGAGCTCGAGGGAGCAGCCCTTCAGATCGAGCACGTCCTGCTGGTACTGCCCCATGCCGTAGAGCCGCTCGTCGGGGGCGCTCTCGAACGACGCGGTCAGGCGCACATCGCCGCCCGGGATCGGCCGGTGCTCGCGGGCGATCAGAGCGAGGGAGCCCCCGGCATCCCGCTCCTGGAAGAGCAGCCGACCGTCGACGTCGAAGAAGGCGAGGTGACAGAAGTTGCGGTCGTATCCGGTCTGCAGCTGGATGCCGGTCCGCGAGGTCGCGACCACCCGCAGGCGGCCGCTCGTGAGAGTGGCCGTGTCCTCCTCGACGACGATGTCGACCTCGGGCGGGTCGGCGGGGGCGAGCAGCGCCCAGTCGTGATCGAGCACGTCGTGCATGAGCCGGGCCCGCACGCGGACGCTGTCACGCCCCCCACGGTTCCACCACGACGGTCTCGCCGTCACCCCGCCAGACGAGCCGCGTGCCCTCGACCGCGAAGTGCGCGGTGACGCCGCTCACGAGTCCGCCCCGGCCGCGCGCTGCAGATGCTCGTGCGCGAAGACGAGGTACACGCTCGCCGTCCACGTGTAGGCGCGGTCACGCAGGCCCGCACCCGCCAGGGCGTCGAAGTTCTCGGCGAAGCCCGACCTCTCGCACAGCGCGCGGAAGCGTTCGTTGATCATGTCGGCCAGCTCGACGTGCCCGCCGCGACGCAGCCCCTCCTCGATGAGCATCGTCGACGGCGCCCAGATCGGACCGCGCCAGTATCCGTCGTCCTCGTACTCGGGCGTCTCGACGAGCTGCGTGGCCGGACCCCATTCCGTGAGGTGGGCGGCGATGCGGGTCGCCAGCGCGTCGGACACCGCCGCGGAGAAGCGGTCCGCGGCGAGCACCGGCAACAGGTTCAGCAGACTGGTCCGCTTGCTGACCGTTCCGCTCAGCGCCCCGACGGCGAAGAAACCATCGTCGTCGAGCAGGTCGCGCAGGAGCGCCTGCTGCACCCGGTCGCGCTCGGCCCGCCACGATTCACCTTCCCCCGTGTCGAGTTCGTCGGCGAGGGCGGCGAGCACGTCGAGCTGCACGACGAGGAAGGACGCGAGATCGGGAGCCTCGATCACCCGGTCGTGATCGAACGTCGTCGAGTTGTCCCACCCGCTGTCGTTGCCGTGCTGGTAGAAGGGAAGCTCATGCCCGGGCGCCGTGCGGTAGTCCAACCAGAACCGGGACCATCGGGAGAGACGCGAATACGCGCTGAAGAGCTCGTCCTCGGTGACCGGACGCGCGAGACGTTCGCGCAGCTTCCCCCAGGCCCACCCATGGATGGGCGGCTTGACGTAGTTGTAGAGCACCTCGGAGTGCGTGATCGAATCGGGCATCGCGCCCGCGGCATCCTGGTGATCGAAAGGCGCGAAGAACTGATCGAGTGCGGCGTCGGGCAGCCCCGGCGCCAGCGCGAGGGCGTTGAACGTGTGATCCCAGCTCCACACCTTGTCCATCCAGTGCTTCGACATCAGCACCGACTCGCGCGTGACGAACCCGGCGGGGGCGACCGTGGCCGACCACAGCACGTACGCGGCACGCGCGACGGCGGGGGTAGCGTCGGTCCGCCACGCGGCGATCTCGTCGAGATACGCCGTGAACTCCTCCGCCACCCGCGCGCGGACGGCGCCGAAGTCGTCCGACGCCCGATACGGCGGCGCGGCCGCCTCGATCTGTTCGATCGCGATCTCCCACCCGTCGTCACCGCGCACGGTGAGCGCGCGCACGCTCTGCCCGAGCGCTTCGACGCCCTCCGCCGAGATCGTTCCCGACAGCACGGTGACGCGGTACCGGCGCCCGGTCTCGTAGGAGGTGAAGACGTATGCCCCGTCGAAGGGGTCGCGGAAGAAGTACGACCCTGTGAACGGCGTGAGCTCCTCGACCGCGTCCGCCAGGGTGAAGTCTCCACCGTGACCGGCGATGCGGACGACGTCGACCGAGGCGAACACCGCGGTCGCCACGGCCCGCTCGCCCACCACCCACGTCAGCGAGGCCGCGTCGGCCTGCGTCGTGGCATCCGCCCGCTCTCCGTCGACGGTGGGGGTGAGGCGGAGGACGGCGTGCATGCCGGTGATGTGCGAGACGAGGTGCACGTCGTCGACCTGTCGGTGCAGGCCCACGACCGGCGACAGGTCGAGCCACGAGCCGCGGTAGCTGAAGGGGATTTCGCGCACGTCGAACGTGGGCAGGAAAGAATGCGACACGCCAGGCCTTTCGGGGGTCAGTCTTTGACGGCGCCGGCGGTCACACCGGCGGCGACATAACGCTGGGCGAGGATCAGCAGGACGGCGGCGGGAATGGATGCCACGACGGCGGTCGCCATGATCGCGTTCCACTCCTGGTTGTTATTGCCGATGTAGCGGTAGATGCCGATCGTGATGGGCTGCAGCTTTCCGCCGCTGTTCAATGTCGAGGCGAAGATGAAGTCCGACCACGACCAGAGGAACGCGAACAGTGACACCGTGACGATCGAGTTGCGGCTGACCGGGAGCACGATCGAGCGGAAGGTCCGCCACGTCCCCGCGCCGTCGATCCGCGCCGCGGCGAGCAGTTCGTCGGGGATGCCGCGCATGAACGCCGTGAAGATGAGCACTCCGAACGGCACCGCGAGGGTGGAGTCGGCGAGAATCAGGCCGGGGATGGTGTTGAGGATGCCCGCGTTCAGATAGATGGCGTAGAAGCCCATCGCCATGATGATCCCGGGGATCATCTGCGCGATCAGCAACGCGAAACTGAGGGCGTCGCCGCCGCGCGGGTGCAGCTTGGCGAGCGAGTACGCCGCCGGAGCCGACAACAGCAGCGTCAGCACGACGGTGCCGAGACCGATCACGAAGCTCGTGCCGAGGTACGGCAGCTGGTCGGAGAGGACCCTCTCGTAGCCCTCGAAGGTGGGCGTGAGCGGGAACAGGTCGGGGGGCGACTTGCGCATGTCGCTCTGCGGGGTGAGCGAGACGTTGATCATCCAGTAGATCGGGAACAGCATGACCGCGGTCAGCACGATCCCGATCGCGGTGATCCACCAGGGGCGGCGCGTCATGATCAGACCTCCAATCGGCGCTGGGCGCGGATGTAGATCAGCCCGAAGACCAGGGCGATGACGATGAGCAGGTTGCCGACGGCCGCGGCCGGGCTCAGATCGGGCAGGGCCGAGCCGAATCCGAGCCGGTACGACCAGATCGCGAAGGTGGTCGAGCTCGACCCCGGCCCACCACGGGTCATGATCCAGATGATGTCGAACACCTTCAGCGTGTAGACGAGTCCCAGGAGGATCGTGATCGCCGAGACGGGGCGCAGGAGCGGGAAGGTGATGCGCCAGAACTTCTGCCAGGCGTTCGCTCCGTCGATGGATGCCGCCTCGTAGATGTCGCTCGAGATGTTCTGCAGACCGCTGTAGAGGATCACGAGATTGAACGGGATGCCGATCCAGATGTTCGCGATGAGGACGGAGACCAGCGCCCACTGGGGCGAGGTGAGCCAGTTGACCGGATCGATACCGACGACGCTGAGGAGATAGTTGACGACGCCCGAGTCGGAGTTGAGCATCCACGACCACGCGGAGGCCGAGACGAGCAGAGGCAGGAGCCAGGGCACGAGGAACAACGCGCGCAGGGTCGCCGAGAGGGGGAACCGCTGGAAGAAGAAGACCGCCAGAGCCATCCCGATCGAGTACTGGAACACGATGGAGACGAGCGTGAAGGTCGCGGTGTTGGCGAGGGCGGGCCAGAACGTGGGGTCCCGGAAGACGCTCACATAGTTCGCGAACCACACGAACGGTGCGGTGCCGTCGATGAACGAACGGACGGTGTAGTCGCGCAGGCTCAGATCGAGGTTGCGCACGAGCGGATAGGCGTAGAAGACGACCAGGTAGATCACGACGGGGGCGAGAAACGCCCAGGCGGCCCACTGGCCCCGGCGCCGCGGACGGCGATCCGGGGTGGGGAGGGCGGTGGTGGCCGCCGCCCTCCCGGAATCGCCGGTGCCCGTCGAAGCAGTGAACTGCGTCGCGGTCATGTCGGCGTACCCCTTTCAGGAATCGGGTGTTACTTCGAGGAGGCGGCCTGCTGAGCGGCCTTCAGGGCGTCCTGCGGCGACTGCGCACCCGTGAGGGAGTTCTGCACCGCCGTCCACAGCTGCTCGGAGATGACCGGGTACTTCGTGCCGAGGTTGTCTCCGGTGCGTGCCTTCGCCGCGTTCACGGCTTCGACCCACGGCTCGAGCGTCGGGTCCTGGGCGAGCTGCTCCTTCTGCGCCTCGGGGGTGGCCGCGATGTAGTTGAGCGTGTTGTCGGTGCCCACCACGTTCGCGGTGCTGGTCAGGCACTCGACGATCTTGGCCGAGGCGGCGTAGCGGCCCGCGTCCTTCTGCACGGGGAGCGTCAAGAACTCGCCACCGGTGGGCGCGGGGGCGGCTCCGCCCTTGGCGCCGGGGATCGGGATGACCTGGTAGCCGGCCTTCGCCGCTCCCGCCTTCTGCCACGTGCCGTTCTCGGCGAAGCCGAAGTCACCGGTCTCGAACTCCTGCCAGCTCGTGGTCTGGGTGTTGTTGATCACCGAGTTCGGCGCCCAGCCCTTCTGCACCCAGTCGGTCCACAGCTGCACGGCCGAGACCGCTTGCGAGGAGTCGAGGGTCGTCAGGTCGGCACCGGCTCCCCAGAACCACGGCAGGAACTGGAAGCTGCCCTCTTCGGTACCGATGCCCGAGAACGTGATGCCCTTCTTCCCGGACGCGACGACCTTCTCGATCGCGACGTTGAGCGTCGACCAGTCGGTGATCGACGACGGGTCGACCCCGGCGGCGCTCAGCACGGTCGGGTTGTAGTACAGCGCCAGGGTGTTGGCCCCGATCGGGACGCCGTAGGTCTTCCCGTCGACCACCGAGGCGCCGAGGATGTTCTCCGCCACGTCGCCGACCTGCAGGTTGTTCTCGTCGGTGGAGGTGACGATCCCGGCCTCGACGAGGGTGGAGACGGCGGGGTTGTCGATCAGCAGGATGTCGGGCGAATCGCCCTGCTGTCCGGCGAGCAGCGCCTTGGAGGTGAGGTCGCTGGTGTCGAAACCTGTGCGCTCCACGGTGACGCCGGCTTCGGCGGCGCATTTGTCGATGACCTTCGCCCAGTCGGACGAGGCGTCGTACTGGGGATACGGGTCCCAGAAGGTGTAGGTGCCGCCGGCGCCGCCGTCGGTGCTGCCACCGGTCGATCCGCCGGAGCATCCGGCCAAGACGCCCACGGCGACGGCGCCGATGGCGATCGCGCCGAGAGCCCGGGTACGGGTGTTGTTCGTGCTCACTGCAATTTCCTCTCTGAAATGTGACTGCGTTGTCGTGCGAGCGAGGGAGTTGAACCGGTTCGACGATGGGCCGACGAGAACGGAGAACACCCTCGCCCCGTCAGGCGGTGCTCCCCCTGTCGGTGAGCTCCGGCTCGATGAACCCCACCACGGGAGGCCCGTACGTGGGGTCGGCGATGCGCCGGACCAGGTGCTGGACCGCCTTTCGGCCCAGCCCGTCTGGAGATGTCTCGACTGCCGTGTAGGGCAGGAGGAAGGTGCGTCCGAAATCCTGCGAGTACAGGCTGATGACGGACAGGTCGCGCGGGACGACGACTCCGCGCTCACGCAACACCGCCGGAAGCGCCGCGATCGAGGCGTCGTTGTGCACGACGAGCGCGGTCGAGTCGGTGCGAGCGTCGAGGATCGCATTCAGGCTCCGCTCGATCCCGGGCTGCTGCGACTCGCCGTAGTACGGACGGACACGGATGCCATAGCGGGCAGCTCGCTCCAGGGCGGCGTCGCGGAAGCGCCAGGCGTAGGCCCCGCCCCGCTCGAAGACGTGGCGCGGGGGCGAGACGAGCACGATGTCGCGATGGCCGAGACCGTAGAGGTGGTCGATCGTGATGCGGGCCGCCTCGCTGAAGTCGAGGTCGAAGACGTCGACGCCCTCGGTATCGCGCGGGAGGCCGACGAGCGCACCCGGCTGGCGCGCCTGGCGCAGGGCCTCGAGACGAGGGTCGTCGTGCGTGACGTCGAGGAGGACGACGCCGTCGACCATGTTCGACGACGTGATGCGCTGGACGGCGCCGGGCCCGTCGGCATCGGTGACCATGAGGATGTCGTACCCGAGCTCGCGCGCAGCGTTGGAGACGGCGAGGATGTACTGCAGCATGGCCGGCGGGAACTCGTCCTCATGGAACTGCAGGAGCAGTCCCAGCACCATGGTCTGCGAGGTGGCGAGCGCCCGTGCACCCGCGTTGACGGTGAAGCCCAGTTCGGCGATCGCGAGATCGATGCGCTCGCGCGTCTCGCGCGAGATCGGGCGGTTGCCCGACAGCGCGTACGACACCGTGCTGCGTGAGACACCCGCGGCCTTGGCCACATCGCCGATCGTCGGCATCGGTCACCTCCTCGTCATCGAACCGGTTCGACCACTGTAGGACGGGTTCACTGTCCGCGCAAGAGGCGATGTCGTCGAATTCGGTGTCGGGTGCTCGCATGGGGCGGGGCGGCTGCCGCGGCGGGGCCACGCATAAACGCTATCCGCGCGCATAAACACGCTCTCCCCGCGTTTATGCGAGTGGATCGCGTTTATGCGGGGCCAAGGCCCGCACCCCGACGCGCGGGAACAGCGACCCGGCCCGACGTGCGGGAACAGCGACCCGGCCCGACGTGCGGGAACAGCGACCCGGCTCGACGCACGCGAGCGAACTGCGCGGCTCAGCGCTGAAGCGGAGCAGACGACCGCACGACCAGGCGGGTCGGCAGCGGGGTGCTCTCGGTCACGGTGTCGGGCTCTTCGACCAGGAGCAGCACCTTCTGCATGAGGATCTCGCCGAGCGCGGCGAAGTCCTGGCGCACGGTCGTGAGTGAGGGATACACGAACGCCGCCTCGGGCACGTCGTCGAAGCCGACCACGCCGATGTCCTCGGGCACGCGAAGTCCGCGCTCCCGGAGCGCCGACAGCACGCCGATCGCCATCGAGTCGTTCGCGACGAAGATGCCCTCCCCCGGAGACAGGTCGGCCTCCGAAGCGATGCGATACCCGCTCGCCGCCGACCAGTCCCCGTGCACCGCCGGGGTCGACTGGGCGCGGGCGGCCGCGATCTCCTCGCGCCAGCCGCGGACGCGCTCCACGGCGTCGGGGTTGCGAGCGGGCCCGGCGATGTGGCGGACCGTCTCGTATCCGGTCTCGAGCAGGTGGCGCACGGCGCTGCGCGCCCCCCGGTACTGATCGATGGCGACCAGGCGGGGATGTGGACGAGCGCTCGTCGCCGCGGCGACGATGGGCACGTCGATGTCGAGCGCCTGCACCGCCGCGAGCACCTCGGTGTCGACGACGACGAGGACGATGGCATCCACCCGCTGCTTCAGCAGTCCGTCGATGGCCGCCCGGACGGGAGCGACGTCGCTCTGGGGAGAGCTGATCGCGTCGACGTTGTACCGGGCGGCGCGGGCGGCGAAGTTGAAGTTCGTCGCGATCGACGTCGGGCCGTAGTCGACGGTGCCCGGGGTGACGAGACCGATCGTGCGCGTGCGACGCGTGACGAGGGCGCGCGCGGCGGGCGACGGACTGTAGCGCAGCTGCGCGATGGCCTGCTCGACACGCGCGCGGGTCGCCGGCCGCACGTTCGGCATGTTGTTGAGCACGCGCGAGACCGTCTGGTGCGACACCCCGGCGAGACGGGCGACGTCGAAGATGTTCGCGGTGCGCGAGGCCTTGTCGTCAGCCACCGCTGCCCTCGTCTCCGCTCGTGTGACCCGCCACGAGCGCGAGCAGGGCGTCGGAGGTGAGGTCGGCGGCCGGCACGATCTGCGCGAGCACCCCGTCGCGCATGACGGCGACGAGGTGGGCCACGCGCAGCACCTCGTCGAGCTCCGCCGAGATGTAGACGATCGAGAGGCCGTTGTCGCTGAGCTCGCCGACGAGACGCTGGATCTCGGCCTTGGCGCCCACGTCGATGCCCCGGGTGGGCTCGTCGAGCACGATGAGCCGCGGCGACAGTGCGAGCAGGCGCGCGAGCAGCACCTTCTGCTGGTTCCCACCCGACAGCGTCGAGACCGGCCGATCGATGTCGGCGGGCCTGATGTGCAGCGCCTCGACCCAGCTCGTCGCCAGTTCGCGGCGGCGCGCGGTGCTCAGGCGGTGGAAGATCCCGCGCTGCGCCTGGAGCGCCAGGGTGATGTTGTCGAGCACGCTGAGGTCGCCGATGACCCCCTCGGTACGGCGGTTCTCCGACGAGTACGCCACGCGGCGGCGGATCGCCTCCCGGGGCGACGACAGGCGCACGGGTTCGCCGTCGATGCGCAGCTCTCCCCCGTCGGGCCGGTCGACGCCGGTGAGCGAGCGTGCGAGCTCGCTGCGCCCCGACCCCAGGAGACCTGCGACCCCGATCACCTCGCCCTCGGCGATGTCGACGTCGGCCTCGCGGAGTCGGACACCGGATGCCAGTCCCCGCGCGCTCAGCACCGAGGGCCCCTCGGCCGCCTCCGCCTCGCGCTGACCGAGCGGGGCGAGCACGTCGGCGGCGGCGCCGAGCATCTTCTCCACGAGGTCGATGCGCAGCAGCTCCCGCGTGCCGTACTCCCCCACGAGACGCCCGCCGCGCAAGACCGTCACGCGGTCGCAGATCTCGTAGACCTGATCGAGGAAGTGCGAGACGAAGACGATCGCGATGCCCTGGGCCTTGAGGTCGCGGATGACGCGGAAGAGCTCGGCGACCTCGTCGGCGTCCAGGCTCGAGGTCGGTTCGTCGAGGACGAGCACCTTGAGCTCGGTCGACACGGCACGGGCGATCGCGACGAGCTGCTGCACCGCCAGCGGATGGGAAGACAGGACCGAGGCCGGATCGACGTCGACACCGAGGGATCCGAGGGCGTCGATCGCCCGCTCGCGCATCGCTCGGTGATCGATGACACCCCACCGGCGCGGCTCGCGGCCGAGCGAGATGTTCTCGGCGACAGTGAGGTTGGGGAGCAGGTCGATCTCTTGGTAGACCGTCGAGATGCCGACCGCCTGCGCGTCAGCGGGAGAGCCGAAGCGCATCTCGCGGCCGCCGAGCTCGATCTCACCGGCATCGAGGCGCAGGGCCCCGGTGATCGCTTTGATCAGCGTCGACTTCCCGGCGCCGTTCTCTCCCATGAGCGAGTGCACCTCGCCGGGGCGCAGCCGGAAATCCACGTCGGACAGCGCCGACTCGACGCCGAAACGCACCGTCGCCCCGCGCACCTCGAGGAGGGGCGGAGCGACGGTGGACATGGGGTCAATCATGCCCGCGTGGGAGGGCGAGCGCTAACACGACGCGGGGCCGGTTCAGCGGCTCAGTGCGGAACGCGAGACGATGATCCGCTGCACCACGACGAACAGCAGCAGCAGGGCACCGACGGTGATGCGCGTCCACGACTGCTCGGCACCCGAGAACGAGATGATCGTGCGGATCAGGCCGTACACGAACACCCCGATCATCGAGCCCAGGACGAAGCCGCTGCCGCCCGTGAGCAGCGTGCCGCCGATGACGACCGCGGCGATCGTGTCGAGTTCGGTCCCCACGCCGTTCAGGGGATAACCGGCACCCGAGTACGCCGTGAGGACGATGCCGGCCAGTCCGGCGCACACCCCGCTGATGACGTACACCGAGAGCTTCGTGCGCACGACCGGCAAGCCCATGAGCCGGGCCGACTGCTCGTTGCCGCCGAGCGCGTAGACGGTGCGCCCGAAGCGGGTGTAGCGCAGGACGAACGCCGCGATCGCGACCGTGAGCAGAGCGATGATGCCCGTCGGGGTGATGTACCACCCCGCGAACGAGAAGCGCGTGGACTGCAGCCAGAGGATGCCCTCGTTCTCGACCTTGATCGACTCGAGGCTCACCACGAACGCAAGCCCCCGGGCCAGGAACATACCGATGAGTGAGGCGATGAAGGGCTGGACGTCGAAGAACTGCACGAGCACGCCGATCAAGAGACCGATCGCCGCTCCGATCAGCACCATCGCGGGCACCGCCACGACCACGGGAACCCCCTCGCCGAGGAGCTTCGCGCACAGGATGCCCGTGAAGGCCATCACCGCGCCGACGGAGAGGTCGATCCCTCCGGTGAGGATGACGAAGGTCATCCCGACAGCGAGCACCAGGAGATAGGCGTTGTCGAGCAGGATCGACGACATGATGCGCGGGAGCTGGAAGTTCGGGAAGTAGGCCATCGATCCCGCGATCATGATGATCAGGATGGCGACGGCGGCGAACACCGGGACCCACGAGATGTGGCGGCTGAGGAAGCGGCGGTACGTGCTGCTCGACGACGAGGAGCTGCGTTCCGCGGCGGTGAGAGTGGTCATCAGGACAGCACCTTTGCGTCGGGACGGCGGGTGATCGGGCGGGCCGCGGAGCGACCGGCCGTGTGGATGAGCGCCCGGAAGCGCGGCGACTGCAGCAGCACGACGACGAGCACGGCCGCGGCCATGAACACCGGACTGACGGCCGGCGGCACTCCGAGGAAGGTGATCGTGCTCTTGAGCGTCTGAATGGTGAAGACGCCCACGACGGTGCCCGCGATGCTGAACTTTCCGCCCGCGAGCGAGGTACCGCCGAGCACCACCGCGAGGATGGCATCCAGTTCGATGTAGAGCCCGGCCGCGTTCGCGTCGGCGGCCATGATGTTCGAGCTGTAGAGGATGCCCGCCACACCGGCGAGCGTGCCGCTGGCGATGTAGGCGCCCCAGATGATGCCACGGGAGCGGACGCCGGCCAGACGACTGGCCTCGGGGTTGATGCCGACGGCTTCGGTCAGCATGCCGAGAGCGGTACGACGTTCGAGCACGCCGACGATGACGACCGCGACGATCGAGACGTAGAACGCGAAGGGAAGTCCCAGCACGTATCCCTGCGCCATGAACTGGTACGGGTCGCTGTTGATCGTGGTGATGAAGCCCTTGGTGATGAGCAGGGCGACCCCGCGGCCGGCGAGCATCAGGACGAGCGTGGCGATGATCGGTTGGATGCCGAGCACCGACACGAGGAACCCGTTCCAGACCCCGAGCAGCAGGGCGGTGCCGACGGCGGCGACGATGGCGATCATCACGACCGCGAGGTTGCCCGGTTCGGGCGACGCTTCGATGATCGTCAGCGCCACCGCGCCGGACACCGCCATGATCGCGCCGACCGAGAGGTCGATACCGCGGGTGGCGATGACGAGCGTCATGCCGAGCGCGACGAGCATGAGCGGAGCGCTGTTGCGCAGGATGTCGATCAGCGAGCCATAGAACTGGCCGTTCTGCACGGTGATGCTGAGGAAGGAGGGCCGCGAGATCGTGTTGATGGCGATCAGGGCAATGAGCGCCGCGATCGGCCAGACGAGGCGGTGCGTGAGGAACTTCTTCATGCGATCTTCTCCCGATCGGACGACAGTGTCTCGGGGGCGGTGGGGGCAGGGGTGGTCTCGCCCTGACCTTCGGCGATGTAGGTCACGAGGTCGTCGAGATCGACGTCCTTCGTGGCCAGCTCGCCGATCTTACGACGGTCGCGCAGCACCGCGACGCGCTGGGCGAGGCGGAGGACCTCTTCGAGTTCGGACGAGATGAAGATGACCGAGAGGCCCTTCTCGGCGAGCTCGGCGACCTTGCGTTGGATGTCGGCCTTCGCCCCGACGTCGATGCCGCGCGTGGGCTCGTCGAGGATCAGCAACTCGGGGGCGGTGGCCAACCAGCGCGCCAGCAGGACCTTCTGCTGGTTGCCGCCGGAGAGGTTGCGGATGAGGGCGTGCGGGTTCGCCGGTCGCACACCGAGGGCGGTGATGTACTCGTCGACGATGGCCTGGGTCTCGGCCGCGCTGACCTTGCGCAGCGCACCCCGCCGGGCCTGGACGCCGAGGATGATGTTCTCCGCGACCGTGAGATCGCCGACGATGCCCTCGGCGCGGCGATCCTCAGACGAGAAAGCGATGCCGCGATCGAGGGCATGCCGTGGCGAGCCGGTGCGAGCGTTCGCGCCTCCCACCTCGAGAGCACCGCCGTCGGAGCGGTCGGCTCCGGCGATGAGACGCGCGAGCTCGGTGCGGCCCGAGCCGAGGAGTCCCGCGAGCCCGACGACCTCGCCCCCGAACACGTCGAGGTCGACGGGCTCGAGGGCGTTCTTGCGGCCGAGGCCCACGGCCCGCAGCACGGGAGTGCCGGAGCGGTCGATGGGGCGCTCGGCACTGGCGGAGATGGCATCCAGTTCGCCGAGCTCCCGACCGATCATCTTCGCGACGAGCTGCTCGCGGCCGAGCTCCGCGACGGGGTACTCCCCCACCAGGGTGCCGTTGCGCAGCACCGTGAGGCGGTCGGAGATCTCGTAGATCTGATCGAGGAAGTGCGAGACGAAGAGGATCGCGACGCCGCGGTCGCGCAGATCGCGCACGACACCGAAGAGTTGCTCGACCTCGCCGCGGTCGAGGCTCGAGGTGGGCTCGTCGAGAACGAGGACCTTGGTGTCGACGACCATCGCCCGGCTGATGGCGACCAGTTGCTGGACGGCGATCGAGTGGCTCGCGAGGATCGACCGAGTGTCGATGCGGACACCGAGCTCAGAGAGATGACGCCCGGCTGCGACGTGCGTCGCCTTCCAGTCGATCATCCCCGCGCGGCGGACCTCCTGACCGAGCATGACGTTCTCGCCGACGGTGAGGTTCTGGCAGAGGTTGACCTCTTGATAGACGGTGGCGATGCCCGCCACCTGCGCGTCGGCGGTGGTGCGGAAGAGCCGCTCCTCCCCGTCCACGCGGATGGTGCCGGCATCGATGCCGTAGACGCCGGTGAGGGCTTTGATGAGCGTGGATTTGCCGGCGCCGTTCTCGCCCATGAGGGAGTGGACTTCGCCGGGGTAGAGAGTGAAGTCGACCCCGTCGAGGGCTTTCACTCCGGGGAAGGAGATGCTGATTCCTCGCATCTCCACCACGGCGGCCCGCGGGCTCGGGACCGCGGCAGCACGTTCGGATGTCATGCTCGATCGCTTTCTGGGGTGCCGGGAGGGTGTGCGGGGCCGGGATCGGCCCCGCACACCCGGGAAGGGAGGGATCAGTACTTGCGGTCGGGCAGAGCGGCCTTGGCCTGCTCCTGGTCGAACGCCTGGTCCTCGACGATGTAGCTCTTGTCGACGGACTCGCCGGCCACGACCTTCTTGACGACCTCGGCGACCTTGTCACCCAGCAGCGGGTTGCACTCGACGATGTAGTTGAACTCGCCGTCGGCCAGAGCCGTCATGCCGTCCTTGACCGCGTCGATGGTGACGATCTTGATGTCGGTGCCGGGCGTGAGGCCGGCGGCCTTGATCGCGTCCAGGGCGCCGAGGCCCATGTCGTCGTTGTGAGCGAAGAGCACGTTGATGGTCGAGCCGTACTTCTGCAGGAAGCCCTCCATCACGGTCTTGCCCTCCGCGCGGGTGAAGTTGCCCGTCTGCGAGTCGAGCACCTTGATGTCGGTGCCTGCGATGGCTTCGTCGAAGCCGGCGGCGCGGTCGGTCGCGGCCGACGAGCCCGTGGTGCCCTCGAGCACGACGAGGTTGGTGGGCGTCTTGCCGAAGTTGTCAGCCACCCACGTACCCGCGGTCTCGCCCTCCTTCTTGAAGTCGAGGCCGACCCAGCTCGCGTACAGGTCTTCGGGAGCGGAGACCGTGCGGTCTTCGAGGATGACGGGGATGTTGGCATCCTTCGCCTCCTTGAGCACGTCGTCCCAGCCGTCGGTGACGATCGGGGCGAGCACGATGGCGTCGACGCCCTGGTTGATGAAGCTGCGCACCGCGGCGATCTGCGCCTCGGGCTTGTTGTCGGCCGCGTTGAAGATGAGGTTGAAGCCGTTGGCCTCGCTGAACGCCTCCTTCATCGACTCGGTGTTGGCACTGCGCCACCCGCTCTCGGAGCCGGTCTGCGCGAAGCCGACGGTGATGACCTTGTCGTCGCCGCCCCCACCGGCGTTGCTGCCGCCGCCGGCGCAGCCGGACGTCGTCAGGGCGATCGCACCCACCAGCGCGAACCCGGCAAGAATCTTCTTCGCCTTCATGTTGAAACCTCCTCGTTTCGCCGGCATCGATGCCGGTTCATGTGATGCAGCCCCCTCGGGCGGGCTGACTCCTGAATGTTAGCGCTCACACAATCCGTTCTGTCAAGGAATTTTCGCGCGCAAAAGTCACAAATGAGTAAATGTGAAGCCTCACACTCATGGCCCGCGGGGTCGGAAATCCGCCCGGAGCGTGTCGTCGTGTTGCGCCCCGCGGTGCCGACCGCCGCGGAAGCGCCTACCGTTTGAGGTATGACTTCGCTCCCGCACGCCACCCCCGAGGGCACCCCCGCGATCGGCACATCGGTCTCGGCGGACGACTTCAAGCGCGCGTTCCGCGGCCACCCCGGCGGCATCGCCGTGATCACGGCGTACGGCGAGAACGGTCCGGTCGCGCTGACGGCATCGTCAGTGTCGTCGGTCAGCGCCGACCCGCCGTTGCTCATCTTCTCGGTGTCGGCCCTGTCGTCCGCGACGCCGACGATCATCGCCGCCGACACAATCGTGGTGCACCTGCTCGACGCCGAAGACATCGGGCTCGCCCGCACGGCCTCCACCAGCGGCCTCGACCGTTTCGCCGACACCTCGACATGGTCGCGTCTTCCCACCGGCGAGCCGGTCTACCACGGTGTGCGTGCGTGGCTGCGCTGCAAGATCGTCAGCCGGATGGATGCCGGCGGCTCGACCGTCATCGCCGCTCAGGCCCTGCAGGTCGACGTCGAGCGCGACCTCGAGCCGGGCGACCCGGGAGCGGCCCTGGTCTACCACAACCGCGCCTGGCACCGCCTCGGCGAGCACTCGCGGCTCGACTGACCCGCGCACGCGGGTCTCTGCCCACGGGGCCGTGTCGCGCGCCGGCGTCCCCCGGGACGAGGCGCGCGGAGCCGTGTTCTATGAGCTGAACACGACCGCGTTCACCGGCGGCAGAGACCGCTCAGGCCCCGTCGATCTCCGCGGTCGCGAGGATGACGTCCCCCGCGTCGAGGGCGACCACGCGTGAGGCATCGGACGAGCCGCACAGGCGAATCGGGGTGTCGACGAAAGCCGGCGCCGTCATACGCACGCGCAGAGCGGTGATGCTCCGGCCAGGGGCGTGACGACGGGCGGCATCCACGAGCAGCATGCGCAGGAGCGGTCCGTGCACGAGGAGGTCGGCGAGACCCTCGATCTCGCGTGCCCATCGGCGGTCGTAGTGCACGAGGTGGGTGTTGAACGTCAACGCCGAGAACCGGAAGAGCTGCCGCGCGTCGAGGACGATCTCGTCGATCCAGGCCGCCCCCGCCGCCGCGGAGGGGTCCGTCCGCGGGGCGCGGCCCGCACCGGCGGATCCCTCGAGGAATACATCGTGCCAGGTGCTGCGCACCGCGACGTGACCGTCGACGGAGAGCTCCCGTTCGATGTCGGCGAAGACGAGACGACCACCGGAGCCGGTCTTCTCCGTGACCGCGCCCGCGGCGGCGGCCTGCGTCACGACGTCACCGAGACGCAGATCGCGGAAGAACACCGTGTCCTCCCCGGCGTACATCCGGCGGGGCAGGTCGATCTCGGGCAGGATGCCGTCACGTCCGGGCGTGCCGTCGGGGCGGAGGTCGGCCAGAGCCACTGCGAACGGGAAGAACACGCCTTCCCATCCCGCCGGGAGCACGTCGCCGTCGGCACGCGTCGGTTCCTCGGCTGCGAACGTGCCGCGGTAGGCCTCGGCGTGCGCGGCATCCAGGGTTTGCCTCCGGGACGCCGTCATGACAGGGCTCCCGATGCGCGCAGGGCGGCGATGCGGTCGGCGTCGTACCCGGCGAGGCCCGTGAGGACGACGTCGGAGTGCTCCGCGAAGCGGTTCGCGACGCGGGCCGGCGTCGCCGGCGTCGCGCTGAGCTTGATGGGCTGGCCGAACATGCGGAGCGTCCCGAGTCCCCCGTAGTCGGCCTCGACGATCATGTCGCGCTCAGCGGTACCGGGGTCGTCGACCACCTCTCCGATCGTCTTGATCGCGGTGAGGGGGATGACGTCTCCCGCGAGGGCCTCGAGCTCGGCCTTCGTCCGGTCGCGCAGCCACGCGGCGACGACGGGCTTCACCCGACGGGCGTAGATCTCCGGGTCGAACCTCTTGCGCATCGTGTCGATCTCGGGGTCGTCGGCGATCTCGGGCGAACCGAAGAGAGCACAACTGGCCCGCCAGAGCTTGTCGGTGTAGGCCCCGAAGAAGACCTGACCGTCAGCGCAATCGAAGAGCTCGTAAGGGCGGACCCAGGCGTGCTCGTTCCCGGCCGGCGCGGCCTCGACGCCCCGCACCGTGTAGTCGACGACGGCGGTCTCGGTCAGCGCGAGGATGCTGTCGACCTGCGCGACATCGACCATCTGCCCCTCCCCCGTGCTCTCGGCGTGACGAAGGGCGGCCAGGGTGCCGACCACGGCGAACAGGGTCGCCGACAGATCGCCGATCGTGACGCCCACGCGCACCGGGGGCTGCCCCGGATAGCCGTTCATCGACCACATGCCCCCGGCCGCCTGAGCGGTGTTGTCGAAGGCGGGGCGACGGCTGCGCGACCCCGTCTGGCCGTAGCCGGAGACAGCGACGTAGACCAACCGCGGGTTCGCCTCGCGGAGCACCTCGTAACCGACGCCGAGCTTGTCCATCGTGCCGGGGCGGAAGTTCTCGACCAGGATGTCGGCCCGCCGCACGAGGTCGATCAGGGTCTCCGTCCCCCCGGGGGCGGCAAGGTCGAGGCCTACGCCCAGCTTGCCGCGGTTGTACTGCGCGTAATACGCGCTGAACTCCTCGTCGCCGTCGGTCAGATACGGCGGGAAGCCGCGCGAGACGTCGGGGTCACGCGGGTTCTCGATCTTGATCACCGTCGCCCCGAGGTCGGCGAGCATCTGCGCGGCGTAAGGCCCCGCCAGCACGCGCGAGAGGTCGACGACGACGACCCCCGCCAGGGACCCGGATCCGGGGGTCAGGACGTTGCTCATACGGGGGTCTCCTCCGGGAGATCGGAACGGGTGAGGGCCGCGGCGACCCGCGAGACGTGCGGCCGACCGCGCACCCCCGCGAGCCACGCGCTCGTGCGCGCGAGGGCGGCGACGTCGAGACCGGTGCGGATGCCGAGGCCCTGCAGCATCCACACGAGGTCCTCGGTCGCGAGGTTGCCCGTAGCGCCGGGGGCGTACGGACACCGCCCGAGACCGCCGACCGAGGAGTCGAACTCGGTCACCCCGTTGCAGAGGCCCGCGTACACGTTGGCAAGAGCCTGACCGTACGTGTCGTGCAGGTGGAGGGCGAGGGCGGAGCGGGGGATGCCGGCGGCCGAGACCGCGTCGATGACCCGCTCCACGTGTCCGGCCGTCGCCACCCCGATCGTGTCGCCGAGGGCGAGGGTGCGGCATCCGGAGTCATGGAGGGCGGAGGCCGCGTCGACAGCGGCAGAGATGTCGACATCGCCCTCCCACGGATCGCCGAAGGCCATCGACACGTACCCGCGGACCGGGAGCCCCTCGGTGCGTGCGGCCCTGACGACGTCGGTCGCGCGGGCGATCGCCCCCGCACGGTCGGTGTTCAGGTTGGCGCGCGCGAAGGCGTCCGTGGCGCTGACCACCACCGCGACCTCGCGGATCCCGGCTGCGAGCGCGTCGTCGAGCCCACGTCGGTTCGGGACGAGGGCGACGCCGCGGCGGCCGGTCGGGATGTCGACGGATGCCACCACCTCCCGCGCATCGGCCAGCTGCGGGATCCACGAGGGCGGGACGAAGCTGGTCAGCTCGAGCGCCTCGACGCCGGCGGCGTACAGCCGACGGCACAGGTCGGCCTTCACCGGTGTGGCGACGACGTCGGTCTCGGCCTGGAGCCCGTCGCGGGGACCGACCTCGAAGACGGTCACCTCGGCCGGCATCCCCGGGCGGGGGACCACGCGCGGAGACGACCGCGGGGCGGGGGCCGTCACGACGAGCACCCGCGCAGTTCGCCGAGCACCTCGCGGGCGTACTCGACGCGGATGCGCCCGTCGGCGACGATTCGCTCGGCGACCGTTGCGATCTCGTCGATCGCGGCGCCCGCGCTCGCGGCGATCGTGCGCGCGTGAAGGGTCATGTGCCCGCGCTGGATGCCCTCGGCGGCGAGCGCGCGGCACGCGGCGAGGTTCTGTGCGAGACCCACCGCCGCGATCGCGGCTGCGAGCTCTCTCGCGGAGTCGACGCCGAGCAGCCGTACCGCGGCGCGCGCGGCGGGGTGTGCGCGGGTCGCTCCTCCGACGAGTCCGACAGCGAGGGGGACCTCGAGGGTGCCGACGAGGTCGCCGTCGGCGGTGCGCTCGAAGCGCGAGAGCGCGCGGTAGCCCCCGGTGCGGGCCGCGTGGGAGTGGCATCCGGCCTCCACCGCCCGTGTGTCGTTTCCCGTGGCGAGGACGACGGCCGAGATGCCGTTCATGATGCCCTTGTTGTGCGTGGCGGCGCGGTATGCGTCGGCCTCGGCGAACGCGCTGGCCGCCTCGATGTCGGCGACCACCTGCGGACCGCCGAGCATCTCCGCCGGGAAGACGGCGCGGGCGCGGGTGAGGCGCAGATCGGCCTTGTTCGTGAGGATCCGCAGCAGTGTGCGGGCCCCGGCGATCTCGGCGATCCGGGGGGCGAGCGCCTCGGCCATCGTGTTCACGGCGTTCGCGCCCATCGCGTCGCGGACGTCGACATGAAGGTGCACGATGACCTGCACGCCGGTCCGGGTGGCGAGGGTGCGCACCGCGATGTCGATCGCGCCGCCGCCGAGCGACACCAGGACGGGGTCTTGCGCGTCGGCGAGCGCCAGGAGCTCTTCGCGTGCCTCGAGAAGTCGGAGGCGCGCACCCTCCGGATCGACCGCGTCGAGCACCTGCACCTGCGCGATCATCACCTCGCCGGTCGATGAGGTGACGAATCCGCCGGTCGCTCGAGCCATCCGCGCGGCGTTGGACGCGGCGGCGACGACGGAGGGCTCCTCCGTCGCCATGGGGATCAGGCGATCGACGCCGTCGATGCGGAAGTTCGTGGCGATGCCGACGGGGATGCCGATGAGACCGACGACGTTCTCGACGAGGTGGTCGGCGTGCGAGAGGCTCAACCCCGCGTCCGGGTCGAGCGAGTCCAGCTCGGCCGCCGTGAGACCCGCGGCCTCAGCGACGAGGGCTCGGCGTTCGAGCGGCGCGTGATCGCGCAGACCCGAAAGACGGCTGGTGGGGGTCACGGGGTCTCCTTCGCAGACGGATTCCGCCGCGACGACGGCGGCGTCTCCTCGAACGGTAGGGCGCATTCCTCCGGGCGCATATGGATCCGCGCCCCACCGAAAAGCGGCGCGGATGGGTCGCTCACCCATCGCCCTGACCGCTCAATCGCTCGCGGAGGGCGTCGAGGCGGACGGCCGTCGAGAGACGGAAGAACCGTTCGTCGTCGCGCCAGTCCTCACCCAGGAGCGTGTCGAGTTTCTCCAGCCGCTGCAGGATCGTGTTGGTGTGGAAGGTCAATGCCCGCGCCGTGCGCGTGGGACTCGCGCCGTGCCGGACGAAGGCACGCAGCGTGGCGAGCAGCTCGGTGCCCCGTGCCGCATCATGACGACGCACCACGCCGAGCGTGGAATCGAGGAACGCGTCGAGCGCGCGTCGATCGGCCCCGATCGTCGCCGCATAGGGCAGGAGATCGTCCGCGGTCACGAGAGCGTTCTCCACTCCGAGCGCGCGAGCGAGCGCGATGGCGGTGCGCACATCGGAGGCCGCCCGCGCAACCTCTCCCGGTGCGGCGTCAGCGGTGACGGCCAGCACGTTCGCGCCCACGGCCCGCCCCACCTGGCGGTACAGCGCCGTGTCGAGGGGCGCATCGTGTACCGCGACGACCAGGGCGTTCCAGTCGCCGACGAGCGCGGCCGCCCCGAAGAGCGGAGCCAGGATTCGCGCGGCATCGGCCCGTCGCTCCCCCGCGAGAGAGAAGGCGGTGACCGCGCGCAGTCCGGCCTCCTCGAGGCCGGCGCGCCGGAGTGCCGCGGCGACGTCCGCCCGCCGCTGCGGCGACGCCGTGACGACCTCGACCAGGAGATCCGAGCGGGCGCGATGATCGGCGGCGGCCACCGCTTCCTCCGACAGAGCGAGCAGCGCCGCCACCTGCCCCGCGCGCTCCACCGTCCGCACATCGACGTCGTCGAGGGCTCGCTCCGGCACGCCCACGATGATCGCCCCCAGCGCGCGTCCGCCGCCCGCGACCGCGCTGACGATCCCTCCGTCGGCTGGCCGCACGGGCAGGCCCTCCGCCCGACTGCTCGCGATCGCGCGGACGACGTCGGCCGCCTCGGCCGTCACGTCGCCGCGTCTCGCGCGCACCGCGCCCTCGGCATCCACGATCATCACCGGCGCCTCCAACGCCGTCGACAGGGCCGCAACCACCGGTTCGAGGCCTCCTCCGGCCAGAACCGCGTCGACCAGTTCGCGGTGCACCCGGTTGGCCCGGTCGCGTGCGGCGACGTGAGCGGTGAGCTCGGCCACAGCGGCCTCGGCGCGCTCCGCCTGACGTCGAGCGTCGGCGAGCGCGGCCGCTGTCTGCAACACGACCGACGCGTGGTCGGCGAGGGCGGTGAGCACCGCGATGTCGTCGGGTGTGAAGTCGCGCTCGCGGCGCTCCGCGACGAACAGCACCCCCAGCACGCGGGCGTCGGAGAGCAGCGGCACGCCGAGGAGGGAGACGATGCCCTCTGCTTCGACCGCGGCATCGATCCCGTCGGCGTGACGCTCGGGCGCGACGGCGTCGTAGCGACGCAGCGCCCGCGGCAGGCGTGTCTCGGCGATCGCGCTCACGAGGCCGCGGCCCGCCGGCACGACGAGATCGCGCAACGCGGCGGTCACCGCCCCGCGGGTCGCCCGCACCCGGAGCGTCGCGTCGACGCCGTCGAACTCGGACAGGTAGGCGACGTCCGCGGCGAGCAGCTCCTGCGCGCGTTCGACGAGACGTTCCAGCACCGCGCCGGCGTCGCGGACGGCGGTCAGCTCCCGCGCACTCGCGTACAGAGCGGTGAGTTCACCGGTCCGACGGCGGAGGGCCTCGACCTCGCTGTCGAGGTCGTCCGCGGGGCGGGCGGGGTGGTTCACGGTCCGGCTCAGTCCGTGGTCATGCGCACGCCCAGCACCGGGACGGCGTCGAGGAGGTCGAGCGTGTAGGGCTCGGTGGGAGCGGCCAGCAGCTGCTCGGTCTGCCCCGACTCCACGATCCGGCCGTGACGCATCACCGCGATCTCGTCGCTGATGTATCGCACGACGGCGAGGTTGTGCGAGATGAAGAGCATCGACAGCCCGAAGCGTTCCTGGAGTTCGCGCAGGAGGTTGAGCACCGAGCCCTGCACCGACACGTCGAGGGCGCTGGTGACCTCGTCGGCGATGAGCACGCTCGGCTCCCCCGCCAACGCGCGGGCGATCGTGATGCGCTGACGCTGTCCGCCGGAGAAAGCGGCCGGCATCTCGCCCGCGCGGTCCGGATCGAGGTGCACGAGGCCCAGCAGCTCGCGGACACGGGCCACCCGCGCATCGCGCGTGAAAGTCTTCCCCGTCGCGCGCAGGGCCTCCGCGATCGACTCGCCGACGCTCATCCGCGGATCGAGGGCCGAGAACGGGTCCTGGAACACCAGTTGCAGGCGCCGTCGCGCCTCTCGCGCGGACTTTCCCCGACCGGATGCCACGACCCCGCCGACCCGCACCTCACCGGCGGCGGGCGGCACGAGGCCCACCACGGCGGCGGCGATCGTGCTCTTGCCCGAGCCCGATTCCCCCACGAGGCCGAGCGTGCGCCCGGCCGGGACGACGAGCGAGACGTCGTCGACGACGGTGCTGCGGCCGTACCGCACGGACAGGCGGTCGATCTCGAGGGCGTTCACACCCCCACCTCCTCGGCGAGGGCGGCCGCGGCGAGGTCGGAGGGGATCACCGGAAGCGGCCGCGTGCGGTCGGATGTCATGTCGGGCAGGCAGGCGATGAGCGCGCGCGAGTAGGGATGCGTGGCGTCCTCACGGATGCGTTGCGCGTCGAGCTCTTCGACGATGAGGCCGTCCTTCATGACCAGCACGCGATCGCAGAACGCCGAGACGAGGGCGATGTCGTGGGAGATGAACACGATCGCGGCGCCCGTGTCGCGCTGCGCCCGCCGGAGCACGCCCATCACCTGGCGCTGCACCGTGACGTCGAGCGCGGTGGTCGGCTCGTCGGCGATGATGAGCTTCGGGCGTCCCGTGAGTGCCTGACCGATCATCGCGCGCTGACGCATCCCGCCGCTGAACTGGTGCGGATACTGCGACAGTCGCCTGGCGGCATCCGGGATTCCGACAGCCTCGAGGGCCGCGGCCGCGTGAGCTCGCGCCTCGCTTCGCGACATCTTCAGGTGCACCTCGGGGACCTCGGTGAGCTGGCGACCGATGGTGAGCGCGGGGTTGAGCGAGGTGAGCGGATCCTGGAACACCATGCCGAGCTCGACGCCGAGGGTCGAGCGGTCGGCCGCGGAGAGCGGGCCGGTCATGTCGATCCCGGCGAAGCGGTGCGCACTCGTCGCGATGCGGGCATCGGAGCCGAGCAACCCCGCGAGGGCCATGGCCGTGAGCGATTTGCCCGACCCGGATTCCCCCACGATCCCCACGACCTCACCGGGGAGGACGCGCAGGCTCACTCCGCGCACACGCTCGACCTCGCCGCCGTCGGCGGTGCCGAACGCGACGCGCAGGTCGGCGATCTCGGCGACCGGCTCGCCCGGGAGCAGTTCGGGCCGGGCCGACGCGGCGCCGCCCGCCGGGCGACGGGTGGGAGCGACCGCCCCGAGCGCACGCCGCCCGACGGCCCGCGTGCCCGAGCCCGGCGCGTCGCCGAGGGTCTCGCTGACGAAGGTGAACACCAGCCCGGCGAGCACCACGGCGATGCCCGGTCCGATCGCGGCGAGCGGGTTGACGTAGATGCGGGTGATGCCGTCCTGCAGCAGTCGCCCCCAGTCGTACTCGGGAGCCTGCACGCCGAGGCCGAGGAACGACAGCCCCGCGAACGACAGCAAGGTCACGCTCGCGGTGGCCGCGGCGTTGACGAACAGCGGGTTGGCGATGTTGGGCAGGATGTGGCGGACCAGGATGCCGAACGGCCCCACGCCGACGACCCGGGCGGCGCGGACGTAGTCGCGGCCCGACACCGACGAGGCGAGGTTGTAGACCAGTCGCGCCATGAACGGGATGCCGGCGATGCCGATCGCGAACATCGCCGTCACGGCGCTCGCTCCCCAGATGACGGTGAAGAACAGCACCATGAGCAGCCAGGGGAAGGCCAGCAGCACGTCGAGCAGTCCGGTCGCGAGGCGGCGAACGGGCCGCGGCAGGATCACGGCGATGAGCCCGTAGGCGATGCCGCCGACGGTGGAGACGACGGTCGCGCCGAGCGTCAGCAGGAGGGAGATGCGCGCAGCCACGAGCACGCGCGCCAAGATGTCGCGGCCCAGGTCGTCGGTGCCGAACGGGTGCGCGAGGCTCGGCGGCAGGAGCCGGTCGGGGACATCGGAGGTCTCGGCCGCGGCGAGGAAGAGCGTCGGCCCCGCCACGGCGAGGAAGAGGAACAGCAGCACGCCGAGGAGAGCGGCGATGCCCGCCGGGGAGAGGAGTCGCGAGCGCCAGGTCATGGGTCAGCCCTCCGTGATCGAGGACCGCGGGTCGACGGTCACGAGGATGAGGTCCACGACGAGGTTCACGCCGAGGATGATGAGCGCGTAGACGACGACGAGTCCCTGCACGATCGGGTAGTCCTTCGCCCCGACCGCCGGGACCATCACGCCGCCCATTCCGGGAATGGCGAACACCGTCTCGATCAGCACGGTGCCGGCGATCATCCCGCTGAGCAGCAGACCGCTGACGGTGAGCGAGGCGGTGATGATGTTCGGCAGCGCGTGGCGGAGGTAGATGAGACGTCCCGGCAGCCGCTTGGCGCGCGCCGTGATCATGTAGGTCGCGCCGAGCACTCCCGACATCTCGACCTGCACGATGCGCGCGAGGTACGCCATGGGGCCGAGAGCGAGGGCGAGCACCGGGAGCACGGCATCCTCGGGCTTACCCCACCCGGCGGCCGGGAGCCAGCGCAGCTGCACGGCGAAGAGGGCGATGAGACCCACCGCGAGGAGGAAGCCCGGGACGGCGATGAGCATGCCGAGGACGCCGGAGATGAGGGCGTCGGCGACCCGGCGGCCCGGGCGCTGCAGGGCGACGGCCGCGCCGATGCCGAGCGGGACGGCCGCGAACAGAGCCAACAGGAAGCTCAGCACTCCGAGCGTCACCGTGGCGGGGAAGCGCTGACCGATGGTTTCGGAGACCGAACGGCCGGTGCGGATCGAGTCGCCGAAATCACCGCGGAGGAGATTCGCGAGGTAGTCGAAGAACTGTTGCGGCAGCGGCTTGTCGAGCCCCAGCTCGGAGCGCGTGGCCGCGACGAGTTCCGGAGACGCCTGGATGCCGAGAGCCGCGCGCACCGGATCCCCGGGCACGAGGTGGATGAGGAAGAAGGAGGCGACGACCACGACGATCAGCGACACGAGCAGGCGCCCGAGTCGGCGGACGAGGAAGGCCGCGCGGGGCGAGAGCTGACGGCCGCGCCCCTCCGCCCGCACCGCGAGGGCGGCGGTCGGAGCGCCGGCCAGGTCGGCGACGGCGGGCGGAGGGGTCGCGGTCATGGGGTCAGCCCTGCATCCGGATCGAGGTCGGGTTGAGGAAGTTTGGCTGCTCGAACGTCGCGCCGCTCATGTAGTTCGGCAGGATGTTGTCGATGACCGGGAAGGTGTCGAAACGGTCGATGAGCTTCTTCTCGGCCTGCTGCCACAGTCCGCACGCCGCGTCCGGAGTCGCGGTCTTGGCCTGGGTGGCGAGCTCGTTGTACTCGGGGTTGTTCACGAACATGAAGTTCAGACCGCCCTGGTCGGGGGTCGCCCCACCGAAGAACAGGTCGAGCACGACGGGGCTGCCCGGCGCGATCTGCACCCACCCCGTGTCCCAGTCGAAGCTCGTGTAGAGCTGGTCCGACCACGCCGCGGCGTCGTTCGCGGACAGCTCGGTGACCACGCCGAGCTTGTCCCACGTCTCCTTGACCAGTTCGGCGGCGGGAGCGTGCGAGGCGGTGGGAGCGTCGTAGATGAACTTCACGGTCAGCGGCTGTCCGTTCTTCTGGCGGATGCCGTCGGACCCGAGCACCCAGCCCGCCTGGTCGAGCAGTTCGCCCGCGCGGTCGAGGTCGGTTTCGGGGAGGGTCCAGCTGGGCGGGTCCTGCACGCACAGCAGGGGCGTCTTCATGACGAGCCCGCTGGAGGGCAGCCCGGTGGCACCGGCGATGACGGGACCGACCTCGTCGCGATTGATCGCGGTCGACAGGGCCTCGCGCACGAGCGGGTCGGAGAAGGGACGGCCCTCGCGCTCGTTGAAGAGGATCTGTCCGACGGGGTTGCGCACGCCCGCGTACTCCAGACCGGCACCCTGCAGGCGGTCCTGGTCGGGTCCGGTGACGACGCCCGTGTTGAGCTCGCCGGAGAGCAGGAGGTTGGTCACCGTGCTCTGGTCGGAGACGATGCGCGTCTCGATGGTGTCGGGAAGACCCGCGGTCTCGCTGGTGACGTCGTACGGGCCCCAGGTGTAGTTGTCACGCTTGGTGAAGACGTAGGCGTCGCCGGGACGCGCTTCGCTCAGCTGGAACATGCCGGTGCCGTTGGTCGTGTCCGACAGGGACGGGATGTCGGCGAGACCCGCGTCGCACACCATCATGATCGTGCCGATGTTGATCGCGAGGAACGGGTCGTTCACGGTGCTCGTGACCGTGACGACGTTGCCGTCGGCGGTGGCCGAGACGGCGTCGGTGATGACGGTGCCGTACGAGAACGTCGCGTTGGCGGGGTCGGCGTTGTAGGTGATGTTGTCGGCGACGGTCTGGCCCGTGAAGGCCGACCCGTCGGCACAGGTGATGCCGTCCTTCAGCGTGAAGGTGGCGGAGGTGCCCTCGTCGGTCCAGCTCGACGCGAGCCACGGCTCGTACTCGCCGTCCGGGGTGACGTAGATGAGCGACTCGTAGGCGATGGTGACGACGTCGAAGGTGTCGGGGGAGACGGCCTTCATCGGGTCGAGGTCGCCCGGGTCGTCGCTGATGGCCTTCACGAACGTGCCGCCCGAGACGACGTCTCCTCCGCCACCCCCTCCGTTGTCAGCGGGGGCGGCGCACGACGCCAGTGTCAGTGCGAGGAGAGCGATCCCGGCCGCGGCCGGGACGAGGATGCTGCGTTTCATTGCCTTGCTCCTTCAATCGGGTGAAGCGTCGGTGGTGCAGGGGTGGGCGGTGCGGCTGGGGCGGGTGGTGCGGTGCGGGGTCAGCGCGCGGGGATGGGCGCGGCAAGGTGGCTCAGAGGACCGGCGGCTTTCACCGAGACCTTGAGGGTGGGGCGCGCCGTGTATGACAGCGCGGTCTCGAGGACATCAACGATCTCGACCGCGAGGGGATCGGCCCCCGCCTGGATCGCCTTCGCGATCGCCGCTTCCGAGGCGGCCGCGATCGCGGCATCCCGGTCGTCGGCATCCGAGATCTGCTCCGCGCGGCCTCCGGCGAGCGAGATCGCCGCACCGACGGCATTGGCGACGTCGGCCCGATCGGGGCGCAGCACGTCGCCGGCTCCGGTCAGGTCGTCGGGCACGAGCTGGGCACCGCCACCGACGACGATGAGCGGGAGGTCGACGCGACCGAGCGACAGCCGCTCGACGGCTTCCTCGATGCGCTCGTGCGCGTGGGCGAGGCCGCGAGCCAAGAGGTCGCGCTGACCGCTCGAGAGCGACGGGAGCGCGTGCCCCCGGATGCCGTGCCCCGCCGCCGCGGCGGCATCGGTGAGGGTGAGGGTCGATCCGCCGAATACGAGTCCTTCCTCGGCGATGCGGTACCCCACCGACCCGGGGCCGACGGCGCCGGTGCGCGGGTCGATGATCGTGCCGCCGCCGATGCCGAGGCTCAGGATGTCGGGCATGCGGAAGTTCGTCCGCACGCCGCCGATGTCACGGGGAAGGGTCGACTCGCGGGGGAATCCGTCGACGAGAACGCCGAGGTCGCTCGTGGTGCCGCCGACGTCGACGACGATGGCGTTCTCGACGCTCGAGAGGAAAGCGGCTCCGCGAAGGGAGTTCGCCGGTCCCGACCCGATCGTCAGCACGGGGTAGCGCACCGCGTAGTCGAGCGACATGAGCGTGCCGTCGTTCTGCGCGAAGAAGGTCGAGACGTCGAGCCCCTCCTCGGCGACCACGTCGACGAGAGCTCGTGTCACCTCGCTCGCGACGCTGCGGAGAGCCGCGTTGAGCACCGTGGCGTTCTCGCGTTCGAGCAGGCCGTCGGGCCCGATGTCCTGGCTGAGGAACACGGGAACGCCCTCGCCGAGGTGGTCGAGGACGAGCTGCTCGACCTCGCGCTCCTGCTCGGGAGAGGAGGGCGCGAAGATGCCGCACACGGCCACGCTGTCGAAGCGCCCGCCGAGCCCGTCGAGGAAGCGGCGGATGCCGTCGCGGTCGAGGGGAGCGATCGGGGTGCCGTCGACCATGTGCCCGCCGCCGAGCATCGCCGCTCCGGCGAGAACCTGGTCGCCCAGGTCGGACGGCCAGCCGGTCAGCGGGGGCCACTCGGTGGCGGCGGGGGCGCCGAGGCGGACGAGCGCGACGCGGTCGAGTCCCCGTCGCGCGACGATCGCGTTGGTGGCGTGGGTCGTGCCGAGCATCACGCGCGACACCCGCTCGCGGTCGGCAGCCAGCTGCGCCAGGACCGCGGCGATCCCGGCGCGGATGCCGCCGATCACATCGGCCGTCGTGGGCTGCTTGGTCCACGCGATCACCGAGCCCGCGGCATCCACGACGACCGCGTCGGTGTTCGTGCCGCCGACGTCGACGCCGAGGGACAGGTCGCGAACGGCGCTCATCGCGCGTCCTTCCGTTCGAAGGGCACGTACGGCAGGTCGTAGCCGAACGCCCGGGGACCGGCGATCTCGAGGCCGCGGTCGGAGCGCCACAGCGGGTCGCACGCCCACGCCAGCACCGAGACCCGCTGGCCGTAGCGCAGCATCTCGGTCGAGATCGCGTGCCCCGTCTCGATGTCGACGACGGTGATGAGGTCGGGCACGGTGGCCAGCACCTCGCCGTCTTCGAGGACGACGAGGTTCTCGTTGCGCAGTTCGATCCGCTGAAGGCGACCGCGATCGGTGCCGATGCCGGCGATCGTGATCGACCCGCGGACGAATCCCCCCTCGGTGCGACGCGAGAGGTCGACGATCTTGCCCGAGATGAGCACGTCGGCATCCAATTCGTCGGCGACCGCGGCCACCGGCTCGCTGGCGGTCAACAACGCTCGCCCCACGCGGATGGCCGTGCTGATGGTGCCCGGGATGACGGCACCGCGGGCCGTCTCGGCGGTGAGCAGGTAGTGGGCGCCGAGGCAGATGCCCCCCGCCGCGACGGTGACCGCGCGAGCGTGGCGCTCGAGCCAGCCGAGGTCGACGGTGCGCAGGGTCACGACGTTGCCGACCACGTCGCTGAGGACCGCGAACTCGCACGGGACGCCGGCGACGTTGGTGGAGATCATCGTGGCCTCGGGGAACGCGCGGCCCATGCCGTCGGCATCGAGGAGCGCGACGCCGAGGCGGGCTGCCCAGCCGGCGGGCGAGACGCCGTTGCTGCCGCCGATCTCCGCGGGCATGATCGCCGTGATCTCGCGGCCCGCGACCCGCTCGGCCTCCCGCAGGAGCGTCTCGACCTGCTGCACCGACGAGAGCATCTCGATGCCGACCGTCGGGGCTCCGATGCCGCTCATCATGATGACGGCGTCGTCGGGACCGAGGTCGTCCAGGCTCAACAGCCGCACGGGACCGTGTTCGCGGATCGCCCGCTCGGTCGTCATCTGCGAGGTGTAGACCGCTCCTCCACCTCCGGTGCCGAAGATGGCCGCGCCCGCGGCGAGCGCGGCGATGTCGTCGGCCGTGACGTGCTCGGGGACGCGGGCCGTGGTCGGCGGACTGAGGGACGGGGATGCCATGACACGACCCTAGGCACCCCCTCGACGCCCGACAATGTGCTCAGACGACAGGGAATCGGCGTACATTGTGCTCGTGGCACAGCTCACCACCGCCGATCTCCTCGCTCAGGCCGAGCGCCTCGGTGTCGCGCGCGCCGCGGGGCCCGCGGGCGGGGCGGCGATCGACCGGGTCGACGTCACGACCCTCGCCGACCTCCCGGCCCTACCGGCGGCCACCCTCGCCGTCGTCGCGGGCGACGAGCCGCCCGCCCCCTACCTCGTCGACGTCGCACTCCGTCAGGCCAGCGCTCGGGGGCTGGCGGGACTCGTGATGCCCGTCGGCTTCACCGCCACCGAGACCGCGGCCGCCCTCGCCGCGCGGGGAGGCGTGCCCGTCCTGGTCTCCCTCGCCGCCCGGGCTCCCGACCTCGCCGTGGCGATCGACCGTGTGATCAGCGGCGGGGCGGCCGAGTCGATGACGCGCGCCGCGTTCGCGGTCGAGAAGGCGACGCAGGCCGCGGCGAGCGGCGAGGGCGACACGGTCGCGGCGATCCTCGAGTCCGCGGGGGCCGCCCTGGGCGTGCGGGTGAGCCTGCGCGAAGACCTCTCCACGTCGTGGACAGACGCCGACGCCGTCTTCGCCGGCGAGGTACCGATCGGGCGGCTGGTCGCCGAGACCTCCGATCCCGCCGCGACCGTGGCGCTGCCGGTGGTCGCCTCCCTCGTCTCCCGGGCGATGCAGCGCAACCTGCAGGACCGCTTCGCCCCGAACCAGTCGCGCGCGGACCTCATCGTGGAGCTGATCCTCGCCGAGGCCGGACGCGTCGACGGCTTCGTGGCGCCCGCGGCCCGCTTGGGTCTGCCCCTGCAGCTGTCGCACGCGGTCGCGTGGATGCGCCCGCAGCATCGCACCGACCCGGGCCTGCGCGCGCCGCGGTTCGTCGAGGCGGCGCTCGAGCTGTTCACCCTGCAGCTCATCGAAGACCGGCCCGAGCTGTGGCACATCGCCTTCCTCCAGGACGACGTGCTCGTGGTCAGCAGCGAAGACCACGGTGCCGGCGACCACCAACGTCGCCTTCGCGACATCGTCCTGCGTGTGCAGGCCCAGGCACGACGTCTCGCCGGCGACGACTGGACCTACACGGTCGGCCTCGGCACTCCGCAGACGGGCGCCGCGGGCCTGCGACAGTCGGCCGCGGAGGCGCGTGTCGCGGCCGATTCCGCGATGGCCGCCGGACGATTGGATGCCATCGAGCTCACCGACGTGACCGGGCTCCGGCGCCTGCTGCTCGACTTCTACGCGTCGCCGGTGAGCCGCAACCTGCTCGACGACATCCTGCATCCTCTCGACGCGCTCGGCCCCGAGCGGTCGACGACGGCGGTGCGCACGCTCCTGTCGTATCTCGGCAACCGCAACTCGCTCGCCCAGGCGGGGCGCGAGCTCAACCTGCACCCCAACGCCGTCGGCTACCGCATCCGGCGCGCTCGCGAACTGCTCGACGTCGACCTCGACGATCCCGACACCCGGTTCGCGGTGGAGCTCGCCTGCCGGGTTCGGCTTCTGGGCGCGGGGCGCTAGGCGGGCACGGCCGCACGAGCCCCTCGCAATCCGCCCGCCATCGGCGCACACTGGATCGATGGAGTTCGCCGGTGTGATTCCCCCAGACGCCCCCGATCCGAGCATCGCCGCGAACGAGCGCGTGCGCGCCCTCCCGTTCCGCATGGTGGGGCTGCGTCCACAAGCAGCGCTGACACCTCTGGCGATCCCGGGCATCACCGAGACCGCGTATGCCACGGGCACGGCACGCACGACGGTGGCGCTGTCGTACACGCTCTGGCGCTACCCCGACGACCGTGCCGATCCCCGCAACGAGGTCGATGTGGACGAGGACCTCCGTCGCTCCATCGAGCAGGAGCCGCCGTGGGGGCGACCGGACTGGCTGCGCGAGCAGGCCCGCGTCTTCCTCTACCCGATGCTGTGGGAAGCGGTGCGCACGACCTCCCACCGCGAGCCGAGCCCGGTCGCGGACGAGCTGATCGATCACGCCAACCACGTGCTGCGCAATCGGTTCCGAGAGGAGCTGGGCCTGCCCGCCGGGCCCGGGGGCGGCGATGCGTGGAAGGTCAGTCCCACGGGTCTCGGACCCGCGACCCTGCGGGTGGACGGAGAAGAGCGCCCCGCCGTTCGCATAGACACCGACCCGTTCGTCGTCGGTCTGGGCCTCGCTCTCGACCCGCACACCGTCTGCACCGTCGTCGTTCCGCGAGACGACCTCGGGGCGTTCGATCTGGAGCTCGTCACGGTCGAGTGACCAGCGAGGGGTGAGGTGCGGGAAAGCTGTCGCGACGGCACACATCCGCCCGGTGATCCTGTGCCCTCGGCACGATGAGGTTCTCCGCGACGGAGGATAGCGTGGAGCACATGCTCTCCACAGACTTCCGCGCGCTCGGACTCGAGGAGATCCGTGGCACGCTCGGCGAGCCCGAGGGACCGTCTCTGCAGAAGATCACCGATCGGCTCGACGAGAACTGCCTGCGCTTCCTCGCCCACTCCCCTTTCGCCACCCTGGCGACCGCCGACAGCGACGGAACCTGTGACTGCTCGCCGCGTGGCGACTACCCCGGTTTCGTGCGGGCGATCGACGATCGCACGGTGGTCATCCCCGATCGCCTCGGCAACAAGATCGCCGATTCGATGCGCAACATCGTCGACAACGGCCACGCCGCCCTGCTCTGCTTCGTGCCGGGGATGAGTGAGACCCTGCGCATCAACGGCACCGCGATCGTGACCGATGACCCGACGCTGTTGCGCTCGCTCGAGCAGGACCACACGGTGCCGGATCTCGCGATCGTGCTGCGAATCGAGCAGGTCTACCTGCACTGCGGACGTGCTCTGCTGCGCGGCGGGATCTGGGATGCCGAGATGCAGGACCTCGCGACGCAGGTCCCGAGCTCCGGGCAGATCTGGGCGAGCACCTCGGGATGGGATGCCAGCGTGGGCGACGTCATCGACGAGGCGATGTCCGGCGCTTACCGGGCGCTGTACTGAGGTGCGCAGCCGCGAGGGACTGATGCCCCTGGTGGTCCGCGACATCACGCGGCAGACGCCCGACATCGTCAGCGTCACCCTTCAGAGCGTCGACGCGACCCCGCTCCCGGCGTGGCAGCCCGGGGCTCACATCGACCTCCAGCTCATCACCCGGCACGAACGGCAGTACTCGCTGTGCGGCGACCCCGCCGACACGGCGTCGTACCGGATCGCGGTGCGCCGGGAAGAGCTCTCGCGCGGCGGCTCGCGCTACATCCACTCCTTCCTCCGGGAGGGCGGCACCGTCTGGGTTCGGCCGCCGCGCAACCTGTTCGAGCTGGGCGAGGCGCCCGCGTATCTGTTGCTCGCCGCCGGCATCGGCGTGACCCCCATCCTGGCGATGGCTCGGCACCTGGCATCCGTCGGCGCCGACTGGCGCATGATCGACATCGTCCGCTCTCGCGGCGGGGTGGCCTTCGCCGACGAGATCGCCGCTCTCGGCGAGCGCGCCACGGTGCACGTGAGCGGGGAGGAGGGACGACTCGACCTCGCCGCCACGGTCGGCGGCATCGCCCCCGGCACCGACGTGTACGCGTGCGGCCCGGCGTCGTTCACCGACGCGCTGCTCGCCCTGGCTCCGACGCTGCCGGAGGGGTCCGGCATCCACCTCGAACGTTTCGAGCCGCGCACGCGCACCTTCGCCCCGAACGAGCCGTTCACGGCCACCGCGACCCGCTCCGGGGTGACCGTCGAGGTTCCCGCGACGCGGTCGCTGCTCGAGTCGCTCCAGGGCGCCGGGGTGCCGCTCAGCGGCTCATGCCTGCGCGGTGTGTGCGGCTCGTGCGCCGTTCCCGTGCTCGACGGCGCGGTGGAGCACCGCGACTCGCTCACGGTCGACGACGATGCCCGTGTGATGTACGCGTGCGTGTCGCGCGCACGAACCGGATCGTCCCTCGTGCTCGACGTGTGAGCCGGCGGGTTCAGGGCCCTCGCGGGCGATGGAACCCGCACGACCCTGACCCCGCGCGGGCCGATGCCCGCGGGGGCTCGAGTCAGCGAGGGCCCGAGCCCGCGACGGCGTGAGCCGCCGCCATCTCCGCACCGGCAGCTGAAGAGCCGTGCCCTCAGACCGCCCGATGCGTGAACCGGCCGCCCAGCAGAGTCCCGGCGACCGGCATGGCACGGAGGGCGTCGCGGTCGCACGCGAAGGGATCGGCGTCGACGACGACGAGGTCGGCGGGCTGTCCGACCGCCAGCGTCGTGCGTCTGCTCGAGGCCAGCGCGACATCCAGCGGCAGGCGCTGTTCCGGATGCCATGCCTCGCGGTCGCCGCGACTGCGCGCCGTCGCCGAGGCGATCGCGTGCCACGGGTCGAGCGGGGCGACGGGGGCATCGGAGCCCAGCCGCAGCGCGGCTCCCGAGCGGTGCAGCGAGCCGAAGGCGAAGGCTCGCGCCGTGCGACCGGCCCAGTGCAGGTCGGCGATGTCCCGATCGTCCATCGCGTGCTCGGGCTGAACGCTCGCGATGAGACCGGCCCTGCGGAAGCGCGAGAAGTCCTCGTCGCGCACGAGCTGGGCGTGTTCGATGATCCCCGGCATCCCGAGTTCTTCGAAGACCTCGATGACCTCGGTGTTCGCGCGGTCGCCGATCGCATGGACGGCGGGCAGGATGCCGCCCTCCTCCGCCCGCACCAGCAGGCGGCGCAGCTCGCCGACCGGAACGCTCTGCACGCCGCACCCGTGTTCGGCGTCCGCGTCCGCTCCCGGGTAGGGATCCCAGCACCACGCCGTGCGGGTGTTCAGCGATCCGTCCACGACCACCTTGAGACGCCCCATCGTGACCAGTCCGTCGGGGTCGAGCGGGTCGCCGGTGCGGAGCCGCGCCGCGAGAGCCTCGTCGAGCCGGTCCGGCCACACCGAGGCGTCGACGCGCAGCGACCGGACCCCGGCGGCGACCCGCTCGGGCCACTCGAGGAAGTTGGGCACGTTCTCGTAGTCGACGATCCCGACGATCCCGCGCCGGGCCGCGGCCTCCGCCACCTCGCCGTACGCCTCCACCGGAAGGGATGCCGCCTGCTGGAAGCGTTGGAGCGCGGCGATCCACTCGACCTCCGCGACGACACCGCTCGCATCAGGCCGCAGACCGAGCCGTTCGGCACCGCGGGAGTTCATCCACCCGGCATGGAGGTCGCCGCTGACGAGCACCACCGGGTCGTCGGGGAACGCGTCATCGAGCGCGCCGAGCGAGGTCGGTGTGGTCCACAGACCGTCGCGATAGCCGTACCCGACGAGCACGCCGTCGGTGCGCGGCGCCCCCGTGGCGAGCGCCCGGCGGACGGCATCCACGACCTCGTCGGGGCTCGCGGTGCCGCCGACGTCGACGCGGCGGCTCGAGATGACCCACTGCGTGAAGTGCACGTGCGCGTCCCACAGGCCGGGCCCGATCCATCGACCGTCGAGATCGAGCACCTCGCCTTCCGCGGCCGTCCGGGCCGGAACGATCGCGGCGATCAGCCCGTCGCGGACGACGACGTCGACCGGCTCCCCGCCGAAGGGCCGAGCGGCGCGCAGGGTGAGCACGCTCACAGCGCCGGCACCGGGGAGCCGACGAGACCGAAGAGGTCTTTCGGGTCATCGGGGGCGGCCACGAGGTCGATCTCGAGCGCGAGCTCGGTGCCCGCGACGCTGTCGCGGAGGAACCGCAACGCCGAGAAGTCCTCGATCGCGAACCCGACGGAGCCGAACACCGTCACCTGCTCGTCGGAGGTGCGACCGGCGGCACGACCGGTGAGCACCTCCCAGAACTCGGTCACCGGGAAGTCAGCGGCGACGCGCTGGATCTCGCCTTCGATGCGGGTCTGCGGGGTGTACTCCACGAACACCGGGCCGCGCGAGAGGATCGCGGGATCGAGCTCGGTCTTTCCGGGACAGTCGCCCCCGATGGCGTTGACGTGCATTCCGGATGCCACGTCCGCATCGCCCAGCACGGTCGCCGCCGTCTTGTCGGCGGTGCACGTCGTGACGATGTCGGCGCCCCGTGCGGCCTCGGCCGCGGAGTCGCACACGACGATGTCGAAGCCGAGGGGCGCCAGGTTGCGCCGGAGCTTCGCGGTCGCCGCGGGGTCGACGTCGAAGACGCGCAGCCGGTCGACCCCGAGGACGCCGCGGAAGGCGAGGGCTTGGAACTCGGCCTGGCTCCCGGCGCCGATCATGGCCATCGTCGCGGAGTCGGGCCGCGCGAGCCGGCGCGCCACCATCGCCGACGTCGCCGCCGTGCGCAGCGCCGTCAGCAGTGTCATCTCCGACAGGAACACGGGGTAGCCGTTGTGCACGTCGGCCAGCACCCCGAACGCGGTCACCGTCTGGTAGCCGCGACCGGGGTTGAACGGGTGGCCGTTCACGTACTTGAAGGCGTAGGTGTCGGGATCGCTGATCGGCATGAGCTCGATGACCCCGAACGGGGTGTGACTCGCCATGCGCTCGACCTTGTCGAACGACGGCCACCGACGGTAGTCCTCCTCCAGGTAGCCGACCATGTCGGTCATCACCCGCTCGGCCCCGTGTGCCGCGACCCAGCGCACCATGGCATCCACGCCGACGAATCCGGTCATCGTTCTTCTCGTTCCTTTCGGGGGCGGATGGCATCCATCCGTTCGGCCAGGGCCGGGTTGGTGTAGGGGCCGGGAGCGCGCAGCGCCGCCACGATGCGGTCGACGACGGCATCGGGCTTGTCCTGGCTGAGCTTCTGCTTGGCCTCGAGGCGCGTCACCGGGAGCCGGAACCCGACCGTGCCGTGCACGATCCGCTCGGCGTACGCGGTGTTCTCGAGGGTGCGGTTCATCAAGAAGGGATTCGGCAGGGGCGCCTCGAAGTGGGCCACCAGCCGGTCGAGGACCGCGAGGTTCTCGGGGTCGTCGAGCAGCTCGGGGGTGCCGGACAGGTGCGCGACGACGAAGTTCCACGTCGGCACCGCCGGAGACACGTCGTACCAGCCCGGCGAGATGTAGCCGCTCGGTCCGTACACGACCACCATGACCTCGTGCGCACCGAGCTCGTGCAGCGCCTCGTCGGGGCGGCCGACGTGGCTGAGCAGCACCAGGTCCTCGGAGGTGTCGTCGACGAGCACGGGGTAATGGGAAGCCACGAGCCCCCGCCCCGGCACGTGGCTGACGAGGGTCGCCCACGGGTTCTCCCGCACGAGAGCGCGGACGGCTTCGGGGTCGTCGAGGGAGTAATCGACGTTGTGTCTCACGGGCTCCGCCTCACATCGCCGGGGCGGCGGTCGCGTCGACCGCGAACGCCGTCAGGTCGTCGGTGGTGTCGACGCCCATCGCGAGCTCCGCGAGCGCCAGTCCGATCGCGGGCGTGAACTTGAAGGCGTGACCGGCGCCGAGAGCCACGACGATGTCGGGGTGTTCGATCAGCGACCCCAGGATGAAACGCCGATCGGGCGTGAGCGCGTACTGGCAGGTGACCGTACGCAGCAGGTCACCGCTCGCCGGGATGGTCGCGGCGAGGAACGCCGCCAGTTCCGCGGTGCGCTCCGGCGACGGCACGAACGTGCGCTGCGCGGGCGTCATGAGGTTGTCGGACACGTCTCGCGCGGCCTTGATGGTCGGCTCGCCGTAGGTCGGGAAGCCGTAGAAGCACTGCTCGTCCTCCCAGATCCACACCGGGAAACGCTCGCGGTCGAATGCCGCCGGGTCGGCCGGTGCGAAGTAGCTGACCTGCTCCTGCATGACCTCGAGGGGGATGCGGACGCCGAGCGGCTCGAGCAGCTCGTTGGTCCACGCGTCGGCGGCCACGACGACCCGGCGGGCACGCAGGTCACCGGACGAGGTCGAGACGACGACGCCGTCGGCATCCGGGATCAGACGATCCACGCGCGTGCGATCGCGCAGCTCGGCGCCGAGCATCCGCGCGTGCATCTGCAGCGTGGCGACCGTGCGGGCGGCGTGCGCGATCCCCGAGTCGGGGGTGTAGACGGTGGTCACTCCCTCCGGCACCGCGAACTGCGGCCATCGTTCGCGCACCTCGTCCGGGCGGAGCATCTCGAACGGCACCCCGTTCTCGGCGAGGCTTCGCGCGAAGTCCGCGGAGTCGTAGGGGCCGTCGTCGGGGATGAACACGACCCCGCCGGTGATCGTGACGAGGTGCTCCCCGGTCGCAGCCTCCAGCGCCGCCCACTCGCGGTAAGCGGCCTGGGCGAAGCGGACGTACTCCCCCGCCCCGTACGACGTGCGGACGATCCGCGAGGTGTCGTGCGACGCTCCGCGCACGTGCCCCAGCTCGAACTGCTCGAGACCGACCGCTCGCACGCCCTGTCGTGCCAGGTGATAGACCGCGGCGCTGCCGAGCGCACCGAGGCCGACGACGGCGACGTCGAACTGCTCCATGACGGGTCCTCCCAGACGGCCGGTCGGGTGCCCGGCGAATGTCAGCCATTATTCGAAGACCGCAGCGCGGGGCTGTTACGGTCACCTCAGAGTGCAATTGCTCGCTCGAGAGTTTGCAGAAACGGATGCCATGAGCACACGACTCGAACAGGCGATCGCCGTCCTGCGTCTCGTCGCCGCGCGGCCCGACCCGACACGACCGCTCCCCCTCTCGGCCATCGCCGCGGGGGCGGCGAGCACACTCAGCACCGCATCCCGCCTGTGCGCCGAGCTTGCGGACGCGGGACTGCTCGAACGCACCGACGAGTACGGGGCCTATCGGATCGGCCCCCGCGCCGTGCGCCTGTCCGGGTGCGCGGCATCCACCCTCGCGTCGGTGGTCGACGTCGAACTGCACCGCATCGCCCAGGACACCGCCGAGACCGTCGTGTTCGCCGCGCCCGAGCCCGGCGGTGTCCGCATCGTCGCGACCGTCGGGTCGGGCTGGACGTTGCACGTTCCCGCCGCGACCGGCGAGCTCGTGACCGATCCGCGTCGAGCTGTCGTGCAGGCGAGCGCCGGGGAGGATCCGGTCGGCGAATCGCAGGCGGGCCGCGCCGTCGAGATCGCGGTGGGGCTGACGACGCCCGACGGTCGACGGGTGGCGGCCCTGGCCGTGAGCCTGCCCGTCTATCGCGCGGCTCGGGCACGGCCGCGCGTGCGACGCGTCCTGGGCGAGGCCCGCCGCGCTCTCGAACGAGCCCTCGCCCAGGCCCCGCGCCACCCCGCACCCGAAACGGCCCCCGCGGCGGCGACTGCGCCGGGTACGGTCGAGACCGCCGCCCGCCTGCTCGAACATCTCGCGCGAGGCCCTGCGACGGCGCGCTCCGCCGCGTCCGCCGCGGGTGTCCGCCCCGATCGCGCGCGCCGCGCGCTCGACGCGCTCGTGCGCGCGGGCATCGCCCAGCGCGACCGGGAGGCCGACAAGGTCCACCTCGACCTCTCGGTACACGCCTGGTACCGCGCCGCGACCGAACCGCTGCTCGGCGGATCCGGGCCGGCTCGTGCCGCCGCGACCGCCGCGGAGACTCGAGCCTGCGTCTTCGTCACCGCTCTCAAGGGCATGCGCAGCTTCACGCTCATCGAGCACATCGAACCTCTCGGCGAAGGGCTGCTGATGGCCCCGTGGCTCGGCCGACCGCATCCGCTCGTCGGGTCCGACGGGGGGCCCACCCTCGCCATGGACTTTTCCCTCGACGAACTCGCCACCCTCTTCCCGCGCCGTCACGGTGCGGCCGAGTTCGCCCGCTTCACGGCCCGCGTGCAGCACGTGCGTGCCGAGGGGGTGCTCACGATGGAGTCCATCGACGAGTTCGGCATCACCTCCGTCTCGGCACCGGTACGCGATGCGGCCGGACGGGTCGCGGCGGCCGCGTGCATCGTGGGTGCCACCGAAGACGTCAAGCCGCGCCTCGCGGATCTCGAGACGGCCGCGCGTGCGCTGGCGTCGCGGTTGTCCGCCGATCTGTACACCCCGGACTCGGCACACATCCCCACCCCCACGGCGATGGGTGCTCCGCCCATACCCCTGTCCCGCTGACGCGGGCTAACGTCGCTCGCACACGAACGAAGGACCCCGGATGCCGCTCACCCCCGATCCCGCGATCTTCTACGACACCACGGGCGACGCCTCCGCCCCTACCGTGGTGCTGATCGCGGGCGGCGGTGCGCAACTCATCGCCTGGCACGTCGACCTCGTCCGCGCGCTCGTGGACAGCGGTCTGCACGTGGTACGCATGGACAATCGCGACGTCGGCCTGTCGGCGCGCTTCGGCGGGGCCGATGACATCGACGGCGGGTACGGCCTCGAAGAGATGGCCGACGACGTCGTGTGCGTCCTCGACGATCTGGGCGTCGAGGCGGCCCACCTCGTCGGGCACTCGATGGGCGGCATGATGGCGCAGATGGCGGCCATCCGGCATCCCGAGCGGGTACGGAGCCTCGGCCTGCTCTCCACGATCCCGGGGCGCGATCCGCGCTACATCCTGCACGACGAACGTCCCGAGCTCATGCGCGCGCCCGTCCGGTACCCGCGCGACGAGGTGGTGGCGGGGGCGGCAGCCTTCGCCGCCTCCACCGCGGGCGAGCGCTACCCCCTCGACGTCGAGTGGAACGCCTGGGCCGCGGGCGAGGCCTTCGACCGCGGCTACTTCCCCGAGGGCTTCTCCCGCCAATGGTCGGCACTGCTGCGGGCGCCCGAGCGCCTCGAGGCGCTCCGCGCGATCACCGTCCCCGCCCTGGTGTTCCACGGTCGCGACGACGACGTGCTGCATTGGAGCGCGGCCGTCGACATGGCCGAGGCCCTGCCCGCGGGAGAGCTGCAGGTGCACCCCGGCATGGGCCACTACCTCGTGCCCGAGCTCTGGTCCGAGCTCGTCGCCGGTATCGTGCGCACGGTCGAGGCGGGCGAAGCCCGAGCGGCATCCGCCGGCACACGGGCGTAGGGCTCCCCGCACGCCGACGTGTCCCGGCTCAGCTCGTGACGATCTCCACCACCGCGGAGCCACCGGCAGGAGCCACCACCCGCGAGACGCAGCAGCACATCTTCGAGCGGGCGTCCTTCTGGCGCTCGCTGTAGAACACGTCGCGGTGGTCGATGTCGCCCTCGAGCCCGAGAACCCGCACCTCGCACAAGCCGCACTCGCCCTTGCGGCAGTCCCACATCATGTCGGCCCCGGCCGCTTCGAGCGCCTCGAGCATCGACTGGTTCGGCCGCACCCGCGCCTCGATGCCGGTCGCGGGGATACGGACCGTGAACTCCTGCGCGTCGAACCAACCGCTGTTGCCGAAGGTCTCCATCCGCAGATCGGCGACGGGGCGTCCTCGTCGCATCCACTCCCGCCGGATGGCATCCATGAGTCGGATCGGACCGCAGACGTAGACCTCGGTGCCGGGCGGGATGCCGTCGACCACCGCGGGAATCGACAGCGACGTGCCCTCGTCGCGCACGTGCAGGCTGAGCCGCTCGCCGTGGATGCGCTGGAGATCGTCGACGTATGCCATGAGCGGGCGGCTGCGCCCGGCGTAGAGCACGCGGTAGTCGGCCCCGCGCGCCCGGAGGCTCGCCGCCATGCCGACCATCGCGGTGATCCCGACGCCGCCGGCGATCAGCACGTAGCGGTCGGCGCCCGGCCGCAGCGGAAAGTCGTTCAGTGGCCGGGTGAGCTCGAGGCGATCCCCCGGCGCGAGGGCGTTCATCACCGCCGCCCCGCCCCGGCTCGCCGGCGAGGTGTACACGCTGAGGGCGATCCGGCGACCGTCGTCGGTGGCATCCACGATCGAATACGACCGGCGGTCACGCTCGCCCGCGATGGTCAGACGCACGTCGACGTGTACGCCGGGGTCGACCGGGCCGGGGTCGTCGACCTCGATCTCGATGCGGCGGATCTCGGGCGTGAGGGCTCGAGATGCCACGACCGTCCCGCCCTGCCAGACCTCGGTCCGTGAGACCGCCACGTCAGCGCACCAGCTGGGCGCCGCGACGCGGGGCCGGAGCGTGGTCGCGCCCCTCGGCGAGCAGCATCCGTTCGAGGATGCGCCGCACCCACATGCCGCCGGCGTCGATGTTCAGGCTGTAGAACTCGTAGTCGGGGTTGGCATCGATCGCTGCCTGTTGGGCGGAGAGCATCGCCTCGTCCTCTCCGAAGACGCCGTGCACGCCGTCGCGCAGTTGCGTGGTGATGAGCTGACTGTCGAGGCGGTAGTTGCGCTGGAACGACCAGAAGTAGTGGCTCGAGCGGGCGGTCTCTGGGGTGATGGTGTTCATCACGTAGCCGTTGACACCCTGCGAGCGGTCGCCCTCGGGCGCTCCCGTGCCGGCTTTGGCGACGCCCACGTCGATGCAGATCGTCGAGGGGGCCTCGAAGTGGATGATCTGCCAGCGGTCGACACGCCCCGAGAAGCCGGGGAACTTGTCGCGCATGTTCTTGAGCCAGAACGGCGGTGCCTCGATGTCGTGCATCCAGCGCTCGACGGTGACCGTGGTGTCGGTGTGGCTGGTGACGAACTCGCTCTCGCTGAGCTCCTTCTGCCCGATGCTGCTGGAGTGCACGAACTCCTCGTGCGTGAGGTCCATCAGGTTGTCGAGGATCAGTTGGTAGTTGCACGGGGCGTGGATGGTGAGGCCGTCGCCGGTCCACGCGGCATCCGTCATCTGGTGCATGTCGGGAATGAGGTCGGGGTCGGCGAGGGCCGGGTCGCCCACCCACACCCACACATAGCGATACCGATCGACCACGGGGAACGAGGGGACCAGCGCGCTGGGGTTGATGGTCTCCTGCGCGGGCATCGAGGTGCAGCGTCCCCGGGCGTCGTAGGTGATGCCGTGGTACGGGCAACGGATGTCCTCCGGACCCATGAGCGTCCCCTGCGACAGCGGCGCGAGGCGGTGCCAGCACGCATCGGCGAGGGCGACTGCGCGGCCGTCCTCCGTGCGGTACAGGGCGAGGGGGCGGCCGGCGACCGTGCGCGCGAGGATCTTCTTGCGTCCGACCTCGTGATCCCACGCGGCGACGTACCAGGCGTTGCGCGGGTGATCGAGCAGTTTGGCGGTCACGGTCTGCTGCATGGAAGACTCCCTCGTCCACTATCTATCGGGATAGTTATACGCGAGAAGATACGGTGGATGCCGACCATGCGCAAGCACCCGAGGAGTCGCCCATGAGCCTGCGGTACGCCCTGCTGGCCCTGCTGACCGCTCAGCCCATGACCGGCTACGACCTCGCGAAGGCCTTCCACGTCTCGGTCGGGCACGTCTGGCACGCCCCCGACTCGCAGATCTACCCCGAACTCAAGCGCATGGTCGCCGACGGTCTCCTGGTCGACGAGTCGGTGCCCTGGGGTGCGACCTCGACCAAGACGCAGTACTCCATCACGGACGAGGGCATCGAGGCCTTCCGCGCGTGGATGACCGAGCCGATCGACTACCCGCGCGAGCGCGACCCCGCGCACCTGCGCGCCGCCTACTTCGAGTGGGCCGACCCCGAGGTCGCGCGCCGGCACCTGCACGAGCACATCGCCCAGTACGAACGGCGTCGCGCGCAGTGGCAGGCGCAGCTGGATGCCATCCGTCGCCGTTCGCATCCGATCGTGGCGCGTCGGCTCGCGAGCGACACCGAGCACGACCCCGACGCCATCGTCGCGTTCAAAGTGTTCACGTACGAGGGCTTCCTCGACCGCGCCGAGGGCGAGATCGCGTGGGCACGGCACGGCCTGGACCTGCTGGACCGGCTGCACCCGGCCGGATGACTCAGCCCTCGAGCGGGAAGGCGACAGTGCGCAGGAGACGCGTCAGCTCGAGACGGTCCGCGGCCGACAGACCGACGTGCGCACGACGTTCGCCCGCCTCCACGTCGGCGAGCGCGCGCCGGTAGAGCTTGCGCCCCTCCAGGGTCGCGGCGACCACGTTCGCCCGACGATCGCGGGGATCGGGTTCGCGCGTGACGAGTCCGCGACGCTCGAGGTCGTCGATCAGGGCGACGACCTGACTCGGGTCGAGGCGCAGGAAAGCGGCGAGCTCGCGCTGCGACGGTCGCCCGCCCGTGACGGCGAGGGCCAGCACCGAGTACGAGCGCACCTTCAGGTCGTGCTCGGCGAGAGCCTCGTTGCCCGCGACCTGCGAGACCGCCGATGCGCGAGCGAGGAGGAACCCGAGATCGTCGGCGAGGGGCGCGTGCTCGAGGCGCGACACCTCGGCTGCGTCATCGTCGGCCACGGGATCCATGCCGCCAGTGTAGCGAAAATCAATCATTGACTTTTTCAACGAATGGATGCCACGATGGCCGCGATACGAAGGAGTTCACCATGTCGCTCACCGGCAAAGTCGCCATCGTCACGGGATCGGGACGCGGCCTCGGCCTCGCCTACGCCCAGGAGCTCGGCCGGCAGGGCGCCGCCGTCGTCCTCAACGACGTGGATGCCGCCACCGCCGACGCCGCGGTGAAGACCGTCGTCGACGCGGGAGGACGTGCGGTCGCCGTCACGGCCCCCGTCGGCCCGACCGAGACCGCTGACGCGCTCGTCGCCGCCGCGGTGGAGAACTTCGGCCGCCTCGACATCCTCGTGACCAACGCGGGGGTGCTGCGCGACACCGTCCTCTGGAAGATGAGCGATGACGACTTCGACACCGTCATCGGCGTGCACCTGCGCGGCACCTTCACCACCGTTCGCGCCGCCGCCACCTACATGCGACAGAACGAGATCGCCGGCCGCATCATCTGCATCGGCTCGCCCACCGGCCAGCGGGGCAACTTCGGCCAGACGAACTACGCCGCCGCGAAGGCCGGCATCGTCGGCATGGTGCGCACGTGGGCCCTCGAGCTGAAGAAGGCCGGGATCACCGTGAATGCCGTTATCCCCGTGGCTGCGACGGCGATGACCGCGACCGTGCCGTACTTCGCCGCAGCCGTCGAGGCCGAGGCCGCGGGCGAGGCCATGCCCGCCTTCTTCCGCCACCACCTGGGCTTCGGCACCTCCGACGACGTCGCGGGGCTCATCGCCTTCCTCGCCACCGACGACGCGGCCGGGATCACCGGTCAGGCCATCGGCATCGGCGGAGACCGCCTGCAGCTGTGGTCGCACCCCGAGCCCGTCACGACGGCGTACCGCGAGGGCGGCTGGACGTTCGAGGCCCTCACCAAGGGCTTCGCCGCAGCGGTCGGCGACCTGCAGAGCGTCGGCGAGCGCTTCCCCGCCCTGCCCGCAGAGCTGCAGCGGCCCGTCCCGACGGCCTGACTCATGCCCCGTTACGAACCGGCGATCGACGTCGGGAGCCTGCACGCGATCGATGTGCACGTGCACATCGAGGTCGACGGGCACGGACACTCCTCGCTGCCCGACGACCTGGCAGCGGCCGCGAGCCGCTACTTCGCGGTCGATGCCGGCCGCCCCGACCTCGACAGCATCGCGGCGTACTACCGCGAGCGGAACATGGCGGCGGTGGTCTTCACGGTCGATGCCGAGAGCAACCTCGACCATCCACCCCTGTCGAGCGCCGACATCGCCACGGGCGCCGCGCGCCACAACGACGTCCTCATCCCGTTCGGTTCCGTCGACCCGAATCGCACCGACGCGGTCGACCTGGCGCATCGCCTCATCGAGGATTCGGGAGTCCGCGGGTTCAAGTTCCACCCGACGGTGCAGAGGTTCGATCCCAGCGACGAACGGCACTACCCGCTCTACGCGGTGCTCGAATCCGCAGGCGTCGTCGCCCTCTTCCACACCGGGCAGACGGGGATCGGCGCGGGGATGAAGGGCGGCCGCGGCCTTCGGCTCGGCCTGTCGAACCCGATGCTTCTCGACGCCGTCGCCGCCGACTTCGGCGATCTGCCGATCATCATGGCCCACCCCTCGGTGCCGTGGCAGGACGAGGCGATCTCGGTCGCGACCCACAAGCACAACACCTGGATCGACCTGTCGGGCTGGAGCCCGAAGTACTTCCCCGACCAGCTCGTGCGCGCCGCCAACTCGTTCCTGAAGAGCCGCATCCTCTTCGGTTCCGACTTCCCCCTGCTCACGCCCGACCGCTGGATGCGCGACGTCGAGCAGACCGCCCTGAAGGCCGAGGTGATGCCCGGGATCCTGAAGGACAACGCCGCGCGCCTCCTCGGTCTCTCCACCCCTCCCCAGGAGAACTCATGACCACCACCGTCACCCCCGACGACATCGCCGGCCTCACCGGCACCGACCTGGGCTGGTCGGCCTGGCTCGAGGTCACGCAGGACCGCGTCGACCTCTTCGCCGACGCCACCGACGACCACCAGTGGATCCACACGGATCCCGAGCGTGCGAAGGACGGTCCGTTCGGCGGCACCATCGCGCACGGCTTCCTCAGCCTCTCGCTCGCGGTGAGGTTCTGGACCGAGCTGCTCGACGTCACCGGCGTGACCACGAAGGTCAACTACGGCCTCGATAAGGTGCGCTTCATCTCTCCCGTGAAGGTAGGCGCGCGGGTGCGCATGAACGCCGTCATCGCCGAGGTCACCGACATTCCCGGCGGATACCAGCTCGCCGTCGACCAGACGATCGAGATCGAGGGCGGCAGCAAACCCGCCGTCGTCGCTCGCGGCCTCTACCGCTTCTACGTCTGAGCCGATCGGGGCCCGTGCCGCGCGACCCCGACACCCTCGCGAACCCGCACTCGAAGAAGAGACCGCGCATGAGAACCCAAGGACTCGGAGCCTGGCTCCCCCGCCGCCGCCTGCGCTCCCCCGACAAGACCGCCGTGGTGTTCGGCGAAAATCAACGACTCACGTACCGGCAGCTCGCCGATCGCGCCGAGGCCGTGTCGTCCGTGCTCGTCGAAGAGGGCATCGGCGCGGGCGACACCGTCGCCTTCCTGGGCGAGAACAGCCCCGAGTTCCTCGTCACACTCTTCGGTGCCGTGCGCATGGGCGCCGTCTTCGTACCGGTCAACACCCGCTTGGCCGGACCCGAGATCGCCCACGTGCTCACCGACAGCCACGCGCGCCTGCTCATCCACGACGCCGTGTTCGACGATCGCCTGGATGCCGTCGACGCAGGCCTCGCCACCCCACCCCGCCGCGTGCGCACGGGGGCGTCCGGACGCAACGGCGAACCGGGTCTCGATCGGAGGCTGGATGCCGCCGGCCCGGCGCCCTCACTCGTGATCGCCGAACCCGACGCCCCCGCCGCTGTGGTCTACACCTCGGGCACCACCGGGCGCCCGAAAGGAGCCGTGCTCACCCATGAGAACCTCACGGCCGTCGCGGTGAACACGATCGTCGACTACGACGTCGTCTCCGCGGACGTGGCCCTCATGATCTCGCCGCTCTTCCACGTGGCATCCCTGGGGATGGGGGCGCTCCCCGTCGTCCTGAAGGGCGGAACGCTGGTGCTCGAGAAGGGTTTCGAAGCCGGTCGGGCGCTCGATCTCATCGAACGGCACCGCGTCACCATGGTCTCGGGAGTCCCCACGACCTTCCAGCTCCTGGCCGACCACCCGTCGTGGGCGAGCACCGACATCTCGAGCCTGCACACCCTCACCTGCGGCGGATCCGCCGTGCCCGACCGCATCCTGCGCGCGTGGGAAGAACGCGGTCTGTCGTTCTCGCAGGGCTACGGCATGACCGAGACCTCACCCGGGGCGACCTCGCTCGCCCCGCACATGACGCGGGCGAAGCAGGGCAGCGTGGGCCTGCCGCACTTCTTCACCGAGGTCCGCGTCGTCGACGACGAGGGGCACCCGGTTCCGGCCGGCACGGTGGGCGAGGTCCACGTCACCGGTCCGAACGTCTTCGCCGGGTACCTGGGTCTCGACGAGGCCACGCGGGCGGCGAAGACCGACGACGGCTGGTTCCGATCCGGCGACCTCGGATATCTGGATGCCGACGGCTATCTCTACATCTGCGGGAGATCGAAGGACATGATCATCTCGGGCGGCGAGAACATCTACCCCGCGGAGGTGGAGGCGCTGATCGCCGACATGCCCGGCGTCACGGGCGTCGCGGTGATCGGCATCCCGGACGACCGGTGGGGCGAGGTGCCGCTGGCCGTGCTGACCCTGAGCGAGGGGGCGACGGTCGACACCGACGCCGTCCGCGCCCGTCTCGACGGACAGGTGGCTCGCTACAAGCTCCCCAAAGAGGTGGTCGTGATCGAGGCGTTGCCCCGCACGGCATCCGGAAAGGTCATCAAAGCCGAGCTGCGCGAGCGCTTCGGCGCCGCCTCTCCCGCCTGATCACATCCGGCCTGCTCAGCAGTCGCTGTAGAGCACGCTGATGACGTCGGGATCCTCGCTCCCCGCAGCCGCGACGAGGTCGGGAGTGACGTCGATGTCGACCGGGCCGACATCCGTAGAGGTCGACTCGAGGTGCTGCTGGATCTCGACCCCCACCTGTTCGTCAAGGTCTGGTCCGGCGGCGTGCGCCCCTCCGGCGAGCGCCACGACCGAGACGACTCCCATTGTCGCCCCGGCGAGAGATGTACGTGAAAGTGACATGGTTGTTCCTTTCGATCGAGCGGAACGGCCCTGTTCTCAGGCCTGTGAACGGGCGAGCTCTCTCAGAGGGAGAGGGCCCCGAGCACCGCGGTGATGATGCCGAGCACCAGACAGATCCCCTGTGCGACGCGATCCATGCCCTTCACCGAGGCGAAGCGGCGTCCCAGAAGAAAAGCCCCGAACAGCAGGACGGCGAGCACGAGGAGCACGACGCCCGTCGACACGCCTCCGGCGAGGGCCACTGCCCCGAGCGCGTCATCGGGTGCCACCCGGATGAGCAGGACGGCGGCTGCCACCGCGATGGAGAGCCACGCGACGATGCGGGCGACGAGTCGAGCTACAGGGCTGGGCGACGCAACGTTCAGCGAGCCAGGAACGGATGCTGTGTGGTCGGTCATGAGCGCGACGCTACGCTCGAGGTTCGCGACCTTCAAGACCCCCTCCCCGACGGCCACGAAAGATCACGCCAGGGGAAATAACCGCTGATCGGGGGAAAGCGAAGAGTCTCCGAGTTACCTGGCGGCCCTCGCGCCTGTCGGAAGGGTACTGCCGTAGAGGTCAGCCGTCGACGTGGGCCGTCGTGGGGGCGCTCTCCTCGGCATGCCCACCGCGCGTCGTCAGGCGTGTGATCCCGGTCACCACGGCGACGATGACGAGTCCGATCACGAGGCCGAACACCGCCGACATCGCCGTCTCGACGATCCACACGATCACCGGACCGGCGGCCTCGATCGCGTGCGTGACGACGTGCACGACGTCGTAGGGTCCCGCCCAGAGGGTCTCCGCCAGATTCTGCAGCAGGAGGTGCCCGCCGACCCAGAGCATCGCGACGGTGCCGACGATGCTGATCACGCGGAACACCGCCGGCATGGATGCCACGACCCGCACGCCGAAACGACGTACACCGCGTGACGGGCTCTTCATGAACCGCAGACCGATGTCGTCGATCTTCACCAGGAGCGCGACGGCGCCGTAGACCACCACCGTCATGGCCAGGCCGATGATGAGGAGGGCACCCAGCGTCATCCAGATCCCGAAGTCGGGGTCGAGGCTCGACAGGGCGATGAGCATGATCTCGGTGCTGAGGATGAGGTCGGTACGGACGGCGCCGAGCACCAGCTTCTTCTCGTCGCGGGGACCGTCGTCATCGTGCTCGCCGTGGCTCACGCCGAACCACTCGAGCACCTTCTCGGCACCCTCGAAGCACAGGAATGCGCCACCGACGATGAGGAGGTACGGCAGCACCATCGGTGCGAAGGCCTCCAGCAGGAGCGCGATCGGAATGATGATCACGTACTTGTTGATGATGCTGCCGAGCGCGATCTTCCACACGACCGGGAGCTCTCGCGCGGGGGTGAGTCCCTGCACGTACTGGGGGGTGACCGCGGCGTCGTCGATGACAACGCCCGCGGTCTTCGCGCTCGCCTTCAATGCGGCGCTGAGGATGTCATCGACGACGGCGAGCAGACCGACAGACATGGGGTACTCCGGGGGTAGAGGGGTGCGGCGGGGCCTTCAGTGAGGATATCGGCGTCGACGACATCGAGGGGCTCGCTTCCGGAAGCGCGCCCCTCGATGCTCAGGATGCCGAACTGCTCAGGCCGGAACGGGTGCCGCCGGAGGCGTGGCGACCGGAGGTTCTCCGCTCGCGGCGTCGTCGACGACCGGCGGCGCGGGTTCCTTGCGAGCGATGTGGCGCCAGATGAGCGCGCCGCCGATGATGCTGAGCGCCCACCCGAGGATCTGAACACCGAAGCCCAGGAGCGCGTTGCCCGTAAGCGCCATGACGGACACGAGGGAGCCGTCCCACGCCCCGTGCAGGATCGCGACGGCGATGTAGGTGCCGATCACGATCCAGGAGAGGCGGAAGCGTCCTTTCTTGGCCGCCGCGCTGAAGAGTGCGGCGCCGAAGAGCGCGCTCCACAGCACGTGGCCGAAGGGCGCGAGGATGCCGCGCTCAACGGCTTCGCCCGCGGCGGAGAAGATGGGGTCGGCCCCGGTGAACCGGGTGCTGATGTACGACATCGTCTCCAACACGGCGAAGCCGAGACCGACGGCACCGCCGACGAACAGCCCGTTGCGCGTGGACTTCACGATCCTCCAGCCCATCACCACGATGAGCAGGCCCTTGCAGAACTCCTCCACGAAGCCTGCGAGCACGAGGGTCAGGACCGGGAGGTCGCCGACTTTGGGTTGGGGGATGTACCCGACCAGGGTGTCGAAGGTCCCCCCGAGGGCAATGGCCAGAGTTCCGCCGATGACGGCAGCGGCGATGAGATTCACGGCGGTGACGGTGTCCGTCGTGCGCAGGCGATGCAGCATGATCCAGAAGATCGTCGCCGGCACGAGCGCGGCACCGATGAAGATCCACGTCGGAGCGACGGCGAAGTTGCGCAGCAGATGCAGGACGACGATGCCGAGATAGAGCCACACCGCCAACCCGCCGAGGAAGAACCACACCGTATGGGTGTGGCGGTGTTCACGCCGTCGGGGCGCGTGTCTGTGTGTACGAGTGGTGTGCTTCTCTGCCGTGGTCACGGCTCTCCCCCTGTCCGGAACGCCCAGCGCGCCCTGGTCAGAGTGTGGCAGAGCGCGTCATCCTCGCGGAAGGAACGCGCGTGATGCGGGGCCGGTGCTCTCTCGCACACGCAACTCCGGCTGTACCAGCGGGATGGTCGCGGCGGGTTCACCCTGTAGGGCGCCGAGAACGCTTTCGACGGCACGGCGTCCGATTTCCGTGAAATCGAGTCGCACGGTCGTGAGCGCCGGCTGGAAGTAGGCCGACTCGTCGCGGTCATCGAACCCGACCACGCTCACGTCCCCAGGGATGCTGAGCCCGCTGTCGTGCAGGGCCTTCATCACTCCTAGAGCTATCACGTCGTTGATGGCGAGGACGGCGGTGATGGACCGGTCCGCCGCGATGTGCATCCCGGCGCGGTACCCGGACTCCGCCGACCAATCCGTCGAAGGGATCTCCGCCGGTATCGGTCGACCCGCGAGGGCCAGCTCGGTCTGCCAGCCCCGACGCCGCGCCTCCGAGGCCATCCATCCCGACGGACCGCCGACGAAATGCACCGTGGAGTGACCGCGTTCCAGAAGATGACGGGTGGCCAGCTGAGCCCCCAGCGTCTCGTCGATGGAGACCGTGGCGGGGCCCGCCGGCGCCCCCTGCTCGAAACGCACGACCGGCACGTCCGCGTCCAGCCGCCGCAGGACCTCGGTTGCGGCCGTCATGGGGGCGAGGACGATGATAGCGTCCACGCCGCCCTCGACGAGGGAGTCGAGGCCTGCCCGGATGCTGGCGTGGTCGACCTTCGCGATGCTGACCAAGCTGGTGGAGTACCCGTGCTGACGGGCTTCCTCGGCGATCCCGAACAGCGCCAGCGCGGGACCGTGCACGGAGAGGGCGTAGCTCAACACGCCAAGATTCATCGACCGACTCGTCGCGAGCGCGCGGGCCGCAGAATTGCGCCGGTACCGCAGCTGCGACATGGCCGCCTCGACCCGATCCTTGATATCGGGCGCCACGTTGCTGTGCCCGTTGACCACTCGCGAGACCGTCTGTTGCGACACTCCCGCGAGCCGGGCCACGTCGACCATTCGCGGCGCGCGCGGAGCGGCGCCCCTCGTCTGCGTCATCCCCTCATTATGGCCGGGACCGGCCGGAGCCTTGGGCAGGGTCCGGTCGGTCCCGCGTCCCCGGGCGGGTCAGCGGTCGCCGTAGCGCAGCACCGCGGGGTGCTGCTCGTACGGCCACTCCGCCTCGGGGATCATGTACTCGAGGGTGGTGTAGCTGCCGTCCATCGTGGCGGCCAGAGACGGTGGCCCCGGGAAGCCGATGACGCGCCACCCGAGGCGATTGTCATTGCCGCCGTAGACGGGGTCGCCGTAGAAGCCCTGCCGAGTATTCAGCACGAGGAGCGGGAAGAACTCGAGGAAGTCCTCGTTGACGGGCTGATTACCCGCCGGCGCTCCGCCACTGCCCTGACCGTCCGACTCGGCGAACACGAACTTCGTCGGTTTCTCCTTCCGGGAGATCCTCTCCAGGACGGCATCCTGTTGATCTTCGGTCAAATTGAGGAAGTCGGCGCCGAACGCGTCCGCGGCGATCGCGTCGAGTTCGATGATCCCGTCACGGTAGAACGTCCGCCGGCTCTCGATGCGCTCCTGCCATGCCTGCTCTTCGAGCCCCTCCATCCGGAGGAAGCCCTTCCCGTCGGCGGCCGGGAAGACGAACTGCGTCCCCGCCAGCATGCGGTCGATGAACCGGACGACCCCCGCCTCACGGGCACCCGGGTGGTGGTCCGTCGGGATGATGCGTGCCGTGGCGGCCTCGACCGTCGCCCACTCGTGCTCCGTGAAGAACAGCGGCCCCTTGGTGTCTCGGGTCGAGATCGGTACGGTGGCCCATTCTGCCTGTCCCATTGTCTTGGTCCTCTCCTCTGAGGTCGGCGTGGATCTCAGTCGGTCCAGCCGTGGCGATCCACGGCGATGATCCGGTCGGCGCAACGCCAGGCGTTCGCCATGATGGTGAGCGCCGGGTTGATGCCGGTCGCGGTCGGGAAGAAGCTCGCGTCGAACACGTACAGGTTCGGCACCTCGTGCGACCGGCACCACTTGTCGACGACCGACGTGGCGGGATCGTTGCCCATGCGCACCGTGCCGAGCTCGTGCGAGGTGTTGCCGGTGATGCGTTCCATGTTGACCGGGACGACCTTGGACGCACCGGCGGCCTCGAGGATCTCCCCGTTCTTCTTCACCTGCCACTTCTCCTGCGCGAAGTCGTTCGCGTGCGGAGTGTGGGTGATTCGGGCGACCGGCAAGCCCCACGCGTCCTTCACGTTCGGATCGAGATCCACGCGGTTGGACTCCACGGGGAGGTCGTGGAGCAGGATGCCGATCTTCATGCTGTAGTTGAAGAGGTCACGATCGGCGTCCTTCGCCGCCTGGCCCCAGGTCGGCCGACCCGGGAAACTCCAGTTCACGGGGTGGCCGAGCATCGACGGGAAGATGAGCGAACCGAGGATGTGGCCCCTCGACTCGTCGGTCTCGTAGAAGTCGAACGAGCACAGGTTCATGTAGTGCCCGGACCAGCCGTACAGCGGGTCGTGCAGCGCCCTGTCGAAGAGCCCGACCGAGAACGAGTACTGGTGGAACGTGGCGTTCTTGCCGACCTGGCCGCTGCCGTTGCCCAGACCGTCCGGGAACAACGCGGACGTCGACATCAACAGCAGACGGGGGGTCTCGATGCCGCCGCCGCACACGATGACCGCTTTGGCGTTCTGGACGAACTCGTTGCCGTGCTCGTCCTGATAGCGCACGCCGGTCGCCTTGCCGGTTTTGTCGACCAGGACCTCGCTCACGTAGCAGTCGGACCGCAGATCATAGAGCCCCGTGTGGACGGCATCCGGAATGAAGCTGATCAGCGTCGACGACTTGCCCGTACCGGGATCCGGGTACTGCTGCCAGAAACCGTTCTCGCTGAAGGGCGTGCGCCCTCGATACGGTTCGGTCACCATCCCCTGCGGCATGGGGAACGTGCTGTGGCCCATCTTGTCCATCGCGGTGGCGAACTTGCGGCCGATCTGGCTCAGCGGCGCGGGCTTCGTCGGGTAGTCGCGGCTGCGGCGTCCCTCCCAGCGGTTGGCGCCCCCGAGTCCGGACGTGCCGAACTCCCATTCGACACGCGTGTAATAGGGCTCCAGGTCGTCGTAGGTGATCGGCCAGTCGACCAGGCTCGCGCCCTCGACATCACCGTGCAGCGAGCGGAGGCGGAAATCGTTCTCCGTCATGCGGGGAACCATGCCGCCCCAGTGGGTGGTGCCGCCGCCCACGACCTGCGGCGTGGCGGAGAAGTTCGTGACGACAGCTTCCTCGCTGTCGTTCTGGCGATACGTTCTTGGTTTGAGCTTGGGGTCCTGCCAGATGAAGTTGCGGTTCAGGAACTTGAGCTCGTCGCCGGAGGCGTGCTCGGGCTTCAGCCACGGGCCGCGCTCGAGCCCGACGACACGCAGGCCCGCCTCGGTCAGCACCTTCGCAGCCGTCGCACCGCCGGCGCCGGCGCCGACGATCACGACGTCGACCGGCTCGGGATTCTTCAGGGTGGTCATTGTCTGTCCTTCCTTGTGACGTGTGAGAGAGAGCGCATCGCTCAGGCGAGCACTCCGGCGCGACCCTGTCGCGCGAGGGGAAGCAGTTCGTCCCAGAGCGAATCGGGGATGTCGATGCTCGCGAGGTCCACCGTCTGCGCGACCCTCTTCGGGTCGGACATGCCGACGATCGTGGAAGTGACGCGGGGGTCGCGGAGCGAGAACTGGAGAGCAGCAGCGGCCAGCGGGACCCCGTGGTCCGCGCACAGCGCTTCCATCCGACGTACGCGCTCGAGCACCTCATCGGCGACGGGCGCGTAGCAATAGGTCGGGACGACGTCCGGACCCTTGACGAGCATTCCGCCTCCGAACGGGGCCGCGTTGACGAACGCGACCCCGCGTGCCTGCGCGTCGTCGAGGAGAGCCTCGGCCGACTGGTCGACCAGTGTGAACCGGTTGTGACTGATCACCGCGTCGAAGGCTTCGGTCGCCAGGTATTGCAACTCGAGATCGATCGGTCCGCCCGCGACGCCGAGGTGGCCGATCACCCCTTGGTCCCGGAGATCGATGAGGGCTTCGAGCGGTCCACCGGAGGCCACTCCCTCCGCGAAGCTGATCTTCTCGGGGTCATGGAGGTAGACGAGCGGAAGGGTGTCGAGCCCCAGTCGCTCCAGGCTCTCCTCGACGGAGCGGCGCACGCGATCGCCGGAGAAGTCGGTGGTCCCCGGGATGGGGTCCACCTTCGTCGCGATGACGTACCCCTCGGGCACTCCTCCGTTCTCGCGGATGGCCTGGCCGATACGCTTCTCGCTCTCGCCGCCGCCATACTCGTTCGACGTGTCGATGAACGTGAACGGTCCCTCGAAGACGCGGCGGATGGTCGCGACGGCCGTGTCGGCGTCCACCTCGTAGCCGTACTGCGCGGGGAAGCTGCCGAGGGCACTCGTCCCGACGCAGACCTTGGAGACGGTGAGTCCGGTGCGGCCCAATTGCGTGGTGGTCATAGCTTTTCGCTTTCTGTCAGGTGGTCGATCGATGACGGGTTCGTGGCGGTGCCGCGCTCTGCCGGACGACGAGTTCTGGCATCACCCGAGGGAGGGCGTCGGCCTCGCCGCCGCGCATGAGATGGAGGATCCGGTCGACCGCGAGGCGCCCGACCTCTTCGAAATCGAGACGGATCGTGGTGAGTCCGGGGCGGTAGTACTGCGCCTCGGGAACGTCATCGAAGCCGACCACGCTCACGTCCTCCGGGACCCGGACGCCGGCGTCGGCGAGCGCTTTGATGACGCCCAACGCCATCTGGTCGTTGGCGACGAAGACCGCGGTGATCGTCGGATTCGCGGCGATCTCGCGCCCGGCGGCGTAACCCGACCGTGTCGACCAGTCCCCCACGAACGCTCGGTTGGTCACGCGGCCCGTTGCGGACAGCGTCCGGGCCCAGCCGTCGAGGCGAGCCTCGGAGCCCAGCCATCCGCGAGGACCGGCGACCTGCCACACCGTCTCGTGCCCGAGTCCCAGCAAGTGTCGGGTGGCGAGCTCCGCCCCGGCGACCTCGTCGGTGGCAACGCTGCGCGTCCCCTCCGCAGCACCGGGCTCGAAGACCACCAGCGGAACACCGGCATCCAGCCCCGTGATGGCTTCCAGTGCCGCCTGCACCGGAGCCAGGACGACGATCCCGTCGACCGAGTCTTCGACGAGGTGCTCGAGGGCAGCCTTCATCGCGGCTCGATCCACGTCGCCGAGGGTGACGAGGTTGGTGGCGTAGCCTGCGGCCCTCGCCTCGTCCGCGATCCCGCTGAGGGCGATGGACGGACCGTACTGGGCGAGGCCGAAGCTCACGATCCCGATGTTCATCGTCCGGCCGTTGGCCAGCGCTCGCGCCGCCGGGTTGCGACGGTACCGCAGCTGCTGGATCGCGGTCTCGACGCGGTCGCGGACGTCGGGCGCCACGTTGGGGCTCCCGTTCACGACCCGCGAGACCGTCTGCTGGGAGACTCCCGCAAGGCGTGCGACATCGGTCATCCTGGCACCGCGAGTCGCCGACTGCTTCTCGTTGCTCGAAGGTGCCCGCATGGGATCAGCTCGCTGCCCGCGGGGTCCGGCGTCCGAAATGCGACCGGAAGAATCCGGAGATGCGCTGCACGCCTCCCGCGGAGGAGAGGAACACCGCGATGACGATGACGGCTCCCTTGATGACGAGCTGCGGCTCGGAGGAGATGCCCACGAGGTTCATCACGTTGATGATCGTGGCGAGCACGAAGACACCGATGACCGCGCTGATCGGGTCGCCCTTGCCGCCCATCAGCGAGGCGCCGCCGACGACGACCGCGGCGATCGCGTCCAATTCGTAGCCGACTCCGATGAGGGAGCTGCCCTGGCGGAGTTGTGCGGCCGCGATCAGCCCGGCGAGCCCCGCCAGCAGACCCGACATCGTGTAGGTGATGATCAGGTTCCGCGCGACGGGCAGGCCGGAGAGCCGGGCGGCTTCCGGGTTGCCGCCGATCGCGTAGAGCGACCGGCCGAAGGTCGTCAACTTCGCCACGATCGCCGCAAGGATCATGACGAGCAGGAAGATCATGACCGGGTTCTGCAGCCCGATGCTGGTCCCGCGGGAGAAGAGGTCGATGAATATCTGGTCCGTGATCTGGATGAGGCTCGTGGACTGGATGATGTAGCTGAAGCCTTTGACCGCGCTCATCATCGCCAGGGTTGCGATGAACGGCGGGATTCGCAGCCACACGACGAGCAGACCGTTGATGAGCCCCGCGATGCCGCAGCAGAAGAGAGTGAACGCCACCGATACTCCCGCGGGCATGCCCGATTGCAGGGTCAGGGCGACGATCACGGTGGACATCGCGAGGATGGAACCGACGGACAGATCGATGCCTCCGGTGAGGATCACGAAGAACTGGCCGACCGCAAGCACGGCCACGATGGACGCCGCCGCGATCACGTTCTCCGCATTGCGCAGCGTGAGGAAGTCCGCCGAGACGTAGTAGCCGATCACGATGATGACCACGAGAACGAGCAGCAGGTAGCTCTTCGGGAGCACGCGCGCGAGCACCGCGCTGCGCGTCGATCGGGGCCGAGCCGTCGAGGGCGATCCGGACGACGTCGCCGGCTCTGGAAGGGTCTTGTGAGACATTGTCTTTCCCGTCATTGGGTCGTGGTCGGTGAAGGTTGTGGGGGATGCATCTCAGGCGAGGACCTGCAGGATCCGCTGACCCTGCGGGTCGATCTCGTCGTGATCGAACTCGGCGACCACGCGGCCGCGCGCCATGACCAGCACGCGGTCGCACATCATGGCCTCGGAGATCTCCGAGCTCGCGATGACGACGGTGCCGCCGGACCGCGCGAAGTCGCGGATCAGTTCATACATGTCCTCCTTGGCGCCGACGTCGACTCCTCGGGTCGGCTCGTCGCAGATGAGGAGGCGTGAGGAGCGCACCAGCCAACGGGCGAGGATGCCCTTCTGCTGGGTGCCACCGCTGAGTGTCTTCATCGGCTGGTTGACGCTGGAAACCTTCATGCCCAGGCGCGTCACCATGTCCTGGGCCGCGCGCTTCTCGCGTGCGCCGTCGATGAGGGAGAGGCGACTGAACATCGGCATGCTGGCGAGCGTGATGTTTCCGGCCACGCCCATGTCGGGAATGAAGCCCTGGGCCTTGCGGTCCTGCGGGAGCAGTCCGATGCCGCGACGGATGGCGTCGCGCGGGGAGGCGAAGTCGACCGTCTTGTCATCCATCCGCAGGGTCCCGTCGGTCTTCCGTCGGGCGCCGGCGAGGAGGCTCGCCAGTTCTGACTGACCGGATCCGATGAGGCCGGCGATTCCCAGCACCTCGCCCTGGTAGAGGTCGAAGTCGATGTCGGTGACGCGATCGTCCTCTCCGAGGCCGCGCGCCGAGAGCAGAACGGTGTCCGTGCGGCCCGCTCCCAGCCGGGGGCTGCGCTCTCCGCGCAGCGCCGCGTCTGCGATCGACCCCTCGAGACTCTTCCCCACCATCGCCGTGACGACGTCGGCGGGCTTCGAGCCGGCCGTCTTCAGGTTGGCCGCGGTGACGCCGTCGCGCAGGATCGTGACCGCGTCGCAGAGGCTGTAAAGCTCATCCATCCGGTGGGAGATGTACAGGAGAGTGACTCCCTCCGAGGCGAGACGGCGGAGCACGGTGAAGAGCCGCTCGACGTCGGGGAGGGGCAACGTGGAGGTGGGCTCGTCCAGGAGGAGCACCCGTGCGTCTTTGCGGAGTGCCTTGGCGAGTTCGACGGCCTGCTGCTCCGCCACCGAGAAGCTGGAGACCGGCTGGCGGACGTCGAGGTCGAAACCGACGCGCGCCAGCGCGTCGCGCGCCTGGGCCTGCATCGCGTTCCAATCGACGGCACCGCCGCGCTTCGGAAGCGAGCCGAGGAAGATGTTCTCCGCGACCGACAGGGAGGGCACCAGGCTCAGCTCCTGGTAGATCGTGTGGATGCCGGCCGCCTGCGCGTCCGTCGGCGTCTTGAACCGCATGACCTCGCCGCCCAGGCGGATGGTCCCGCCGTCCGGGGTCTCCGCCCCGGAGAGGATCTTGACGAGCGTCGACTTGCCGGCGCCGTTCTGTCCGGCGAGAGCGTGGATGCTCCCCCGCCTGACGGAGAAGCTGACCCCCTTGAGGGCTTGGACGCCGAGGTACCCCTTGGTGATGCCCTCGAGCTGAAGCTCGTCCATGTCTTTCTGCACTTCCTCGTACGTGGGTGATGGAGCCGACCGCTGCGCCCGAACGGGTGACGTCGGGCGCAGCGGCGGCCGCTGGTCGGCGCTCGGCGCTTAGTCGTTCGCCCGGACGTAGGTGTCGTTCGGCTTGTAGTAGTCCTTGGCGTTCTCCGGGGTGACGACGGTGGTCTGGATGAAGACCTCCTTGTCCGGGCACGCCTGTGTGTCGGCGTTGTAGGCGGCGACGGCCATCTTCACGGCCTCCACTCCCTGATCCCACGGCTGGTTCGAGGCCGTGGCCTGCATCGGACCGGTCGGGTCGTCGACCATCTGCTTGACCACATTCATGCCGCCGTCGTAACCCGCCACGATCACGCCGTCACCCCAGATACCCGCCTGCTGCAGGCCCTGCTCGATACCGCCCTGCATGACGTCGCTCATGCTGAAGACGACCTTGAGATCGGGGTTGGCCGTCGCCACATCACGGATTGGCGCCAGCGCCTTGTCCGGCTTCCATTCCCCGTACTTCGTCTCCAACTTCGTGGTCGTGACGCCCGGGTGATCCTTCATGACGTCCTGCCACCCGTCCATGAAGCCGTTGAAGCGGAGGTCGCTGAGGACATCCCCGGGGAAGCCGCCGATTCCGACGATCTTCATCTCACCGGTGTCGCCGAACTTCGCCACGGCCTTCTCTGCGGCGACCTGGCCCGCGAGTGAGCCGGTGTAGCCCTGGTCCTCGGCGACGTAGCAGTACATGTCGGGCACGAGCGACCTGTCGAGGTTCGAGTTGACCGTCACGAGCGGCACACCGGCGTCCTTGAGCGCGGCGACCGAGGAGCCGACGCCGATGGGGTCGTTGGGGTTCATGATCACCACATCGACGTTCTTGGTGATGAGGGTCTGCACGTCGGCGTTCTGGCGGACGGTATCGCCGTTAGCGTCGAGCAGCTGGATCGTCGCACCGAGCTTCTCGGCCTCGGCCTGCCCGCCTTCGACGAGGGTCTTCCACCAGTCGCTCCCGCTGATGCCGCGCTGGCTCCAGCCGATGACGAGGCCCTCGCCGGTCTTCTTGTCGTCCGCAGAGGCGGAGCCGTCGGTTCCACCTCGGGCGCATCCGGTGAACACGACGGTGCTGACCGCCACGATGGAGGCGAGTTTGAAAATGGTTCGGGAACGGGTGCTGATCATGTTTCCACTTCCTTGTGAGGTGATCGGTGCAGGGTGGGTTCCGGGGGGAGGACGTTTGTCAGGACCGGTGGGGAGGGCGGCGGCGTCCGAGCGTGACGACGCGGCGTGCGCGGAACGCCGCCGCCGGCGGTCAGTCGAGCGGGGTGAAGACGCCGCGCTCTTCCAGCAGCGCGATGTTGCGCGCACGGGTGGCGCGTTCACGCGCGAGCCAGTCCTCGCCCGGGGGGGCCTCGAGGTACTGGTTCTTGGGGTAGATCGGCTTCTCGTAGATCGCCGCGTACTGCTCGGTGCGGAGGTCCTTGAAGCCGTTGAAGACTCCGTTCGCCTGACGATCGCGTCGGAGCGCGTCGATGTCGATCGTCGTGCTGACGAACGTGTCGCCGGCCGTGACGCCGGGCGTCTCGGTGATGATCTTGCCGCGCTGGTTGACGATCATCGAGCGGCCACCGAAGAGGTCGTTGATGACGCCATCCGGGCCGAGCTCCGGGCCGAGGTTGGGCGCGACGACGATCGCGTTGTTGAACAGGGCGTGGGCCTTGTTCTGCACCTCCCACATCCCCTGCGAGGTCTGGGGCTCGATGAGCGTGGCCCGGATGAGGATCTCGGCACCGTTCATGGCGAGACCGCGCGCGATCTCGGGGTACGCACCCTCGTGGCAGATGACGTATCCGATGTTGCCGATGTCCGGGGTCTTGGCGACGGGGTAGATAGCGTCCATGACGTTGCCGTTGCCCTTCTTGACGATCCACTCGTCCCACAGGTCGTGCGGGTTCGTGGTGCCGAGTGTGCCGCCCTCGAAGCCATCTGAGGTGGCCTTGGCACGGCGGTAGATGACCTCGCCGTTCGGATCGATCATGAACGCGCAGTTGAAGTAGCGGTCCGGGAAGTCGTCGTCCGCCACGAGATACAGCTCCCCGGCGATGTAGGTGTTCAGCTCACGAGCGGCCTTCCCCAGCTCGTCCGTCTCCGGGCCCGGAATGGTGCGGGCGAATTTCTTCTCGTCCTCGCGGTCTCCCGCGCGGAATGCCATGTGCATTCCCTGGATCGCCATCTCGGGGATGACCACCAGCTTGACCGGGTATCCCTCGGTCGCGGCGACACCGACCGCCGTCTTCATGAACTGGATGATGCGCCGGGTGTTCTTCAGCGCATCTTCCGGCTCGACGATCGGGATCTGCAGCGGCGAGAGCGCTACGACTGTGTACGGCTCAGTCACGTCCAACTCCTTCGTTGTGGGATTGAGTGCAATGTTAGCGCACTATCAAAAACGGTCAAGATGTAATTTAGACCCGCATTTATGCGGTTTCTGGCCTCTGCAACACTGAATTAGCGCACTCTCAGACCCGCGTATATGAGTCACCGTGCAGCAAAGCGCGTCACCCCCGCGCGGATGAATTTCACCCGACAGAGCTGTCGACGATCGCGCTCCTGGCCTGCGTGGCCGCGGTCATCGGCGCGTCCTTCCGAGAGGTCAGGACCGCACCGACCGCGGCGGCGCGCGAGCCCGTCGGCGTCCCCAACGCCCCCTGCTCGCCCCCGACCGCTCCGTGGTGGTCCCTCGCCAGCACGCCCTCCGAGGCCACGCCCAGCTCCTGCTCTTCGTCCGCCGCGGGTGCGGATCGTGCGAGGCGCTCATCGAGCGCGCCGACACCGACTTCGCCGCGATGGATGCCATCGACATCCGCCTCATCGCGGCCGTGGGCGACGGCCTCCCCGTGCCCGTTCGCGGTCAGGTCCGCACCCATCCGTCGGGCGCCTTGGCCGAAGCCCTCGGGATCCCCCCGTAGCGTCCCGCCGGCTTTCTCCCGTCTCAGCATCGCTCCGAAAGACGACGCCGACCGCGAGGACACCGGTCTGATGATCCGTCGGTTACGCAACGCGTCGGCGTTGATCCTCGTGAAACCCCGCGGGTGCGAGCACCCACTCTGGGAGGCGACGCTCACGGCGCGGGAGGACGAACAGAGGATGTCCGTCCACGACATCGCCCGTTTCGCTGCGGAGGTCATTGTCGCCGAGAATCTGTGCGCCTCCCCCCAAGGGGAAGTCGCTCGAGTGGGACCGCGAGAGCGGTCGACGCAGCCCGTGACCGGGCCCACGCAACGAGAAAAGCCCCGGCGAACCGGGGCTTTTTCTCAGTGCGGAGACGGAGGGATTTGAACCCTGCCGAGTGCCGCGGGATGCTGCGGGGCGAACCTGGGAGCCGCGTCTTTCCGGGCATTTACGCTCACTAGCGGGCGCGTCGAGACACGCTCGATTACTAGTTCTGTTGCCACGGTGTTGCCATGCGACAGTGCCCCACCGCGCGGGTGAAGATGCGCTCATGGGCAAGGTGAAGTGGCACACGTACAAGAGCGCGGCGGAGCGCGTGAACCGGTCGGAGCGAGCGATCCGACTTTGGGGGCAGGCGGGTATGCCGATGGATTGGCAGGTCATCGACGGGCAACGCACCCGCGTCGTCCGGGAGGACATCCTGCTGAAGACGTGGCAGCAGAAGATGCGTGACAACCCGGCTCACCAAAACAAGCTCGCCCGCAAGCGTCGAGAGCAGGGCCTGGCACCCTTCAAGCGGCCCACGATCGCCCGCACGACGCCGGTCGTGGAAGAGCTGAAGCCGACGGTCATGTCCCCGTCAGCGGAGCGCACACCGGTCGAGAAGCCGATGAAGGGCGGCCCCGAGTACTACGTCTTAGACAAGGCGCTGCGTGGGGACATCATGACGCCCGGTGTAGAGCCCGCGTGCCGTGGGGATGAGGCGTTCACGGCTGATCGCGCCGACGCTGCGACGATCGCGCGCATGACGGCCGTGTGCGCGGGATGCCCCGCCCTCGCCCTGTGCGCGGCGTACGCGGCCGCCGGTCGACCGTCTGCGGGCTTCTGGGCCGGTCGACCCGCGGGCACCGTCGCGGCCGACGCCGCCGCATAGCCCTCCGCGCCTCTGTGCGCCTCACAGACCGCCACCACGGCCCCACCGGCGCTACCGACACGGCCCGCGCTCAGGACGGACTCACGAGGCGCACACAGCCGCCCAGCCGGTAACGGACAACCCACCCACGGGGCACCCGCCAGAAAATCCCGCGCACCCGACCACACGGACCACTTCCCGCCCGGTGGCTTCCTCCCTCCCCGGGAAAAATGGGTACCCCCATCGCGCGCGAGGCCGTTTCTGGCGCGATGGGGCCGGGGTTGGGAAGAGTTCAGGCCCAGTCTCGCCAGCCGGCGTCGTAGGCGTCGCGTAGCTCGACGAGCTGCTCCCCAGTGGCGGCGGTGAAGCCGAGGGCGGCGGCAATCTTGCGGCCGCTGTGCAGGCGGACGTCCGGTTTGCCGGCGTGGTCGTCGTCGGCGTGGTCCATTCCGAGGTCGTAGGCCTGGCGGACGGGTGCGTCGTCGCTCATTGCGCCAGGCGCGCGCGGAGGGTGTCGAGCGCCTTCTTCACGGCGTTGTCGTCGGTGAGCTCGCTGCTGTTGTAGCCGCTTCGGGTGAAGGTGAACTCGATCCCCTCGACGGTGACGCTGACCTCGAGCTGGTTGTGCCGTTCGTAGCTCTTCGTGCCGTCGTAGTAGTTGTGGAAGGCCTTCACGCCAATGCTGTCGACGGCGCTCAACGGATGTACGGTGACCTCCGTCGTCGCGTCGTCGGACAGGATGGTGACGGCCGTGACGGTTACGATGACATCGGCGTAGAGCACGGCGAGGTTGCCGGTGCCGTTGTCGTCGAGCTGGCCCGCCATGGCGACGGGTGTGCGGTCCTCTCCGCCGGCGACGATGATGCCGGAGAGAAGTCGGCCGGCGTTGCGGGCGCGGTTTCCTCCCCAGCCGTGAGCGGTGCCGAGAGCTTCGTCCCAGCCCCTCAGGGAGTTGACTCCGTAGTGTACGTGATCGGACGGTTTCATGGTGTGTTCGGTCATGGGCGGCACGCTACTGGGGGGTTCCGACATCAGGCCCGGGTCACCCGAGGGATAAAGCCTCGCGGGCCGCTCTGTGCGGCTCAAAGGACGCCGCGACAAGGGGCGCGCCCGCCCCAGCTACTCCCGCGTCATCACGCGATCAGATCGGCGTCTGCCACGAGCCGACCCCTGGTAGAAATCGGGGACGCGAACCGGGGAGAGGGGAAGCGACCGGGCGGGAGGTGGTCCGTGGTTTGGGGTGTTCTGGATTTTTGAGGGGGTGGGGGGTCGGCCTCGGGCTCGGCCCCGGCCTGGGGTCGGTGGGGCGGGTCAGGCTCGCAGTAACGCGCGTGGCGCAGCAGAGCGCCCGCCTCCCTGTCGTGGGAAGTGGGGCGCTCGGGGTAGAGCCGGGAGTCAGGCTGCGGGCAGCTTCGAACGTGGGTTGACGCGCACGCCCTGGTACTCGACCTCGAAGTGCAGGTGATTGCCGAACGAGGTGCCGGTGTCACCGACCTCCCCGAGGATCTGGCCGCGTGCGACATGCGCGCCCGTGGTGACCTGCGGTGTCGCGTTCATGTGCGCGTAGCGCGTCTTGAGCTCTCCGCCGTGGTTGATGAGGACGTAGTTGCCGTACCCGCCGTCCGTGTCGAACCCTGCGAACTCCACCGTTCCTGCGCCGGCCGACGGGATCGGCGTGCCGTTCGCGGCGCCGAAGTCGATGCCCTCGTGGAACGTCGAGGCACCCTCGCCAGGGGACTCGCGCGGCCCGTACTCATCCGTCACGGTCGACGGTGGCAGCGGCCACGACAGGTTGCCGAACGGGCCGCCGACCGCGGGGGACACCACGACGAGCTTGCCGCCCTTCAACCCGAGCCACATCACACCATCGGTGCTCTCTTCCTCGTCGACGCCGGTCAAGGTGAACCCGTCCGCGGCGACGGTGAACGCCTTCCCGCCGACCAGCAGGGCCGCGAGCGTTTCACCGACGGTCAGGGAGCTGGAGCCCTTCCGGAGGCCGATCGCCGTTGCGTTCGAGTAGAGCTTGGATCCGTTGGAGAACAGGGCCGCGCCGCCGTCCTCTGCCGGGTCGAGCACCATGCTCTCTCCGACGAACAGCTTCCCGTCTTCCATGCGGACGAGGCCGGCGCGGATCATCCCGCCGAGCACGTCGATGTCGCCGCCATCCTCGACCGTGATCCCCCCGCCGCCGCGGACCTTCATCCGGCCCAGCAGGTCGATGAGACCGTTCACCTCGAGAATGCCCAGGCCGGTGACGACGAGCCGCCCGATGACGCGGAGCCATCCGGAGACGAGCTGGGAGCCGCGGACGATCAGCGAGTCCTCCCCGACGAACTCGGTAGACCCGTCATGCACGGACGCGTTGCGGCCGTAGACCATCGTCTCCAGGTTCTCGATGCGCTCCATGAGCCGATCGAAGACGACCTCCGGGCTGCCGACAGGGACGCGCTCAACCATCGCTGTCCCCGTCCTCCGCGTCCTGCAGCGTTTCCAGCGTGAGCTTCACCGTCTCTGGTTCGGCAAGAGACCCGGCGAACCCGAGCACCCGGTGAGCGCTCTCCCCATCGGGGGCGAAGCGGTGACCCTCCGACTGCACATAGATGATCGAGCCGAGTCGCAAGGTCGTCAGGTCCACCGCGTCGGCGTCCAGGTCGAACGACCACCGCTGCGTCGGCTTCTGCCGCGCCGCGAGATACCCCTCCGCGCGCTTGTGCAGTTGCGAATCGACGGTCACGCCGGTGTCTTTCTTGAACGTCACCTTGGAGTCGCGGACAATCCGACCGTCGGCGGCTGCGGGTACCTGCGCGACCTGTAGCCGCTGCTCGGACCCGTCACCGATACCGAACACACCGGTCGACACGGCGCGACCTCGGCGGGCGATCTTGAGGTTCTTCACCGGCGACGCATCGGCCCCCAACACGACCTCGACGTCGGGGCCAGTGAGAAACGGCGAACCGATCAGCGCCTCCCACCCGTACCCGCTGCCGAAGAAACCCGGCTGGAAGTCGACGTCAGGACCGCCCGGGCGCCCCTCGATATCGGCGAGGATCGATTCCCCAAGCTTCATCTCGTAGCACCAGGTACGGAACACCTCGTCGCCGGCTTCCTCGGGCGGGAGGTTGATCGGCACCGCCCACCGCGGCGAATCCTGGTACCGCAGCAGGTAGTACAGCGCACGGGATGCCATGCCGCGCCACGACAGGCCCGTCCAGTCGAACACGCCGTCCGAGTGATACCCACCGACACCGAACAGGTAACGGCCCGTCAACAGCTCACGCAGGTCGACGTGCGTGACGGTGTACGTGCCGGCGTTGTCGTCGTAGTCCCAATCGACGATCAACCCGTGATAGATCGGCGTCCCGTCAACGAGCTCGGTCAGCACCCGGTCGCGGGGACAGTCCTCCCCGAACAAGTCCGCACGGTCGGCGGGGTTGAGGCCGAGGGCATCGATCTGGAAGACGTGGTTCAGGTCGGTGACGCGGCCCCGCTCCCAGTTGCCCTCGGATGCCTCGACAGTCTCGAGGTGCTGGCCGGTGAGGGTCTCCCAGATCACCGTCTCGTGTGTGGTCATATCGGTTACTCCAAAGTCTCGCGATTCACGAAAGAGACGAGGGTGCCATTCCCCCGCCCAGCGGAATGGCACCCTCGGGGTGTGGGTGGTGAGCAAACCGCGCCCGCGGTTCGTCCGATGCTCACCGCCCGTCGAACTCGCGTGCCCCAAACCGGAAAGAAGGTCGGCGGGCGGGCCGCGAGCCCGAAGTCAGTTGCTCAGTAGAGCTCGACGAAGACGTCGTTACCGGCGGTTCCGGCCGACCAGGCGCGGCCGCGGGCCTTGCCGGATGCGAGCGTGACGGCACGCCCGTTCGCCCCGACCTCGACCTCGGCGCCGACACTGACGTCGCCGCCCGCCGTCACGGGGACGATGATGCCCTTCGCGCGGATGAGGTGCATAACCGCGCCGGAGGCGGTGTCGCGCGACGCCACGCCCACCGATGCGCCGGCGAGCGGCGCGGGCACGACGGTTGCGAGCTGACCGGTGGACGGATTGACGCCGCCCAGCAGTGCTACGAACGTCTTACCGACGATCGCCGACGCGGCGCGCACGGTTACGTCGGATGCCGGGGTGTACAGGGGAATGCACTCGTTCGCCATGTCGTCAGGCTTTCCAGCTCGCGGGGTAGTCCACTCCGGCGCCGCCCGGTGCGGCTGCGCGCGCGGCGGCGATCGCTTCCTGACCGTTCTCCGTCCACGATGCCGGGTAGCCTAGAGCGTCCACGCGGCGCTGCTCCGGCGTCGTGGACGGCGCAGCCGCTCGCGACGTACGCTCACGCACCGGTCGCGGTGCCGCGGCCCGAGCCGAGGCGAGAGCCGACGCGCGGCCTGCGATGAACGCATCGACCTCCGCTTGACCTCGCGCGATCACAGCCGCAGCGGACTCCACGCCCGCGCCCATCGCACCGCTGATCATGCCGACCGGGCGCGCCTTCATTCCGGTGAAGTCGATCACGCGCTCTGCCCCTCGCCCGCGGCATCGTTCAGGTCCATCCTCGGCGTCGACGTCGCCCATGCCTGGATCTCCGCAGATGCCGCCGCGGCGAGGTCGCGCGCCTCCGCCACCGTAACCCCGTCCAACCGGAGCGGGCTGACACCCGGCAGGAACACGTCCACCTCGGCCTGCACCGCGTGGGTGAGCGCCACATCGAAGTCAGCCGAGAACGTCCGCGGCAGGGGATTCTCACGGAACAGCGGGTTCCGGAGGGCGATGTCGCCGGAGCCGTACACGCCGAGTGCCCACGGGCCCGGAATCGACATGTCGTCAGGGCGACGATTCTGCGGGATCGGAGCCGCCTGCGACTGCTCCGTGATCATCGCGTTGACCCGCTCGAGAGCCTCCGTAAACGCCTCGTTGGCGGCCTTCTCGTCGTCCTCGTTGATCGCGTCGTCGTCGGATCGCGCCGCGGTGAAGTCGGACGGACGGAGGTCGACCGCCGCGCGCATCGCGACCTCCCACTCTGCGGCCTTCCGGTCCCAGTACCGCATCGATTCATCGGAACGCTTCGCGGCGTGGGTGGTGATCTGACCGAAGATGCGGCGCAGCACCTCGCGAGTGTGGGACATCTGCATCCACGCCCGCACGGCGAGGTCCGTCGAACCGCCCGGTTGACGGATAGCGGCGACGGCGAGCCGGAACTGGTTCAGGTCGAACTCGACCGCCGCGCGCATCTTCGGGAGCTGCTGGCCCAGGCGCGCGATGCGCTGATCCTCCGCCTGGTCGCGGCGCATCTGATCCTCGAGCTGCGCGCGCTGCGCGGCGAACTCGGCAGCGGAGAACTCGGCCTCCGCAGCTTCGAGGGCTGCGCGCGCTCGGTCCATGGCGCTGTTGGCCTCGACCACGGCCGCGTCCGCGACGTAGACGGGCGGCACGATGTCTGACGCCTCGGACGTCTCTGGCTCGGCAGTCTGCGCCCCATCCGTAACGGTGGGGTCGGCCGCGGCCGGCCGTGTGTCGGGCTCCGCGGCGGCGTCGGCGTTGATGTCGGGCTGGGCGTCGGCCTCCGAAGCGACGGGCGCAGCCGTGGCCCGAGAGCGGCTCTTGGTCAGCTCACGGGTGATGGCTTCCTCGAGCTTGCGCGCGCCGGACTTCGTGTCGGCCTCAGTGGCGTTCGGTTCGTTCGTCACCGTCTTGCGGGAAGGTGTCATGGGGAGTCTCCAGGTGTCGATTCGACATGCCGCACCGATCCCTGATCTGACGTGCGCTGGCCCCTGGCCTCCGTGGCGGTCGCGGGGCCCGTGGCCCTCACTGTCCGCTCGGTGAACCACTGTAGCGCCCCCAGCGACCGAACGCGACCATCGACCGGTTCCGGCGCGGCGAAGTGCGGCCGCGCGCGCAGCAGCTCATCCACGAGGACGTCGACGCGCTCCCAGACGATCGCGCCGCGGTCGTCGACGGGCATGCCGACGACCATCAGGAAGTCCGCCGGATCCGCGAGACGCTCCCGCAGGTAGACCGTCAGCAGCAGCCGGTTCGTCACGGTCAGCACGTCACGGGTGACCGCGTGCCGGTCCTGTTCCTCGCGCAGCTCCCGCCGACGTCGAGCAGCCTCCGCCGCCAGGGACTCATCCGTGCGGCCGCTCACGACACGCCCCGCAGCTCGTGAACCACCAGCGCATATTCGTCATCCGCGACCTGTTGAGCGACCATCGCCGCCTCATGCTCCCGGATCAGCCGGTCAGCCTCCGCACCCGCCTCGAGAGCGCTCATGCGTCGAGGGCGCTGCGCGGCGAGACGCAGCTGGTCGAACTTCTCCCGCAGCTTGCTCATGCTCAGGACATTCGACCGCCAGAACTCGTCAGCCTGGCACCACCGGATGACGTGAGATATCTCATCCACGGTGCGGCCGTCGACGTCGATCAGCAGACGGCCAGCGTCGATGCTCTTCCTGGAGCGCGTAGGCCGCTTGCCGCCGTTGCGCTCTACCTCCGACTCCAGCAGCGAGAGAATCTCTTCTACGTCGCCTCGGAGGGGCGCGTCAGCGGCCTCCGACGAGAAGTCTTTAGTCTTAACCGTCTCTATAGAAGGACCATCTGGCATATCTGCCACTTCCATGTGGCGAATCTGCCGCTTCGATGTGGCATCCCTGCCACGTGGCAAATCTGCCACATGGGCGATGACGGGTGAGTAGCTACCCCTCCGCGAGAAGCCCTCCGTCTGATCCGACAGCAGGAACCCACCCGCGACGAGCTTGTCCACCGCCCGGCGCGCCTGATCCTTCGTCAGGCCCGTCTCGGCGGCAATCTCGGCGTGCGTTGCCGCCCACCAGCGCGCACCGTCGTCGCCGGCGTGGCCCGCCGTGGTGGATGACGCGCGCCACTGGATGCGCGTCCACACGAGGGCCTCGTTCGCGCCGCCGACGCGGCGCACGAGCGCGGCACGTACCTGCATGAAGTCGTTCGCGGTGACCTCATCCGCGGGGACGCCGCCGCTCACCGGTTCAGCCCCCGAGGTCTACGCGAAGGGTGCAGCGTGTAGCTCACCGCGAAGCGTCGCCCACGGTCCCTGACGACGACGCCGAGAGCCTCGAGCTTGGCGATCGCGACGGACACCTGACTCACGGTGCAACCGGCCTCGGCCGCGAGAACGCGCAGCGGTGCCGTGATAGGTCCGGTGCCCGCGCGCGCCGACAGCGCCGCGAACACCAGCAGCGCTCTCCTCGGCACCGTCCGGTCCTGGATCATCCACGCGGGGATCATGGCCGCGCCTTCCACGCCGCTCACCGGTCCCGCTCCCGCAGCGTCTCGTCGACGTCGGCCGCGCGCCGCAGCTTCCGTGCCTCCGCCGCCTTCGTCTTCGCGACGACCGCGCGCACGTCACGCTCGATCGTCACCACGGCCGACAGGATCGCGCGTTGCAGCTCGCGGGCCTGTGCGGCTGTCAGAGCGACCGGGGCACCGTCCGGGGGTGTGACGATCACCGCACCGTCCTGACGCGCTGTCGAAGCGCGTGACGTTACCTGGAACGTGTCCCCGCTCACGCCGCCGCCACCTTTTCGGCACGGGCGGCGTTCGCCTTCCGGCACTCCGCCGTCATCCACTGCAGATGAGACGCGAACTCGGCGGCGTCGTCGGCCGTCCCGAAGAACTCGTCAGTGAACACGTCGACGATCCAAGTGTCCTCGTCGAGGCACCGCGTGACCGAGACGGAGTACTGCCCCCGCATGTCCGGCAACTTGACGCGCACCTCGTCGAGGACGTGCGTCACACCGTCCTCGTGCCACTTTCGGAGGCACAGCGGCTCATTACACGGGTAGACGCGCGGGGACGGGTCGCGGTGAGTGTACGGGTCGACGTAGGACCATGACGAGAACGTGAGCTTGAACGTCAACTCGTCAGCCCACGGCTGCTCGATCCGCTCCCACTCGTCCGCCAGGCCCTTCCCCGACCGTGCGCGCTCCACAGCGCCGAGCAACATGTCAAGGTCGCCACGGTTCGCGCCCTCGTGCAGGTACACCACGAACGCGCGCGGCCCATCCTGCTCCGGCCACCGCTGAATGCGGACCGCACCGCCCCGACGCCACCACTTCCCGTCAGTCGAGCGCCACACCTTCGCGTGACGGCCCCCGGTGCCCTTCACGATGAACACGGGGAGGTGCGCCAGCTCATCCTCCGCGAGGCGTGCGTTCCGCAGCGACACGACCTCAGCGTCCTGCACGGTCGCGGCTCGCGTCTCACTCACGGGCGTCGGGGCATCCTCGATCACGATCCGCGGATCCGCGGCGATCGTCCCTCGAGCGGCAGCTTTCGCGCGAGCTGCACGTGCCTGCGCGGCCGTCGACGTCGGGGCGGGCTGGTGCTCGGTGGCTGAATCGGTCATGATGGGTCCCGTCTGGTTCTTGCCGTGGTCGGTTCGGTTCTGGTCGATGCCCTCGGTCGCTGTTGGCGCAGCGCCGGGGGCTTTCTCGTTGATGGTCATCGCGTCATCGCGGCCGTGCTGGTGCGCTCGGACGCCTCGAGCCAGGCGATGATGTCGGCGCGGCGATAGACGACGGTGCGCGGTGTCGGCTTGAGGAACTTCGGACCCCTGCCCTTGAAGCGCAGCTGCGCGAGGTTCGTCGTGGTCATGCCAGGCACGAGCTCGCAGACCTGATCGGGGGTGATGTAGTCGTGATCCATTGCGGACCTTTCTTCTCATGTCCCCAATCCTGGGGTGCGTGAAAACACAGTAAAGATTTCTAACGCTTTGTGTCAAGCACCCCGACGCTGGATACTTGAGAAGTGAGCGACGAAACCCTCCCAGCCCCGCCGACAGTCGCGGTGGCGATTGGCCAGTTCGTCCGCCGATACAGGGCTGAGCACAACGTGCGACGAGATGCGCTCGCGCGAGCTGGCACAGCGCTCGGAATGACCTGGGGAACGACGAGCATCGAGAACATCGAGGCTGGTCGATTCGCCCCGACGTTGCCGACTCTGTTCGCCCTCTGCACGGCCCTCAGCTCGTCATCCGGGGCGCTCAGCGGCGCGGGTCAGATCAAACTCCCCGACCTATTCGACGGCACCGAGAGGCTTACCCTCTCGGATGGTTTCACCGTCTCGACAGAGCGGTTCCTGCACTTCATCGGCTCCGACGAGGCGGCACCGGCGCTTGGCGAGTTCATAGACGAATGGGCTCGACTCGCTGCCGACCGCGACCCCGTAACTCCAACGCTTGCCGAACGCAGGGCGGCGAAGAGGCTCGGCGTCAAGGTCGACGTTCTACGTCAGGTCTCGTTCGCAATCTGGGGCGAATCTCTGGAGAGCGTGGTCTCAGCATCGGTGGGGAGCGACGCCTCCGCCCAAGCTCGCGGACACGAGACGCGCGTCCGAGTTGCTCAGTTGCGAGATCACCTCGAGAGGAACTCTCATGGGTAGCGTCTACCCCTACGAGACGGCCGCCGGCAGAAAGCTGTACCGGGCGGTGTGGCGCGACCCGCTCAATCAGCAGACGTCCAAGCGGGGCTTCGCGACGAAGCGTGCGGCAGAGGAACACATCGCCCGCCAAACGGTAAGCAAGGCGGACGGCACCTACATCGCCGCGAGTGCCGCCAGGGTTACAGTGGGCGAGCTGTCGGGGCCCTGGCTGGCCAGCAAGGCCGCGCTGCTCAAGCCGTCGTCGTACGCGCCCCTGGCGGCGTCGTGGACGAACTATGTCGAGCCGAAGTGGGGCAGGCGCACCGTCTCCGGCATCCGGCACTCCGAGGTGCAGACGTGGGTAGCCGGCATCGGGATGAGCCCGACCGTCGTCGCTCGGGCGTACGGCATCCTCGCCGGGATCCTCGACGTCGCCGAGAAGGACCGACGCATCCTCGCCAACCCCGCGCGCGGCGTCCGCCTCCCCCGGAAGGTCACGAAGCGCGAGCGCCGCTACCTCTCGCATGACGAACTCTGGGCCGTCGCCGCGGCCTCCGGGAGGCCGGCGCTCGTGCTCACCCTCGGCTACTGCGGGCTCCGGTGGGGCGAGCTCGTCGCCCTCCGCGTCCGCGACGTGAACTTCCTCCGGCGCCGGATCTCTGTCACCCGCAACGTCGTCGAGGTGCACGGCGAGTTCCACCCCGGCACCCCGAAGACACACGAGTCCCGCCAGGTGCCCGTCCCCGCCGCCGTGCTGCAGCAGCTCGCGACGGCCGTCGACGGGAAGGCACCGGACGCGCTGATCTTCGACGACGGCCACGGCGGCTACATGCGCCGCACCCGCGCCTCTGCGGGCTCGCGCTCCTGGTGGGTATCGGCGCTCGCGACGGCAAGCGTGGAACCGCTCGTGCTGCACGACCTCCGGCACACCGCCGCATCGCTGGCTGTGTCGGCCGGCGCGAACGTGAAGGCGATCCAGCGCATGCTGGGGCACGCCTCCGCCGCCATGACGCTCGACGTCTACGCCGACCTCTTCGACGACGACCTCGAGGCCCTCACGACCCGCCTGGATGAGGCGATCGGGGCGCGGGTTGTTGCCGCGCCGTTGCCACGCGAGGCATGACAGGAACGAGAAACGCCCCCGGTCCCGCGTGATTCCGCGGTTCCGGGGGCGTTGAGTCTGGCGGAGACGGAGGGATTTGAACCCTCGGTCCCCTTACGGGGACTCCACCTTAGCAGGGTGGTGCACTAGGCCTGACTATGCGACGTCTCCAGGTGATCGACGCCGAAGGCGCGAGCACACCGGTTCATACTACCCGGTCGTGCCCTGGCATCCGAATCCGGAATCCGCGGGGATCCGGATGCCAGGGGACCGATGTCAGCGGACGTTGCCGTTCGAGCAGGTTGCCTGCGCGGCGGTCTGACCCGCGATCTCCGACGGCAGGGTGATCGCCGACGAGGACGGGTCGGGAGTCGGCGCCGCGCTGTCGGTCGGAGCGGGGGTCGCCGTGTCGGTCGGGGCCGGCTGGGCGTTGTCGTCGACGACCACGCCGTCGCCGTCGCTCAGGTTGCCCGAGAGCTGCAGCGGCTGGTTCGCGGCGAGCGCAGCCCAGAGCGTGTCGGCGGCGTCGTAGTCGGGGACCACGCGGTTCGGGTCGGCCGCGTCGGTGAACGTCGGGTACTGGATGAAGACGATCTCGTCGAACGGAACGTCCTTCACCGCCGAGGCGATCTGCACGAGCGTCAGGGGATTGGTCAGCGACGTCGAGGGGTCGACGTTGCGCAGGGCGGTCGAGGCGAGCTTGTACAGCGTGGCGGGGTTCGACAGCACCTCCTGGCTCTTCAGCTTGTTGGCCAGGCGCGACATGTACTGCTGCTGGTTCGAGATGCGCCCCAGATCGCCGCCGTCGCCGACGCCATGCCGGGTGCGCAGGAACTGCAGCGCGTCGAGGCCCTGCACGGTGCGCATGCCCGCGGGCCAGTCGATCCCGGTGTAGGGGTCTTTGATGCCGTTGGCGATGCAGACGTCGACGCCGCCGATGGCATCCGTGATGTTGATCACGCCACCGAAGCTGACCTTCGCGGCGAAGGGGATGTCGAGCCCGCTGAGCTTCGAGATCGTCTGCACGACGCAGGAGAGACCGCCGTACGAGAAGGCGCTGTTGATCTGCTGCTTGCTCATCGCGGACGTCTCGTTGCCGTCGGCGTCGGTGCACGAGGGAATCGGCACCATGAGGTCACGCGGGAACGAGATGACGGTGACGCGACGCGGCTCGTCGGAGATGTGCACGAGCATGTTGACGTCGTTGAGGCTGCCCTCGGAGTCGTCTCCGGTGCAGCGGTCGCCGAAGAGCTGAGCGAAGTCGGGCTCGCACTCGTCGGTCCCGACGAGCAACATGTTGACGCCGCCCTTGAGCTCGCCGATGTCCGGCGGGACAGCCGGCTGCCCCTTCAGATCGACCGCGTCGGCGGTGAAGCTCGACGACAGGTCGTAGACCGCGTAGGCGCCGACCCCGACACCGGCGACGAAGACGACAGCCATCGCCACGGCGACGGCACGGAGGATCTGTCCGACGGGGGTGAGCGTCCGTAGACGTCCGTGGCGCGCGACGGTTCTCTGCCCGCGCGGGGTCGTACTCTTGCTCACTCGGGTCCTTTCGGGGACGGATGCCACCGGCCGGGCACCCCATCGCTCCTGGGCGCACGGCCTCAGGTCGGAGCCATCCTAGGGACGAACTGCTGAGAATCGCGTGAGGGTCAGGGGAATCTCATCCCGCGCCGGGAAGATCGGCGGCGAGGGAGCGGGTCGAGGCGACCGTCAGCGAGGCGACGGCGGACTCATGTGGCGGACGAGGCGCCAGATGTTGCCGCCCCGGCGTTCTATCGAGAGCTCGTCGCAGACAGCCGCCGCGATCGCGAGCCCGCGACCCGACTCGGCGAGGGCATCGGCCATGGTCGCGGCGGTGAGGTCGAGGTGCACGGGGGCCGCGGAGTCGCGCAGCACCGCGCGCAGATCCTCCCCCACCGACACCTCGACCGAGAGCACCACGCCTTCGCCACCGCGGGGCGCGTGCACCGCGATGTTCGTCGCGATCTCGATCACCGCGAGGGAGAAGAGGGAGAAGTCCTCCTCCGAGACGTGCGGGGCGTTCGCAGCGAGCTCGTCGAGCGCCTCGTGCAGTCCCTCCACGAAGGCGAGGGTCGCCACCCCCTCGCGGGAGACGGTGGTCTCAGACACCGTCGAATGCGCCTTCGGCATCGGAGTAGACGTGCAGCACCCGATCGAGGTTCGTCAGACGCAGCACCTGACGCACCTGCTCCCCCGCCGCGGCGATGCGCAGATCGCCGCCGGCGACCCGCGTCGCCTTCAAGGCTCCGATGAGAGCGCCCAGACCTGACGAGTCGATGAAGTCGACCTTCGCGAGATCCACCACCAGCCTGGTTCGCCCCCCGGCCACGAGGTCAGACACCGCGGCGCGAAGCTGCGGTGCCACTGCAGCCGTGAGCCGCCCCTCGACCCCCAGGACGACCGCGTTCGCTGAGTCACGTTGCTCGATGTTCATTCCGTTCCCTTCCGGCTCACGTCGTCGTCGCGGGCCACCACCATCACCGTCACGTCGTCGGTGGCCGTCGCCCCGCGGGCGAGGCGGGCAGCCTCGTCCAGCGCCCCGCGGAGACCACGCTCGCGCAGAACGCGCCGCACGTGCCCGAGAGGATCCGCCGGGTCCAGCACGTCCAACAGACCGTCGCTGCAGACCATGAAGATGTCGCCCGGTCCCAGTCGCGTCTGCGCCTCGGCGCGCAGATCGGCGAGCCCCATCCCCAGCGGCATCCCTGTTGAGAACAGGTGCTCCCAGGTGTCGTCCGCACGAAGCACGTACCCCAGGCTGTGGCCGGCGTCGACGAAGCGCAGGGTGCCCGTCGCCGCGTCGAGTTGGCCATGGAACGCCGTGACGAAGGTGCCGAGGTCGGCGACGTCGGCGTCGAGAAGACGATCGGCCTCGCGGATGGCATCCACGAGGTCTCGCTCCGGCAGCGTCCTCAGCGACGCGCGGAGCCCGGCCGCCAGAAGAGCTGCGCCCAGCCCCTTGCCCATGACGTCGGCCAGGGTGAAGCGCGCGCCGCCCGTGACCGGATACCAGTCGTAGAGGTCGCCCGACATCTGGCCGGCGGCGACGGTGACGGCCGCCATCTCGTAGCCGGGGAGTTCGGGCGCGCTCCGGGGGCGGAGGGTGCTCTGTACCGCGACGGCGTCGTCGAGCTCGTTCTGCCGGAGGATCTCGGACTGCACCCACCCCGCGAGCTCGCGCAGAAGACCCTCTTCGCGCTCGTCGAGCGAGCGGGGCTTCGTGTCGAGCAGGCACAGCGTCCCGATACGTTCCCCTCCGGCCGCTTGCAGCGGATGCCCCGCATAGAAGCGCAGGTGCGGATCTCCCTCGACGAACGGGTTCGCGGACCACCGCTCGTCCTCGCTCGCGTCGGGGATGACCACGGTGCGCCCCTCTCGCACCGTGTAGTCGCAGAACGCGTCCTCGCGCGGCGCCTCGCGCCCGCCCATGCCGATCTCGGATTTGCGCCACTGTCGGTCGCGGTCGAGGAGCGTCACGCTCACCATCGGCACGCCGAACATCTCCTGCGCGAGACGGGTGACGCGGTCGATGCGCTCGTCGCGGGGAGTGTCCAGGATGCCGAGCTGCTCGATCGCGCGCTGACGAGCCACGTCGTCGAAGGTGGGGGTCGGGGCGGTCATCGGGTCTCCTTTCGCGACGCTCGCCGCGCGTGCTCGGCGAGCCGTTCCGCTTCGGCGGTCGGGTCGTAGCCGGTGAAGGTCGCCGCCTGGAACAGAACGCTCAGCACCACGAGGTCGTAGATCGCCCACGCGATGTTCACCGCCGTGCCGACAGGCTCCGCCCCGTTGACGAAGAGACGGATGCAGCCCACGACGATCGCCACGACGAGCAGCACCATCACGACCAGTTGCGTCTTGATGAGGTGCCACTGCGGTCCGTTCGTGCTCGGACGGGTCTTCGGTGTCACGGCGAAGCCGAGCGGGATGCGCAGCACGACGTTCGTGAATGCCGTGGAGCACGCCTTCAGCCATACCGGGAACAGAGCCAGGCTGTATTGCTGCCCGCGCCATGTCGGTGCGCCTTTCGCCGCGACGAAGAACAGCAATTGATTGACGAGCATGAACGGGATGAATCGGATGAAGAAATCTTCGGCGAACGCGTGGACGGGGAGGATTCCGAGCACCAGGAAGATGATGGGCGCCGCGAAGTAGACCACGGCGGCGTAGCCCGACAGATAGCTCCACATCGTCGCGAAGTACATGAGCCGCTGCGGGAGCGACATCCCCCACTGCACGAGGGGGTTCTCGCGCAGCAGGACCTGCATGGTCCCCTGCGCCCACCGCAGCCGCTGCGTGAGCATGGTGCCGAGGTCTTCCGGAGCGAGGCCGTCGGCGAGGAGCTCGTGGTGGTAGACGCTCTTCCAGCCCATGCCGTGCATCCGCATCGAGGTCGCCATGTCCTCGGTCACCGAGATGGTGGCCAGTGGCATGACCGGCTGCGCCTCACCGGCACGGTCCACCCCGATCGTCCGCAGCACAGCCTGGACCGCCTCGAGCGCGTTCAGGGGCGACAGCTCCCGCGTGGCGAGGGCGGCGACCGCCTGCTCGACGTCGAACGCCTGCTCCTCCGGTGTCGACCCGGCACCGGCGGGCCCCGCCAGTGCGGCGAGCTCGCGGAGATCGTCGTCGATACCGGCGACATCGGATGCCACGATCGACTGGGTCGCGGCATCCACTCGTCGGTGCAGGCGATAGGTCACCTCGCCGAGGGGCTCGCGCGCACGCAGTCGCGCGCGGGCTTCGGCGACACCGGCGGAGACCTCGTCGAGAGCGGCGGCGACGGCGGGGTCGGCAGCAGCGGGGGCCGACCGAGCCTTCTCGATCACGCGCGACGCGCTGCGCAGAGCGCTCGCCACGGAGCGGTCGAGTTCTCGCACGTAGCCGACGATGCCGAGTTGCATGAGCGCCTCGCGGCGCAGGATCGCGTTGGAACCGCAGAAGAACGCGGCGTTCCAGCCGTCCTTGCCCTGCTGGATGGGGCCGTAGAACAGGGGCGCTTGGCTTCCGAGCGGGTCGCCCGTGGCGACGTTGCTGAACACCTGCGGGGTCTGGACGAGGGCGACGCGCGGGTCGTCGAAGTACCCGAGTGTGCGGTGAAGGATCTCGGGCCGCGGGATCATGTCGGCATCCAGGATCAGGATGAATTCGCCGGCCGTCGCCTGCAGTGCGTTGTTGATGTTGCCGGCCTTCGCGTGACGCGGCCGGTCGTCCCACTCGGACCCCCGGGAGATGTAGCCGATCCCGGCGGCCTCCGCCCGCTCGCGCATCTCCTCGCGTCCGCCGTCGTCGAGGATCCACGTGTGGTGCGGGTAGCGGATGCGTTGCGCGGCGAGCGCGGTCGTCATTACGAGGTCGACGGGTTCGTTGTAGGTGGCGATGAAGACATCGACGGCCAGCCCCTGAGGCGGTGGCGGGGGTGCCGGGCGTCCGCGCGCCTTCCACATCATCATCCCGAAGAGGCAGACGTCGATGAGGCTGTACGTCTCCGCGGCGATGAGGGGCACCGCGATCCACAACGCATCCCCGTTCAGCGAGAACAGCCAGCGCCAGGCCACGTAGTTGACCCCGAGCAGGATCGTGAGCACGACGACGATCCGCAGGACGAGCAGGCGCCCCTCGCTGATGCGGGTGTCGTCGGTCATGGCATCCCTTCTCCTCTCCCGGCGGCTCATCGCGGCACCACCGCGAAGAGGAAGCGGGTACGCACCATGACCCACAACAGCGCGAGCACGACGACGTTGGCAAGGGTGTCGACCACGAGGTCTCCTCGGTGCAGAAGAGGGATGCTGGCCACGGCGAGGGCGAAGAACACGTGCATCACGAACACGTAGAGGGTGGACTGCCCGAGAGGGATGAGGAAGCCGCCACCGACGGCGGCGATCGGCTTCCAGTACGCCGTCAGCAGCGCATAGAGCGCGACGACGAGCACGAGCACGTTCACCAGCCGCCCGGGCGCGAGGTAGGTGCGCTCGAACAGGGCCGAGTACACGGCGCGGAAGGTGTTGTCCGAGAGCAGGCCGAGGCGGGGATCGCCCGGGGCCGGAGCGTAGGGGTTGTTCCACGAGAACAGCATCAACGCGACCGCCACCGCGATGACGGCGACGAGGGCGATGCGGCCCACCCGGGTGGAGAACCACGCGAGGATCTCGCGCCGGTGGAAGCCCGCCACCATGCCGACGACGAACAGCAGCTGCCACACCAGAAGGGGGAAGGAGTCTTCGAACTGGGCGGGGAGGAGGCGGAGCCGCGTGACGTAGCCGACGACATAGAGCAGGGCGCTCACCCCGAGCACCCACGGCCACCACCGGCGCCCCAGCGCCCACAGCACGAGGGGCGAGATCAGCAGCAGCACCACATACAGGCCCATGACGTTGAACTGCCAGGGCCCCATGCGCAGGAGGAGGAAGTCGAGCACGACCTGCGGATCCACCGGGTACTGCAGCAACCGGTCGGCCCCCGCGTAGAGGTCGTACACACGACCCGTGGCTCCCGCGCCGGCGGCTCCCGTGCCCTGGTCGGTGAAGGTCGTGACGGACTGACCGTTCAGGAAGGGCAGGAGCGACAGGAAGAACACGAGCAGCACGACGACGAGGGCGGTGCGGTACAGCTTCCACGAACGCCCCGCGGTGCGGATGACGACCTCGCCGATGCCGCCCGAGACGAGCTTCGGCCGGTAGACGAGGCCGAGCACCACCCCGGACAGCAGGACGAAGAGCTCGGCGCCCGAGACGACGCCGAGGAACTCCTGCGTGCCGATCTGGAGGTAGCTGGCGAGCCCGAGGTGGTTCACCACGACGAAGACAATGGCGAGGCCGCGCAAGAGGTCGATGCGCGCGTCGCGCGATGGCGGACCGGTGTACGACAGCCGCCGGGCCCCGGCCGAGCGGCGCGCGGCGATGACGACCAGGGTCGCGACGACCGAGACGACCAAGGCGACGAGGAGCCAGCCGAGGACTCCCTCAGCCGTCGCCGACGGAGCCGTCGCGCCCGACGGCTCGCGAACCGGGCCCAGGACGAGGGCGGACGCGCGCAGATCGGTGACGAACGCCGAACGCACGGCATCCGATGACAGGGTCACCGACCACCCGATCACCGTCTCGCCCACGACGCCGCGGGTGGTGGCCGTCTCTTCCCAGATGACCGCGGCGAGGGCGGGGAACTCACCGGAGCCCACGGCCGCCTCGATCTGCTGCCACCACGCCGATTTGATGTCGAGCTCCGAGGGCCCGACGGCACTCGCGCTGTAGAACGCCGCCGTCTCCACCAGCAGCGGACGCGCGGCCGAGGCGTACGTGCCGATGAAGTCGGGAGCGCCCGAGTCGTCGGCACCGGTCAACCGCGTCACGAAGTCGCCGGGTTCGGGCACGACGTTGCGCGCCTCCACCCCGCCCGTCTCGTCGAAGTAGAGCGAGAGCCCCACCGCATCGACCGCGGCGTCGCCGGGATAGTAGGGCGCGTAGGGATCGTCGCGACCGGTGAGCAGACCGTCGCCGTCGGTGTCGAGGCCGTCTCGGGGCGGCGCGGTGTTCGTGGTGAAGGGGTAGTCGCCGCCCCAGAACGGCGACCAGACCACGGCCGCCTCGGGCATGCGCTCGTGGACGACCTCGGCGAAGGCGGCGAAAGCCGCGCGGTAGGCCTGGGGCCGCTGTCCCCACGGAACCCAGGTCGTGTTCATGTCGGGCGCGAAACTGAGGGAGAGCGGAGCTCCCGCGGGCCGCGCGATGTCTTTCAGGACCTCGACGAACTGCTCCGCGTCCGAGGAGCCGAGCGCGTCCAGAGGCACGGTGGGATTGAGCGAGACCAGGGCGACCGAGCCGGCCGCCGCCGTCTGCTCGAAGAAGCCCTGGAGGTACCCGCGCTCCGCATCCGTGAGCGGGTAGGAGACGTCGCGTTGGTAGAGGGCGCTAGGTGCCCCGAGCCGCTCGGCCTGGTCGGCGACGCTGTCACTTCCCCAGTCGAGGATGGAGCCGAAGTACGCCCCCTCCGGCGGCACCAGGTCGCCCGCCGGACCTCGATCGGATGCCATTGCCGGGACGGCACCGAGCAGGAGGACGAGGAGGGCCGTGAGGACGGCGAGAGCCGAGCGGACGCCCGATCGGGACCGGCGCAGGCGATCATGCGGCACCGCATGAGCGTTGTGTATCCGGTCCTGCACCTCGAGCCATCCCCCGTTTCCGTCGATTTCTCGGACCCTATCGAAATGCTGTGATCGGGTGACGGCGCGATACGGATTACGCAATCGCCTCGCCGCGAAACCGCATTTCGCTGAATCGAGCACGCGGGAGCGGGGGCTCTGCTGTCTTCGAGCCCGTGCGAGTTCAGGTCAGATCAAGAGGAAAAGCGGTCGCTCGCGAAGAATCGAATCAGTGCTTCCGCGAGGGGCTGCGATGCTTCCTCTGCCATGTGGTGCCCGGAGTCGATACCGAAGCCGCTGACGTCATTCGCCCACTCACGCCAGATGACGAGTGGGTCACCATAGAGGTCTTCGATGTCATCACGCAGGGGACCACAGGAGAAGCAGCGGCATCGTGAGGCGTCGGCCGACTCTCCGGTCTGTTTCCTCATCCTCGCGGTCTTTCGTCAAGCCCGCACGGTAATCCTCGAGCATCGCGCGCACCACGTTCGGGTCGCGCATCGCCGCGCGCCACTCGGCATGATTCTCGACCCCCATGACGGCCGGGTCACCCGCGTACCAGGCATCCGGGTCTGCGTTGATGACGCGTTCCGGGAGCTCCGGTTGCGCGTAGAAGAACCAGTGCCACCACCGCGTCGCGAACTGTGCGTCCGCACGTCGAAGGTGCTCACTGATCGGGACGCAATCCATCAGGACGAGCTTCTCGACACGATCGGGGTGATCCAATGCGAGCCGCAGCGCGACATAGCTGCCGCGGTCGTGACCGACCACGGCGTATCGCTCATGGTCGAGCGCGCTCATCAGCGCGGTCAGTATGCCCGCTATGGCGCGTTTCGAATGAGCACCATGGTCGGCGCTCGGTTCGGGCCCCGTGGACCGGCCATAGCCTGGCAGATCGGGGACGACGACCGAGAAGCCCGCTCCGACCAACGCGGGGGCCACGAGGTGCCAGGTCGACCCCGTGCGAGGGTGACCGTGCAGCAGCAGCACTACCGGACCCGTTCCCGCCCGTCGGACCCGCAGGGCACACCCCTGGACCAAGACAATCTCATCGGTGAAATCGCGAAACATGGCACCAGCCTGCACCGGATGCGTGACAGCGCACACAGTTCGACCGATGAGGAGGGCCGCTCTGCGCTCCCGTGGGGACGCCCTCTTACCGGGACGACATCGAAAGTCTCAGGGATGCTGGAACGGCCCGTGGGCACGCATTCCGAATGTCAGTGAGCGTGGTGCCCACTCTCACGATCCCACTCGAGCGATTTCCACTGCAGGAATGAGCACAAGTTCCCCGCGATGACGAGTTCAGCGGCGAAGCTCGTGATGTCGTGCACGGACATCCGCTGTTCCTCGGGGTGCTCCGTGAGGGTCGCCTCCCAGAACGGGTCGTCGTACCCACGCGGTTTCATGAAGATCGACGACGAAGAGTTTCGCAGCCGCAGAATCACGAGCCCGGTGTCCTCGTCCCCATCGTCTTCCTGGGGCGCAATGGTGATCCGACCCGCGATGCAGTGCTCTTCTTCCTCGAACTCACGCACCCACGCCTCCAATTGTCGGCGAGAGCGGCGGGGCGGCGAATCCTCGAGCGAGTCCATTCGCAAAGTATGGCACCGGGTCCCGATGACGGAACCCGCCCGAACGTCCGCGCGGTCGGGGTTCGAGGACGCACCATCCGGCGGAGGGTATGGAATTCTCCCCACCGCCCCTCCACACGCCAATGCGCGACGCGCGGAGCCTCCGGCGGCGTGGGCCCAACGGCGTTCGACTCCCGCTCCGCCAGCCATGACGGAAGCGGCCCCCTTCGGGAGCCGCTTCCGTCGTTGCGGAGGGTGTGGGATTCGAACCCACGGGACATTGCTGCCCACTGGTTTTCAAGACCAGGTCCATCGGCCGCTCGGACAACCCTCCCGGTCGTCCGAGTCTACCGAGGGCCTGAGCGCACCGCGCGTCCAGCCCTCATCGATCGCAAAGCGCCCTCACTACCGTCGAGAGCATGGCGAAAGCAGCGCGCGGTTCGGTGGCATCCCTCCTCCTCCGGCTCGGCCAGCAAGTATGGGTTCGCGCGGCACTCTTCACGGCCATCGCGGTGCTCGTCGCCCTGGCCGCGCGATTCCTCGGCCCGCTCCTGCCCTTCTCGCTGTCCATCGACCTCGGGCAGAACGCGGTCGGCTCGCTGCTGCAGATCATCGCGACCGCCATGCTGACCGTCAGCACGTTCTCGGTGACGGCGATGGTGACCGCGTTCTCGTCCGCCACGACGACGGCGACGCCGCGCTCGACGTCGCTGCTCATCTCCGACCCCACCTCGCAGAACGCGGTGTCGACGTTCGTGGGCGCCTTCGCGTTCTCTCTCGTCGGGATCGTCGCGCTCTCGACCGGGTACTACACCGATCAGGGGCGGACCATCCTGTTCGTGGGCACGATCGTGATCATCGCGATCGTCGTGGTGACGCTCCTGCGGTGGATCTCGCACCTCTCCACCTTCGGGCGAATGGCCGACGTGATCGATCGTGTCGAAAAGGCCGCGACCGCATCCCTCGAGTTGTTCGCCTCCTCCCCCGCCCTTGGCGCGCGTCGGACCACCGGCGTCCCCGAGGATGCCACCCCGGTGGCAGCCGACGAGGTCGGATACGTCACCCACGTCGACATCGCCGGCCTCGATCGACTCGCTCGCTCCCACGACATCGACATCCACGTGCACGCCGGCCCGGGGCGCATCGCCGATGCCCGCGTGCCGTTGGTCTTCGTTCGCGGAACGGTCGATGACCGCCTTCGCTCCGGCATCCGCCGGTGTTTCCGCGTCGAGCATCACCGCACATACGAACAGGACCCGCGGTTCGGCGTCATCGCGCTCACCGAGATCGGCAGCCGAGCGCTCTCGGCCGCGACGAACGATCCGGGAACGGCGATCGAGGTGGTCGCCGCCCTGCAGCGCGTGCTCACCCGAGCCCTGGTCACGGAACCCGCGGACGACATCGAGTACGAGCGGGTCTTCGTGACGCCGCCGACGCTGGAAGAGATCGTCGACGACGCCTTCCGACCGCTCGCCCGCGATGGAGCGGCAGACGTCGAGGTCCAGGTGCGCCTGCAGAAGTGCCTCGCGTCGCTCGCGGCCACCTCACCGGCTCATGAGCGCCTGTTTCAGGATGCCGCGCACGCGGCGTTCGACCGCAGCCGTCGCGCACTCGACCGCACCGACACCCGCGTGCTGCGCTCCGCGATGCGGGAGGCCTGGATGGGGAGAAGGCGAACCCGCCACGAGGGGTCGATTGCCCCCACAGCGGGGTGAAGTCGCCGCGCCCGCGTACGTGGCTGCTGCTCCCCCGCCTGGTGCCGACGGCCCCGTCTGGTGTGGCGGTTTCGCCGACTCACCATGTCGGCCCGCTGGAGGGACGATCCGCGCAGGCTCCCGTTCTGGCAATAGACCGGTCTCGTCACCGAGCAGTTCGACCTGGGGAGCAAGTCGTGTTCGTCACCACCTGACACACGCACGTGGTCATCTTCGTCGCGTGCGCCGTCGTCTATGCCCTGTCCATCTGGGCCGTGATCGTCACCGTCCGAGATCTGCGGACCGCCGTTCTTCTCAAGATCGCCTGGACACTGGCGCTCCTGCTCCTCCCCCCGCTCGGCCTGCTCGCCTGGACGCTGGCTCGTGTCTCGACTCGCCAACGCCGTCGGCCACCCACATGAATCGGGCCGCTTTCCTGAAGGAACGCTAAGCGCCGATTATCGGTTCGCCTCGCGCCCGCCGGCTCCGCTTGAACGGCTGCGAGAGCAGGCGTACACCGGGAGAAGACAGCCCACCGCCCTCCGCAGCGGGCCCCGTTCGACAGGGAGGGAACCCCATGCTCATCGCCTTCGCGCTCATCTACGCGGCATCCATCTGGGCGACGGTCGTCACCGTCCGCGACACGCACAGCTCCGTCGGCCTCAAGGCCGCGTGGGCCACCGCCCTGCTGCTTCTCCCGCCGTTCGGGCTGCTCGCCTGGACGCTCGCGAACGTCGCGAGCCACCGCGCGGCTCACGCTGCCCACCTGTAGGAGCTACAGCGCGCGCAGCACCGCGGCGACGCCACCCTCGGTCACCGAGAGGCCGACCTCGCCCGCGGCCGCGTGGACCTCGGGCGGACCCTGGTGCATCGCAATCGCACGACCGCCGTTGCGGACGGCCCACTGCATCATCTCGATGTCGTTGCGACCGTCGCCCATCACGAGGACGCGCTCCGGCGGGATGCCGAGCCATCCGCGCACGAGTTCGAGCGCGGTCGACTTGTCGACGCCCTGCGGGGCGATGTCGAGCCAGGCCGTCCAGCCGATCGCGTACGAGACCTGGCTCAGACCGATGCGCTCGACGAGCTGCAGGAAGTCTTTGTCGGTCTTCTCGGGCGCGACCACGACCACGCGGCACACCGGCTGGTCCGACAGCTGGTCGAAGCTCACGCGGTTGGCACCCTTGAGGTTCCAGTCGTCGAGGTAGTCGGTGAACAGACGCGAGCCGTCGGGAAGCTCGACGAGGAAGTGCGCCCCCGAGAGGTGTTCACCGAGAAGGGTCAGCACCTCGGTCGGGTCGAACGTCTCGACGTGCGCGCGCTCGTAGTCCGCGGCATCCGGGTGTCCGATCCGGCGCATGACGATCGCGCCGTTCGAGCACACCGCGTACTCGGGACGGATGCCGAGGCGCTCCATGATCGGGTGCGTGCTGTCCCAGCTGCGCCCGGTGGCGAGCATCACCTCGTGGCCCGCGGCGTGGGCCCCCGCGACGGCCTCGACGACGCCGGGGCTCAGGGTGTCGTCTTCGAGGAGAACAGTGCCGTCGATGTCGAGCGCGATGAGCATGCGCTCGACGGGGGCGTCGGCGAGATCGGCGACGACATCGGCCGCCTCCTGCTTTGGCGCGCTCTCGACGGCACCGGTAGCGGGCAGAGCGGCCTCGTCGTTCACGCGATCGGCTCCATGACCTCGAGTCCGCCGAGGTAGGGCCGCAGCACCTCGGGGACCGTCACCGAGCCGTCCGCGCGCTGGTGCGTCTCGAGCAGGGCGACGATCCAGCGCGTCGTCGCCAGGGTGCCGTTCAGGGTCGCGACCGGCTGCGTCTTGCCGCCACCCTCGGGACGGAACCGCGTCTCGAGGCGGCGCGCCTGGTAGGTCGTGCAGTTCGAGGTGCTCGTGAGCTCTCGGTACGCGCCCTGCGTGGGAACCCACGCCTCGATGTCGAACTTGCGCGCGGCGCTCGAGCCCAGGTCGCCCGCCGCGACGTCGATGACGCGGTACGAGAGGCCGAGGTCTTGCAGCATCCCCTCCTGCATCGCGACGAGGCGGTCGTGCTCGGCCTCGGCGTCAGCGGGGTCGGTGTAGACGAACATCTCGAGCTTGTTGAACTGGTGCACGCGGATGATGCCGCGGGTGTCTTTGCCGTACGACCCGGCCTCGCTGCGATAGCACGTCGACCAGCCGGCGTAGCGCTTGGCGCCGCGCTCGAGGTCGAGGATCTCGTCCATGTGGTACCCGGCGAGGGGCACCTCGCTCGTACCGACGAGGTAGAGGTCCTCCTTGGGCAGGTGGTAGACCTCGTCGGCGTGCTGACCGAGGAATCCGGTGCCGCGCATGACCTCGGGACGCACGAGCGTCGGCGGAATCATCGGCGTGAACCCGGCCTGCAGCGCCCGGTCGAGAGCGAGGGTCATGAGCGCGAGCTCGAGGCGCGCGCCGATCCCGGTGAGGAAGTAGAAGCGACTGCCCGACACCTTCGTGCCGCGCTCCATGTCGATCGCGCCGAGCTTCTCGCCGATCTCGAGGTGGTCGCGCGGCTCGAAGTCGTAGGTCGGGATCTCGCCGTGGGTACGGAGGGTGATGAAATTCTCTTCGCCACCGGCGGGGACGCCCTCGAGCACGATGTTCTCGATCTTGGCCAGAGCCGCCTCCGCGGCCTCCTCCGCCGCGTTCGCGGCCTGCTGCGCAGCCTTGACCTGCTCGCTCAGCTCTTTGGCCTCGGCCACGAGCGCAGCCTTCTCGTCTTTCGGTGCCTGCGCGACGCGCTTACCATGCGCGTTCTGCGCGGCCCGCAGCTCTTCGAACGCGGTGATGGCGGCGCGGCGGTCGCGGTCGGCGGTGAGGGCTTCATCCACCGAATCCGGCGACTCCCCGCGGGCGATCTGGGAGCGCTTCACGAGCTCGGGATCATCACGCAGCAGAGTCAGGTCGATCACGCGTCCATCCTACGGTCGGCTCCGACCCGTGTTCGGCCTCCGATCGACCGACGCCGAGCCGCGGAACGCCGCCGCGGTCCGCGCGGCACATGCGTGTTCGGCATCCGGTCGTCAAGCCCATGCGGTTCGCCCGTTCTCGCGCGGATCGCGGTCCTATGGTTGATCCCATGGCCGCCCCTGACGAGCCGCGTGACGACGCGGACTCCCCCGAGAACGTCCCCGCCGACGCGCCCGATGAGGTGAAGGCGGATGCCGCCGCAGCCGAGGGCTCGGGAGAGGACTTCCACGCCGCGCGTCTCGGCGACGACGTGAGCGATCACCCCCGTAAGGACGTCCCGGATCCCAAGGATGCCTCGGAGCCCGACGACACCATCCACCAGCCGGAAGACATCGCCCCCGACTCGTCGGCGGAGGTGCCCGGCAAGACGCAACGCGTCGACGCGGACGGCGACGAGGCGCCCATCGACGCCGAGCCGACGCAGAAGAAGCGCGCCGCGCTCATCTACAACCCCACCAAGGTCGAGCCGGAGGTGCTGCGCGCGCGCGTGGCCGAGCTCTCGGCCGAGGCCGGCTGGGCAGAGCCCCTCTTCTACGAGACGACCGTCGACGACCTCGGCGACGACGCGACGCGAGCCGCGCTCGACGAGAAGGTGGATGCCGTGCTCGTGGCGGGCGGAGACGGCACCGTACGCGCGGTGGCCGAGGCTCTCACCTCCACGGGGGTCCCCCTCACGATCGTGCCCAGCGGCACGGGCAACCTCCTCGCGCGCAATCTCAACCTGCCCCTCAACGACACCGACGCGATGATCCGCTCGACCTTCGACGGCGACATCCATTCGATCGACACCGGGCTGGCCCGCATCCGTCGTGCCGACGGCGAGGTCGAGGAGCACGGATTCTCCGTCATGGCCGGTATCGGCCTGGACGCGGCGATGATCCAGAACACGCGTGACGACCTGAAGAAGCAGGTCGGGTGGGTCGCGTACGTCGACGGCGCGGCACGGTCTCTCGTCTCGGCCAAGCCCTTCCGCGTCATGTACCAGCTGAACGGGCACCGCCTGCACTCGGCGAAGGTGCAGAGCGTGCTCTTCGCCAACTGCGGCGCCCTGCAGGGCGGCGTGGCGCTCATCCCCGATGCCTCGATCGCCGACGGTCGCCTCGACGTGGCGGTGCTTCAGCCGACGGGGGTGCTGGGCTGGCTGGGCGTGTGGCGGAGCATCGTGTGGGACAACTCGGTGCTGCGCAAGTTCCGCGCCGGCCGACGCGTGCTCGAACGCCGCAAGGACACCTCGGTGCGCTACCTGCGGGGCACGGGCATCGAGCTCGCGACCGCTCCCGCGCAGCCGATCGAACTCGACGGCGACGAGTTCGGCGAGGCGACGCGCATCTACACGCGCATCGTCGAGGGTGGCCTCACCGTCGCGCTGCCGAAGGGCCACGACGTCTCGAAGCTCTGACGACCCGAGCGGTGTGACAGTACGCCGACGACGCATTCGTTCGGCGAGAACGCACTCGTTCGGCCGCGAACGGATACGTCCTCGCCGAACGCATGCGGTCTCGCGCGTCAAAAGCCACGGGCGGCGCGGTGCGGGCACGGCGCGGGATCGGCGCCGCGCGACGGGTGTCAAGCCCGGAGGGCGGGATGCCGCGATGGATAGCGTCGAGGAATGGCTTCGCCCTCGATCGTGTGGTTCCGTGACGACCTGCGCCTGACCGATAACCCCGCCCTCCGTGCGGCGCTCGACCGCGACGAGCCGATCGTGGCGCTGTACCTGCTGGACGAGGAGTCGGACGGCGTCCGCCTGATCGGCGGGGCGGCGCGGTGGTGGTTGCACGGATCGCTGGCATCCCTCGGCGAGCGCCTCGAGGAACGCGGCGGCGCACTCGTGCTTCGTCGGGGCCGCGCGGCGGAGGTCGTCCCCGCGATGGTCGACGAGGTCGGCGCCGGTGCCGTGTTCTGGAACCGGCGATACGGCGGGGTGGAACGCGAGATCGACGCAGGCATCAAGGAGAAGCTGCGCGAGGACGGGGTGACCGTCGCGTCGTTCGCGGCAAACCTCCTCTACGAACCGTGGACCGTGCGCACGCAGGCCGACAAGCCCTACGGCGTGTACAGCCCGTTCGCTCGCGCGGTGCAGAAGCTTCCCGCGCCGCGACCGCCGATGCCGGAGGCGCGCAAGGTTCCGGGGTTCGATGGGCGCCTCGACGGTGACGATCTCGACTCCTGGGACCTGCTGCCGACGAAGCCCGACTGGGCCGGCGGCCTGCGCGAGACGTGGGAGCCGGGCGAACCGGCGGCGAAGAAGCGGCTCACGGAGTTCCTCGACGACGACCTCGGCGACTACTCGCGCTACCGCGACGAGTTCGCCGGCGGTGCGACCTCGAACCTGTCACCGCGCCTGCGGTGGGGCGAGCTCAGCCCGTACCAGGTGTGGCACGACACGATCGCGCACCGGGGATCGGGCGAGCATGCGAAGAGCGCGACCGGCTTCCTCTCCGAGCTCGTGTGGCGCGAGTTCGCGTGGCACGTGACCTACCACTCCCCCGACATCGCGACGGTGAACTGGCGCCGCACCTTCGACGCGTTCCCCTGGCCGAAGCTGAACCGGGCGGACCTCGAGACCTGGCAGCGGGGTGAGACGGGGGTCGCCGTGGTCGACGCGGGCATGCATCAGCTCTGGCGCACGGGCGTGATGCACAATCGCGTGCGGATGGTCACGGCATCCTTCCTCATCAAGAACCTGCTCATCGACTGGCGTCACGGGGAACAGTGGTTCTGGGACTGCCTGGTGGACGCGGATGCCGCGAGCAACCCGTTCAACTGGCAGTGGGTCGCGGGATCCGGCGCGGACGCCGCCCCGTACTTCCGCGTCTTCAACCCCGAGACGCAACGCAAGAAGTTCGACCGGCACGACGAGTACGTGCGCACCTGGGCGCCGGAGCACCTCGGTGAGAACCCGCCGGAACCGATGGTCGATCTGGGCGAGACGCGGCGTCGCGCCCTCGACGCGTACGCGCACGTGCGGCACGGCGACTGAGGCGAGGCCTACCCGGCCTTCTGCTCCCCCCAGGCATCTCGGTACGCCGCCCGGCGCACGGAAGGGGCGCCACCTTCCGGTGACGCCCCTTCACGATGGATGTCAACTGACGCGAGCGTCTTCGACCTCGTCCTCGTCGTCCTCGCCCGGGATGTAGACGTCGACGACGGTCACGTTGATCTCGGCGACCTTCATGCCGACGAGCTCGGTGATGGCCTGGTGCACCGCGGCGCGGACGTTCGAGGCCACGCGCTGCAGCTGCTCGGGGTAGTCGACCTGAATGGCGATGTCGGCGGCGACCTCGGTCTCGCCCACCTCGACGCTCACGCCCTGGGCGTAGTCCTTCGCGCCCACGGCCTGGCGGATGTTGCCGATCACGCGCGCCGCGCCGCCGCCGAGGGCGTGCACGCCGGGAACCTCCGCTGCGGCGATGCCGGCCACCTTGGCGACGACGGCGTCGACGATGACGGTCGAGCCGCCGTCCTTCGTGGCGGTGGTGGGGGTGGCGGTGGTGGGGGTAGCCATTGTTCGCTTTCCTTCCGTCGTCTCCGGGACCGTGTGTCCCGCGATGTCAGAGGTGAGACGTGGCGGGGAGGGGATTCGTCACGGAAGTTTGCTGAGAGAAAGCTGAGGACGGATGCCGGGCTCGGGCGTCGAAGAAGCCCCGAACGGGTCGCCGGAGTCACCGTCCGCACCATCGTCTCCCCGTCCGCATCCCCCGCGTCCGTCTGGTCGCCGCTCATGCGGCGGAGGCGAGGAGTGCTCTCCGCGACGGCCGGGGCTCACCCCCCAGCGGAATAGTGGTCGGCGCCGCGCGGTTGCTTTCGTCGTGACCCCCTCGCTCTCCGTCCTCGACCTCGTCCCCGTCCGCACCGGGCAGACCAGCGCCCAGGCCGTGGCCGCCGCGCTCGACCTCGTGGAGCGCGCTGACCGCCTCGGCTATCAGCGGTACTGGTTCGCCGAGCACCACAACATGCCCGCCGTCGCGTCGACGACTCCCCCCGTCCTGATCGCCGCAGCCGCCGCCCGCACCTCGCGCATCCGCGTGGGCTCGGGCGGTGTGATGCTGCCGAACCACTCACCGCTGATCGTCGCCGAGCAGTTCGCGGCCCTGGAAGCGATCGCTCCGAACCGCATCGACCTGGGCATCGGTCGCGCGCCCGGCAGCGATCCGGTCATCACCCAGCTGCTGAACAGGTCCGGGACCACGAGTGACGTCTCGCGGTTCCCCGATCACGTGACCGACATCATGGCGCTCACCTCCCCCGAGGGGGCCACGGTGCGTTTCACGTCGGGCACCGAGTATCAGGTGAAAGCGACGCCCTCGGCATCCGGGATGCCACAGGTCTGGCTGCTCGGCTCGAGCGACTACTCGGCGCAACTGGCCGCCGGCTTCGGTCTGCCCTACGTCTTCGCGAACCACTTCTCGGGCGAGGGGCTCGACCACGCGCTGCGGCTCTACCGCGATCAGTTCGTGCCGAACGAGTCGGGCGAGGGTCCGCGCACCTTCGTCACCGCGAACGTGGTCGCCGCGCCCACCGCCGAAGAGGCGGAGGAGCGTGCCCTGCCGCAACTGCGGATGATGGCGCGTCTGCGCACGAACCGCCCGTTGGTGCCGCTCGAGACGGTCGAGCAGGCGAAAGCCGATCCGTTCGACGCGATGGCGGAGTCGATCATGGCGTCGACGCGTCAGAAGTGGTTCGTCGGGACCGGATCCGAGGTGCAGGGACAGCTCGCCGCTTTCGCCGCGCAGCACGGCGTCGACGAGATCATGGTGTCTCCCGTGGCGGGGGCCTACGAGGGCGAATCCCTCGACACGGCCGCGGGGCGCGCGCAGACGCTCGAGCTGATCGCGGCACCGGCGGCCGTCGCGGCCTGAGCTATCGGTTCCGCGGCGCGGTGGTCGGGCGGCCCGCGGCGGACCGTCACGCGGAGTGCTGGGCCGGCACGCCGGGCCACGGCATCCCGAACCGGCGTGTCGCACACGAACTCCGCAGGACGGTGCGGGTCGAGCCTCTCGACGGCCTGGGGCCCCCGGGCCGCCAGGGCGGTCAGGCCTCGGGCTCGCCGCTCAGCAGGCCCCGCAGCCAATCGCGGGCCTCGACGAACACGTCGTCGCTGTAGCGCTGCGGGTAGCGCACGATCGCGCGGTCGGCGCGGGCGTACGAGCCGAGGAAGATGACCTTCGGGCTGAACCGGCGAAGGCCCAGGAGCGCGTCGGCCATCCGCTCGTCCTGCACATGGCCGTCGGCGTCGATCACGAAGCGGTAGCGGCCGAGGGCGTCACCGATGGGACGGGATGCCAACAGGCTCAGGTTGATGCCGCGGGTGGCGAACTGCTCGAGAAGTTCGAGAAGGGCGCCGGGGTGGTCCTCGGGCAGCTCGACGATGAGCGAGGTCTTGTCGGCACCGGTGGGCGGAGCCGGAGCGACCGTGCGACTGACCAGCACGAAGCGGGTCACCGCATTGGGATTGTCGCCGATGTTCTCGGCCAGCACCGTGAGGTCGTGGTGGGCGACGATCCCGGGTGCCGCGATCGCGGCATCCGCGGCACTCGTCCCGTCGAGGACCCCGAGGGCACTGGCGACGTTGCTCTCCGCGGGCAGATGCGCGTGCGCGGGCACGTTGCGGCTCAGCCAGCCGAGGCACTGCCCGTAGGCGACGGGGTGAGCGGCGATGAGGGAGACGTCGGCGAGGGTCGCGCCGGGGCGGCCGACGAGCACGAAGTTCACCGGAACGAGGTACTCGCCGACGATGCGCAGGCCCGGCACGGTGGCCAGCGCGTCCTGCGCCGTGGAGACGCCGCCGTCGACCGAGTTCTCGATCGCGATCATCGCGGCATCCGATCGCCCCTCGACGACATCGGCGAGCGCTTCACCGACGTTGCGGACGGGACGCCAGATCTGGTCGCGCGCCTCGGGGACCTGAGCGAGCGCGGCTTCGGTGAAGGTACCGGCGGGACCGAGATAGCTGTAGGTACGGCGGGCGAGGGGGTGGTCTGTGTCGGGCAGCACCGGCTCAGCCTAGTGCGCCGGGCCTCGGCCGCCACTCGGCGACCGCTCCCCCCGTGACGGGAGGACTCAGTAGGCCTGTTCGATCCAGGCGTCTCCCGCGACGTCGTCTCCGAGGAACGTGCCCGTCGGTTCGGCCGTGCCCTCGTAGATCGGCGCCCCGCTCGCCGAGAACTCCTGATCCTGAAGGCGCGTCGTCACCAGGATGTCGGCGTCGAACGACGGGATCTCCACCCGGAACTGCTGCGCGTAGCTGTTGCCCGTCGAGGGGCTCGTCCACAACTCGCCGACCGGAGTGATCGTGCTCGCGACGTAGAAGGTGTCGCCGGACGGCTCTTGAATCGTGGCGAACGCGTCGACCGAGACCCCGATCTCGGGCGTGTAGCCCTCCCCGATCATGCCGGCGGTCGACAGGGTGTAGCCGTTGTCGAGCTGGATGTCTTGCAGCAACCAGCGCACGCGGGTGTCCGCCGAGTTGCCGCCGAAGAACCCGTACTCGTGATCCATCCAGGTCGTGCCGGTCACCGAGAAGGTCTCGCCGCCGAAGGTGATGGTGCCGGATGCCTTCAGCCGGGTGAGGGAGAAGTAGTAGTTGTCCTTCTCCAGACTCTGGGTCGTCGCGCTGGGTTCCACTCCCGTGCCGAAGACGAACATCGGTCGCCCCTGCTGCGACAGCGTGAGGTCGAACTCGACCTCGTCCAGCGTCTTGGCATCCTGCAGGACGGCCGTGACCGAGATGTCGCGCGTCGGGTCGGCCTGCGGCGCCGTCATGACCACCGAGTGGCGTACGGCCACGGCCGTGGCCCCCGAGCCGCCGCCGCCGACGAGGGTCACGGCCGGAGTGGTCGTGTACCCCGAGCCCGGCTTGAGCAGGATGAGCTGCGTCACCCCGCCCTTGTCGTCGAGGATCGCGATCGCAGACGCCCCGGTGCCGTCGCCCTCGATGTGGACCGAGGGCGCCTCGGTGTAGCCGGATCCGGTGTCGGTGACGCTGAACCCGCCGACGAGCCATCTCGGATCGCCGAGTCCCGCGTACCAGGGCTGGGAAGGATCGCCCTCGGCCCAGGTGTCGACGTCGAAGAACCCGAACGGCTTGGGGCCGTAGACCTGCGTGCGTTCGTAGTGGCGCCCGCCCTCCACGTCGCTGAGCGAGATCTGCGACATCGCGAAGTGCGAGCCGTTGAACGAGGCGGCGTTGATGTCGAACCCGAACACGCGATCGCCCGCGCGGAGAGTGCCGATGTGCCACCACCACTCGGTCGGTGCTCCCGCGTGCCGGTACATGTCCTTCGGCAGGCTGAGGACGACGTTCTCCTCGGGGACGGGTGCCGGTTTGGTCGTCCCCGTCCAGAGCGGATTCTCGGGAACCGGGACCGACGGTGCCGGCACGCCACTCGGCGTGCGTCTTACGAGTGCCGCGATCCCCGCCACGACGAGGCCGAAGCCGGCGATACGGGCCACCCACGATTTACGCGTCATGGTCGGAGTGTAGTGACGGCAGGTGACGCGTTTGGGTGAGGGTTCTTCATCGTCCCGTGGCCGGTCGAGGTGGCGGGCCGGGGCGGGCGGTCGAGGTGGGCCGTCGAGGTGGGCCGGACGCGGTCAGCGGGTCGGCCGCGGGAGCACGCCGCCCGTGTCGCTGTCTCTCGCCCCGTCGCGCCGACGGGCCCGCGGCGGAAACGCGACGGTCGTCACGAGCACGCCCGCCACCAGCACCACCCCGCCGATGATCTCGGCCGGTGCCGGGACCTGGCCGAGCAGGGCCGCCGCCGCGGTCATCGCCACGACCGGTGCGAGGAGCACCCAGGGCACGACCGCCGCCGAGGGGTTGCGGGCGAGCAGGCCGTTGAACACGGCGTACCCCACGAGAGTGCAGAGCCCCGCGGTGTACACGGTCGACAGCACCGCGGCGACGCCGAACGATCCGAGACCCGCCCCGATGGCCGCGGGCCCTTCGATCACGAGCGAGAGGCCGAGAGCGGGCACGGGCACGACGAGCGCCGACCAGACGGTCAGCGACAGCGCACCGAGCGGCCCGCGGCCCGTCACCACTCCTGCGCGACGCGAGATGACGTTGCCCACGGCCCACGACAGCGCCGCGGCGAGCGCGAGGGCGACGGCGAGCGCGGGCGCCGCGCCTCCTCGCCCGACTGCCACCACGGCCAGCCCCACCACGCCGAGTGCCACGCCCAGCGCCTGACCGCGGGTCGGGCGTTCGCGGAGCACTCCCGCCGCGATCAGCGCCGTGAACACGGCCTGCGCCTGCAGCAGGAGCGCCGCGAGTCCGGGCTGCAGCCCCAGGGCGAGGGACGTGTACAGCAGAGCGAACTGTCCGAGGCTCATGAAGAGCCCCACGCCGATGACGGTGCGCCAGGATGCCACCGGGCGCGGCACGATCACGACGAACAGCGACACCACGGCGAACCGGATCGCGACGAACAGCAGCGGGGGGATCCCACGCATGCCCCACTCGATCACGAGGAAGTTGAAGCCCCAGGCGGCGGCGACCCCGGCCGCCAGCATCATGTCGCGTCTGCTCACGACGTCAGTCCAGCGGCATCCACCGTGAAGCACCAGCGATGGTTCTTTCACAAGACGCGGTAGCTTTTCTGCATGATCGATCTCGAGGCCGTCCGTTCGCTGCGCGCCGTCGCGCAGGAGGGGAGCGTGTCGGGCGCGGCGACCGCTCTCGGGTTCACGCCCTCGGCCGTGTCGCAGCGGATCAAGCGCCTCGAACGAGAGACGGGTGTCGCCCTGCTCGAGCGGGTCGGCCGCGGCGTCGCCCTCACCGATGCCGGGACGCACCTCGTCGTGGGGTCGACGCCCATCCTCGCGGAGATCGAGAAGCTGCGGGCCGATCTCCAAGCCAGCGCCACCACGACCGGGGCGGTCAGCGGAGACCTCCGGCTCGCGGCGTTCTCGACGGTGGTGCGGGGCGTGGTCGCTCCCCTCCTGGTCGACCTCGCCTCGCACCACCCCGACCTTCGGCTCCTGGTCCGCGAGAGCGAGCCCTGGGAGACGATCGCGCTCGTCGCCTCCGGCCAGCGCGATCTCGGTATCGCGCACCAGTGGGGCGGTGTCGCCCTCGCGATCCCCGACAATCTCGTCGTCACTGCGCTGTTCACTGACGTCGCCGACGTCATCGTGCATCGAGACCATCCACTGGCCGACCGCGACCTCGTGCGCCCCGCCGATCTCGCCGACGAGGCGTGGGTCGCGACCTTCGAGACCACGATCTGCCGCCAGTGGCTACGGCGGTTGTTCGACGGGGTCGGCAACGCCCCGCGCGTGGTCTACGAGTCGATGGAGTTCGAGACCCACCTCGAACTCGCGCGAACGGGGCGGGCGGTCGCTCTCGTCCCTCGCCTGGGGCGCGCGCCCCTCGGCGACGACCTCGTCGCCATCCCCACCATCGACCCCGCCTCGACGCGCGACGTCGTCGCCGTGCATCGACGGTCGCAGTCGGACTCTCCGGCGCTGCGCGTGGCCCTCGAAGCCCTCATCGCCGCGGGGCACCCCGCGGAGCGCTGACGCGCATCGGCGTCGGATTCACCGAGAATGTGTCGCCGCGTGTGCGCATGTCGGACGCAGCGGGCAGACTGGGCGCATGAGCAGTCGCGCAGGGCAGCCCGCAGAGGCATCCGATCTCATCGACATCGACGAACTGATCGCGGCGTACTACGACCGCAAACCGGATGCCACGGTGCCGGAGCAGCGCGTCGCGTTCGGCACGAGCGGCCACCGCGGATCGTCGCTGAGCACGAGCTTCAACGAGGACCACATTCTCGCCACCACCCAGGCGATCGTCGACTACCGCGCGGCACAGGGCATCACCGGTCCCCTCTTCCTCGGCCGCGACACCCACGGCCTGTCCCTGCCGGCCGAGCGCAGCGCCATCGAGGTGCTCGTCGCCAACGGTGTCGACGTGCGGGTCGACGCGCGCGACGCGTGGGTGCCCACCCCGGCCCTCAGCCACGCGATCCTCACCTACAACCGCGGCCGGGCGACCGGTGACCCGGGTCGCGCCGACGGCATCGTCGTCACCCCGTCGCACAACCCTCCGCGTGACGGCGGCTTCAAGTACAACCCCCCGCACGGCGGTCCCGCCGACACCGACGCCACGGGCTGGATCGCCGACCGTGCCAACGCGCTGATCACCGCAGGCCTCGAGGGTGTCCAGCGCACCCCGCACGCCGACATCGACCTCGACGGTCTCGGCCAGTACGACTTCCGTGACGCGTACGTGCGGGATCTGGCATCCATCATCGACATCGACGCGATCAAGAACGCCGGCGTGCGCATCGGCGCCGACCCGCTGGGCGGGGCATCGGTCGAGTACTGGGCACTCATCGCCGAGGTCTATGGGCTGAACCTCACCGTCGTGAACCCCGAGGTCGACCCGACGTGGAAGTTCATGACGCTCGACTGGGACGAGAAGATCCGCATGGATCCGTCGTCGCCGTCGGCGATGGCCTCGCTCGTCGCCGCGCGCGCCGATTACGACATCCTCACCGGCAACGACGCCGACGCCGACCGCCACGGCATCGTCACCCCCGACGCCGGGCTCATGAACCCCAACCACTACCTCGCCGTCGCGATCGACTACCTGTTCTCGCACCGCCCGAGCTGGCCCGCCGATGCGGCCGTGGGCAAGACGCTCGTGTCGTCGATGATCATCGACCGCGTCGCCGCGTCGCTCGGGCGTCAGCTGCTCGAGGTTCCCGTCGGCTTCAAGTGGTTCGTACCGGGCCTGCTCGACGGCTCCGTCGCCTTCGGCGGTGAGGAGTCGGCCGGAGCGTCGTTCCTCCGCAAAGACGGAACCGTCTGGACCACCGACAAAGACGGCATCCTGCTCTGCCTGCTCGCCGCCGAGATCCTCGCCGTCACCGGCAAGACGCCCTCGCAGCGGTACGCGGAGCTCGAGGCCGAGTTCGGCGCCTCGGCGTACCAGCGCGTCGACGCTCCCGCGACACCCGCGCAGAAGTCGGCGCTGTCGAAGCTGTCTCCGGATGCCGTCACCGCCACCGAGCTCGCCGGCGAGCCCATCACCGCGAAGCTCTCGCACGCGCCCGGCAACGGCGCAGCGATCGGGGGCCTGAAGGTCCAGACGGAGTCGGCCTGGTTCGCCGCGCGCCCCTCGGGCACCGAAGACGTCTACAAGCTGTACGCCGAGTCGCTCCGCGGCGAGGACCACCTCCGCGAGGTGCAGGAGGAGGCCCGCGCGGTCGTCTCCGCGGCGCTCGGTCAGGCGTAACGCGGTCGTCGAAGCGGCGTCGTCCTTCGGGGCGGCGCCGCTTTCGCGTACGTGGGGGGCGCGCGGGCAGTGCGCGGACCGTCAGGCGGACTCCATGGGCGACACGCCGGCACCGCGGCCCCGGCCGCGGCGAGTCGGGCACGAACTCCGCACGACGGCACAGCACGGGGGATGCCACGGCCCCGGCGAACCGGAAACGTCGCGGCCACGGCATCCGGAACCGCCGACCGTCAGGCGGACTCCACGGGCGACACGCCGGCACCGCGGCCCCGGCCGCGGCGAGTCGGGCACGAACTCCGCACGACGGTACGGCCCGGACCGCGGCCCCGGCCGGGCACCAAGGACGGCGGTGTGCAGCCCGGCGACACAGGGACGGGCGGGCCGACGAGCGTCAGGCGGGCCGACGAGCCGTCAGGCGGATTCGGTGACGACACCCCGGGCCACCGGGGTCCCCAGCCGGCGTGTCGGGCGAGAACTCCGCGCGACGGTACGCGCGCGGGCGGGCGGAGGCAGGACGTGGACAGGAACGCCTCGGGGAGGGATGCCACGGCCCCGGCACTCGGAAGAACGTGGGGGCCGTGGCATCCGGGGCCGAAGCCCGGGCCGGGAGGGCCGGGATCAGGCCGGGGCGAACGTCTTCGCGTCGATGACGAAGCGGTAGCGGACGTCGCTGTTCAGGACGCGCTCGTAGGCCTCGTTGATCTGGTCGGCCGAGATGAGCTCGGTCTCAGGCGCGATGCCCTTCTCGGCGCAGAAGTCGAGCATCTCCTGGGTCTCACGGATGCCGCCGATCGACGAACCGGCGAAGGAACGGCGGTTGGTGAACAGCGTGAAGACCTGGATGGGCAGCGGCTCCGGCGGGGCGCCGACGTTCACCATCGTGCCGTTGAGCGTGAGGAGCCCGAGGTACTTCCGCAGCTCGAGCGGGGCGCTCACGGTGTTGATGATGAGGTCGAAGTGCTTCTTCAGCTTCTCGAAGGTCTCTTCGTCCTTCGTCGCGTAGTAGTGGTCGGCGCCCATCTTCAGGCCGTCGTCCTTCTTGCTGAGCGTCTGCGAGAGCACGGTGACCTCGGCGCCCATGGCGTGGGCGATCTTGACGGCCATGTGACCGAGACCGCCGAGGCCGACGATCGCGACCTTCTTGCCGGGGCCGGCGTTCCAGTGGTTGAGCGGGGAGTACGTCGTGATACCCGCGCACAGCAGGGGCGCGGCCTTCTCGTACGGGATCGACTCGGGAACCCGCAGCACGAAGTGCTCGTCGACGACGATCTTCTCGCTGTAGCCGCCCTGGGTGATGGTCCCGTCGACGTCCTTGCCGGCGTACGTGCCGATGTTGCCCTTCTCGCAGTACTGCTCCTCGCCCGCGAGGCAGTTGTCGCACTCGCGGCACGAGTTGACCATGCAGCCGACGCCGACGCGGTCGCCGACCTTGTGCGTGGTGACGTCTGCGCCGACCTCGGCGACCGTGCCGACGATCTCGTGGCCGACGGTCAGGGGGTAGGGGACGTCGCCCCACTCGCCGCGGATGGTGTGGATGTCGGAGTGGCAGATGCCGGCGTAGGCGATGTCGATGAGGACGTCCTTCGGGCCGACGTCACGACGCTCGATGGTCGTGGGCTCGAGGGGCGAGGTCGCGGACGACGCCGCGTAGGCGTTGACGTGCATGGGTCTCCTCAGGAGGGTCGATGCGGATGCATCCATCCTCCCCCTCGCCGAACCCGCACGGCACCGCCTTGCACGGATGTGCGGGAGGTGTCACGCGCGCGGATGCGTCTCGACGGATGCCGGTGCACCTCGCTTACGACGACGCGGGGCCACGGAGGTTCTCGTCGATGCGCGCCAAGACCCGCGCCGCGACGAGCACATCGCGCTCGTCGCCCCCGAGGGCAGCACGGAGCCGCTCCGCCCAGTGCGCGTGGAGTCGTGCGATGCTGCGCTCGGCGACGGGGGTGGCGTGAAGATGCACGGCGCGCCCGTCGAGAGGTTCGGTGCGGCGCTCGACCATTCCCTTGGCGACGAGGGACCGCAGTGCGACGCTGCAGTTGCTCCGCTGAAGAGCCGTCGCCTGAGCGACCTCGCTGGGGGACGTGCCGGGGTTGCGGTGCACCCAACGCATGACGAGGGCCTCGGTGCCCGTCAACGGGATGATGTCGAGCGCGTGCGGCCCGTGCGGATCGAGTTCGCGACCGACGCGGAGCACGATGTCGGCGAAGTCGGCGAGCGCGCGATCGGGCACAACGGAAGCCATTCCGTCACTGTACAGCGCTCACGTATTTAGTTATGATTTAATAATCATGACGACCGACACCGGATCTCTTCGCGCCTCGACCGCGGCACCCTCGCCGCGGGGCATCACCGCCCCTCTCCTACTCGTCCTGGGCCTGCTCAGCGCGGTCGCCCCGTTCGCGACCGACCTCTACCTGCCCGCTTTCCCGCTCATTGCCACCGATCTCGGCGCCTCGGCGTCGACGGTCCAGCTCACCCTCACGGCGTTCCTTCTCGGGGTGACGGCGGGCCAGCTCGTCTTCGGACCCCTGTCGGATCGGTTCGGTCGCGTGCCGCCGCTCGTCCTCGGAGCCCTCCTGTGTGTGATCGCCAGCGCGGTGGCCGCCATGGCGCCGGATGCCACGACCCTGATCGTCGCCCGCCTCCTGCAGGGATTGGGCGGTGCGGCGGGCATGGTGATCGGCCGTGCCGTCGTGTCGGACCTGGCGACCGGCAAATCCGCGGCTCGCGCGTTCTCGCTGATGATGATCGTCGGCGGGGTGGCGCCGGTGGTCGCACCGCTCATCGGCGGCGCCCTGACGGCGCCCCTCGGGTGGCGGGGGCTGCTGGCGGTCGTGCTCGGCCTCTCGATCGTGATGCTCGTCTGCATCCTGATCGTCGTGCGAGAGACCCACCCCCGCTCCCGCCGCACTGCCGTGCGCGCTCAGCGCGTCGACGGCGACTCTCCCCTGCGCGCCCTGCGATCGCGCGCGTTCGTGGGATACACGACCGTGTTCGCCTTCGCGTTCGCGGTGATGATGGCGTACATCTCGGCATCCCCGTTCCTGTACCAGGGGCTGCTCGGTCTCGACGCCGTCGGCTACGGTCTGGCGTTCGGCCTGAACGCCCTCGCCCTGGTCATCGTCAGCGCGCTGTCGACGAGGCTCACCGCGACCCGGTCGGTGGAGAGCGTGCTCACCGTCGGTATCGTCGTCGTCGTGTCGTCGGCGGTGGCCTTCGCCCTGCTCGTCGCGTTCGCGGCGCCGGTGTTCTGGCTGGCCGTCCCCCTCTTCACCGTGGTCGGGTCACTGGGCCTCGTCTTCGGGAACGCGACATCGCTGGCCCTCGATGCGGTCCCCCGCGCCGCGGGGAGCGCGTCGGCGGTTCTCGGCGCCGCGCAGTTCGGCCTGGCCGCTGTCGTGTCTCCCCTCGTCGGCATCGGAGGCGAGGACACCGCGGCTCCCCTGGCGATCGTCATGCTCGCGTCCGCCGCGACCGCCGCGGGCGCCTTCGCGGTCGCCCACCGGCGGTCCGGCCCGTCGAGGGTCGCGGGAGGAGACGACCTCTGACGCGGGCGCGGCGTCTGCCCCGCGCGGGCGGGCACTCCCGCCCGATCAGACGGCGCGCGAGAGCGAGGCGGCGCACCCCGGGATTCCGTCTAGGGACGGGCGTCGTCCAGGGAGTCACCGAAGGTCCGCAGCGTGAGCGCTGCTCGTTCATGCCCGGCGGTCAGGCGACCGACGACGTCGAGCCCGTGCGCGCGGGCGGCGAGATAGCCGCCGGCGAAGGCGTCACCGGCGCCGACGACGTCGAGCACCTCGACACGCAGGGCGGGGACGAAGCTCCGCACGGCACCGACGAAGGCGGTCGCCCCCACGTCGCCGTCTTTCACGACGAGCTCGGGCACCTCGGGCAGGAGCCCCTGCACGTCGGTGTCGCGGGGTGCCCCCCAGAGCGCCTCGGCCTCGTCGCGCCCGACGAACACGACGTCCGCGCGTGCCGCGAGGTCGAGGAGGACGGGGCCCGCCGTCGCCGCCGTCCAGAGCGCGGCACGGTGGTTGACGTCGAAGCTCACCGTGACGCCCGCTGCTCGCGCGCGCTCCATCGCCGCGACCAGGAATGCCCGCGCCGACGCCGACAGGGCCGCCGTGATGCCCGACACGTGCAGCACGTCGACGTCGTCGAGGACGAGGCCGGCGGCATCCGTTTCCTGAAGAGCGGATGCCGCGGACCCGCGCCGGTAGTACCGCACACCCCAACCCGGGTCTTTGACGTAGAGGCCGGTGGGGCGCTCAGGATCGCGCACGACGCTCGACACGTCGACCCCGCGAGACGCGATCTGACGCAGCACGCGGTCGCCGAGCGGGTCGACGCCGAGGCGGCTGTGCCAGCGCGCCGTCATTCCCGCGGCCGCCGCATGAGCGGCGACGTTCGACTCCGCGCCGCCCGCATCGACGAGGAACGCGGTGGCGTCGACCACGCCTGCGCCGTCGGAGGGTGCGAGCATCGCCATCGTCTCTCCGACGGCGAGAAGCACGGCGGGCGCGCCGGTGACGATGCGAGACACCGATCCGCGACCCCCGGCCGCAGTGGGGGTCGCGCCCCGTGACGCACCGCCCATCAGCGCAGGTCGGTGATGGGCGCGGCATCCATGTCGTCGAAGGCCTGGTTCTCGCCCGCCATCGCCCAGACGAACGAGTACGCCGCGGTACCGACACCCGAGTGCAGCGACCAGCTCGGCGAGATGACGGCCTGGCGGTCGCCGACGATGAGGTGACGCGTCTCGTCGCGCTCGCCCATGAGGTGCACGACACGCGCGTCTTCGGGGACGTCGAAGTAGAGGTAGCACTCGGTGCGACGGTCGTGGGTGTGCGCGGGCATGGTGTTCCACATCGAGCCGGGGTGCAACGCGGTCACCCCCATCACGATCTGGCAGCTCTTCACGCCGTTCTCGTGGATGTACTGGTTGAGGGTGCGGCGGTTGCTGGTGAGCTGGTCGCCGAGCTCGCGCACGGTCCCTTCACCCGGCGATACCAGGGCCGCGGGGTAGGCCGTGTGAGCGGGCGCCGAGAAGAGGTAGAACTGCGCGCCCGCCCCCTCCGAATCGGCGAACACCACATCGCGGATTCCGCGGCCGAGGTACAGGCACGCACCGGTGACGAGCTCGTAGACCTCGCCGTCGGCGGTGACTGTGCCGGTGCCGCCGACGTTCACGATGCCGATCTCTCGGTGCTCGAGGAAGAAGTCGCTGCGGATCTCGGGGTAACCGGTCAGCGGCAGGTCACGACCCGCGGGCACCGCTCCACCGAGGACGATGCGGTCGTGGTGCGTGTACGTCAGGCGCACCTCCCCGGGGACGAACACGTCATCGATGAGGAAGCGCTCACGCAGGTCGGCGGTGTCCATGCCGGGGATCTGCTCGGGGTGGGTCGCGTAGCGCTGGGGGATGGAGGCGGTCATGCGGTTCTCCTGGGGTCGAGCCCGGCGGGCCGGGGCGGGGCGGGTGGCGCTCGGTCGAGCGCGAGGCGGGGCGGTCGGGAAGCGCTCGGGGTCGAGCGCGGCGTGGGCGGGGGGCGGGGACCCGCGGTGGGTCGAGCGGGCGGCGCGCGGGCGGTCGAAGGGTCAGGTCACCGCACGAGCCACCCGCCGTCGACGGGGATCACGGCCCCGGTGACGTAGGCGGCGGCATCGGATGCCAGGAAGACGAACGCGCCCTGCAGGTCGCCCGGCGTGCCCCATCGTCCGGCGGGGATGCGCGCGAGGATCGACGCCTCGCGGTCGGCGTCGGCGCGGATGGGCGCGGTGTTGTCGGTGGCCATGTAGCCCGGGGCGACGGCGTTCACCGTGACGCCGGAGGCCGCCCATTCGTTCGCGAGCGCCTTGGTGAGGCCCGCCACCGCGTGCTTCGAGGCGGCGTAACCCGGAACGAGGATGCCGCCCTGGAACGACAGCATCGAGGCGACGTTGACGATACGGCCCCACCCCTGCGCGATCATGCGTCGCCCCGCGGCCTGGGAGAGGTGGAACACCGCGTCGAGGTTGACGGCGAGCACGTCGTCCCAGTCTTGGGCGCTGTGCTCGGCGGCGGGCGCACGACGGATGGTGCCGGCGTTGTTGACGAGGATGTCGACGCGGCCCAGCGCGTCGGCGGCCTCGTCGATCGCGGCGGCCAGCTCGTCGCGCGAGGCCGAGACGAAGTCGCGGTGGATCGCGTGCACGCGACGCCCGAGGCCGCGGGCGAGCTCGGCGGTGTGCGCCGCGTCGCCGCGGTCGATGAGCACGAGGTCGGCGCCCGCCTCGGCGAGGGCGAGGGCCGCCCCCTGACCGAGCCCACGGCTCGAGCCGGTGACGACGGCGACGCGGCCGTCGAGGCGGAAGGTGTCGAGGATCATGCGGAGACTCCCGAGGGTGCGATGAAGGTCGTGGTGAGCTCGCCGATGCCCGCGACACGGACGATGACCGCATCGCCGGGGGCGAGGGGCCGATGCGCGTCCTGCGCGCGGGCGAGCTTCTGCGGGGTCCCGGTCGAGATGACGTCCCCGGGGTCGAGGGTGAGCACCTGACTCAGGTAGTGCACGACGAAGGCGACCGAGAAGATCGTCGTCGCCGTCGACTGCGAGACGGTCACCTCGCCATCGCGGACGACCTCGACCACCAGGTCTCGCGGGTCGACCTCGTCGGCCGTGACCATCCAGGGCCCGAGCGGAGCGAACCCGTCGAAGCACTTGCCGAGCGCCCACTGACTCTGTCGGCGCTGCCACGACCGGTCGGACACATCGTTGAGCAGCGTGTACCCGGCGACATACGACAGGGCGTCATCGAGAGCGACGCCATGGGCGCGCCGACCGATGACGACCGCGATCTCGCCCTCGTAGTCGACGTCGTCGGCGACCGCCGGCACCACGACCGGGTCGTTCGGTCCGCCGAACGTGTTCGGGGTCTTCACGAAGACGTCGGGAGTGGACGGGTCGTCGGCGGTCGGATCGACGCCGTCGGGCACGTGTCCGCGGTAGTTGTAGCCGAGACAGAGCATCGTGCGCGGCACCACGGGCGCGCGCAGCGCCGCGGTGTCGAGGGGCGGCAGGGTCTCGGCATCCGTGGTTCGGATCAGATCCCGGATGCCGTCGAGCTCGGCGAAGAGCTCGGGGAGCGGGCGCGGGCCGAGGTCGAGCATGCGGTCGCCGCCGGAGCCCTCCAGCACGGCGACCGAGCGATCGCCGACGCGCGCGAGCCTCACCACACCGGCCGCCAGTCGGGCCGGGAAGCGCGGGCGAGGGCCTCGAAGTAGAAGTAGTCGCCCCAGAGCGTGCCCTCGTCGACACCGACGTTCTTCGGCAGGTCGTAGACGCTGTGCAGCAGCACCGTGTCGGCGTCAGCGGCGCGCGCCGGGGTGTACCGGGCGATGAGGGATGCCAGGATGCGGTCGGCCGCGGCCCGCCAGCGCTCGGCGCCCTCGGGGTCGACGTCGGCGAGCTCGTAGAGTCCGCAGACCGCGATCGCGCCCGCCGAGCTGTCGCGCGGGGCGTCGGCACCGTCGTTGTACACGAGGTCCCAGTAGGGCACATCGTCGGCGGGGAGGTGCGCGAGGAAGTACTCGGCGCAGATGCGGGAGGCGTCCAGGAGGTCGCCGTTGCCGGTCGCCCGGTGGTTCATGGCGAAGCCGTAGATGCCCCACGCCTGCCCGCGCGCCCAGCACGAGTCGTCGAAGGCGCCCTGCTCGGTCGCTCCGCGGAGCGGCTCGCCGGTCTCGGCGTTCCAGTAGAAGGTGTGGAAGGTCGAGCCGTCGGGCCGCAGGATGTGCCGACGGAGCTCGGCCGTGTGCCGGGCGACGACCTCGCGGTATCGCTGGTCGCCGGTCTGCTCGGCTGCCCACGTGAGCAGCGGCATGTTCATGAGGCTGTCGATGATCGTGCGACCACGCTGCGCGGGATCGGCGAGGTCGCCCCAGGCCTGGATGATCCCCGCCGAGGGCAGGTAGCGGGTCATGAGGTGGTCGGCCGCGGCGAGCGCGGCGGCACGGGCGTCGTGGTCGTCGAGCAGGCGCTCGGGCGCGACGCACGACAGCGTGTAGAGGAAGCCCAGATCGTGGGTGTCGAGGTCGTCTCCCTCGCGCACGCGGCGACCGAAGTCCGCAGCGTGGTCGAGGGCGGCATCCCGGTACACGTCGTCACCGGTGAGCTCGTAGGCGATCCACTGCATGCCGGGCCAGAAACTGGTCGTCCATCCCCGGTTCGCTCCCTCGGCGAAGCCGGGGACCGCGGGGCGCAGGGCGTAGCGGTTGTCGCTGGTCGTGTCGTCGGGGTAGCGCGGGCCGAAGGCGTCGATGTTGGCGCGGACGGTGGCGAGCACCTGCGCGATGGCGCGGTCGGTGTCGACGCGGGCGGTGCCCACTCCGGTGGCGGGAGGCGAGGTCGTCATGCGGGGGAAGTCCTTCGGTTCAGACGGCGGCGACGGAGGCGTCGGCCGGAAGCACGGGGCGGAGGGCGTAGCGGGCATTCGCCCACACCAGGTAGAGGGCGGGCGCGGCGGTGAGACCGAGAGCCAACGCGGGAGAGGTGACGAACAGGGCCGCTTGACCGGCGACGACCAGCAGGCTCACCGCGCTGAGGTACCAGCGGCGAACCGCCAGGACCACGGCCGTCTGCAGGAGCACCCGCAGCGGCGTGCCGGGAGCCTCGGTCAGCGCGGTGAGCGCCACCGGCGCGGTGGCCAGCACGAGCAGGGCGACCGTGCCGCACAGCGGCACGACGACGACGGCCCAGGATGCCGCGGACACCACGCGCACGTCGACGAGCACGATCGCGACGACGGCGGACACGAGGGCGCCCACGGCGAGGGCCTTCCCCGCGGTGCGCCGCCACCCGGCCCAGAAGGCCCGGGCCACGCGCCCCTCCCCCAGCCCGTGAGCACGGAAGGCGGTCAGTGCCCCGGCCACAGCGGGGGCGCACAGCGGTGCCGCGATCACCAGCAGGGGCCAGGAGACGGTCGGGTCGGTCGTCAGCAGTAGGAACACCAACGGAGCACAGCCGACGAGCAGCAGCGCGTTGACCATCAGACCGAGGTAGACCGTGGCGAAGATACTCGCGTACGTGTCGTGAGAGATGCGGCGCACGGCTCAGCCCTTCATCCCGCTGGTGGCGATGCCCTCGACGAAGTACTTCTGCCCGAGGAGGAAGACGACCGCGATCGGCACGACCGACATCGTGAGCCCCGCGAACAGCAGCGCGTAGTTGGCGTCGTACAGGGTGCTGACGAAGCTCTGGAGGCCGAGCTGGATCGTCCACAGGTCGGGGTTGCGCAGGTAGATGAGCGGTCCCAGGTAGTCGTTCCACGTGCTGACGAAGGTGAGCATCGTCAGGCTCGCGATCGCGGGGATCGACAGGGGCAGCATGATGCGCGCCCAGATGCCGTACTCGCTCAGACCGTCGAGGCGGGCGGCCTCGGACAGGTCTTCGGGGATCGTGTCGTAGTACTGCTTCATGAGGAACACCCCGAACGCACCGAACGCCTGGATGAGGATGATCGCCCAGAGGGTGTTCGACACCTTGACGTTCGAGAGCAGGATGAACTGCGGGATCATGTACGACTGCCACGGCACGGCGATCGTGCCGATGTAGACGAGGAACAGGACGTCGCGCCCCGGGAAGCGCATGCGCGAGAACCCGTAGGCCGCGAACGAGCCGGTCAGCACCTGGAGGAACGTCACCACGACCGCGAGCACGAGGGTGTTGCGGATCCACGTGAGCATGCCGGACTGCGTCCAGATGTCGACGTAGTTGCTCCACACCCACGTCTCGGGGAACCACTTCACCGGCGCGCTGAAGACGTCGTTCGGCGTCTTGAGCGAGCTCATGATCATCCAGAAGAACGGCAGCAGGAGAGCCGCGGCCGCCAGGATCATGACGGCGTAGCCGATGACGCGTCCCACGCGTCGGGCGGGATGGGCACCGGCGATCGGGCGCCGGCGCGGCGGCTTCGCGCCCGCGGTGACGAGCGTGCGGGTCGCGTCGGGGACGAGGAGATCGGTCATCAGGCGTCCCGCTTCTTGTTGAGGAAGAACTGCACGAGCGTCACGACGATGCACAGGAGGAACAGCACGATCGAGGCCGCGGAGGCGTACCCGAACTGGTTCTCCTGGAAGCCCTTCTGGTAGATGAACTGCGAGAGCACGAGCGTGGACTGCCCGGGGCCGCCCTGGGTCATCACGAGGATCAGGTCGAAGATCTTGAACGAGTTGATCGTGAGCATGACCGTGACGAAGAACGTCGTCGGGCGCAGGCACGGCAGCGTGACGTTGACGAACCGCTGCCAGACGTTCGCGCCGTCGACGCGCGCCGCCTCGTGCAGCTCGCGCGGCACGGTCTGCAGCCCCGCGAGGAAGAGGATCATGTAGTAGCCCATGTCTCGCCACGTGCTGATGATGACGACGGCGGGCATGGCCCACTCCGACGAGGTGAGCCATCCGGGCGGGTTCTGCAGACCGAAGAACCGCAGGATCTCGTTGATGGGGCCGTATTCGGGGCTGAAGAGCAGGTTCCACACCACGGCGATCGCGACGATCGAGGTGATGTACGGGAAGAACGCGGCGGTGCGGAAGAACGCCACTCCGCGCAGCTTGTTGTTCAGCAGCAGCGCGAGCCCCAGCGCGACGATCATCGTCAGCGGGATGTGCAGGGCCGCGTAGTACAGCGTGTTGAACAGGGCGATGTGGAAGCTGCCGTCGCCGAGGAGGCGCTGGAAGTTCGCGAGCCCCACGAATGCCGACGACCCGAAGACGTTCCAGTTCGTCATCGACATGTAGAACAGCGTCACGACGGGAACGAGCGTCAGCGCCGCGAAGCCGAGGAAGTTGGGGAGGATGAAGCTCCACCCGATGAGGGTGCTGCGCAGCGTCAGACGGGAGCGGCGGCGCTCGGGTCGTCGCCCGGGTCGACGCCCGGTCTGCGGCGCCGTCCGGCGCGTGTCGGCGATGGTCGCCATGGGGTCTCCAGATCGTGAAGGGATCTCAGGGGTGGCCGGCCCGGGACGGACCCGGGCCGGCCGGCGGAGGGAGCGTCAGCCGACGCCGACCTCGCTCTTGACGCGGTTCTCGGCGGTCGTGATCGCGTCGTCGATCGACGTCGACCCCGACATCACCGCGGTGTGCAGGTCGAGCAGGATGTTCTGCACCGCCGCGGTCTTGGCCGACGTGGGGTTCTCCGGCTTCGTGTCGTGCGACGACCACGCGAACGACGACAGCTCGTCGGTGGGGGCGCCCTTGACCGCGAAGTACGTCTGGGCGACGGTGTCGCTGGTCAGGGCCGGCGTGATGCCCAGACCCGCGAGCACCTGCGCGCCGTCTTCCCCGGCGGCGAAGGCGAGGAACTTCTTCGCGGCGGCGAGCTTGGTGGCATCCGCCGCCTTGTTGATCGCGAAGCCCGTCGGGTCGCCGAAGGTCACCGGGGTCTTCGAGGTGCCGGTCGTCGAGGAGTCGTACTGCGGGATGGGGGCGAAGCCCCACGAGAACGCGTCGGCCTCTCCCTTGGCCTGCTGCGCGATGAGCGTCGCGACGTACCAGGTGCCCATGGGCATCATGGCCGCCTGCTGCTTGCCGAACTCGGCCTGGTAGGTGAGCTTGTTCGCGGTGACGGTGTTGTACTCGACCTGGGCGCCCGCGTCCTGCAGCGCGAGCGAACGCTCGTAGTACGGCTTCAGGTAGCCGAAGTTCCCGTCGAGGATGTCGGCGTCGGGGCTCTGCGCGTTGGCGAAGCCCTGGACGGTCGACTGCCAGCTGTGCTGGTAGGTGCCGAGAGCGGCGGAACCGGCGGCACCGAGCTTCGTGGTCAGCTGCTCGGCCGCCTTCTCGTAGTCGTCCCAGGTCCACGACCCGTCGGGCTCGGCGACGCCGGCCTGCGTGAAGAGGTCTTTGTTGTAGAAGAGCACCCACGAGTCCTGGCGGTAGGGCACGGCCCAGGTGGCGCCGTCGACCTCGTAGGCCCCGGCGCCGCCGATGCCGTCGGGCAGGGTCACGTCGGAGACGTCGGCGAGCTGACCACCGGCCTGGTACGTGATGAAGGTCTTGAGGTTCTTCTGCGTGACGATGTCGGGACCGGTGCCCGCGGCCAAGTCGGCCGTCATGAGGGTGTCGTAATTGGTGGAGTCGTACTCCTTGACCTCGATCGTGATGTCGGGGTTCTCTTCGTGGAAGGTGTCGGCGAGGGCCTGGAACTCCGGCGTGGTGCTGAGGCTCCACCCCGACATCGACAGTGTGACCGGACCGCTCTGGGCGGGGGCCTCGGACGATCCGCCGCTGCAGGCGGTCAACGACAGGGCGGCGACGATGCCCACCCCAGTCGCGACGACGATCTTGCGCTTCATGCGTGCTGCTCCTTTGCGATTGCGTACGGGGCGCCGGTGCGGGCCCGTGAATGCCGGTGCGCCCATCGGGAGGCTCCGGAGTCTGTGAGAGGGGTGCGCGTGCGGTGACCGTCGGGCCAGGTCACGACCGCGGCGGGCTCGTCGCCCTCGATCTCGAGGGAGACCGGAGCGTCGCCGGGGGCCTCGTCACCGGCGAGGGTCACGAGGGCGGCGAACGGCATCCCCACCTCCGCGTCCCAGGTGAGGACCGGGACGGCGGCGACAGCGCCGAGAGGACTGGCGTTGCGGCGGACCACGACGCGCGAGGTGGCATCGGGGGTGAGAGCCCGGATGCCGGAGACCCGGCCCTCCACCCGAACCTCGGCGGTGCCGGTGTCGGTGGCGTGCTGCGGGGTCTCCCCCGCGAGCGGCCAGCCGCCCAGGCGGACGCGCAGGCCGTCGACGTCGAGGCCGGGGGCGAGGGCGTCGATCGAGGCGATGCGCACCTCCCACGCACGCCGCACGAGCGAACGCACCGTCACGCGGCCGAGAGGACGCACGGCACCGGCGAGTCCTGCGCCGTGACGGTGCGTCGTGGGGACGACGTCGACCGTGTGCACGTCCGACGTCGAGGCCGCCACCCCCACGCCGTCGAGCACGTGCGCGCCGAGCGGCCGGAGAGCGGTCCGGTGCGACGCACGGCCGGTCGCGTCGACGAGCGAGACGGACTGCTCCAGCGGATCTGCCCAGGCGAGGTCGTCGAGCAGCGGAAAGGTGGCCGTGGAGTAGCCGAGGCGGGCGTACAGCGGCGAATCGGCCGTGCGGTCGCCGGGGCGGGCCTTGTCGGTCCCGTGGTTGACGACGCGGACGATGCCGTCGGCGCGTGTCCCCGAGACGATCCATCCGGCCGCGGCGACGGTGCGGAGGTCGTCGCCCTCGGCGATCGGCAGCGGTTCGTCGACAGCGCTCCACACGGGGTGATCGGCGGGGAGGACGATGCCCATCAGCCCCTTGACCGCCCAGTAGGGCGAGCCGGGACCGGAGTACGACTGGGCGAGCTCGCGCCACGCACCGTGCCACCCGAGAGTGAGGATGCCGTCGGCGTCGGGCGCGCCGCGCGAGACGAAGTGGTCGACGACGGCACCGGCGGCGTGACGCAGACGCCCCACCCCGGTGGAGGGGACCTCGGCGAGGACACCCGCCCAGAACGGTGCGGCCGCGGCGAAGCGGTAGATGAGGCTGCGGCCCTGGAGCAGCGGCGAACCGTCGGCGCCGACGAGGTGGACGGCGTCGAGGAGGAACCGGTCCAAGCGCGCGACGTCGTCCGTCGTACGGTCGCCGACGAGGTCGGCGGCGCCGGTCATGCGGGGCCACAGCACCGGGTACACGTGCAGCGCCCATCCCACGTAGTGGTCGAAGGCCCGCTCCGTACCGTCGGACAACCATCCGTCGGCGCGGACGAAGGAGTCGTGCCGCGCGAGGTCGGCGGCGATGTCGGCGGCCGACCAGGGGCCTCCCACCGAGCGGAGGAACGTCTCGACGACGATGCGGAACCAGACCCAGTTGGTCTGCGGGTAGGTGCCGTCGCCGACGACCGGGGCGAGGTACGCGATGACCCGCTGACGTGTCGGGGCGTCGAGCGCATCCCAGATCCAGTCGCGCGTGAGGTCGAGCGCGAGGGCGAGGGAGGCGGCTTCGACCTTGGCCTGCGCGTGCTCGTCCATACGCACCCAGCGGTCGGCGGCATCCGGGTCGACGCCGGTCCGCACGCCGTCGGAGAAGAACGCGATCAGGTCGTCGACACCCTCTCCTCGCGCTCCGGCGATGCGGAACGCCGCGAGCAGGAACACCCGCGCGAAACCCTCGAGGCCGTCGACCGCGGCTCCGTAACCGCCCTCGGCGCCGGGGAACACGATGCGTCCGCGGCCCGGGGTCGCGTGCCGCCGCGCGGCGTCGAGCAGCACATCGGCCACGGCGAGCCAGTCGCTACGCTGTCCGCCGGCGAGGCGGGGAAGGGCGGAAGTCGCCACGGATTCTCCTTCGAAGACCGTCGGTGCACCGGCGGGGACCGGTGAACGTTGGCGAGCGTATCAATCAAAAAACAACATCACAACATCTTTTCTGATTCTTAATGATCGTTTATGATCGTTTTAGGCGAGAGAGCACCGCCGTAAGGAGACCGATGCCGTTCCCCACCACCCCCTTCACCGGGCCGCTCGCGCCCCACTTCGCGGGCATCTCGCTGCGCGCGCCCGACGAGGCGCTGCCCGTTGCCCCGGCCACCGACCGCACCGTCTGGGACGGCCACGAAGGGTCAGCCGATCGTGTCGGAATCGCCGAGATCCTGGCGCGCGCCGAGGCTGAGCGACAGACGTCCTGGCCGCACCCCCGGGCCAGCGACGCGGCGCGTGTGCACCGCGACGGCGACCGCACCGCGTGGGAGGACGCCGCGTTCGCACGTCAGCGTCGGTTGAGCCGCGCATCGATCGCCGCCGCCGTCACGCTCGACGACGCGTGGGTCGATGACGTCGTCGACGGTGTGATCCTGCTGTGCGAGCAGAGCTCGTGGTGCTGGCCGGCGCACGACGACACCCGCCGGGTCCACGGAGCGGTGCTCGCGACCGTGACCGACCCGTACGTCGACCTCGGCGCGGGTGAAGCGGTCGCTCAGCTCGCGTGGGTCGACCACCTGCTCGGCTCGGTCCTGGACGCCCGGGCGCCCGGCGTCCGAGACCGCATCCGCCACGAAGCCCGGGTCCGTGTGTTCGAGCCGTTCCAGCGTCGGCGCGACTGGCACTGGATCGGTCTCGACGGCGACGTGCACAACTGGAACCCGTGGATCCACGGCAACGTCATCGTCGCCGCCCTGCGCCTCCTCGACGGCCAGGACGAGACCGCCGAGCGCGACCGCGTCGTCGCCCTCGCGCTCGAGGGGCTCGACCGCTACGTCGCCGTCCTCCCCGCCGACGGCGCCATCGACGAGGGCTACGCGTACTGGTGGAACGGTGCGGCACGCGCGCTCGAGGTCCTCGACGTTCTCGCGCACGCGACCGTCGGCGGCGGCGACACCACCACGGTCACCGCTTTGCGCGAGACGGTCGCGTTCCCCCACCGATCGCACCTCGGCGGCGACTGGTTCGTCAACCACGCCGACGGCCAAGCGCGGCCCCCGGCGGATCAACCCTGGCACGCCCTGCACCGGGCGGCCCGCCGTCACGGCGACACCGAGGCTGCCGCGTTCGCGGCCGCGCACCGCCGGGCGGGCACCCCCGTGGCCACCGAGAGGGAGGGGCTCGGACGACTGCTGCGGGCCCTCACCGACGACGCATGGGTGACGGCGTCGCCGGCGACACCGCCCCTGCCACGCGAGGTGTGGCTCACCTCGACCGAGGTCTTCCTCGCTCGCGAACAAGCCGGGGCGAGCGACGGGCTGACGCTCGTCGCGAAGGGCGGCCACAACGGCGAGCACCACAACCACAACGACGTGGGCTCGTTCCTCGTCGCCGTCGACGGCGTACCGGTCATCGTGGACGCCGGGCGCCCCACGTACACCGCGGCGACGTTCGGGCCCGACCGGTACGACATCTGGACCATGCAGAGCACCTGGCACAACGTTCCCCTCGTGCGCGGGACCGCCCAACCGGCGGGGAGGGATGCCGCGGCCCGCGACGCCGCGGTCACCCTCGGCGACGATGTCGCGACCTTCACCGTCGACCTCGCCGATGCCTACCCTGACGCCGGGCTGTCGACCTGGCGGCGCCGCGCGACGCTCGACCGCGCGGCCCGGCGCGTCGAGATCGACGACGTCTGGCGTTTCGCCGACGACCACCCCACCGACCATGACACCCGGCTCCACCTGCTCGTGGCCGGTGAGGTACGCCTCGAGCCCGGCGGCGCCCGCATCGTCCCGCTCGAGGGCGCCCGGCCGACACGTCTGCGCTGGCCGGCCGACGTCGACGCGAGCCTGGAGGTGCGCGACCTGGACGATCCGATGCTCACCGACGTGTGGGGGCCGCGGCTGACGCGCCTCGCCCTGCCCCTGGCATCCCGCACTCAGCTCCGGCTCACGGTAGAACTGGACACACCGATCGAGGACCTGCAATGACCGACACCACCCCGCATCAGCCGCTGGCCGCGGAGCGACGCGCCCACATCCTGGGCGTGCTGCACAGCGACGGTGCCGTGCGCATCTCGCAACTGACCGAAGACCTGGGCGTCGCCACCGTGACCCTGCGTCGCGATCTCGCCCAGCTCGAGAAAGAAGGGGTTCTGCGCCGCGTCCACGGCGGTGCCGTCGCCGGAGAGAACGCCCCCGCCCGCTCGGAACCTCGCTCCGATGACACCTCGGCCGGGTCGATCGCCGTGCTCGTGCCCTCGCTCGCCTACTACTGGCCGGGCGTGGTGCGCGGCATGGAGACCGCCGGGAGGCGGCTCGGCTACAAGATGCTGCTGCGCGGCGCCTCGTACGAACTGCAGGACGAGCGGCCCGTACTCGAACGCCTCGTCGCGAACGGGGATGTGCGCGGACTGATCGTCGCGCCCAACACCGACACCGCCCACGCGAGCGACGTGATGGCGTGGCTGGCCGACTGCCCCGTACCGAGCGTTCTGGTCGAACGTGACGCCGTGCCCGGGGTGGGAGGCATCCCGAGGGAGTCGGTCACCACCGACCACGCCCTCGGTGCCCTGCTCGCCGCCCGTCACCTGGCGACCCTCGGCCATCGCAAGGTGGGCCTGATCCTCTCGCGGCACTCGCCGACCTCGCGCAAGATCGCCGCCGGATGGCAGACGGCGTGCGAAGAGCTCGCCCTCACCCCCGCCGACCATTTCGAGCAGACCCTGCCCGACCGGGCGAGCCCCGACTTCTCCGATGTCGTCAACGCCACCCTCGACTCGGCGCTCGCGACCGGCGTGACGGCTCTGCTGGTGCACTCCGATCCCGAGGCCATGGCCTTCGTCGACCTCGCGCTCACGCGGGGCATCTCGGTGCCCGACGACCTGTCGATCATCGCGTACGACGACGAGGTCGCCCAGCTCTTCACGCCGGCGCTCACGGCCGTGAGCCCCCCGCGGGCGAGCGTCGGCGAAGCGGCGGTGGAACTGCTCGCGCGACGTATCGCCGAGCCCGACCGCCCCGTCCACCGCGTGCAGCTGAGCCCGCGCCTGAACGTGCGCGCCTCGACGGCGGCCCCGCGGTCATGACCGCGCCGTCGTCGCACGACTTCTCGCCGTGGACGTTCGTCGCCGAGGCCTCCCCCGCGGACCGGGAGCGGCAGCGCGCGCACCTCGCCGCGCTCCGCGAGGCGCACCCCGCGTGGACGCTCGGCGACGACGTCTTCCTCTCGGAGCACGCCGGTGTCGACCCCGACCACCTCGAGCTCGGGGACCGCTCGTACATCGCGCTCGGCGCCTACCTCACGGGGACGGTCCGCATCGGTGCGGACTGCTCGATCAATCCGTACGCGGTCGTCCGCGGCGACGTGCGGCTCGGCGATGCGGTGCGCGTGGGTGCGCACACCTCGATCATCGGCTTCAACCACTCGTTCGAACCGGGAATCGAGGTGTTCCGCCAGCCTCTCACGTCGCGGGGCGTGCACATCGGCTCGGACGTGTGGATCGGTTCGCACGTCGTCGTGCTCGACGGGGTCACGGTGGGCGATCACGCGGTGCTCGCGGCCGGCGCGGTCGTGACCAAGGACGTCCCGCGCGGCGCGATCGTGGGCGGGAATCCCGCACGCGTCCTGCGCTGGCGCGTCGCTCCGCCGGTCGCCTCCGACCCCCGCCGCGACGAGCTCGGGCGTTTCGCCGACCGCGCCCGCGACGACCTGGCATCCGTCTTCTCCCGCGCGGCCGTCGACGGCGGATTCCGCGATCGCCCCGGGGCCGAGCCGTCGCTGCGGCCGCTCGGTGATGCCGTCGAGCTCGCAGACCTGCTGCACGGCGCGCCCCCGCCCGGCGCGACGCGGGCGGAGTGGATCGCGCTGCTCGCGGCGCAGCAGCGCCCGACCACCGGACTCGTCACGGACGCGGCCTCGCTGTGGGACGATCCCGACGCCGCGTACGGCGTGCTGAGCGCCGGATACGCCCTCGACCTGCTGGGCGGAGGTTTCGCGCATCGCCTCGCCGATGTCGTCGGCACCGACCCCGCGGGCCTCGTCGCCCGCCTCGACGCCTTGCCCTGGACGACCGACCCATGGCGAGCGGGGCACCACGTCGATGCGATCGGCACGGCTCTGCTGTGGAGCGCACGGCGGGCGGATGCCATCCCCCCGGGGTTCGCCGAGGCCCTGTTCGGCTGGCTCGCGTTGCGCGCCGATCCGCGCACGGGGATGTGGGGCGAGCCCGACGGCACCGGCGACCTGCACCTCCTGGTGAACGGGTTCTACCGGGCCGCGCGGGGCACGGTGGCGCAGTTCGGTCTCGACGTCGCCCACCCGCACGCCGTGATCGACACCGTGCTCCGACACGCGCGCGACGACCGGTGGATACGGCCCGACCGCCGCGACGCGTGCACCGTCCTCGACATCGCGCACCCGCTCTGGCTGACCCGCTCCACCGGGTACCGCACCGGCGAGGTCCGCGCCCTGGCGGGCGAGCTGCTGCGTCACGCCCTGAGCGGATGGCACGAGGGGGCGGGCATGGCCTTCCGTCTCGACGGCGACGATCCGGGGCTGCAGGGCACCGAGATGTGGCTCGCGATCATCTGGTATCTCGCGGACCTGCTCGAGTGCTCCGACGCGCTGGGCTACCGCCCACGCGGGGTGCACCGCCCCGAACCGGCGCCGCGCTGAGACGCGGGGGCGCGGCCCGCAGGTGGCGGGACGCACCCGATCTCACGCCCGCGATCGACGGCGTCGCAGCACCAGTGCACCCGCGCCGAGCGCGAGCAGCAGCAGAGCCGCGGCGACGGAGGCGGTCACACCCGCGGTGTCCTGCCCCGTGGATGCCAGGTCGTCGCGCCCGCGAGCGGAGGAGATTCCGGGACGGGAGGACGCGCGCCGCGGCATCCGTCCTCCCGTCGCCAGAATTCCTCCCCTCACCACGCGGCGCCGCTCGATGCGCGGACCGAGCACCACGCCGGCGCCGCGTGACGGGCGGAGGGTCAGGGACACAGGGAGGACGAACACGGCCCACGGGTCCTCCACCAGCCTCCGATCCTCCGTTCGTCACGCGCACCCGCGCCGCGGCGCGCGCCCACGACCGCAGCCTCGGCGCGGGACTCCCGAGCGCCTCAGCCCCGCGGCCCGGAGCTCTCGCGCACCACGAGGGACGTCGGTACGAGCGTGCGAGCGTGCTCGCCGCCGGTGCCCTCGATGTCGGCGATGAGGGCGCTCATCGCCTCCTCGCCGACGCGTTCGAAGCGCTGGCGCACGGTGGTCAGCGGCGGCCAGAAGTTCGCGGCCTCGGGCATGTCGTCGAAGCCGACGACGCTGACGTCGCCCGGAACGGCACGACCGGCCTCGTGCAGCGCGCGGATCACACCGAGCGCCATCTGGTCGTTGGCGGCGAAGACCGCGGTGACGGCCGGGTCATGGGCGAGCGCCGCCCCGATGGCGTGCCCCGACTCCGCCGTCCAGTCCCCGATCTGCACCTCGGGCACACGGCATCCGCGGTCCTCGAGGGCGGCCCGCCACGCAGCGCTCCGTCGCTCGGCGGCGAACGACTCGCGCGGACCCGAGACGTGCCAGACGGTCTCGTGCCCGAGGTCGAGCAGGTGCTCGGTCGCCAGGCGCGCCCCCTGGGCCTGATCGTTGTCGACGACCGCGTAGGGATAGTCGGCGCTGGAGTCGACGACCACGACCGGCAGCCCCGTGGGAAGCGACAGCTCGTTCTCCCCGAGTCGGTGCGTCTCGATGAGGATCACGATCCCGTCGACCGCGTGCTCGTGCAGACGCACGAAGGCTCCCGAGACGTCGGACTGCGACGCCGACTGCACGGTGATGAGGGTGATGGAGTACCCGGATGCCGCGGCGATCGAGGCCAGCGCATCGAGCGTGCGCGTGTTGCCGTAGGAGCTCAGCGAGAACATGATCACGCCGATGCTCCGGAAGCGTCCTGAGCGCAAGGCGCGAGCGGCGCTGTTGGGGCGATAGCCGAGCGTGGCCATGGCATCCATGACCCGCTGTCGCGTGTCGGGGTCGACGTTGGACCGCCCATTGGCCACGCGCGAGACCGTCTGCCCCGAGACACCGGCCGCGGCCGCGACGTCGGCCATCGACACCTCGCGTCGTCGACCGCGCGTCGAGATCGCCGCCGACGTCGTCGTCGCCTCGCTCATGCCTACCCCCTGAGATGTTGACGTTGACACACTAGCGTGGCGCAGTTATGTTTACGTCAACATCTCGGCCACCCGGACCGGATGCGCACCAACGAAGAGGCAACGGACAATGACGACCACCGCGGCTCCCCCGCCCGCCCTGCGCCCGCCGCGCCGGAAACGGCGCGCCCGAATCGACGACCGCGGCTGGCTGTTCGTCGCCCCGTTCGCGCTCGTCTTCGCGCTGGTCTTCCTGGCACCGCTGGCGTACTCGCTCTACCTGAGCCTGTTCCGCGACCAGCTCATCGGCGGCAACGCCTTCGTCGGTTTCGCCAACTACGCCGCCGCTTTCGGCGACGAGAAGTTCTGGGACGGCTTCGGGCGCGTCGCGATCTTCCTCGTCGTGCAGGTGCCGATCATGCTGATCCTGGCCCTGGCTGCCGCCCTCGCGATCGACAGCGCGCGCCTGCACGCCGCCGGCTTCTACCGCATCGTGATCTTCCTGCCCTACGCGGTCCCCGCCGTCGTGGCCGTGCTGATGTGGGGCTACATCTACGGCGACCAGTTCGGTCTGACGCGCAACCTCAACGACCTCCTGGGCGGACAGGTCGTGCAGCCCTTCCTCCCCGAGTGGATGCTGCTGTCGATCGGCAACATCGTGACCTGGCAGTTCGTGGGCTACAACATGCTCATCTTCTACTCGTCGCTGAAGACGATCCCGGGCGAGCTGTACGAGGCGGCCTCCATCGACGGAGCCGGCGCGTGGCGCACGATCTTGTCGATCAAGATCCCCGCCGTCCGCGGTGCCGTGGTGATCGCCACGATCTTCTCGATCATCGGCAGCTTCCAGCTCTTCAACGAGCCCAACATCCTCAAGCCGCTGGCGCCCAATGTGATCTCGACGTTCTTCACGCCGAACATGTACGCCTACAACCTCTCGTTCGCCGGCCAGCAGTACAACTACGCGGCCACCATCGCGATCATCATGGGCGTCATCACCGCCGTCATCGCCTACGTCGTGCAGCTGCGCGGCTCTCGTCAGGAGGCGCGATGACCACCGCGACCGCACCCCGCACCGACACCGTGGCCGTCACGACCCCGCACCGCGGCGCCCGCTTCGCGCGCCGTTCCCCCACGAGCAGCAAGAAGTCGCTCGTGCTCAGCATCGTGATGGGGCTGTACCTGCTGTACACGCTGGTGCCGCTGTTCTGGCTCCTGATCAACGCGACGAAGACCCAGCCCGACCTGTTCACGACCTTCGGCCTCGGCCCCGGCAACAGCTTCGCGCTGTTCGACAACATCGCCGAGACGCTGACCTACCGTGACGGCATCTTCGTCCGGTGGCTCGGCAACACCCTGCTCTACGTCGTGGTGGGCGCGGGTGGCGCGACGCTGCTCGCCACCCTCGCGGGCTACGGTCTGGCCAAGTACAACTTCCGCGGACGCAAGGCGGTCTTCGCCGTCGTGCTCGGCGCGATCGCGGTGCCCGGAACAGCCCTCGCCGTGCCGACGTTCCTGCTCTTCAGCCAGCTGGGCCTGACGAACACCCCGTGGGCGATCATCATCCCCTCCCTCATCAGCCCGTTCGGGCTGTACCTGATCTGGGTGTACGCCACGGATGCCATCCCCACCGAGCTGCTGGAGGCTGCCCGGATGGACGGTGCGGGCGAGTTCCGCACGTTCTTCACCATCTCGATCCGGTTGCTGACCCCCGGGATCGTCACGGTGCTGCTGTTCGCGGTCGTGGCGACCTGGAACAACTACTTCCTGCCGCTGATCATGCTGAGCGACCCGCAGTGGTACCCGCTGACGGTCGGCCTCAACCAGTGGAACGCGCAGGCCACCGGCGTCGCGGCGCAGCCCATCTACAACCTCGTCATCACGGGCTCGGTGCTGTCGATCGTCCCGATCGTGGCGGCGTTCCTCGTGCTGCAGCGCTTCTGGCAGTCGGGGCTCAGCGCCGGCAGCGTCAAGCAATAGCTCTCCCCCCACCCCGCACCGGAGCGTCCTGCGCCGGACTCCACAACAACACTCCACAACAACGAAGTGAAGGAAACCCCATGACATTCATCCGCAAGGGCACCGTCGTTCGGCGGACCGTCTTCGCCCTGGCCGCGACCGCACTCGCGGCGGGCGCGCTCACCGCCTGCTCCGGAGGCAACGCCAATGGCGGCGGTGCCGGCGGCAGCGCCGACGACATCGAGAAGGCCCTCGAAGCCGGCGGCGAGATCACGTACTGGTCGTGGACGCCCTCCGCTCAGGCCCAGGTGGACGCGTTCCAGAAGAAGTACCCCAACGTCAAGGTGAACTACGTCAACGCGGGCACCAACAAGGACGAGTACGCCAAGCTCCAGAACGCCATCAAGGCCGGTTCGGGCGCGCCCGACGTCGTGCAGATCGAGTACTACGCCTTCCCGCAGTTCGCCCTCTCGGACTCGCTGCTCGACCTCTCCTCCTACGGCTTCGCCGACCTCAAGGACGACTACAGCCCCGGCACCTGGGGCTCGGTCGACTTCGACGGCAAGGTCTACGGCCTCCCCCAGGACTCGGGCCCCATGGCCCTCTTCTACAACAAGGCGGTCTTCGACCAGTACGGCATCACCGTGCCGACCACCTGGGACGAGTACCTCGCGGCGGCGGAGAAGCTGCACGCGGCCGACTCGACGAAGTACATCACCGCCGACACCGGCGACGCCGGCTTCACCACCAGCATGATCTGGCAGGCCGGCGGCACGCCCTTCACCACCTCGGGCACCGATGTGACCATCGACCTGCAGGATGCGGGGTCGAAGAAGTTCGCCGACAACTGGAACCGCCTCATCGAGGGTGGGCTCATCTCCGACACCCCGAGCTGGAGCGACGAATGGTTCAAGGGCCTCGGTGACGGCTCGATCGCTTCGCTCGTGATCGGCGCGTGGATGCCGGGCGTGCTCGAGTCCTCGGTCCCCGACGGCGCGGGCAAGTGGGCCGTGGCCCCCATCCCGACCTACGACGGCACGGCCGTCACGTCGGAGAACGGTGGCGGTGGCCAGGCGGTCACGAAGCAGAGCAAGAACCCGGCCCTGGCCGCAGGCTTCCTCAAGTGGCTCAACAACGACGAGGAGAGCCTGAAGATCTTCGCCGAGTCGGGCGGCTTCCCGTCGACGACCGCTCAGCTGAGCGACCCCGCGTTCGTCGACAAGGCGTCGGACTACTTCGGCGGACAGAAGATCAACGAGGTGCTCACGCAGGCCTCCAGCGAGGTGCGCGAGGGATGGAGCTACCTGCCCTTCCAGGTGTACGCGAACAGCATCTTCAACGACACCGTCGGCCAGGCCTACTCCACGAAGGGCGACCTGAACGCCGGCCTCAGCGCCTGGCAGGACCAGCTCGTGCAGTACGGCAACGACCAGGGCTTCTCGGTCAACAAGTAAGCACGACCACCGGGGGGCGGGTCGCATCGTTCGCGAGCGGTCCGCCCCCTTCCCTTCCCCGCAGGAGAGATGCATGACCTCCCCCACCCGGATCGTCGTCGAGGGTGAAGCCCTCGGCGCCCCCGTCCCCCGCCGCCTCTTCGGCACGTTCGTCGAGCACATGGGCCGCTGCGTGTACGACGGCATCCACGCGCCGACGCACCCGACGGCGGATGCCGCGGGGTTCCGCTCCGATGTCCTCGACCTCGTCCGCGAGCTGGGCGCCACCGTCGTGCGCTACCCCGGCGGGAACTTCGTCTCCGGCTACCGCTGGGAAGACGGGGTGGGCCCGCGGGGCGAGCGGCCGGTGCGCCTGGATGCCGCGTGGCACAGCACCGAGACGAACCAGGTCGGTCTGCACGAGTTCGCGCAGTGGGCGGATGCCGCGGGCCTGGAGGTCATGGAAGCGGTGAACCTCGGAACCCGGGGCGTCGCCGAGGCCGCCGACCTGCTCGAGTACGCCAACCACCCCTCGGGGACCGCGCTCAGCGACCGCCGTCGCGACAACGGCCGCGACGAGCCGTTCGACATCCGCCTCTGGTGCCTCGGCAACGAGATGGACGGTCCCTGGCAGATCGGGCACAAGACCGCCGACGAGTACGGGCGTCTCGCCGCCGAGACCGCCCGCATGATGCGGTTCATCGATCCGACGATCGAGCTCGTGGCCGCCGGCAGCTCCAACCATGAGATGCCCACCTTCGGCGCCTGGGAGCGCACGGTGCTCTCCCACACCGCCGGCCTGATCGATCACATCTCGGTCCACGCCTACTACGAGGAAGACCCCGATGACCCCGCGAGCTTCCTCGCCAGTGGCGTCGCCCTCGACCGCTACATCGGCGAGGTCGCCGACATCATCGATGAGGTCGGGGCCACGAGCCCCGACGGCCGCCCGGTCGGCATCAGCGTCGACGAGTGGAACGTGTGGAACCAGACGCGCTGGAACGAGGTCGACAAGCCCCGCGTCTTCACGGGCGACTGGCCGATCGCCCCGCGCCTCATCGAGGACGACTACACGGTCACGGATGCCGTGGTCGTCGGCTCGCTCCTGATCACCCTCCTTCGCCGTTCCGACCGCGTGTCGATGGCGAACCTCGCGCAGCTCGTGAACGTCATCGCCCCCATCCGCACCGAGCCCGACGGCGGCGCGGCCTGGAGACAGAGCACGTTCCACCCCTTCGCGCTCACCGCGGAGGCGGCATCCGGTCGCATCGTCCTCCCCCGCATCGACGGCACCACCATCGACACCCCTCGACACGGCCCGGTCGACGCGATCGACACCGTCGCCACCCTCGACGGCGATGCCGTGTCGGTGTTCCTCGCCCACCGCGAGCTGGACGCCCCCACCGAGGTCGAGCTCGACCTCGGTGCCGTCCACGAGGTCGAGGCCGTCGTCGTGACCGTCCCGGAGGGCGGCGACCGCCACAGCACCAACTCCGCCGACGCCGAGCCCGTCGCCCCCCGCGGGCTCGACGTGCGGGTGGGCGACGACGGCATCCTGCGCTTCACCCTGCCCGCACTCGCCTGGGCGCGCATCCGCGCGCGGCGGCTCGCCTGACCCCCGAAAGACACCGTGACGACCTTCACCATCGGCGAAACCGACTTCCTCCTCGACGGGCGACCGCACCAGGTCATCTCCGGCACGCTGCACTACTTCCGCATCCACCCCGAGCACTGGGCCGACCGCATCCGCACCGCGAAGGCGATGGGCCTCAACACCATCGAGACCTACGTCGCGTGGAACGCGCACGAGCCCGTCAAGGGCGAGTGGGATGCCACGGGGTGGAACGACCTCGGACGCTTCCTCGACCTCATCGCCGCGGAGGGCCTGCACGCGATCGTCCGCCCCGGCCCGTACATCTGCGCCGAGTGGCACAACGGCGGCCTGCCGGTGTGGCTCACCTCGACGCCGGGGATCGGCATCCGTCGTTCCGAGCCGCAGTTCGTCGAGGCGGTGTCGGAGTACCTGCGTCGTGTCTACGAGATCGTCGCGCCGCGTCAGATCGACCGGGGCGGCAACGTCGTGCTCGTGCAGATCGAGAACGAATACGGCGCCTACGGCTCCGACAAGGAGTACCTGCGAGAGCTCGTCCGCGTGACGAAGGATGCGGGCATCACCGTGCCGCTGACCACGGTCGACCAGCCCCTCCCGGGGATGCTCGAGGCGGGGAGCCTTCCCGAGCTGCACCTGACGGGGTCGTTCGGCTCGCGATCGGAGGAGCGCCTCGCGACGCTGCGCGCGCACCAGAGCACCGGCCCCCTCATGTGCAGCGAGTTCTGGGACGGGTGGTTCGACTGGTGGGGCAGCATCCACCACACGACCGACCCGGCGGCATCCGCCCACGATCTCGACGTGCTGCTCGCCGCGGGCGCCTCGGTCAACATCTACATGGCGCACGGCGGCACGAACTTCGGCACCACCAACGGCGCGAACGACAAGGGCCGGTACGACCCGATCGTGACCTCCTACGACTACGACGCCCCCATCGACGAGTCGGGCCACCCGACGGCGAAGTTCCACGCCTTCCGCGAGGTCATCGCCAAGTACGCGCCGGTTCCCGACGACGTGCCGGACGCGCGTCCGCCCGCACCGGAGTTCGACGTGCCCCTCTCGGGAGAGGGCGAATGGATGCCGGCTCCCGGACCCCGCGTGCAGACCGACGTCCCGGCGACGTTCGAGCATCTCCGCCACCTCGGGCCGCTCGTGCGCTACGACGTCGATCTCCCCGCGACCGAGCGACCGGCCGCCCTCGTCTTCGCGGAGGTACGCGACCTGGCCTGGGTGCACGTCGACGGCGTCCGGATCGGCCGCCTGTCGCGCTCGTCGAACGAGCGTGCCCTCATCGTCCCGCCGGGCGCCCGACTCACCGTGCTGGTCGAAGACCAGGGCCGCGTGAACTACGCCGATCGCCTGGGCGAGGCCAAGGGCCTGATCGGTCCGGTCACCCTCGACGGCGCTCCGCTGACCGGTTGGAGCGCCACGCCCGTCGCGCTCGACGCGGCCTCGGGCACCGGTGCGGGTGCGGTCGGGCGGGCGCTCCTGCGGGGATCGTTCCCGCTCGAGACGCCCAGCGATCTGTTCCTCGACACCTCGGCGTGGGGCAAGGGCTACGCGTTCGTGAACGGCTTCTTCCTCGGTCGGTACTGGAGCACAGTGCCCCAGCGCACGCTGTACGTTCCCGGGCCCGCCACGCGCGCCGGGGTCAACGAGCTGGTCGTACTCGAGCTGGAGCATGCGATCGACACGATCGCGCGCTTCGTCTCCGCGCCCTCCCTGGGACAGATCGAGGAGTGAGCCGTCGTCTCGCTCACGCTCACCGGACGGCAGGATGAGGGGATGACGATCGCCGCGTGGCTCCGCTCGATCCCCTCCCTCACCGGCACCGCACCGGCACGAGACCCCGAGCCGCTCCCCGCCGAGCCGGAGGCGCTGTTCGAGAGATGGATCCGCGGAGCCGTCGACGCGGGCGTCGCGGAAGCTCACGCCGCCACCCTCGCGACGGTCGACGGCGACGGCATCCCGGATGCCCGCACGCTCATCCTCAAAGACCTCGGACCCGACGGATGGTCCTTCGCCGGCCCGCGCACCTCCGCCAAGGCGGCACAGCTCGGGGCCCATCCGGCCGCCGCCCTGAACTTCTGGTGGCCTCCGATCATGCGCGCCGTCCGGGTGCGCGGGCGCGTGGTCGAAGCCTCCGCCGAAGAGAGCGCGGCCGATCTGGCGGCACGCTCGCCCGCGGCGCGCGATGGCATCGAGCCCGGGCAGTGGGTGCTCTGGCGTCTGGTGGCCGACCGCGTGGAGTTCTGGCAGGGTGCCCGCGACCGCCGGCACGTTCGCGTGGTCTACCGCCGTGCCGGCAAGAGCTGGGAGCGGATCGGCGCCACCGCTGACGAGACGGCGGGCGAATGATCGACCACGCGATCACGCGCGACCCCGATCGGTCGATGACCTGGACGTCCCCGCTGTGAGAGTCGTGTCCGGCGGTCCCGGCACGAGCAGCGTGAAGTACGGTCAGAGGGCGCGCAGGCGCGGGGAGTAGGGGAGCAGCGGTGCCGTTGTTCGAGATGGAGGCCAGTTCGCGCGGCCGCGTCCGCGTCTTCGTCCGGGCTCAGCTGCCGTTCACGCTCAGCTTGGTCATCCTCGTCGGCATCGTCGGGCTGGCCGCGCCGTCGACGCTCACCGTCGGAGTCGTCATCGCCGGCCTCGCCGTCGGCGTCGTCGCCACCGTCCTTGCTCTCGTCGTGCCGTGGGAGCGCCTCCCCCTCGCCTTGATGATGATCGTCGCCGGCCTCGACCTGCTCGCCGTGGCCCTGGTACGCGCCGAGATGCTGCCCTCGTTCCCCTCCGTCACGATCCTCGCGGTCTTCCCCGTGCTGTGGCTCGCCTACGGGTTCCCCTGGTA